>CAKONI010000001.1 GCA_934097105.1 uncultured Bacilli bacterium
TCTTTTAATGATACTGATAAATCTTGAATAGTTTTATAGTCATTATTTGTTTTATCAACTTTATCTAAATATTCTACCAGTTTATCCTTATCTTCTTGTTTTAAAATATAATTATTTTTTGATAAAGGAACGTTCTTTAAATCATTAACTATATTTTTTATTTCATTTGTTGTATTTATATCATCATTAGCACAATCTAAATATGCATCGTTTTCTTCTAGAAAAGTAAGAATCTTTTCCCAGTCTGCAACTGAACGAGTTAATCTATCTAATTTTAATACTACAATAGTGTTAACTTTTTTATCTCTTATATCTTGTAATAATTCTTCAAATTTAGGTCTATAATTACCAGTTTTTGCACTTATTCCACGTTCTTCATATACATTGTATACTTCGTATCCTTTAAACTCACACATAGTCCTTAAACGTTTTTCTTGTTCTGGTAAACTAAATCCTTCTCTTGCTTGATCTTCGGTACTTGCACGAATATAAAGTCCTGCTATTTTCTTATCATCATTCATACTTTATCACTCCTTTTTCTACGAAAAAAGAGGAGACAAAATCATTAACAAGCAATACTCTTGACTCCTCTTATATTTCTATTATTAATTTTACTTAAATGAATTATGTATTTGACCATAGATGTACCTCGCTTTCTAATAAAAGACGGATACTGCTTGTCATTTATTGGTTATTTATAATAATTGTTTTTATTTTAAAAGTCAAGACCTATGCTTGTTTTATATAGTTTTCAAGTTCAGATAGTTTTATTTTCTTACCTAAATTATTAATATATATTTCATTTGAGTAATTAAAAGCAAGATATAAGTTATCATTAATAATTATTCTATGTGGTTCAATATAAGTAAGATTTGTATGTTCTACTCTTCTAATACTTCCGTTTATTATTGTTGGAGTAGTATTACAAAAATCACATATGATCTTTAATCTTGATTCTAAAGATTCTTCAATTTCAATTTCTTCTTTAATAATATTTACCATAGACAAATCCTTTCTATGATTTTTTCAAAAAACGAAAAAATCAATCATTTCTGATTGATTCATATATTAAAAGTTCGAATAGTTCGAACAGATTCGTCAATGGTGGAGACGAGGAGAATTGAACTCCTGTCCAAAAGCAAATTAATTTAAACGTCTACAAGTTTAGTCAATTATCATTTTTCATTACCTATATAGTAATTGACAACCTGAATAGATAACTATCCTATTATTGTTCATTATTATGCCTAGGAATCATAATAATATAGCTTACTAGGTATTACCCTAAAATATTTCCGTAAGCAAGAAATATAATAGAGCTCGCTTTATTTATTTCTTAAGCGAAAGATAATTGTCTGTTTCCAGTTATATTTAATTTTTTGATTAAGGCTTTCACCTACTTGCAATTTAAATCATTACACTTTTGTCGAACCCGAAACGTCCCCATGTAGGCATATTATATCATATTTTTTGGTATGATACAATATGCTTGATTAGTATTTTTTTAACTCTCTTTCTATCTTTCTTTTTATATCTTTTTCTTTTAGGGTTTCTCTTTTGTCGTAATTTTTCTTTCCTTTACATAGTCCTAGAAGTAGTTTTGCTCTATTATCTTTGTTGAAGTATATTTTTAATGGGATTAAGGTGTAACCTTGTTGTTCTAGTTTTTCTTTTAGTTTTTTTATTTCTTTTTTGTGTAATAGTAGTTTCCTTGATCTTGTTTCGCTTTCATTAAAGAATGATGAATGAGAGTATTTTTTTATGAACATATTTATTACGAATATTTCATTGTTTTTTATTTTTGCGTAACTATCTTTTATGTTGCATGAGCCTTCTCTTATTGATTTTACTTCGTTTCCTAGAAGTTCTATTCCACATTCTATTTCTTCTTCAATAAAATAATTATGCCTTGCTTTTCTGTTTATTATTTCCATTTTGTTTGTTTTCTCCTTTTACTATTTCGAAATCTATTTCTCTTAGCTCTTTTGAGGCTTTTACTACTTTTATTTTTATTTGGTCTCCTAGTTTATATGTTTTATTGGTTTTTTCTCCAATTGCCATTTCTAAATCTTGGTTATAATTGTAATAATCGTCCATTGTGTCGTATCCTATTCTTCCTTCGATTAGGTTTTTTAATGATGCGAACATTCCACTGTTGGTGAAACCTGTTATTGTTGCTTCGTATTCTTCATTTATGTGGTTTTGCATGTATTCTGCCATTTTCATTTTGTTTGATTCTCTTTCGCATTTGTCGGCATTTTGTTCCTGTGTTGATGAGTGTTTTGCTATTTCTATTATTTTGTTTTTATATTCTTCTTGATATAGTTCTTTTACTTGACCATGGAGTATTTTTTTTAGGATTCTATGTACTGTTGTATCTGGATATCTTCTTATTGGGGATGTGAAATGGGTGTATGCTTGTTTTCTTTCGCTATCTATACCTACGCTGAAGTGTCCTATGTTATAGGCTTCGTAGGTTGCTTTGGCTAAACATCTTAATATTAGGTTGGAATAGACTTCTTTTCTTTCTGTTTTTGCTACTTCTTTTAGGAGTAATTGTATGTATTTACTGTTTATTTTTCCTTTTGTTGTTATTTCATCTCCGTATATTTTTATGACGTTTATTACTCTTTTTAGTCTTTCTTCGTCTGGTTTATCGTGGTTTCTATAGATTGAGGGAATTCCCATTAGAAATATATAGGTTGCGACTGTTTCGTTTGCTTGGAGCATGAATGATTCGATTAGTTTTTCTCCTTTGTTTTGAGTTCTTTGAGTTATTTCTGTTGGGTTTCCTTTTTCGTCTGTTATGATTTTTATTTCTGGTAAGTCAAAGTCTTGATAGCCTCTTTTTATTCTGTTTTTCTTTAATATTTCTGATAAGTTGTACATTTCTTTTATTGTTTGTTCATATTCTTTGTAGTCTTCTGGGGTGTTATTTTCTTCTAGAATTTTGTTTACATTTTTATAGGTCATTTGTTTTCTTGAATGAATTACACTTTCGAAAATATCGAATTTTATGACTTTTCCTTCTGGATTTATTTCCATTTCGCATGTCATTGCTAGGCGATCTTCTTCTGGGTTTAGTGAGCAGATTCCGTTTGAGAGTTCTACTGGATACATTGGATTTACTACTGTATTCATATAGACGCTTGTTGCTCTTTGTCTTGCTTCTATATCTAGTTCTGAGTTTTCTTTTACGTAGTTTGATACGTCGGCGATGTGGACTCCTAGTAAATAGTTATTTTCTTTTGTTTTTTCTAAACTTATGGCGTCGTCTATATCCTTTGTGTCATCTCCGTCTATTGTAAATATTATTTTGTCTCTTAAGTCTTTTCTGTTTTTTAAGTCTTCTTCTTTTACAGTGTTTGGTATGTTTTTTACTTCGTTTATTATCTTTTCGTTCCATTCATAGTTAAAGTTATTTTCATATAAAATGATTTCTTCGTCTATTCTTGGTTTGTTTTTGTGTCCTATTACTCTGTTTAGGATTGCTACTGGTTCTTTTGTTTTTGCTTCTTTTGATATTTTTATACCTATTATCATTCCATCTACGATGTTTGGTGGCAAATCTATTTTGTATTTTGTATTTTTTGCTAGGGCGTATCTTTTTTTATTTATTGTTATTACTTCGGCGATGATTCCTTTTCTTTCTATGACTTCGGTAATAGTTCCTTTGTTTTCGCTTGGATCTGTTATTCTTATTCTTACTTTGTCTCCGGTTACACAGTTAAATATGTTTTCTGTTACTTTTATTGTTTCTTCGTTTGTTTTTACTAGTGTTTCACCTTTTCTTGTAATTGTTACGATTCCTTCTTTGAATGGGTTTTTTATGTAACTATTTTTTCCTGTTTGATATATTAAGTGCTTTTTTTTCATGTCTTCTAGCGTTTCTTCGAATTCTTCGAATGATAGGTTGGTATATCCTAGTTTTTTATATATTTGTTCTTTTGTCATGCTATTGGTTCTTGCAATTAATAAAATTTCTAATATTCTTTTTTCCATTTTTATCACCTTATATATATAATATCACATCTTGGAATAAAAACAAATAAATTTGCTTATATCACTTAGGGCAAGACACTTTTGTTATACAAAAAAAGATATCTTGTGATATCTATATGAATGAAATTACTAAACAAATTGCAACGAATGTTAGGCCTAGAATTAGTGTTAGCCTACTTATAACTAATTCTGAACCTCTTTCTTTTCTGTTTTTAAATAGGTCACTTGTTCCTCCGGATAGAACGTTTCCGGCGTCTTCTGCTTTACTACTTTGTAGTAGGACTAATACTATTAGTATTGCACATATTACTAGTAAACATATTTTTAATATTTCCATATAAACCTCCTTGTTAATAATTATTTTGTATGATAACACATTTTGTATTTAAATGCAATTTTTTGTTATCTTTTTTTATTATTTTTGTTTTGTAATGTCTTTTTTAAATCATCTAATTCTAAGTCTACATATCTTTTTACTGCTTGTGTATATATTTTTTCTGTTAATGGTATTTCGTTTGCTTTTAGATAATTTAAAACGTATTGTGTGTCTTCTTGAGTCATTTCTATTAATTTACCTTCTTTGTTTAGTACTTTGTATGTTTCTTTTAATTTTTTCTCTTCGTCTGCTCCTTTATCTTTTTCATATTCACCTACTATTTGTTGCTTGAAATTTATATAATCATTTTTGGAAACGATTTCATTTATTAATTTTGACATTTCTACTGGGTTCATTTTAGTTATTGTGTAGTAGTCTAAAAGATTGAATTTTCTTGGTTTATCTTCATTTATTGATACACCTGTTTTTAGAAATTCTAATATTGTTGTTATGTCCTCTTCGTTTTCTTTATATTTATTTTGTTTTTGCTCTTGAAGATGTTTTTCTTTTCTTTCTGTTAGGTTATCTATTTTTTCTGCTAATTTGATGTAAGAGCTGATTTTTGGTACTGAAATTCCTGTTTTTTTAGAGTATTCTTTGGCAAAGTTTTGTTTTGATTTATCACTATTTATGAACTGTTTTATGACTTCGTAATAGTGTTTTTCTTCTTCTGGACTTAATTTTGTTTTATCTTCTTCTTTCACTTCTTTTTTTTGTTTTTCTTTTTTCATTTCTTCTTTTAGTTCTTGTTCTTTGGCTAATCTATATAATTCGATTTTTTCTTGTAAATCAGTTTCTAATTGTTCTTTTTCATTTTCTCTGAAGAATCTAGCGTAACTTCTTACAAATGTCTTTAAGATAGGTGCTTTAAAATATCGTTCTGTTTGATATTTGCTTACTATTTTTATTATTTTTTCTCTATCTTCACGGTCTACATCACTTAGTTCTTCGAATATTTTTTGATACTTTCTTTCTTTTCGTGGTACTCTTTCTCCGTTGGCTTGGATTATTTCATAGTAAAAATCATCTTCACTTATTCCTATTTTTTCGGCGTGTGCTTTTGCTAGTAGTCTGGCTGTTTTTATTGAGTCTATTCCTCCACGTCCGATTAGGCTTTCTAGTTTGTTTGTATTCCAATTGGCTCTTTTCCAATAATCATAACAATATTTTTCTAAGTTATTTTGTTTTTCTTTTTTTTCCATGTTTTTTTACTCCTTGTTTTTATTATGTATTAATTATACTATGTTTTTTCTAGTTTTTCAAGTGAAAAAAAAGAGGTAGGGGTCTCCCTACGCTCTTTATTATTCGATAACTTCTGAAACTTTACCAGCACCAACTGTTCTACCACCTTCACGGATTGAGAATTCAGTTCCGTTTTCAAGTGCAATTGGGTGAATTAATTCTACTGTCATACTAACGTTATCTCCAGGCATAACCATTTCTACACCTTCTGGTAATTCGATTACACCAGTAACGTCAGTTGTTCTGAAGTAGAATTGTGGACGGTAGTTTGCGAAGAATGGAGTATGACGTCCTCCTTCATCTTTAGATAATACGTATACTTCGGCTTTGAATTTTTTATGTGGAGTAACTGTACCTGGTTTTGCTAGTACTTGTCCACGTTCAACTTCTTCTCTTGAGATTCCACGAAGTAGTACACCTGCGTTATCTCCTGCTTCTGCATAGTCTAAAGTTTTCTTGAACATTTCAATTCCTGTAACAACTGTTTTCTTTGTTGGTTTAATTCCAACGATTTCAACTTCGTCGTTAAGTCTTAATTGTCCACGTTCAACACGTCCTGTAACAACTGTTCCACGTCCTGTAATTGTGAATACATCTTCGATACTCATTAGGAATGGTTTATCTGTATCACGTTCTGGAGTTGGAATCCATTCGTCTACAGCATTCATAAGTTCTTTGATTTTTTCTACATATTCAGGATCGCCTTCAAGTGCTTTAAGTGCTGAACCTGCGATAATTGGAGTTTCGTCTCCTTCGAATCCATATTCATTTAATAGATCTCTTACTTCCATTTCTACTAATTCAAGTAGTTCTGGATCGTCTACCATATCACATTTGTTTAAGAATACAACCATTCTTGGTACTCCAACTTGACGTGATAATAGGATATGTTCTCTTGTTTGAGCCATTGGTCCATCTGTTGCAGCGATTACTAGAATTGCTCCATCCATTTGTGCTGCACCAGTGATCATGTTTTTAACGTAGTCAGCATGTCCTGGACAGTCTACGTGAGCATAGTGACGTTTGTCTGTTTCATACTCAACGTGTGCAGTATTGATTGTGATTCCACGTTCTCTTTCTTCTGGTGCTTTATCAATATCTGCGAAATCTACTGCTGCTCCTAAAACTTTTGTTATAGCAGCTGTTAATGTTGTTTTACCGTGGTCTACGTGTCCGATTGTACCAACATTAACGTGTGGTTTATTACGGTTAAATTTTTCTTTAGCCATTTTTAAATTCCTCCTTTTTTTGTTTTACTCTTCTATTGTATCTAACATTTGAATTTTTTTCAACTGTTTATACCAATTTTTTAATTAATTACCGCTTTTTTTAATAATTTCTTCAGCGATTGATTTGGGTACTTCTTCATAATGATCTGGTACCATTTGGAATGTTCCACGTCCTTGTGTGTTTGATCTTATTGATGTTGCATAACCGAACATTTCTGATAGTGGAACCATTGCTGAGAATTTTATTGAATTTCCGCGTGATTCTTGTGATAGAGGTTTACCACGTCTTGATGTGATATCTCCCATTACGTTACCGAAGTATTCTTCAGGTACAACGATGTCTACTTTCATTATTGGTTCTAGAATTACTGGTTTACATTTATTCTTTGCTTCTTTTAATGCTAGTGATGCTGCAATTTTGAATGCCATTTCACTAGAGTCTACATCGTGGTACGAACCATCGTAAAGTGTTGCTTTTACGTCGATCATTGGGAAGCCTGCTAGAACTCCTGTTTTTAGGGCGTCTTGAAGGCCTTTGTCTACTACTGGAATATATTCTCTTGGAACTACTCCGCCGACTATTTGATCTACGAATTCATAACCTTTATCGTGATTTGGTTCGAACTTAATCCATACGTGTCCGTATTGTCCACGTCCACCTGATTGTTTTATGTATTTTCCTTCACATTCTCCAGTTTGAGTAAGTGTTTCACGGTAAGCAACTTGTGGTTTACCAACGTTTGCTTCAACGTGGAATTCTCTTCTCATACGGTCTACTAGTACGTCTAAGTGAAGTTCTCCGATACCGGCGATTATTGTTTGTCCTGTTTCAACTTCAGTATGAACTCTGAATGTTGGATCTTCTTCGGCTAATTTTTGAAGTGCTAGAGCCATTTTATCTTGATCTGCTTTTGATTTTGGTTCAATTGCAAGTTCGATAACTGGTTCTGGAACTTCGATTGATTCTAGAATTATAGGTTTCTTTTCGTCGCATAGTGTGTCTCCGGTTGTTGTGTTTTTAAGTCCTACTGCTGCGGCGATGTCACCTGTATAAACTTCTGATATTTCTGTTCTATCATTTGCGTGCATTTGAAGAATACGTCCAATTCTTTCTTTTGCACTTTTTGTACTGTTTAGTACATAAGAACCACTTGTTAGTTTTCCTGAGTATACTCTAAAGAATGTAAGACGTCCAACGAATGGGTCTGTCATTACTTTGAATGCTAAGGCACTAAATGGTTCAGTGTCTGATACTTTTCTTTCGTCTTCTTCACCTTTTGAGTTTGTACCTTTTACTGCAGGTATGTCCATTGGTGATGGTAGATAATCTATAACAGCGTCAAGTAAAAGTTTTACACCTTTGTTTCCTAAAGCAGTACCACACATGAATGGGAAGAATTCTGCTTTTAGAACTCCAGTTCTTATTGCTTTTTTGATCATTTCTTCTGATATTTCTTCACCTTCAAGGTATTTTTCCATTAATTCATCATCGAATTCTGCGACTGCTTCGATCATTATTGTTCTGTATTCTTCTACTTTGTCTTTAATATCTTCTGGAATTTCTATTTCTGTTGGATTTTCTTCTGCTCCTCCATCATAATGATATGCTTTTAAAGTTATAAGATCTATTATTCCATCGAATTCACTTTCTGCTCCGATTGGAAGTTCTATTGCTGCAGTGTTTGCGCCAAGTCTATCTTTAACGCTTTGTAAACTCATATAGAAATCTGCCCCTAGTTTATCCATTTTATTTGAGAATATTATTCTAGGTACGTGATATTCGTTTGCTTGTCTCCATACTGTTTCGCTTTGTGGTTCTACTCCAGCATTTGAATCTAATAATAGTACAGCACCATCTAGTACTCTTAGACTACGTTGTACTTCTACTGTGAAGTCTACGTGTCCTGGTGTATCGATGATGTTATATCTATATCCTTTCCAGAATGCTGTTGTTGCTGCACTTGTTATTGTAATACCACGTTCTTTTTCTTGTTCCATCCAGTCCATTTGAGAAGCACCGTCGTGGGTTTCACCAATTTTGTGGATTTTTTTTGTATGGAATAAAATACGTTCTGTTGCTGTTGTTTTTCCGGCATCTATGTGAGCCATAATTCCTATATTTCTTGTTTTTTCTAAACTAGTTTGTCTTGCCATATTTTATTTCCTTTCTTACCATTTATAATGAGCGAATGCTTTGTTTGCTTCGGCCATTCTATGTGTATCTTCACGTTTTTTTACTGCTGCACCTGTATTGTTTGATGCATCAATTATTTCGTTTGCTAAATTTTCAGCCATACTATGACCTCCACGTAATCTAGCATAATTTATTAACCATCTAAGTCCTAATGTTTGGGCTCTTTCTGTAGAAACTTCGATTGGTACTTGATAGTTTGAACCACCAACACGACGAGATTTAACTTCTAGTGCTGGTTTTATGTTTTCAAGTGCCTTATTAAATACTTCAATTGGATCGTTTCCAGTTTTTTCTTTAATTGTTTCAAAGGCATTATAAAGAATTTTTTGAGCTTTTCCTTTTTTACCATCTACCATCATTGAGTTTACTAATTTTGTAATTACTTTTGAGTTATATATAGGATCTGGTAAAACGTCTCTTTTTGTTGCTCTTCTTTTACGCACTTTGTTTTCCTCCTTTACTAAATTTATTTTTTTATTTTGTTCTTATTTTATTTTTCTTTTTTTGTTCCGTATTTTGAACGTGCTTTTTTACGATCTTTTACACCTTGTGTGTCCATTGTTCCACGTATAATGTGATAACGTACACCGATTAGGTCTTTTACACGACCGCCACGAATTAATACTACGCTGTGTTCTTGAAGATTGTGTCCTTCACCAGGAATGTAAGCATCTACTTCTTTTCCGTTTGACAATCTAACACGTGCATATTTTCTTAATGCTGAGTTTGGTTTTTTTGGTGTTTTTGTTCCAACACGTACGCATACTCCACGTTTTTGTGATGATGGTGCGCTTGTCATTTTCTTTTGTAGTGTGTTCATTCTCATACCTAGTACTGGTGATTTTGATTTTCTTGTTTTGTCTTTTCTGTTTTTTCTTACTAATTGGTTTATTGTTGGCATAACTTCTCCTTCCTATACACATATCCAGGTGTATCATTTTCTTTAATTTTTATTAGGTTTACCTAGTAAACCCAATGCAAATTCAACGATAGTAATATATCATTTTGACTTATTTTTGTCAATATTTTTTGTTAAATTTGTTTATATTTTATAATATGCTTATTTTTTATTTTTATCTATGCATATCAGATACTATCTCTTCTTTTGGATTTTTCATGAATTTGTTGTAGCCTTGAAGTGATAGTTCTAGTTCTTCTAGTTTTTTTTCTAAGCCTTTTTCTTCTTTTCCTTCTTTGAAACAATAGTCTGCAAAGTCTGATAGGAAGTTTATTTTGTGAAATGTTTCTCTATAGTCTTCGGCGCATTCTGCGTCTCCTGTTATCATGGATAAGAAGTGTCCTGCTTGAAAGCATATTTTCTTTATTTCTTCTTTTTTATGCTCTTTCATTAGCCTTTCTATGTCTAGATATTTTTCGTCATTTTTTTCTATGGTGTATTTGTCAAAAATTTCCTCTTTATTTAAATGACTTATAATTTCTGGTATTTTGTATTCATTTCCTTTTATTATTACTTTGTATTCCATAATTTTATCCTCCTTTTTTCTATTATAACACTTTTTCTTTACTTTTTGTTTTTTTTGATGTATTATATTCTTAATTTTGGAGGATATTATGCTAAAAAAGAGAATATTTTATAAGGATTTAGTGGGTTATGATAAGAAGATATTTGATTTAGATAGGTCTTCTTATAATGTTGGGGTGCCTTCGCGTGCTTTTGAATCTATAGTTGATGGTGATTGTAACTCTTTAAATAATAAAGATTCTAGGACTTATTTTTCTATTTTGAGAAGACTTGTTAAGGAAACTAAGTGTGATAAAAGTGATCTTGTTCTTTCTTTTTTCGATAGATTTTTATTTGCAACGGATTATTGTGATACTTGTTTTGATAAAAATGGTTTTGAGGCAAGTCTTGAAAACGATGATTTTTTGTATAATTCTAAGTTTACTATTGAGGATTGTCGCGTTTCTTCTTCGGTTAAATTTGGAGATGAAATTACTTCGGATATTTGTTTTTATAGAAATTTGGATGGGTTTTTGGTTACTTCTAATGATTCTAGGGTTAATGCTTTGAAGTTAGTTGATTCTTCTGGTGTGAATAGATTTACTTTAAGTGAAGAGTTTCATTATCTTGATTATGATAAGAATTTCATGCAAGTTGCTAGAGGGGATATTACTTGCAGGGAACGCTTTTCTACTTGTAAGGATGGAAGTAAGGATAAAATTTATTCTAGTAGTAAGGATTCTACTTATTTTTGGAGACAGAGTGGTTTTATTCTAAAGAAACGTATTTCGGAGGATTCTCAAGTTGATTATTTTATTGGTCTAGATGATTTTGATAAAGAAATTGATGTTAATACTTTGTTTTATCATGTTGATCGTGAACATGTTAATTTGTTTTTTAATAAAGAGATTGATACTCAAGAACTTTGGAATTTGACTAATAAAGGTTTTTCTAGAAAGAAGTAATTTTTGGAGGTTATGATGGAAAATAGTAAGTATAAATCAAATTATGAAAAGTTTAGCAAGTACTCTGATAATTGTATGGGGATTTTGGATGGTTCTAGTTTTTTTGATAAGAATGATGTTGTTTCCACTACTAGAAATGGTCATCCTGGTATTTGCTCTTTTGATAAGAGACTAGTATGTTTAAAGAAAAGTGATTCTATTTTGGATAGTGCTT
Organism: uncultured Bacilli bacterium; assembly: GCA_934097105.1. Lineage (GTDB taxonomy): Bacteria > Bacillota_I > Bacilli_A > RF39 > UBA660 > UMGS1449. The sequence goes on from CAKONI010000001.1 coordinate 11,685, forward strand.
TTTTTGAAAAGTTTTATAGAGCATTTTCATATGTTTGTAATTATGGAAAGGTGGATTCTATTCGTGGGAATAAGTTTAGTGGTTTTGTTTATGATAGAAATAAAATGAAGTATTATCTTTGGATTACTATTAATAATGATGGGATTGTTTTTAATTCTCAATGCTTTGATACTAAATCTAATGAGGTTTTAAATTTATGTGGAACCTATGAAAATCTTGATGATAAGTGTAGTTATAATGTTGAGTATGATTTAAATTATAATGTTGATAAGGATATTTATTCTCATAATATTATGACTTTGGTTTCTAATGGTTATGAGGTTTCTAGTTTAGAACACAATTCTTTTAAGAACTTTTTTGATGATTCTTATTCAGGTGCTCCTTGTATTTCTTTGACTGTAGAGGAAAATCAAAGGGTAAGGGATTGTAATTATGTTATTGAAAATAGGAGTTCTAAGGTTGATGTTTCTAATAAGGATGGATTTTTGATTAAGAGTTCTAATGATTCTGGGACTTTTATTGGTATGATTGATAAGGAGAGTCCTACTTCTTTAAAGTCTTCTCAGTGTTATTTGGTTGATAAGGAGATTTTTGATTGTTATTTGAATGGTAATTCTGATGCTTTAGATATTTATAATCGTGGTAAGGAAAATAAAAGAATGCTTACTTTATAGAATTTTAAAAAAAGATAAACTCGTGTTTTAGTTCTAACTTGAGTTTATCTTTTTTATATTTGAGTTTCTAGGTGTTTTAGTTTTTCTTCTTCTTCTTTTAGTTTTTGTCTATCTAAATCTACTACATTTTTTGGTGCTTTGTTTGTGTAGTTTTCGTTTGATAATAGTTTTTTTCTTTTTTCTATCGATTGTTTTAGGTTTTCTATTTCTTTTATTAACAATTCTTTGTTAATTTCTTTTCCTTTTTGATAGAATGTTATGTCTATTATGTTTGATTTGTAGTTGTATGCTTTGATGTTTTCGTCTTTTGGGATTTCTGTTTCTTTTAGTTTTAGGGCAAAGGTGTAGATTTTTTTATATTTACTTTCTATTTGTACTTGTGCATCTTTTGTTATTTCGTTTACTACTTTTAGATTTCTTATGTTTGTTATGTCTTCGATTATTTTGTCTATTAGTTCTTCTTCTTTTGTGTAGATTTTGTTTTTATCGTAAACTGGATATTTACTTATCATTATGCTTTCTTCTTGAAGTGGTAATTTTTGATATATTTCTTCAGTAACGTATGGCATGAATGGATGTAACATTTTTAATATGTTTGTTAGTACTTCTAGGAGTACTGTTTTTGTTGAATTCTCTTGTAATGAGTTTTTTGATAGTTCTATGAAGTTGTCGCAGAAGTCTTCCCATATGTGTTTGTATAGGGCTCCGCCGGCATTGTTGAATTCGTATTTTTCCATGTTTTCTGTTACTTCTTTTATTGTTTTATTTGATTTTGTAAGTATCCATTTGTCTATTTCTGATAGGCTTTCTAAGTTATAATCTTCTTTTTTGAAGTCTTCTAGGTTCATAAGTACGAATCTTGAGGCGTTCCATAGTTTGTTGATGAAGTTCCATGTTGATTTTACTTTTTCTTCGTCATATCTTAAGTCCATTCCTGGGGCGGTGTTTGTTGTTAGGAAATATCTTAGGGCGTCTGCGCCATATTTTTCTATTACGTCCATTGGATCTACACCGTTTCCTAGTGATTTTGACATTTTTCTTCCTTGTTTGTCTCTTATTAGACCGTGGATTAGGCAGTCTTTGAATGGTCTTTGATTTGTGAAGTGTAGGCCTTGAAATGCCATTCTGTTTACCCAAAATGGTATTATGTCGTATCCTGTTACTAGGACGTTATTTGGATAATATCTTTCTAGATCTTTTGTTTTTTGTGGCCAGCCTAGGGTTGAGAATGGCCAAAGTGCTGAGGAGAACCATGTGTCTAGTACGTCTTCGTCTTGTTTCCAGCCTTCTCCTTCTGGTTTTTTTGTTCCAACATAAATTTCATCATCTTTGTACCATGCTGGAATTCTGTGTCCCCACCAAAGTTGTCTTGAGATGCACCAGTCGTATGTTATTTCCATCCAGTGGTTCATTGTTTTTTCATATTGTTTTGGTACGAAGTTTACTTTTTTGTCTTTGTTTTTTTGGTTTTCTAGGACCTTGTCTGCTAAAGGACGCATTTTTACGAACCATTGTTTTGAAAGGTAAGGTTCTACCATTACTCCGGTTCTTTCTGAGTGTCCTACGTTGTGAGTTATTTCTTCTATTTTTATTAGGAGATTTTGCTCTTTTAAATCTTTTACTATTTCTTCTCTTGCTTTAAATCTATCTAATCCTTGGTATTTTCCGGCTTTTTCGTTCATGCTTCCGTCTGGATTTAGAATATTTATTCTTTCTAGGTTGTGTCTGTTTCCTACTTCGAAGTCGTTAGGATCGTGGGCTGGGGTAATTTTAACTACTCCGGTTCCAAATGCGGGATCGGCGTGTTCGTCGCTTATTATTGGTATTTTTTTGTTTACTAGTGGTAGTATTACGTTTCTACCTATATATTTTTTGTATCTTTCATCGTCTTTATTTACTGCGATGGCAGTATCTCCGAGTAGGGTTTCTGGTCTTGTTGTTGCGACTTCTAGATATTTGTCTTCATCTTCTAGATAGTATTTTATGTGATAGAATGCTCCTTTTGTTTCTTTATATATTACTTCTTCGTTTGATAGAGCGGTTTTGGCTTCGGGGTCCCAGTTTATTATTTTTTCTCCTCGGTAGATTAGTCCTTCTTCATATAGTTTTATGAATACGTATTCTACTGCTTCGGATAGGCCTTTGTCTAGTGTGAATCTTTCTTTTTGATAGTCTAGTGATAGTCCTAGTTTTGACCACTGATTTCTTATGTTTTCTGCATATTCTTCTTTCCATTCCCAGGCTTTTTCTAGGAAGCCTTCTCTACCTAGTTCGTATTTGTTTATTCCTTCTTGTTTTAATTTTGCCACTACTTTTGCTTCGGTTGCTATGGCAGCGTGATCCATTCCTGGTAGCCAGAGAGCGTCGAATCCTTGCATTCTTTTGTATCTTATTATTATGTCTTGGATGCTTGTGTCCCAGGCGTGACCTAGATGTAATTTTCCTGTTACGTTTGGTGGTGGTATTACTATACAGAATGGTTCTTTGGTTAAGTCTCCACTTTTAAAGTAGTCTTTTTCTAACCATGTTTTGTATTTGTTTTCTTCTACTTGTTTGTGATTATATTTTTTATCTAACATTTTACCTCTCCTTTTTAAAATAAAAAGATAGTACCTAAAGGACGAGTTTTTCCCGTGGTACCACCTTAATTTGTAATTTTTATTACCTTATTTATTTAACGCATAATTACGTATTATTCTACTTTGTTCGAATAATCAACTCAAAAGCTACATTCAATTACTTTGTATATTAGTTTTCACCTTACACTAACTCTCTTTGATACTTGGTAATTTACTCCTCTTTTTCTTTGTCTTTAACTTAATTGATTTGATATGCTTTCTATTTGTCCTGCGACGATTAATATTATCATTAATATGAGAAAAGCAAATATTAAGAATGCCATCATACTCCAGCCTTTGTTATTTAATTTCATTATTATCCTTCTTTCATATCTTTGATGCAGGATACTGCTGAAAGTGCTCCATCTGAGGTTGCTGTTACGATTTGGAATACTTCTTTTTTGACAACATCTCCGGCAGCATATATTCCTTTTATTGATGTCCTTTTTTGTTCATCTACTATAATATAACCTTTTTCGTCTAAAATATCAAGGTTTTTTAGAAATTTTGTTGCTGGTTCGTATCCTATAAATATGAAGCAGGCTTTGGTTTGTAGTGTTTTTGTTTCATTATTTTCTCTTATGGTTACTGATGATAAGATGTCTTCTTCTTTGTTGAAGTTTTCTACTTCGGCATTATATATTATTTTGATATTTTTTGTTTTTAGTACTTCATCTATTAGTATTTTGTCTCCGCGAAGGGAATTTTGTCTATTTATGATGGTTACGCTTTTACATATTTTTGATAGGTATAGGGATTCTTCTAGGGCACTGTTTCCTGCTCCTACTATGGAGACGTCTTCGTTTTTATAGAGGTTGCCATCGCATAGTGAGCAGAAACTTATTCCTTTTCCTTCGAGTGATCTTGAGTTTTCTTTTTCTAGTTTTTTTGGACTTCTTCCTATGGCTAGGATTATTTTTTTTGTCTTTATTTCTTTTCCGTTTGATAGTTTTATTATTTTATGTTCTTCTTTGTTTTCTATTTCTACTACTTCTGAATAGATTTGCTCTATTTGTAGTTTTGTTAGTTGTTTGTGTAAGTTGTTTGCTAGTTCTGGGCCTGTAATTTGTACTATTCCTGGGTAGTTTTCTACTGTTGATGTTTTGTTTATTTGACCTCCGGGCATTTCTTTTTCAATTACGCAGCAGTTTAATTCTGCTCTTTTTACGTAAATTGCGGCGGTTACTCCGGCTGGGCCTGCTCCGATTATGGCTACGTCATAGATTTCTTTCACTTTTTTTCATTCCTTTCTTTTCTTTTTTGTGGTTGTACACTAATAAGAGGATTCCTGCTAGGAATAGAAGTGCTGATATTAATTGTGCTATTTTTATGTTTCCTAGCATTAGAGAGTCTGTTCTTAGTGATTCGATTATGAATCTTGCTAGTGAATACCAGATGAAATATATTGCTGTTAGGGTTCCTGGTTTTGTTTTATGTTTTTTTCTTAATATTATTAAGAGGATAAATCCTAAAATGTTCCATATGCTTTCGTATAGGAATGTTGGGTGGTAGTAGGTTCCCTCTATTTCCATTCCATTTATGATTGTTTTTGGTATGTGCATTTGTTCTAGGGTTTCTTTTGCTGCTTTTATTCCATGGGCTTCTTGGTTGAAGAAGTTGCCCCATCTTCCTATTGCTTGGGCGATTATTAGTCCTGGGACTGCTAAGTCGAATATTTTTAGGAAGTTTTTTTTGTGTTTTTTACAATAGTATATGAACCAAATTGCTCCGGATATTATTGCTCCGTGGATTGCTAGGCCTCCGTTCCATATTTCTATTATTTGTATGGGATTTTTTGTGTAATAGCCTAGATTGAAAATTACGTAGTATAATCTTGCTCCGATTATTCCGAATATTATTCCGTAGAAAATTAGGTTTGTTAGAAATTCTTCTTGATATCCGGCTTTTTTTGCTGATTTTAGAAAAATGTATGATCCTGTTAGGATGGCTAAAAACATAATTATTGAATACCAATATATTGAAATTGGACCGATTTCTAGGGCTATTTGGTTCATGGTTCCTCCTTAATTTGTTTTTTCTTCTTTTAATATTTTATTTAAATACATTCCTGTGTAACTTTCTTTTACTTTTGCTACTTCTTCTGGGGTGCCTGTTGCTATGATGTTTCCACCTTTTTCTCCGCCTTCTGGGCCTAGGTCTATAATATAGTCTGCTGTTTTTATCATGTCTAGGTTGTGTTCTATTACTATGACACTGTCTTTATTATCTACTATTCTATTTATAATTGCAAGTAGTTTTTTTATGTCGTGGGAGTGAAGTCCTGTTGTTGGTTCGTCCATAACGAATAGAGTTTTTCCTGTTGGTTTTTTTTGTAGTTCTTTTGCTAGTTTTATTCGTGATGCTTCGCCACCTGATAGTGTGGTTGCGGATTGTCCTAGTTTTATGTAGCCTAGTCCTACTTCTTCTAGGACTGTTAGTTTTCTTTTTATTTTTGGTATGTTTTCGAAGAATTTTAGGGCTTCGGATACTCTTAGTTCTAGTACTTCGTAGATGTTTTTATTTTTGAATTTTATTTTTAGGCTTTCTGTATTGTATCTTGCGCCGTGACATATTTCACATGGGACATATACATCTGGTAGGAAGTGCATTTCTATTTTTTTTACTCCGTCTCCTCGGCAGGCTTCGCATCTTCCTCCTTTTACGTTGAATGAGAATCTACTTTTGTCATATCCTAGCATTTTGGCTTCTTTTGTTGAGGCGAAGACTTCTCTTATGTCGTCGAATACTCCGGTATAGGTTGCTGGATTTGATCTTGGTGTTCTTCCTATTGGGTTTTGTGATATGTGTACTATTTTGTCTACGTTTTCTAGTCCTTTTATTTGTTTGTAGGCTCCTGGTTTTTCTTTTGAGCCATATATATTATTGTAAAGTATTCTTGTTAGTATTTGATTTACTAAGGTACTTTTTCCACTTCCTGATACTCCGGTTACGCAGGTGAATGTTCCTAGCGGGAACTTTACATTTATGTTTTTTAGGTTATTTTCTTTGGCACCTTTGAGTTCTAGGAATTTTTTTGTTCCTTTTCTTCGTTTTTTTGGTGTTTCAATACGTTCTTTGCCACTTAAATATCTACCTGTAAGACTATTTTCGTCATTTGCAACTTCTTCTGGGGTTCCACTTGACACTATTTTTCCTCCGTTTTCGCCTGCTAGGGGACCGATGTCTACTAAATAATCACATTTTTTCATTGTGTCGATGTCGTGTTCTACTACTATTAGGGTGTTTCCTAAATCACGCATTTCCATCATTGTGTTTATTAATCTGTCGTTGTCTCTTTGATGAAGTCCAATGCTTGGTTCGTCTAGTACGTATAGGACTCCGGTTAGTCTTGTTCCTACTTGAGTTGCTAGTCTTATTCTTTGGGCTTCGCCTCCTGATAAGGTTCCGGCGTTTCTACTTAGTGTTAGATAGTCTAGTCCTACGTTTATTAGAAATTTTAATCTATTTTTTATTTCTTCTACTAGGAGTTCTGATATCTTTTTTTGTTCTTCTGATAGTTTTAGTTCTGACATGAATTTGTATAGTTTTTTTACACTCAAGTTTGTTGCTTCGTAGATGTTTTTATCGTTTATTAAAACTGATAGTACTTCTTTTTTTAATCTTGCTCCTTTACAACTTGGGCATTTTAGTTCTACCATATAGTTTTCTAGCCAGTCTCTTACCCATGTGCTTGATGTTTCCATGTATCTTCTTTCTAGGTTGGTAATTATTCCTTCGAATATACCTATATTATCTGATAAATGGCCGTTTTTACTTCTGTAGTGGAAGTGAATTGGTTCGTTTGTTCCGTATAGAATCATGTCTAGTTCTTGTTTTGTGAAGTCTTTTATTTTTTTATTTATATCTATGCCGTAGTGGTCGCAGAAGTTTTGTAGTTTTAGAAAGTTTATGTTTTCTATGTCGTCTCCGAATGGGACAATTCCTCCTTCTGGGATTGTTTTATTTTTATCTGGTATTACTAGGTCTTTGTCCATTACTAGTTTGACTCCTAGTCCTTTACAGTCTGGGCAGGCCCCATATGGGGCGTTGAAACTGAAGGTACGTGGTTCTAATTCAGGTAAGGAAAAATTGCAATGAGGACAGGCGAAATTTTCGGAAAATACTAGTTTTTCTTTGCTTGGAATTTTTATGTGTACTTTGCCATGTGATAGTTTGCAGGCTGTTTCTATTGATTCGTATAGTCTTGATCTTATATTTTCTTTTATTATTAGTCTATCTATGACTACTTCGATGTTATGTTTTTTGTTTTTTTCTAGTTCTATGTCCTCGCTTAAATCATATTCTTTTTCGTCTATGTTTACTCTTATAAATCCATTTTTTCTTAAATCTTCTAGGAGGTCTTTGTGGGTTCCTTTTTTACCTTCGATTACTGGGGATTCTATTATTATTTTGGTTTTTTCTTCTAGTTCTAGTATTTTGTTTGTCATTTCTTCGATGCTTTGATTTTTTATAGGAATATGGTGTTTTTCACAGTAAGGGATTCCGATTTTTGAGTATAGTAGTCTTAGGTGATCATATATTTCTGTTACGGTTCCGACAGTTGATCTTGGGTTTTTGTTGGTGGTTTTTTGATCTATTGATATTGCTGGAGATAGTCCTTCGATTGAGTCTACTTCTGGTTTTTTTTCTCCACCTAGAAATTGTCTTGCGTAGGCTGATAGGCTTTCTAGGTATCTTCTTTCTCCTTCTTTGTATATTGTATCGAATGCAAGGGATGATTTACCGCTTCCTGATACTCCGGTCATTACTATGAATTTGTTTTTTGGGAGTGTTAATGAAACGTTTTTTAAATTGTTTTCTTTGGCTCCTTTTATTACTATATTTTCCATGTTATTACCTCTTTCTTTTGAGACATATTATATCATATTTTTTTAGTTTTTCCTATTACTTCTTTGTATTCTATTTTTGTTTCTAGTCCTTTTTTTGAGTTTTTTTCTATGTCTTCATCTATTAGTATTGCATTATTTTGAAATAATAATATAATTGTTGATCCACCGAAGGAAAAATATCCTTTTTCTTCATACTTTTTTAGTGTTTTTTTGTTTGTATTGTGGATTTTTCCAATGTTTAAGGCTCCGACTTCTATTTGATAAATTTCTTGGAAGTTTTCTGTTTTTATGAGTGATACTTCTCTTTGATTTTCTGTGAATACTTTGTGTGTTTCGTAGCTTATTGGGTTTACTGTGTGGAGCAGACCTTTTATCTTTTTGGTTTTTTTTATTTCTTGATTATCAAAGGCGTGGTATCTGTGATAATCGTCGGGGCTTAGTCTAAATACTAGGCATTTTCCGTTTTTGAAGTTTTTGTTTGGTTTTTCCTTAATTAGTGTTTCTATGTTGTAGGTTGAGTTTTTAACATTTATTGTTAAGTTTTCTTTTATTTCGTATACCATTAGTTTGGCATCGCAAGGAGATATTAACAGGTTTTTGTTGATATCTTTTTCTGGTTTTGGGTTATTAACATTTCTTGTGAAAAAGTCATTAAAGTTTTTGTAGGTTTCTTTTTTATATTTTGTCATGTCTATATTGTTTTTTTGTATGAATTTTTTTATGTAGGCTTTTGAGAGTTTGCTATTTATTAGGTGACCAGTTATTTTTGAGAAGACTGGTTTTGTTATTATTTTTAATATTATTCTTCCGGGAATTGTTTTATATAAAAATATTAAAGATTTTTGGTCTTTAATATTTACAATTTTTTTTGTTTTTCTTTCTATATATTTCATTATGACAATAAGTAAAGGACTGCTGAGAGTAGAGCTCCGCAGATTACGAAGAAATATATTATTCCGGAAGTTGGTTTTTTTAATTTAAAGTTTAGTACATATAAAAGTGCGATGAATGCCATGGTTAGTGTGTATATTATTTTAAATTCTGGCATTGATACGAAGTGTTTTATAAAGTATATTACGGGAAAGATGATGGCGGATGCTGTTACTGGAAGTCCACTGTAGTATTTTACTGGGCCGTCTTTTCCTTTTTCGTCCGCTATTACGTTGAAGTATCCTAGTCTTATTACGCCTCCTAGGGTGAACAGTGCAAATATTATGATATTATACCAGGCGGTGAATCCTAGTCCGTAAAATATTGTTATTGGTAAAAATACAAATGATACCATGTCTGCTAGTGAATCTATTTGGATGCCGAAAGATTTTTCTTCATTTGATCTTTTGCATTTTCGTGCTACTTTTCCATCGAATGCATCACATATTCCTGATATTACTAGGCAGATTAAGGCATATGATATTTTGCTATTTAGTGCAAGGAACATTCCTATTGTGGCACTTATTACTCCTAAATAGGTGATAAATACAGATTTTGTGTAATAGCCTATTAACATTTTTTGTGGTTTTTCTTGTTTTTTGAACATTTTTTCCTCCTTAGATGATGTTACTGTTTTCGTCGAATTTAACATCTAAATATTTTTTGCTTGATAGATAGTCGCACATGTGTACGAAGAATTCATATTTATTTTTTGGTTTTGAAAGTATTACGTCTGAGTACTCACTTTTGTTCCATTGTCCCATGTGTGATGCAATTGTGGACGCTAATAGTTCTATTTCTTTGTCTGTGAATGTTGTTTTTTCTTTGTTTTCTCTTATGAAATTTGCTGCGAGTAGTGGATGATCGAATCTTGTATATCTTTCTTTTATTTTTCCTAGTTTGTGGCTATCGTGGAATAATAGTGCTATTAGTATTAAGTCTTTTTCGTCTTTGGTAAAACCATTATTCATATATTCTACATCTAGTATATCTTTTGCTATTCTTATAGCGACTTTTGTATGTCTTACTAGTCCTTTTTCGCCTTGAGCAAATGCAGGGTGATATTTTCCAGTTGATGCTGCGGGTACTTCGAAGAAGTAGTTTGGGACTAGTTCTAGTAGTTTTTTTGTATTTTCTTTATATTTTTCATTTTTTATATAATCTAGTTCTATTTCAAATATTTTTTCTCTGTTCATACTACACCTCTTTTTTTATTTTAACATAAAATAAAGTTGTTGGCTACATTTTATCATTTTCTTATTACTTTAAGAAGTAAATGCAATTTATATTTTAAATATTTGAGTTTGTTTTACTTTATTTTGTTTATTAGTTCTTCTAATTTATCATTTGTTTTTAATCTATAGTGTCCGGTTACTTTCATTTCTGTTTTTTCTAGTCTGTCTTCTTCTTTTTGTTTTTGGGTTTCATCTCTATTTTGAATTAAGTAAGGTACACCATTTTTGTTGTATTTATCTGATACCATGGCGATGTGGGCTGAGTTGTCAAATGTTAGGATGTCTCCGGGCATGAAGTTTTTTGTGTCGTAGATATCTGTTGTTAGAGATTCTGTATATTTTTTAAAGAATATTTCTTGATTTTCTACTCTTCTAAAGTCTATATTATCGTCTTGAATTTCTATATTATAGTCTTTGCTGTTGTCTTTTATATCTTGTGATATCATGCTTTTTAAATCATAACCGGCTTCTTTTAGTGCATACCATATTAAATCTGTACATACTCCTTCTTTTTCTACTGGTGGATATCCATTTGCATAGTAATTACTTTTGTATGTTGGGTTTAATTTTGCATATTTTTTTTCACCGATTAGGATGTCTTGGTAGTCTTCTATGCCATTGTTGTTGTAGTCTTTGCTACTTTTTTCTTTTATATATCCAAAGTCTGATAGGTTGTAGTAGTCTTTTTTGGTTTCTACTTGTTTTAGAGTTTTGTTTGATGTTAAGTAATAGTTTATGGCTACTGATAGTACAAGTAAAAAGATTATTGATACAAATAGTATGGTTACTTTTTTTATTTTTGGCTTTAGTTTTCTTTTTTTTCTTTTCATAGGCCTCCCTACTTTGTTTTTATTTCGAACAGTATATCTCTTAGTTCCATTGCTCTTTCGAAATCTAGTTCTTTGGCTGCTTTTTTCATTTCTTCTTCTATGTTTTCTATACTTTTCATATCTATTATATCATTTTTCTTTGTTTTTTCTAATTTTTTTAGTTCTTTTTCATCATTATTTGAAATGACTTCTCTTATTTCTTTTGTTATTGTTTTTGGAGTGATGTTGTGTTTTTTGTTATATTCTTCTTGAATTTTTCTTCTTCTTTGGGTTTCTTCGATAGCTTTTTGCATGCTTTCTGTTATGCGATCTGCGTACATTATTACGTGTCCGTCTTTGTTTCTTGCACATCTTCCTATTGTTTGGATTAGACTTCTTTCGCTTCTTAGGAAGCCTTCTTTGTCGGCGTCTAGTATGGCGATTAGGCTAACTTCTGGTATGTCTAGGCCTTCTCTTAAGAGGTTTATTCCTACGATGCAGTCGTATTTTCCTAGTCTTAGTTCTCTTATTATTTTTAGTCTTTCTAGGGTTGTTATTTCTGAGTGAAGATATGCTACTTTTATATCTAGTTCTTTTAAGTATTTTGTTAATTCTTCGCTCATTCTTATTGTGAGTGTTGTTATTAGGACGCGTTCGTTTTTCTTCGAGCGTTTTCTTATTTCTTCGATTAGATTATCTATTTGTCCTTCGGTTTTTCGTATTTCTATTGTTGGATCTAATAGGCCTGTTGGTCTTATGATTTGTTCTACTTTATTTTGGCAAAGTGATAGTTCATAGTCTCCAGGGGTTGCTGATACATAGATTATTTTGTCTGTTTTTTCTTCGAATTCTTCGAATTTTAGAGGTCTATTATCTAAGGCACTTGGAAGTCGGAAACCGTAGTCTACTAGGGTTGTTTTACGGGCTCTGTCTCCATTATACATGGCTCTTACTTGGGGCAGGGTTACGTGGGATTCATCTATTACTAAAAGGTAGTCATCTCCAAAGAAGTCCATTAGTGTGTTTGGGGTTTCTCCTTCTTTTCTTCCTGATAAGTGTCTTGAGTAGTTTTCTACGCCACTGCAAAAGCCTGTTTCTGTTAGCATTTCTATGTCATAGTTTGTTCTTTGTTCTAGTCTTTGGGCTTCGAGTAGTTTGTTTTCATTTTTTAATTCTTCTAGACGAATTTCTAGTTCTTCTTTTATGGATTTTATGGCTTTTTTCATTTTTTCTTCGCTTGTTACGAAGTGACTTGCTGGGAATATTGTTACGGTTTTTATTATGTTTTTTACTTTTCCTGTTAAACTATCTATTTCTGAAATTTTATCTATTTCGTCTCCGAAAAATTCTACTCTTATTCCATTTCTTTTTTCTGAGTTTGGTATTATTTCTAATATGTCTCCGCGGACTCTGAATGTTCCACGTTTGAAGTCGTGATCGTTTCTTTCGTATAACATGTCTATTAGTTTTTTCATTACTTTGTCTCTTTCGAGTTCGAATCCTGTAGTTAGTGTTAGGGTGTTATTTTTATATTCTTCTACTTCTCCGATTCCATAGATGCAGGAAACTGAGGCAACGACGATTACATCTTCTCTTGATAGAAGAGCGGAAGTTGCCCCGTGTCTTAACTGGTCTATTTCGTCATTTATTGAGGAGTCTTTTTCTATGTAGGTATCTGTTCCGGGAATGTAGGCTTCTGGTTGGTAGTAGTCATAGTATGAGACGAAGTATTCTACTCTATTTTCTGGAAATAGTTCTTTTAGTTCGGCATAGAGTTGTCCGGCTAATGTTTTATTGTGGGCTAAAACTAGGGTTTTTTTATTTGTTTCTTTTATTACATTTGCTATTGTAAATGTTTTACCTGTTCCAGTGGCTCCTAAAAGGACTTGGTGTTTTTTGTTTTCTTCTACGCCTTTTACTAGTTCTTTTATGGCATTTGGTTGGTCTCCACTTGGTTTATATTTTGATACTATTTTGAACATAGAAAATCTCCTTTCTTTTTTTTGCTTTAAATATTTTTCATCATTATTTTAACACTTATTTTAGAAGAAAACAAGTAAGTTTGTTTGCTATTATTTTATCTTTTTCGCACTTTATTTTTTTCTTTGATATATAGGTATTCTTCGATGTGATATTGATGGTTTATATCATGAATGTCTTCAATTTCTTGAAGTTTGTTGTACATTTTCATGAAGACTATGTTAAATGGTTTGTAGTAACTTCCTGAGTTTCTAAATCTTATTTGTATTTCTTTGTGAGGGTGATTATCTTCTTTGTGATCTTTGATAGGATTTTGGGATAAAAATTCTAGCTTGAAACTATTTTCTAGTTTTTTTATTTTAAGGATGCTTGCTATTTTGTGCAAATCTTCATCGGAGTACCAGGTGATTGTTTTTTGCTCTTTATTGAATAGTTCATTATAATTTGAAAGGTTATATTTGTGATATTTTTCTGGGCCTTCGGAAGTGTGTGTTTTACTTATATTAGCATTTTTAATGTCTTTATAAAGTTTGTTAAATAGGTTATATAACTCATAGTTTTCTTTGGTTATAAAAAAATAATTAGATTCTGGTGAGGAATTATTTGATTTGTTTTCAAATTCCCAATATAAATCGTCGTTTCCTCTTAAGAGGATTGTTAATGTTTTTTCTTTGTCTATGAGGATTATTTCATTTTCTTTTTTTATAATTTTCATGTGCTTTTCTCCTTTATTTGGTTTTATTTATATTATAGCAGATATTTTTATTTTTGGATGATTTACTGTATTTTTTCAAATTGACAAAGTAATATTGCTATGTTATATTAAATATCAATTTAATGGTGATATATAATGGATTTTGAAAGAGATGATTCTTTTTATGATATTGATTTAACTAATTGTCATACTAGAGAGGAAAGAATTAAGAAAATTATTGAAAATAAAATGCTTGATTATTTGTTTTCTTTTTTAAATGATGATGAAAAGGATGAATATTATATTTTTTTGAGTTATAATCGTTTGTATAATTATTTATCTAGTAAGACGGAGGACTTTGTTTTTAAGCATTTGACTAATCATTTTGATAGACTTAGTGAATATGATATTGTTAAATTATTAGATTTTATTGATAATGATAAACTAAAGTTTAAAATTATAGAAAGGCTTATTGAAAATGATTACATGTTTTTTATAGAGATTGCTTCTAAGAAGATTGATAGTGATCTTTATAAAATTAAAGTAATTGAGTTGTTAATAAAAAAAGAGGTTTTTAGTTTGACGTATGCTCCCATTGTGGGATCTTTAGGGAGTGATGAGAATAAAAAATTGTTTTTTCCTTTTCTTTCTTTATATGAAAGAGTTAATTTAATTAAAGATTTTTCTGATAAGTCTTTAATTAAAGAGTTTGCTTTGAATGAAGAGTATTTTGATTTTCAGTCTGATTTAGTTATTGCTACTTTTGATAAGGATTTTATTAGGGAAATGTTTTTAAATGTAAAGGTTCCTGTTTTTAGGAATAATGTTATTAATAAGATTGATGATTTGGTGTTTAAACTTGAATTAATAAATTTACTGGATGATAAGAATGTAAAGAATTTCTTTTTATCTAATTTTAGTGATTTTTCAAAGGATTTTTTAGTTGAGGTTGATGATGAAGATTTTAATGAGGATAGGGTTGATAGGAATATTACTATAGGTGTGGAACTGGAGTGCGCTAATGAGGGGATTATGAATTTTGAGGAAATTAATAGTATTTTTGAGGATTTTATGATTACTGGTGATATTAGTGTTAAAAATGGTTTTGAAATTGTTTCTCCGATTCTTCATTATACGAGGGAGGATATGGGAAAATTAAAGTCTGTTTGTGAGTTTTTAAAAAAATGTGATTTTTATACAAATAGTTCTTGTGGTGGACATATACATATTGGTGCGGATTATATAAAAAATAGGAATGAGTTGTATATGCTTTTGTATTTATATAATAACTGTGAAAATATAATATATTTGATTTGTAATAGAGAGCATTCTAGGTCTAGGAGGAATATTAATAAGTATGCTAAAACTACTAAGAAGGCTTATTTGGAGGCTTGTGGGAGTAATTTGTTAAATGGAAATTTAACGAATGAGGAAACTGTCAGAAAAATAGTTGGTATTAATACTTCGCGTAATATGGGGCTTAATCTTATAAATATAAATAATAATTTTAAGCATACGATTGAGTTTAGGATGCCTAATGGGGAGATTGATTTTGAGGAGTTATTATGTAATATTAGGTTATTTGCAATGCTTGTTCAAAGATCATATGAACTTGCTAATGATATGCTTTCAAGTGAAAAAAAGGATTTGGTAGAGAAATTAAGTCATCAAATGCCTGAGAGTAAAAGACTGGAGATATTTTTAAATATTTTGTTTGATAGTGAAGAGGAGAGGGATATTTATTATAAGAGATATCATTCGAATATTTCGTTTATAAAGTCTATGTCTAATAAGTTGTTTTATGGTAATGGGGAGTTTTTACAAATAAATGATGATAGTAAGAGATTGTCTTTAAAGAAGTGATTTTGTTTAATAGAAAAAAAGAGTTATTAACAGGTTTTGTTAATAACTTATTTTATTTTTGATTTTACTTTATCGCTTGAAATTCTAGTGTTGTTTGCTCCATCCATTCTGGAGTTTGTAAGTCTTGTTTTTTTCTTTATGAACTGGTCATATTTTTGCAGGTTGGTCATATTTGTTTTTGTTTCTGTTTCATGACCGTGTCTTGCTCCGGTGTTTCTATATTTAGCATAGATTATTCCGTAGTAGATGAAACCACTTGCTAGAAATATATATGGCCAATCATTGTCATCGCTTAGAGTTAATAGCATTAATATTAATCCTAGAATTTCTACGAGTAGTGAAATTATTAATAGTTTTGGAATGTGAATTGGTACACTTCCCATTGTTTCTTTTGTTCTTGCATTTACTGCAACATAATGGAGCATACTTTTTCCATTTTTCTTTTCTTGTCTATAACTATAAAGCCATACTGGTAGATATGCTGATTTCCATGTTTGTCCTTTTATTTGTAAATCTTCACTGTTCCATTTTACTCCGCGATCGTATTGTGTTAGAGTTTTATTTGCGGTGAATCTTGCTATGTCTTTTGATTGGGCTAAGACTAGTTCTTCTAGGTCACTTACGTTTGTATCTCTTTTTTCTGATGTATAACCTTTTATGTAATTTGAGTCCCATTTTACGCAATTTTCAGTATCAAATGGCATAATTGAATTTATTATGTTTGTTGTTTTGTCGCTTGAGTTTGTGTTTAATTTGTCTTTGCTGGATTCTACTGTTAAGCCTTCGATTGTGAGATCGAATTCTCTTTTTACATCGTATAAGTCAGCATCGTAGTATGTTGTTTCTTGGTCTCCATGTTTTTCAGTATAACTTCTTACTTCGTGTTCTCCTTGGCCATTTAAACTGGCATGAGTGTTTTCATCTATAATCATGTAGGGAAAGTAAACTCCCATTACGTTTTCTGCTTTAAATTCTCTTTTGAATTTTGGATGAGCATAGAATTTTCTTTTTCCTACGAAGTCTTTTATTAGTTCTTTGGCATCGTTTTTTGTTAGTTTAAAGGGAAGAACTGTATCTGGTACGGCACCGTTTGGAAGTTTGTTGTTTATTGATAGTGTATTTCTGCACCAGTGACATCTTGATTGTGTGCTTGCTGAGGTGTCTATTACGACTTCTGCTCCGCAACTGGTACATTTTAGCGTTAGCATATCACTTTCACTTGCTATTATATCTGTTGCACCACTTCCTATTGTTTTTCCTTCTAATTTACTTAGGTCTTTTGTTTCTTGTTCTAGTTTTTCTGGGTCAAATTCGTGTCTACAAAAGTTACATCTAAGTTTTCCATTATTTGTATTTAATGATATATCTGTTGCGCCACATTTTGGACATTTGGTTTGTCCGTCTATGGCATTTTTATTTGTTTCTTCTATCTTTACTTCTTCTTTATTTTCTTCCATGTTACTACCCCAATAATTTCTTTTTTGCTTCGTCGAAATCTTCTTGAGAGATTACACCGTCGTCTAATAGTTTTTTCATTTTTGTTAATTTTTCATATGGATCTTCTTGAGCGTTTTGTGTATTATTTACTGGTTGATTGAATGCTCCCATGGCTGCTCCGGCGGCGTTTACACCCATTCCCATGAATGCCATGCCAGAACCTCCGTTTTGACCTGCTGCTTCGAAGCCACGTGCCACTGATTGTTGCATGAATGAGTTTCCTCTGGCTCCAGAAAGGGCATCTGCTTTTTTAACATCACTAAGTAATTTTTTAGTATCATCATCGTATTCTATTGCTGTTATAGCAACTTTTTCTATTTCTAAACCTCTATCTGATTTCCATTTGTAAGCGTCTTCAACTGCTTGTGATAGACTTTGAGCGAATCCTATTTGGTCTCCTTGAATTTTTGTTATGCGGTTTCCTTTGCTTGGATCGTTTGTATAGTTTGAAAATGCTGCGGATAGGCTTCCTACTACTTCATTAAATAGTTGTTCTCCGGCGATGTTTTCCATGTCTGCGAAATCGAATACTTCGCTATCTGGTCTTAGGTATGATGCTGGTACGAATTTTTTTACAAATAAAATTGGGTCTACTATTTTTAATGTATATGTTCCGCGTGTTATTGCTCCGGCTTGTGTTCCTAGGAATGCATCATCCCAGAATATTTCTGATTGAGTTCCGAATCTGTTTCCTGGTATTTCTTTTAAGTTTACATAAAATACTTGTTGTTCTCCGCCAGGTACTCCACCGAATTTAAATCTTTCCCATGATGTTTTTAGTGTTGATGATAAAATGCCATCTCCGGCGAAGAATGATTTTGAATTTTGATCATCACTTTTAAATGTGAAACCTCCTGGTTCTGTTATGCATCCAGTTATTTCTCCATCTTGCATTGTTATTAGTGCTGTTCCTTCTGGAACGATAATTTTACTTCCATTTGTTATAATATTTTCTGATCCTTTTGTGTTTGAACCACGACCATTGTCAGTTCCTTTTTTTACTCCTGCATATAATCCTGCAGTTGCTGATATGTCTGTTCTTGGTCCGATAAAGTCTTTCCATTCATCAGCGAATGTTCCTCCGATTGCTCCGCTAAATGCTTTGATAAATCCCATAATTTTTCTCTCCTTCTTTTTTTATTTTATTTGTTGAAATTATACATTTTTAGGAAGAATTACCACTTTTTGTGAGTATTTCCCTTTGTTTAATTTTAACCCTTTTAACGATTTAAGTATATATGTTTTTTGGCATAAAAGTCAATGGTATTTTATTACTTTGGGCATTATTTATATTAAAAATAGTAATACTGTGGTAAAATACTTATAGGTGATTGGAATGAATAAGAGAAAAAAAATAATTATTATTGAGGATCAAATTATTTTAAAGGATACGCTTAAAAAAGTAATTTCTAATTCATATGATGTTGCTGCGACGGCTTTGTCTGCGAAAGATATGATGGAACTGTGCAATAAATATAAGCCTAATATTGTATTAACTGATATATGTACTCAGGAGGGTTTTAGTGGTATTAAAAATGGAAAAAAGGTAAAAGAAAAATATGGTAATTCTATAAAAGTTGTTGCAATGACTGGGATGCAAGAAATTACATTTTTGGATGAGGCTAAGAATGCTAATCTTGATGGGTTTATTTATAAGAATATTGATTCTGATACACTTCTTTCTATAATTGAACAAGTGCTTAGTGGATATAAATTGTTTCCTGATAATGTCACTGTTAAGAGAGAAAGTGCTAATTTAAAAAAACTTACTAATAGGGAAATTAAGATTTTGACTCTTTTGTGTTCTGGCTTGGAACGTGAGGATGTTGCGGATGAGATTAATATAACGACTGGGACATTAAAGAATCATATATCTTCTATTCTTAATAAAATGGAGTTTGATAGTTTGTCTAAGTTGCTAGTTTTTTGTGTTAGTAATGGTTATATTGTTCCAAATTTAAAAGACTAAGTTTACCCTTTTTTTGTGTTTAAATTTCTATTTTTAATGTGAATTTGTTTTTATAATCTATGGTTAGAGTTCCATTTATTTCATTTAGTTTTCTTCTCATTCCTTTTATTCCTTCATTTTCTTTTACTTTTTTTGTAGGGAGTGTGCCATCATTTGTAATAATCATTGTATTTTTGCTTATATCTATATTTATATTTCTACTACCTCCATGAATAATTGCATTTGTTATGGATTCTCTAATTATTTCATAGAATATTTTTTGTATATTTTTTTCTTTAGAGAGACTCCCTTTTATATTAATATTTATTTCTAATACTTTGTATATTTCTACTAATCTGTTTAGTTTTTTAGTATAATTCGTTTCTTTTTGATCTTCGGCAAATAGGTTATCTATCATGAATTTTATGTCGTTGATGTTTGTTTTTTTGTTATTTAAGTAACTTTTGAATAGTGATAATCTATGTCCTAATAAATCATGGAATTCATTTTTTATTTTTGTAAGGTTTTTGCTTTTTTCTATTTGTTCTATGTTATTTAAGTTTTTTTGTATTTTTTTATTGTACTTTTTTATTTTTTTATTTTGGTTTTCATATTCTATATTTAACTTATAGATATCTGTTATATCAATTGCCACTATTTCTTTATTGTTAAATGTTTTTATTTGCCATATTTTGTCTATACATTTTAGTAAATATTCTTCATTTATTATTTTGAAAGATTTTTTTTGGAAGTTTTTTATGAAGTCTTTTTTTATATTTAATTCTTTTAAAATGTTTTCCATTGTTTTGTTTATTAGGAAAATATTTTCTTTTTTATCTAGGAACATTATTCCATTATTTGATTTATCTATTGCATTCTTTATTGATAATATGGATATCATTTTTTTATTGTTTATAAGTTGTAATAAAAATGAAATTAGTACATATACAATAGTTATTATTGATGTCCAGTAGCAGAATTTGTTTATTTTGTTTGTGCTTGTGTAGTCCATGTTTATATAGCACGAGTAAATCATAAGTATTAGTATTAGTATTTCTATTAGTACTTTTGCTATATTTTTTTCTTTTTTTAATAAGAGTATGGAAACTCTATAAACTTGGAATACTAATGTGATTGATAATATGCCTATTATTAATCTCATGATGTCACCTCTTTTTTTATTTTAAATGTTAGTTCTGTGTCAGTGTCATAGTTTTTCTTTATGAAATGTATGTTTTTGGGAAGTTTTGGTTTTTCTATTTTTGTTGTGCCTCCTATAATGAATTTTACTTTTATATTGTTTTTTTCTTCAGTTATAAATATAATAATACTGGTATTTTTGATGTTTTTTAGTGTTTCAAATGCTATATCATAAAGAAGCGATGTTTCATAACTTTGAATTTTTATTTCATTTGTTAAGACTTCTCCGGTTATTTTTTGAAAGGAAAAGTCAGTAATTAATTCTTTTAGGAGAATATTTATACTTATTTTGTTATATGTTTCATTGTTTAACTCTGATATAATAAGATAACTTTTTCTTTTACAGTATGAAATAAGCACTTTTATATATTCTAAATCTTGTTTCGTTAATTCCTTTTTATTTAGTATTTCTTTTGCTTCTGATTTTTTTTCTTTCATGTTATTTTCAAGTTTTGTTATTATTTGTTTTCTTAAGGTTATTTGGTATAATTCTTTTTTTATTTGTTCTTCATTTTTCAATTTTTCTTGAATTTTTAGTAGTTCTTTTTGTTTTGATTTTATTTCATTTTTTAATTCATTTATTTTTGTTATATCATTTCTTAGTAAAATATAACTATCTTTATTGTGTATTAGATTATATGTTGTATTTTTTTCTTTGTATGTTTTTTGTGCTTTGTTATTTTTTAGGTCATTATATATGTTTTTTGGTATTTTGTAGAATGATTTTGTTTCATAAATTGTGTCTATATTTTCTGATATTACAATCATGTCTAAATGGGAGTTTGTGAATGTTTTTTTATATTTGCTGTTACTGGATATTAGTCCTAAATAGAGGATGAGTTCTATTCCTAAGCATATTAGAGTGCTTAGTATTACTGATAGGTTACTTTTTCTAAATATTGGTAGACCTTTTATATAAAAATATGTATAAAGGAGTCCTAGTACTAGTAATATTAGAGGTAAAAAGGCTTTCGGGGTGTTTTTTTCTTTTATTTTATTTATTGCTAGTTTTATTAGTCCTTTTCCGAATAGGTAAAAAATCCATATGCAAGTTATGTAATATCCTATGAAGTGGTTATAGTCGTCGAAGTATTCTTTTCCTTTTGGAAATTTGAAGGCAAGTTCGTGGATATCATTTGTGAGAATTAGTCCTAGTAAGAGAAATGAAATTGTGTAAATTATTATTTTTCTTTTTTTAGTTATTTTGTTTAGTAAATTTGAGATACAAATATAAAAAAGTGTTGGAGTAAAAATTAATGGTAAATAGTATAAGTACCAAAATAGTCTTTCGAGCTGGCTTGATGTTACTATTCCCTTTCCTATTCTTATTAACATCCAAAAAATAATTAAGATACCGATTGACATGATGTATTTTTTTACTTTTTCATCGTATAGTTTATAGTATAGTCTAATTGTCCAGAAACTGAAGATAATTAGAAATATTAGTGTTTCTTGTAATTTTAGCATAAAATGCACCTCATTACTGGATATTATAACAAATATTTTTTGCTTTTCAAATATAAAGTGACTTTTGTCATTAAATATTTTTTTAAATTATATCTTTTGGCATATATACTAAAAACAGTAATTATTTTATAATAATTGTGAAAGGAGAGAATATGAAAAAAATTAAATTTTTGTTGCTTGTGGTAGCACTTTTTATGTCTTTCGGATGTATTAGTGTTAGTGCTGAGACTGGTAAGAAACCTGGGACGATTACTACTAAGGAGGACCTTATATACTATATTTATTATTATGGTGGTATGGCTAGACTTGATGGTAATACTGTTAAACTAACTAGTAGTTTAGAACTTGCTCAAGAACTTTCATTTAATAACACTGAGAGTGTAACTTTGGATTTGAATGGTAATGGGATTTATTTTAGTGGATCTGATTCAAAGGTTATGATTTATGATAATGCTAAAGATGTTACTATAACGGATTCTAGTAATAGTGATAAAGATTACATAAGATCTCAAAGTAATTATGCTATTTACAATAGTTCTAGTGTGGGAGTTGTTACTGTTTCTAATACTATGTTGGTTACTAATAGTAGTTTGCCTGCTATATATACTTATGGCTTTAGTAAAACTAATGTAGTTAATACTACTGTTAGAGGGGATAATATTGGAATTGGTGCTGGAGCAAATTCAACTGTTTTTGTTAAGAACTCTAAAGTTTCTTTAGGAAATCCTACTGGTGAAGTTGGTATTGATCTTGCTAATTCTAATGTTACTATTACTAATTCTGATGTTAACGTTTATAGTGGTGCCACTAAGGGGATTGCTATTAAGAGTGAAGGTGATCGTTCTAATCTTATAATTAATAGTGGCAAGTTTAATGCCTATAAAAGTGCTGTTTATGTTTCTGAGGGAAAAGCAACTATTAATGGTGGTTTATTTGAAAGTAATAATAATCATGCTTTTAGAACTTCTACAAATGCTGTAATTAATGGTGGCATATTTAAGAGCAATTGTATGGCTGGTGTACAAATTATGGGCGCTAGTACTAATGTTGTTTTAAATGAAGGTACTTTTATGGCTGGTTCATCTAGCGATATTGGAGGCCTTGCTCTTCCACTTGGTAGTGATATTTCTACTTATGTAGGAAAGACTAGTATTATTGATAATGATTTTACTTTATCTAAAAATGGACTTTCTTATACTGAAAGTAAGGAAGTTAATATTTCATCACTTCCTAAGACAAAAAAGTTAAGTACTACTACTTACACATATAATGGCTATGTTAGAGAACCTAATGTAACTGTTACTAATAATTTAGGTAAAAAATTAGTTAAAGGTACTGATTATAAATTAATATATCAAAGTGGTAGAAAGTATGTTGGTAAGTATTATGTACAAATAATTTATTTAGGCAAGTATAAAACTTTAAAATCTGAGAAGTTATATTTTACTATTAATCCTAAAGGGACTTATATTTCTAACCTATCTAGAGGCAAGAAACGTTTAACTGTTAAGGTTTCTAAAAGAACTTCTCAAACTACTGGATATCAAATTATGTATTCTTCTAGTAAAAAGTTTTCAGGATATAAAACTGTTAAAATGACTAATAAGAATACTAGTAAAACTATTAAAGGTTTAAAATCTGGTAAGAGATATTATGTTAAAGTTAGGACTTATAAAGTTTCTAATGGTAAGACATATTATTCTAGTTGGTCTAAAGTAAAATCTGCTGTTGTGAAATAGAGGTAATCCTCTATTTTTTTATGTAAAAAAAAGTTATTAACAGTTTTTTGTTAATAACTCATTTCATTTTCTATTAGACTATTTACTAGTTCTTTGTTATCTATACCCATGCTTTCAAATAGTTGTGGATACATACTTATTTGAGTAAAGCCTGGTAATGTATTTATTTCGTTTAAATATATTTCGCCTTTTTCATCTAAAAAGAAGTCTATTCTTGATATTTCTTTGCAGTCTAAGGCTAGGAAGGCTTTTTTTGCTATTTTTTGAATTTCATTTTCTTGTTCTTTTGTAATGGATGCATGACAAGTTGTTTTTGAATCGTTGTTTTTATATTTTGAGTTATAATCATAAAATTCATTTGCTGATAGTATTTCTCCGACTGGAGAGGTTATTATTTCGCCCTTTTCTAGTATAGCGCATTCAAGTTCTTTTCCTGTTATGCCTTTTTCTATTAATATTTTTTTATCATATTTTCCTGCTAGAATAATGGACTTTTTTAATTCTTCTTCATTATTCGCTTTAGTTATTCCTATTGAGGAACCATAATTTGATGGTTTTATGAATACTGGAAAGCCTAGATCTTTTTTTACATTTTTTGAGATGTCTTCTAGTGATGTTTTTGTTTGATTTAAGTTTTCATCTACGTTTGTGTACTCATTTTTTTCTTTTATTATGTATTTGTAAGGTGCTTGTTTTATTTTTGCTTGGTTTAAAACTATTTTTGTATAGGCTTTATCCATTGCAAGTGATGAAGATAAAACTTTGCATCCTACGTATGGTATGTTTAATAGTTCAAATAGGCCTTGTATTGTGCCATCTTCTCCGTATTTACCATGTAATACTGGAAAGATACAATCGAAGTTTTTTAAGTATTCTAGGACGTTTTCTATTGGTTTTAAATTTTCTAAGTTTTTACCAAATTCTATATTATAATTGTTTGTTTCGTATTCATACCAGTTGCCTTTTTTGTCTATATAGATATTTGTTTTTTGATATTTTTCTGTATCTATATTTTTGCTAACGAATAGTCCTGAGGAAATTGATACTTCATGTTCTGTTGATTTTCCACCAAATATTATTGCTATTTTTTTCATTATTCCTCTTCTAGGATACCATAATCATCGTGTTTTCTTTTATAGATAACTGCTAATTTGTTAGTTTCAATGTTTTTAAACATGTAGAAGTCATGATTTAATAGTTCCATTTGTAGGATTGCTTCTTCTTCATCCATTGGTTTTAATTCTACTGTTTTTCTTTTAACTATTTTGTTTTGATTTTCTTCTTCGGTTGTTTCAAAGTTAAGATTAAAATCTATTTTACTTTTTGCTCTTTTGGTTTCAAGTCTTCTTTTGTTTTTAATTATTTGTCTTTCTAGTTTGTCAATAGATGTATCTACTGCTGAGTAAAAGTCTTTTCCTTCTTCTTCTACTCTTAAAGTACAGTTTTTTAGTGGTATAGTGATTTCTATTTTTTGTTTTGGTCCACGTACCTTTAATAGCACTGTGGCACTTACTTCGTCACTATTTTCAATATATTTATTTAATTTTTCTAATTTTTCTTCGGCGTAATTTTTCATTGCTTCAGTTATATTTGTTTTTTCGCCTCTTATATTTATTTTCATTATATCATCCTCCTGATACTATTTTATCATATTTTTTTGCAAATAAAAACCACTTTATAGTGGATATTGTTTTTTTCTTCGCTTATTTTATTAATTTTAAAAATGCATCTCTATGAAAATTATTTATACTTCTTACTGAATAGTACCTCTGTGGTTTTCCGTATTTTGAGAAGTCCATATGATAAGAGATGTAACTTAGATTTTGTTTCTTCCAGTATATTCTTAAAATTAACTCAATCTCGTATCCGTTCAGGCCTTTGCTTCTACAGAATTCTATGATTCCATCTTTCTCTGTTGGAAAGGCTACCATTCTAATTAATTTTCTCGTCATTTTTCTCATCCTTTACTACTATATAATTCATATATGTCGACATTAGCGCACCGAGTATTATGCATAAGAATACGCTTATTTCTATACTTGGTATGAATGCTGTTATAAGGAAGAATACTGTCCATGTAAATATTGTACATTTAAATGTAGAATTTAAATGGAATGTTTCTCCTAAAAATGTTCTTGTGAAGAAAAATCCTATTAAAAAGAATGACAATTCTGCGAATGCATTATTGAAATAAGCAATTACGAAGACTCCTGCTGATTGTATCAACTGTAGTGGTATAGTTATTCCGTAGAATATTACGTTTTCTAGGACTCTTTCTAGTTTTTCTGCTTTTTCTTCTGCATAATATTCTATAGAACTAGTATTATTAAACCAAATTCCATTTTTATGTTTTCTTTTGTTGTTTTTGGTTTTAGTGTTTTCTTGTTTTTTCATTTTTCCTCCATTTATTTATAATGGGTGACCCCCTGAAATAGTAAATTATTTTGCTAAATAACTTATTTAACTAAATTAGTCATTTTCTTTGCTAATTTTTTTGCGATTTTAGTTTCGTTTTTGAATTCTCCGAACCAGAACCAACTTTTGCCTTCCCATCCGTCTCTAGGCATCCATTTTCACCTCTCTTTTTTAGGTATATTTCTTTTACTAAAATAATCATGGCCATAATTATGAAATAATCAATTGATAATAATGCTTGTGTTGTACTTCCTAATTCATCAAAATTTATACATTTTAATTTAAACACATATGTAATTCCTTGAACTACAGTGTTTACTACTAAACTTATAATCATATAAAGTATATATTTTCTTTGTCTCTTACTGTAAAAGTATCCAAAACTTAGAAAAAATATAAACATAAATATTTGAGTTATACCACCATTAAATACTTTTGTTATTAATACATTTAATAACAAATATAAAATCGAGTAACCTAGTATTTTCTTGATACTTTTTATTCTGAATACTAAGAGTATTATCGACCAAAAATTTAAATATAGAATGAGCCATCCTGTTAGTATTTCCCCGAATGCATTAAAATTAATCTGTTTTAAATTTTCCATGTTAATTTGATAATTTGGGAAACCTATACTTGCTAGCATCGCGTTTGTTAGGATTAGAAATCCCATTATTATTGCTAACCATACTATTACTTTTGCTACTTTCTCGTTGATACCCAACCATTTTATAAAATCTTTCATTTTTTTCCTACCTATTGACATTATAATACATATTACGATTTAGAAACCGCAAGAAAAACGCAAATTTCCAAAATTTACCATTTCGCATATTATTTTAACAGATATTTTGGTATTTTAAAAGGGAAAAGTTACTATTTTTTTTCTTTTCCCTCTTTTTCTTTTATTATATTAGTTTTTAGTATTATATACAATATTATTATGAATAATACTATGTATATTATTGTTCCTATTAATTTATCATTTAATGTATAAACTATACTTGCGAATGCAAATAATATATTCATTCCGTATATTGCTAGCACTGTGTTTCTGTGTGATAAACCTAGTTTTAGTAATTGATGATGTAAGTGTTCCTTGTCTGGTTTATAGATTGGTTCTTTTTTTAGTGTTCTTCTTATTATGGCAAATGATGTATCTAGTATTGGTATACCTAAAAGAAGTACTGGTATAAAGAATGAAGTCATTGTTATTGTTTTAAATCCTAATAGGGAAATTGTTGCGATCATAAATCCTTGAAATAGTGATCCTGAATCTCCTGAGAATATTTTTGCTGGATAAAAGTTATGGCATAGAAATCCTAGTGATGCTCCGAGCATTATAAAGGTTAATGATACATCTAGACCTCCAAAACTTGCTTTTATGAATGCTATTATTCCTATTGTTAGATAAAATATACTACATGTTCCTGTTGATAGTCCATCTAAGCCATCTATTAGATTTATTATATTGGTACATGCTAATATGAATAGTATTGTTATTGGATAAGATAATATTCCAAAGTCTATGTGCAAGTTAAATAACGTTATTTTGTCTAGGAGTATTCCTCCATAGAAGATTACTACTACGGCTGCGGCTAGTTCTCCTAGAAGTTTTGTTTTTGCTCCAATTGGACTTATATCGTCTATTACTCCGATTAATACTATTATGAATGCTCCGATTAATATGGCATTCATTTGAATACTTTGTACTCCGAATAACATATATCCAAATAGAAATGTAAGAAATATTCCTAGGCCTCCGAGTCTTGGCATTGGAACTTTGTGGACTTTTCTTTTGTTTGGGATGTCCATTGCTCCGATATGTTTTGCTATTTTTTTTATATAGAATGTTATTATAAAACTGAATAGGAAGCATACTAGAACAATTATTAGTATGTGTACGTGGTTTGTTAAATCTAACATTTTTTGCACCGCCTTTAGTAAATTATACCATTTTTTATAGAAAAAAAATAGATAAATGGTGTTATTTATCTATATAATACAACTTTTCTAACATTATTCCTGTGCCTTCTGCTACGCATGATAGCGGATCTTCTGCTTTGCATACTGGAACTTTTAGTTCTGATTCTAATAATTTGGGAAGATTGTTTAGTAGGGCTCCTCCGCCTGTTAGAATTATTCCTTTTTCTATTATGTCTGCGGCCAATTCTGGTGGTGTTTGTTCAAGTACTACTTTTATCATTGATATTATTTTTTTTATGCTTTCTTTTAGAGCCTCTTCTATTTCTTCGCTTGTTATTGTTATTGTTTTGGGAAGTCCTCCGACTAAATCTCTTCCTTTTATTTGCATTTTTTCTTTGGAACTTCCTGATTTTACTGTTCCGATGGTTTTTTTGATGTTTTCTGCTGTTTTTTCTCCGATCAAAAGCTTATATTTTCCTTTTATATAATCTATTATGTTTTGATCGAATGTATTTCCTGCGGTTTTTATTGAAGCGCTTGTTACTATATTTCCTAGTGAAAGTACTGCGATATCTGTTGTTCCACCGCCTATGTCTACGACCATATTGCCTATAGGTTTCCCTATGTCTAGACCTGCGCCAACTGCGGCGACTTTTGGTTCTTCTTCGACGAATACTTTTTTTGCTCCAGTTTTTTCTGCTACTTCTTTTATGGCATTTTTTTCAACTTCTGTTATATTTGATGGGCAACATATTAGTATTCTTGGTCTTGATATTCTGTTTCCTAGTTTTATCTTTTTTAGGAAGTTTTCTAGAAGTAGTGCGACCATATCGAAGTCTGCGATTACTCCGTCTTTCATTGGTTTTATGGCTTTTAGTTTTCCTGGTGTTTTTCCTAACATACTGTTTGCTTCTTCTCCGACTGCTACGACGTTTTTGTTTTCTTCATCTATTACTATTACACTTGGTTCGTTTAGTACTATTCCTTCGCCTTTTACATATATTAATACATTTACTGTTCCTAGATCTATACCTATATCTTTTCCAAACATATTAGTTTCCTTCATTGTTTGTGAAGTATTTTTCTGGATCTACTAGAACATTTTTGTTATATAGTTCAAAATGTAAATGATTACCTAGGCTACTATTTATATTATTGGTCCCACTTACTGCGATTTGTTGTCCTTTTGTTACTTTATCTTTTTCTTTTACTGTTACTTTGTCTACGCTTTGATAAACACTTATCATATTGTTATCATGTTCTATTTTTATTGTGGTTCCGGTTATGTCATCTTTTGTTATTGATGTTACTGTTCCGTCTTTAATGGCTCTTACTTGGAATACTTCTTTGCTTACGTAGTCTACTCCTGTATTTTGAATGTATGTATTTTCATAGTATATTATTGAGTCTTGTTGGTTTTCTTCTTCTCCTTGATAATCATAGAAACTTTTTCCTATTTCTACTGATTGATCTTCATATGGCCTTACTAGGTCTGTTTTTTCTACTTTTTCTTCTTTTGATACAGGCATTACGTTATCTGTTAGTATTTCATATGAGACGTATTCTAGGTTGTCTATTTGTTTATCGTTTGCTACTTTTAGAGATTGTATTGTGGCATAACTTATTAGACATACTAAACCTAGGCATGCAAATATTATTCCTTGTAATAGATAGTTTCTTGAACTTTTTTTCATTTAAAATCACCTCATTATAAGTTTTAACAAATAATGAGATTTTATACGTTTTTTATATAATTTTAGTTATTGATGTGAAGTCCATGATGAAACTTGTTACTAAATAGATTATAGATATTGCTAAAAGTAAGTAAAATATTTTTGCTTTGATTGGTTTGTTTTTTTTAAATATTTGATTTATGTTTAATGAATCTAGTGAGAATACTACGAGTATTGTTACTAGAAAGTAAAGTAATAATTTACCTAGCATTTTCGTAATCCTTTATTTGGTTTATTCTTCTTTGATATTTTTCCTCTTGTAGTGGTTTTGATGTTATGAATGCATTTATCATTTCCATGGCTGTTTTTTTATTTAGATGGCTACTTAAAGCGATTACGTTTGCATTATTATGTTCTTTGGCAAGTGTTGCTTCTTCTTTTGTTGCTACTTTAGCGCACATTATTCCATTTATCTTATTTAGTATTATTGACATTCCTATTCCTGTTCCACATATGGCTATTCCTATAGTGTCTTTATTTTTTAAAACTGTTTCTCCTAGTTTTATTCCGTATTTTGGATAGTCTACTGATTCAGTACTATTTGTTCCTAAATCTATTATTTCGTATTTTTCTGATAATTCTTTTTTTAGTTCTTCTTTTAAGGTGTATCCTCTGTGATCGGATGCTATTGCTATTTTCATATGTTCCTCCTTTTTTATACTTTTACCGTATTACAAGTAAAATATATCAAATTTTTTGAATGTTGTCAACATTATTTCGTACGTTTGTTTGCACCTTTTTATATATAAAAAAAAAGAACCTTAGTTCTTTAATCCGTATTTTTTTCTAAATTTTTCTACATTACCCGCTGTTTGAGCTGTTCCTTGTTTTCCTGTATAGAATGGATGACATTTTGAACATATTTCTACGTGGATTTCATCTTCTTTTGAAGTTGACATTGCTTTAAAACTTTCTCCACATAGGCAAGTAAATGTTACTTCTTTTTGTTCTATGTTTGTATTTTTCTTCATTTTTTATTTCTCTCCTTCCGCCATGACTTTTGTCATAGTAATAATAATTCTTGTATAGTATAGCAAATTTTAACTTGTTTGGCAAGTTTTTTCTTCAATTTTTATGTCTGCGCCGACATTTTCTAATTTTTCTATAATTCCTTCATAACCACGCAAGATGTGTTCTACTTGGTTTATGGTTGTTTTTCCTTCGGCGATTAGGCCTGCGACTATTAGGGATGCTCCCGCGCGTAGGTCTGTTGCTGTTACTTCTTTTCCTTTTAAGTTTGTTTTACCTGAGATTTCCGCTACTTGATTTTTTATTTTTATTTTTGCTCCCATTTCGTTTAGATATTTTACATGCATGAATCTATTTTCATATATTGTTTCGTTTATTGTTGATTTTCCTTCTGCTTGGGTTAGTAGTGCTGACATTGGTTGTTGCAGATCTGTTGGAAAACCTGGGTAATAATATGTTTTTATTTCTACTCCAGTTAATTTATCTGCTTTTTTGCAGGTTATAGTGTCTTCTTCAATTAAAAGGTTTGCTCCGGCTTGTTTTAGTTTTGATATTAATGCATCTATATGATCTGGTATTACATTTGTAATTTTCAAACTGTTTCCTAGAAGGGCTCCGATTATTGTATAGGTTCCTGCTTCTATTCTATCCGGAATTATTTCTATGAAACCTTTTTTTAGTTTTTCTACTCCATGTATTTTTATGACACTTGTTCCGGCGCCGGTTATTTGGGCTCCCATGTTGTTTAGGAATGTTGCTACATTTACTATTTCTGGTTCTCTGGCTGCATTTTCTATGATTGTTGTGCCTTCGGCTTTTGTTGCAGCGAGCATAATGTTAATTGTGGCTCCGACTGATGCTATATCTAAATATATTCTTGTTCCTCTTAATTTATCTGCTTTTATTATATATTTTTCTCCTTCTATTTCTACTGTGGCTCCTAGTTTTCTGAAACCATCTAGATGAAGGTTTATTGGTCTTGTTCCTATTTTGCATCCTCCTGGGAAGCACATTTCAACGTATTTATATTTTGCTAACAAGGCTCCCATGAAGTAATATGATGCGCGAAGTTTGTCTGAAATTTCTGCGGGTATGGGTTTATTACTCATTTTTTTTGGATTTATTATCATGCTTTCTGTTGCTCTTTTTACATCTACGTCTAAGAAACTTAGGATTTCTTCGAGTGAATTTGTATCTGATATTTCTGGAACGTTACATAGTGTTACTTCTTCGTCTGTTATTATTGCAGCGGGTATTATGGCTACTGCGGCGTTTTTGGCACCGCTTATTCTAATTGTTCCACTCAGTTCTTTTTTTCCATTTATTATTATTTTTTTCATTTTCATACCTCAAATCTTTTCTATAGTAGTATATGCCTATATGTTTAGTGGGTTCCTATTTAGTAGGTATTTATATATTATCATTTTTTGGGTGTTTTTTCAATATTTAGGGCTTTTTTTCGTTAATAAATGGGATTTTGTGTAAAGTTTAGTAGTTTAAATTTTTATATTGTTTTTATTTTTGTTGTATGTTTTCATTTTTTTGCACATAAAAAAGGGCTATGCCCTTAATTATTTTATTTCTTCATAAATTCCTGTATACTTATAGCCTTGATTTATTAATGATTGATCGTTTTTACTTCTTGACCATAGAGTATATCTTTCTTTTGTTGTGTATGCATCTTTTACTGTTCTTGTTCTTTTACAGTAATAGTTGATTATTTTTGTTTCATATGCCTTTTTCTTTTCATATCTTACGAAGTGTTTTTCTGTTGTATATACAGGGATGTTTTTCTTAACTACTTTTGTACATTTTGCTGTTAATTTTTCTTTTGAATCTGATACATTTGTAGTTACGCTTGTTGTACGTACATATTTATAATATTTATATGTTGGTGTTATTGAACATACATCATTATTACAGTTATCATAATCTATACTAGATATTACGTATTTTACATTGTTTGTATCTGATAATGCTTGATGAGATGTTA
This sequence comes from uncultured Bacilli bacterium, assembly GCA_934097105.1. GTDB lineage: Bacteria > Bacillota_I > Bacilli_A > RF39 > UBA660 > UMGS1449. Next base: position 44,225 of record CAKONI010000001.1, read on the forward strand.
CTATTCCAACACTTTGCCATCCACCTGTTGTGTAGTATGTTTTTGTTTCATAATCTAGGAAGAATTCATAGTTTGCACATGCCCATTTTGGATATGAATCTATGTATACTTTTACATTTCTATATACTGGTTTGTCTAAGTCTGCGACTAATTTTGGTGTTGTGGCTTTTACTGATGGTAATTTTTCATATGATACTTTTTCGTGTTTTCCCCATGCGATGTAATCGTTTTCGTCATATTCGTGTTTTTCACAGTCTGACCATTTTCCGTATTCTTTGTCATGGTTTACAGTTACAATTTTTTCATACTTATATTTATAAACTTTTTCTGGCGTATCTGGTTTATCTGGTTTATCCGGTGTATCTGGTTTATGCGTACATGCTTTTTCGTAGGCTTTTTTAGATACAACCTTACCTTTATCATTGTAGTATTTACCATTTACTTTTTCACAATAGTGTTTATTTGGATGAACTATTTTTGTAACTTCTCTTGTAACTTCTTTTACTTTTGTTGTTACTTTGTTTGTAAATCTTTTAATTATATTTGTTCCTGAAGATGAACCTCCGGTTACTTGTTTTTCTACTTGTTTTGCTTCTTTCTTTTCACAGATGTCATTTAAACAGTAACTATAACATCCTAGATATACTATTACGTAATCTTCTTCATCACCACATTTTAGGTTTATCTTCATTTTGTATTCTTTGTCATTTTTTGTTATTTCAACATATGAAGCATTTGTATCACACATATCGCCATTTTTATCTTTTATTTCTAGAAGAAGTTTCATTTCTAACATTTCTCCAAGTGTTAGTTTTTCTGTGTCTCCTTCTTTTTTAGGTAATCTATCGGTTGTATAATATGCGATTGCAGCGTCTTTCATTGTATCTATATTTTCTTGGAACAGTTTATCAAGTAGTGGATTTAAACCATCATTTATAGCATCTCTTATACTTGATTTTGTTGGCAAGACTAGTAATAATAAGAATACTAGTGCCATGACTAATAATAGTCCTACTAAGAATCTTTTTATGTGATAACTAAGTGGTTGTTTATTATTATTGTTATTGTTCATATTTGGATATTGGTTATTAAAGTTATTATTGTAATATCCATTGTTATTTTCTTCATAATTATTCATAGTTATACCCCCTTATTAACTATCTTGTACGTATTTTTTCTATTTCTTCTTCGAATGTTGATTCGTATAATGTTCCATCTTCTGCTCTAAATACTTCTTTTACTACTTTTGGTTTTGATTCTGATGTTTTTTCGTTTTTTGTTTCATTTGTTGTTCTTTCTTGTATTTCTTCATATTTTGTTTCGTTATCAAGTCTTTCTTCTTTTTGTGCTTCTTCTCTTTGGAATAAGCCATTTTGATATCCGACATCGTAACGTGCTCTGTAATAACTATTTGTTGATCTATAATTTTTTGCTGCTCCGGCAAGACCGTCTCTTCTTCCGTCTTCGAAACCATTTCTTGCTTCTTCGGCGTTATGTTCTACTTCGTTTTTCTTTTCTTCACTTATCTTTTCTGCTTCATCTAAAGTTGAATCTTTTTTTCCATCGCCATCTGTATCTACGATTATGTCCCTTGCATCTGCTTCTTTTATGGCTTTTTCAACTGCTTTTCTACCAAGTCTTTTTATGGCTTGTTTTTTTGTTAGTTTTACTCTTCCGTGTTTTGTTACTACCGTATATGAACCATCTGTATTTGAAACTATTTGCATTTTAGATGATGTAATTTTTTTAATTCTTTTTGTAGTTGCTAAGTCGAAGTCTTCTCTTTCTCTATAATCTACATTTATATTTTGTCTATCCATTTCTTCAAATGCTTCGGTAGCAAGTGCTAATTTTGGATTTAATTTAGTTTCTAATTTTTGATATGCTTTTATTTTTTGAATTACTTCATTTAATACTGCATTACCCTTAACTTCATTTTGATAGTTTGTTAGAGTTTTTCCTGTTATTTTACCGTTTATTGCTAGTGTTGTCATTGTTCCATCGTATGCGGTTAGACTTGGTGCTTCTGGATAGAATTTGTATAAGTTTGTTAAACTTTTAAGATCTGATACTTTTTCACCATCTAGTATGGCTTGTACTTTTTTTGCAACTTTTGTATATTCTTCTCTTACATTTTCGTTATCAATTAAGAATTCTACTCCACTTGTTTTTCCAGATGCTTCGACTAGTTCTGATGAGAATCCTGCCCATTGTAGGTATAAACATAATACTAAATCACTATCTAGAACTGTTGGTATATTCTTATTTGTTCCATTTGCTATAGCATCTGCTGCTGCTACTTCTTCTGCTTTAAAGAATAATACATTGCCTTTTCCATCTGGATATTTTTCTGCTTTTTTGTTTAATTTATTTTGATAGTCATCTATTAATTGTAATCTTTTTACCCATTCTTCACCGTTTTCGTATTTTAGTAATTCGTTATAGATTCTTGCAAGTTCTGGATTTTGTTCATCTATAGTATAGTTTGACTCTTCTACATTTGGTTGCTCTTTTACTTCTTCTTTTGCTTTGCATCCAGTTAATCCATAAATTGCTCCGCCTATTCCTATTACTCCAGCGGTTACTCCTGCTACTATTCTATTTCTTTTGATTTTACTTTTTAATTTCTTGTCTGCTTGTTTTATAGATTCTACTTTTTGTCTGTAAACGTCTTCTGTGAAGGCTCTGTTGTTTCCTTTTGTGTATCTTTCTGTAAAGTTTATTCCTTTTTTGTCTAATTTCTTTTGAAGCCTATAGAAAAAGTCTACTGTACTTTCATTTTTTTTGTTTGCATATTTTTTTCCGTCTACTACGAATCCTATTATTTTTGTTCCTTCGTTGTTATAAATTACGTCTATTGTTTGGTCATTTTTTTTCATAAATTATACCCCCTTAACAATTTGAATGGCATTATTGTATCATACTTGTTGATTTTTGTCAAATATTTTTGCTGTTTTTGATTTTTTTCTATGTTCTTTGTAATTATATTATTTACTTTTTATGTTATTAGTGTTTTTTTATGACATTTTTTTTGCTTTTTCTTTTTGGATTTTTGGTGTATAATTTTTATAAGGTAGGTGGCTTTATGAATAATGATTTCAATAATGGAGAGAACAATAATTTTAATAATGACTTTAATAATGTAAATGGCAATATGAATGGAAATAATAATTTTAACAATAACTTTAATAATGCCAATGGTAATATGAATGGAAATGGTTTTAATAACAATAATATAAGTGGTAATCCTAATTTTAATAATAATTTTAGTCATTATAATAATAGTTTGAATACTAATAATAATGTTAATCAAGGTGAAGATAAGGTCTTTTACTACGGAAATAATGATTATGTTGAGAGAATTAAAAACCGTAACTACAGGAAACAAAAAAAATCATTTCATGTTAGTTTGATTTCTTTTGTGGTTTTGGCTATTTCTATATTTGGTTTAGTTAAGGTATTTGATTTTAATTATATTGCAATTGGTGCTTCTGTTTTTGCTTTCTTGGTTTCTGTTTTTAATCTTAATTCTAGAAATATTATATTTATTTTATCTTCTTTAGTTAGTTTGTCCGCTATTGTTATTTGTGCTTTGTTCTATTTTAATGTAGTTGATAATACTTCTGAGGCACTTATTCAACTTAGAAAGGATCAATATGTTTCTAGAGTAAGAAGAGTTGTTACTTATGTTGAAAAGGATTATCTTATTAATAGTTATCAAAATAAAGAGTGTTATGATTTGAATAGAATAAATGAACTTTTTACTAAAAAGGTTGTTAAAAGTCCTTTTAATAGTCTTTATTCTAGTAGTTCTTATGTTGTTATTGATGGGCCTTCTGGTAATAGAAGTTATGATATTTGTTTTGTAGATGAGAATGGAAATGGTTTTAATAATATTATTGATAAAGAACAACTTGCTAGAAAGAGAGTTAGGCTTGGCAATGCTTCTAAATGTGTTATGCCTCCTGAATGCAAATAAAAAAAGACATTTTAGATGTCTTTTTTGTTGGTTTTATTTATGCAGTTTTATTTAATTTTTTTGTTTGTGTAGTTTTCGTGGTTTTCTTTGTTTGTTCTTTTGCTCTTTCTTGTTCTAGTTTTTCTCTTTGTTTTTCCATTTCTTTTTCTTGTTCTTTACTATTTTCGTTGTTTACACTGTTTACTTTTACTTTTAGTGTTCCGATAAATTTACTTTTGTTTTCTTGGCCATTTTTGTATGTTACTTTTATTTTGTATTTATGAGTTTCTCCACTTTTTATTACTACTGAGTTAAATATTGTTGAAGCAGCGATTGGTACTTGAGATTTTCCAAGACTTGCTGAGTTTTCACCTTCTCCTTCAATTGTATAAAGTAGATTGCTTTGATCTTTGAATGTGTTTTCTACTTTTGTCCAGTTTAGGCTATAGGTTGCGAATTCTTTATTATTGTTTGTTATTATTATTTCTTTTTCTTCAGTAAATTCTTTCTTTTGATTTTCTATTTTTATTGTGTCTCCGTTTACATATTTTATTGATATTTCTTTTTGTGTTTCTTTGGTGTCTTTTTTACATGTTAGGAAGAATGCTCCGGCTCCTAGTAATAATACTGCTATAATAATTATTATTGTTAGTTTCTTGTTTTTTTCTTTATTTTTACTCTTTTCCATACTATCTCTCCTTATTTTCTATGTTAATTATATACTAGTTTTTTTATTTGGTAAAGTAGTTTTTTTCTATTTTAGATATTTTTCTATTAATTCTTTAACATAGAAACTGTATTTTACATCATTTTCTCCGGTGTCTTGGGCTTCTAGAGAGCATATCGGAGGAAATAGTACGCACCACCAGTTGTCACCTTTTCCTTCGCCTAAAGTTACAAGAAGAGATTCGTAGTTTCCTTCTTTATATTTTACTCCTTTATAGGTTTTTTCTGGAAAATAGTGATATCCAAAGTCTACTTTGTATTTTTGATTTTTGTTTTCATTTTTTAGGACTTGGCTTACTGTATTTTCATATTTTGACATATTGTTTTTTATTATTGTTCTTGACTCGTCTATTGTTTTTGAATCTTTTAAATCATTTTCTACATCTAATTCTATGTTTGTTTTTACGTTCTTTTTTAGTAGTTGATCTTTTGGTGTATTACTATTTGGAATTATTCTTATTCTTATTGCTTCATTTGGTATTACGTAATAGTCTTGTTTGTATGTTCCGATTACGTTATATAATATTATTATTGCTAATATAAAAAGAATAAGTTTTTTCATTTTTTATCACCTATTTAGGTAATGGTTCTTATTCTTTTTTTTTATTCATTTTTTATTGCAAAAACATATCTATCGTAGTTATTGTGATCTTTTTTTATTATTATTTTGTCTTGTGGTAATTCTTTTTTTATTATTTCTTTTATTTTATTTCCTTGGCTTTCGCCAATTTCGAAGGCTATTATGTGGTTTTTGTTTATTATTTGTTTTATATTTTTTATTATTTCTTTGTAATAGAATAGGCCATTTTCTTTGGCGAATAGTGCTAGATGTGGTTCGTTTTGTTTTACTTGTTTTTCAACTGTTTTACTTTCTTTATCTATATATGGTGGGTTTGATATAATTACGTCGAATTTATCTTTTATTCCTTGATATAGATTTGTTTTTATAAATTTTATGTTTGTATTATGTATTTTTTGATTTTTTTTAGCGACTTTTAAGGCTTTTTTTGATATATCTGTGGCAGTTATTTTGGCATTTTTTAGCTCTTTTTCTAAGGTAATTGCTATTACTCCGGAGCCTGTTCCTATGTCTAATATTTTTATTTGATTTTTTTCTTTGTTGATTAGTTTTATTGTTTGATTTACTAGTTCTTCTGTTTCTGGTCTTGGAATTAATACGTTTTTGTTTATGTAGAATTCTCTATTATAGAAATAGGCCTTTTTTAATGCTTGTTGAATTGGGGTTTGTTTGTTTAGTTTTTTTTCTATCTTTTTGTAGGCTTTTTCTTCTTGTTTTGTTAGATCTTTTTCTTTATTTATTATTAGGTTGGGAATAGAAATGTTTAAAACTTGCGCTAGGGCAAGTTTTTTTTGATTATCGTTTAATACTTCTTTAATTTTCATTTTCTTGTAATTTTCTTTTTTGATCTTCGTTTATTAATGCTTCGATTATTTCTTCTAGTTCACCTTCGATTATTCTATCCAATTTGTTTAGTGTTAGCCCTATTCTGTGATCTGTTACTCTGTTTTGTGGATAGTTGTATGTTCTTATTTTTTCTGATCTATCTCCAGTTCCTATTTTTGTTTTTCTTTCTATTCCTAGTTCTTCTTCTTGTTTTCTTTTTTGTTCTTCATATATTTTTGCTTTTAGTATTTGTAGTGCTTTTTCTTTGTTTTGAAGCTGACTTCTTTCGTTTTGACAGGTTACTACTATTCCTGTTGGGATGTGGGTCATTCTTACTGCTGAGTCTGTTGTGTTTACTGATTGTCCTCCGGCTCCACCACTTCGGTAAACGTCTGTTTTTATGTCTTCTGGTTTTACTTCTATGCTGACGTTTTCTTCTTCGGGCATTATTATTACGGTTGCTGTTGAGGTGTGGATTCTTCCGCCTGATTCGGTTGTTGGTATTCTTTGAACTCTGTGAGCACCACTTTCATATTTTAATTTTGAATATACGCCTTCTCCTTTTATTAGGCATTCTATTTGAGAGTATCCTCCGCTTTGGGAGTCTTCGGCGTTTATTATTTCAACTTTCCAGTTTTGTTTTTCTGCATATCTTTGATACATTCTGAAGAGATCTCCGGCGAAGATATTTGCTTCGTCTCCTCCGGCTGCTCCACGTATTTCCATTATTATGTTTTTATCATCGTTTTCGTCTTTTGGTAGTAGGAGAATTTCTAATTCTTCTTCTATTTTTTGTTGTTCTTGTTCTAACGATTTTAATTCTTCTTGGGCTATATCTTTTAATTCTTCATCTTTTAATAGTTCTTTATCGTCTTTTATTTGTTTTTTTACTGTTTTGTATCTTTGATATTTGTTTACTACTTCTTCTAGTTTTCTTTGCTCTTTTGATAGTTTTGTTAGTAAATCTATGTTGTTTAATGTTTCTTTTTTTGTTAGTTCTGTTTTTATTTCTTCGTATCTTTTTTCGATTTTTTCTAATCTTTCTATCATGATATCACCTTTTTAGTTTTGTTCTAGATCTTCTTCGTCTACGATTACTAGATTTTTATATTCTTCTGCGACGTCTGGAGTGTCGTCATCGTCTGAATATAGATCTTCATTTTCTTCGTTTTCTGCCTCTTCTCCTTCGTAATCTTCTATGTCTTCATCGTAGTCTTCTAAATCTTCTTCGATTGTTAGGTTTTTACTTTTATGATTTTTTCTTAAATCCCATTTCCCATTTTCAGTTAAGATAAATCTTTTATCGTTTGTTAGTGCTGTATAGAATTCTCCGATTTTGTTATCTATTGTTTGTTTTGGAAGTTCTAGAAGTTCTGTTATTTCTGTGAAGAGATCTAGTGTGGTTTTACCTGTTTCTTTGTTTAACAAAAGATTTGCTATATCATTATATGACATTAGTTCTAATTCTGCTTTTTTTAATTTTTTTGACATTTTTTACACCCTTTCTTTTAATCATTATATGTTTAATTTAAATTATTGTTTCTATATTTATTGATAGAAGGAAATTTGTTTGTTCTATCTGATAATTAATAATAACTTGTTTATTGTCATTAGTCAACGATAAAATGATGAAATTATTGTGAAATTGTATGTATTCTTCTTTTAATTCATAAAATACTTCTTTGTTTTTGAAATCTAAAGTTATTTTTAGGTCTTTGTTATCTTTTTTTAGGATTAGATTTTTGTAATCAAATGTTATTAATTCTTCTTTTGTTTTTATTTTTAGGATTTCGTTATTTAGTATACCTATATTTTTTATTTTATGATTATTTATTTTTATTTCTGCGTTTACTTTTGACATTTTTTCCTCTTTTCATGGTGATTATAGCATATTTTTGTATATATTTACATATTTTTTTTATTTTTTTTCATACTAATTTTGAAAAAGGGTGAATAGTTATGAAAATATGGAAGATTTCTTTAAGAATTATACTTGTTTTTATCGGAATTTTTGTTTGTTTTAATTTGTTTGCCTTTTTGTATGCTTTTATTACTCCGAAAATTGATATTAGTAGTGCGAATGCTTTTTCTATGTATGATAATAAGGGGGAACTTGTTTTTAAGGGAAATGGGAATGATTCTTGGACTTCTCTTTCTGATATGGGGGATAATATTATTAATGCTACGCTTAGTGTTGAGGATAAGAATTTTTATAGTCATTATGGATTTGATTTTCCTAGGATTTTTTCGGCTTCTTTTTCTAATATTACTTCTGGTAAGATTGTTTCTGGGGCTTCGACTATTACTCAGCAGTATGCTAAGAATTTGTTTTTGGATTTTGAACAGTCTTGGAAGAGGAAATGGAAAGAGATGTGGCTTACTTATGAACTTGAGGCTCATTATTCAAAGGATGAAATTCTTGAGGGTTATTTAAATAGTATTAATTATGGGCACGGAATGTATGGTATAAGTAATGCTGCGAAGTATTATTTTGGTAAGAAAGTTAAGGATTTATCTTTGGCTGAGGCTTCGATTTTGGCGGGGATTCCTAATAGTCCGGCTGATTATTCTCCGGTTGATAATTATAAACTTTCTAAGGAACGACAAAAAGTGGTGCTTGAAAGGATGTATAATAATGGTTATATAAGTAAGAAAGAATATAATAAGGCTTATTCTGATAAACTTGTTTTAAAGAATAAGGATTTTGGAGATGATCTTACTTCGCTTATATATTATAATAATGCCGTGATGGGGGAACTTAATAAAATTGGTACGATTCCTAATAGTTATTTGGATACGGGGAATATTAAGATTTATACTACTCTTGATATTACTGCTCAAAGGGCTCTTGAGAGTAATATTAAAAAGGTTTCTTCGGTTGATGATTCCTTAGAGACTGCAAAGGTTATGATTAGTCCAAAGGATGGCTCAATTATTGGGCTTATTGGTGGAGTTAATTATGGAAAGAGTCAGTTTAATAGGGTAGTTAGTTCTTATAGACAACCGGGTTCTACGGTTAAACCTTTCTTGTATTATAGGGCTCTTGAGAATGGATTTACTCCAAGTACTACTTTTTTTAGCAAGAAAACTAATTTTTATTTTGATGGTAAGCGTACTTATTCTCCATCTAATTATGGGAATATTTATGCTAATAAGGAAATTTCTATGGCGGCAGCGATTGCTTATTCTGATAATATTTATGCTGTTAAGACTCATTTATTTTTAGGTGAGGAGGAACTTTATAATACTCTTAAGTCTGTTGGAATTACTTCTAATATTGAGAAGTCTCCTTCGCTTACTCTTGGTACTTATGAGGTTAATATTGTGGAACTTGCTAAGGCTTATGCTATACTGGCTAATGGCGGTAAGGATGTTACTCCTCATCTTATTAAAAAAGTTCTTGATAATAATGGAAATGTTTTATATGAATATAGGGAAAAGAAAGAGAATTATGTTCTTAAAAGTGATGTTTCTTTTATAATAAGTGAACTTCTTACTGGTACGTACGATACTAATTTGATTGATTATACGTATCCTACATGCATTAATATTGCTTCTAGGGCTACTCATAAGTATGCGGTTAAAAGTGGTAGTACTGATACAGATTCGTGGGTTATTGGTTATACGCCTGAAGTTGTGCTTGCTTCTTGGAGTGGTTATGATGATAATAAACCAATTTCTGCTTCGGTTAGTAATATTAATAAGGAGATGTGGGTTGATAGTATGGAGGTGTTTTTTAAGACATATGATGCTACTTGGTATAAGACTCCTAGTGATGTAGTGGGTGCTTTGGTTAATCCAATTACTGGTAATCCTGTATCTAGTAGTACAGAAAATAGAAAAATTTTATATTATCTTAAGGGCACTGAACCTTATAGAGTGGAGGTTAATGATGATAAAAAGAGATAAAGGTGATTCATTTAATAGGGAATATTTATATTATTTGATGAATGATTTGGGACTTTTAAATGATTATGCTCTTTATGAGATTGGAATTACTTTTGATGAGTATGATGATCCTGATGAGAGAGTTCTTGATTTAATTGAAGATTACAAAGATCAAAAAAGTAGAGATTAGTTTAATATCTCTACTTCGTCGTTTTGTTTTAAGTTGTGACCATTTGCATCGTCTGTATCTAGATGCATTTCATAATAGGATGCTTCGTTTTCTACGATATGTACGTTATATATAATTCCGCCTTTTTCTCCTTTTATTTCTACGTTGTAAACATCTTTTGTTAAGTTCATTTCTTCTCTTTGTTTTTTTGTAATATGTATGTGTCTATTTGGAATTATGCAGGCTTTTCTAGTTATTTCTGCCTTGTCTGTTTTTATTGTTATTTCTGAGGCTCCTTCTAAAGCTCCAGATGCTCTTACTGGGGGATCTATTTTTAAGTGAATTGCATCTGTTTTTGAGATTTCTACTTGGGTATATTTTCTAAATGGTCCGACTAGGGTTACATTTTTTATTTCTTTGTCTTTGGTTTTTATTGTTACTTTTTGATTTGATGCGAATTGTCCTGGCTGATTTATGTCTTTTTTCTTTGATATTGGTTCATCGAAAAGAATATTGTAATCTTCTTCAGTTAGATGAATGTGTTTATTTGATATTCCTACTTTTACTTTCATTTTTATCACCAAGATAATTATATATCTTTTTTTTTATTTTTTCTAGTATATTGTTCATTTTCTTTCATATATTTTTTTGAGGTGATATGTTATGAATAACGGATATTTTAATCCTAACTTGTCTACTAGTGCGGGGATTCCTAATGATATAAATCCTAGTTATAGCGCTGGAGATTCTTCTCTTCCTATGGAACAGTCTTATGTTGAAAATATTTTGAGGCTTAATAAGGGAAAAGTGGCTAGTTTTTATATGACTTTTCCGGATTCTGGTGAGTGGAGAGATAGAATTTTTACTGGTGTAGTTGAACAGGCTGCGAGGGATCATATTGTTGTAAGTGATCCGAAAACTGGTAAATGGTATTTACTTTTGACTATTTATTTGGATTTTATTGTTTTTGATGAAGAAATCAATTATAAGGTGATTTAAGAATTTTTGTTTTAAAAATTCTTTTTTTATGGTATACTTGTTCTTGTAAAGATAGGTGATGTTATGATTTATATTTTTTGTACTATTTTTTTAATTTTGTTTATTGCATTTTTATATATATTTTTTAATATTGTTAAACTTAAAGATTATAAGTTTTCTTTAGAGTATTCTATTTCTAGTATTGAGGATGCTCTTTCTAAGAAGTTTGATTGTATTAATGATCTTCTTGATGATATTAATAATAAGGGGCTTAAGGATAAGTTTTCTTATAATAGTGAAACTTCTTTGCAGGAACGTGAGAATTCTCTTTTTTCTATTAGTTGGGATATTAATAAATATGTTAAAGATAAGAAACTTGATAAGTTTTATGATGATGTTGCTGTTCTTAATTCTATGGAGGAGAATTTAGATGGGCTTAAGGATTTTTATAATTCTAATGTTTTAAATTATAATGAGATATTTTTAAAGCCTTATTTGAATAAGATTTTTAGATTTTTTAAATTTAGTGATTATAAATCTTTTAAGGTTAGAAAACTTGAAGATTATGAGATATTTAAAAATTAGTCTAGTTTAAAGTTTACTGGACTAATTTTTTTTGATATTAAAAAGTTGTTTGCTTTTGAAAATGGTCTGCTTCCGAAGAATCCGTTGTATGCGGAGAATGGTGATGGGTGAGTGGATTCAATTATGTAATGGTTTTTGTTTGTTATGTATTTCTTTTTGCTTCTTGCGAATGAACCCCATAGTATGAATACTACTGGTGTTTCTTTTTCGTTTATTTTTTTTATTATTTCGTCTGTGAATCTTTCCCATCCTAGATATTTATGTGATAATGGTTTGTCTTTTTCTACTGTTAGGATTGAGTTTAGGAGTAGTACTCCTTCTTGGGCCCATTTTACAAGGGAACCACTTTGTGGTGGTTTTATTCCTAAGTCTGTTTCTAATTCTTTAAATATATTTTGTAATGATGGTGGTTTTCTTATTCCATCTTTTACTGAGAATGATAAGCCTTCTGCTTCACCTTTTCCATGATAAGGATCTTGGCCTAGTATTACTATTTTTATGTTGTCATAGTCTGTTAGGCGTAGGGCTCTAAAGACTTCATGTTTTTTTGGATATATTTCTTTAGTTCTATATTCTATTTGTAGTGTTTTTAGTATGTTTATTAAATAATCTTTTTTGTATTCTTCTTTTAGTATTTCATCCCATTTTTTTGTTATCATATTATTACCTCTTTTGTTACATTGTATCATGTTTTTTAATTATTTTATCTTTTAATTTATATATTGCGTACATATTTATTATTGTTAATATGGCTAGTGCTATATCTATTAGGAGCCATATTATATTTGCTTTTATTATTCCACCGATGAAGATTGATGTGATTGTTATTATTTTTAGTATTTTTATGGGCATCTTTTTTTTGGTTAGAAATTTTAGACAGTTTTCTCCATAGTAATATATTGTTATTAGGGTTGAGAAAGAGAAGAGGAAGATAATTGTTAGAAGCATTATTTCTCCGAATGATTCTAGGTGGTAGGAGAAAGCGTATTTTGTTAGTTCTATTCCATTTATTATATTTATATTTTGATATTCTGTTGTTCCTATTATTAGTGCAGTTGTTGTGAGTACGATAAAGTTTATGAAGTATACTTGTATTATTCCCATGTTTCCTTGAAGTTTGTAGTCATTGTTTTCGGTGGTTCCTGAGATTATGGCACTGGTTCCTGTTCCTGATTCGTTGGCAAATATTGTTTTTTGGATTGCTAGTAGGATTGTGTATATTATTCCTCCGGATATTGCATTTTTGCTTAATGCTTCATTTATTATGGTGCCAAGTAGGGCGGGTATTTGATTTAAGTTTGTTATTAATACAATTAATCCAATTGCTAGGAATATTATCATCATTAGTGGGAATACTTTGTTGCAAATGTTTGAGATTGTTTTTATGCCTTTTATGATTGCTATTGATGTTAGGATTGTTACAATTAGGGCGATTACTATTTTATCTAGGCCATACATTTCTGTTGTTAGGGTTGTTATTGTGTTGTTTTGAATTGATGTAAATAAAATTGTGTATGTTATGATTATTATTAGGGCATATATTGTGCTTAGGGCTTTGTTTTGCAGGCCTTTTTTAATGTAGTAGGAGGGGCCACTTTTTGTATATTTTCCGTCTTTTTCTTTATATATTATTGCTAGGGTGTTTTCTATGTATGTAATTATTGAGAGGAAAAATGCTGAGACCCATATCCAAAATATTGTTCCTAAACCGCCGAATGCTATTGCTAGGGCTATTCCAGCTAGGGAGCCTACTCCTATTTTTGATGATAGGGTCATTATGAGGGTATCTAGGGGTGATATGTTATTTGTTTTTTTTATTTTTAGGCTTTTTAGGAGGCTTACAAATTTAAATTGGGGGCCTTTTAGTTTTATTGTGAAGTATATGCTGTTTATTAAGATGAAACTTATTGCAATTGTCCAAAGTATTTTATTTATTATTTCCATGTTTAATTTTATGCAAATTAAACGTTATTTAGTTCTTACTTGTGATAACTTTCATTGTTTAATATTTTAAAACTTCTATAGATTTGTTCTAGTAGTATTACTCTAAATAAGCCATGAGGAAAGGTAAGGGGTGAAAATGATATTTTTTTAGTGCTTAGATTTTTTATTTCTTCGTCTAGGCCGTTTGAAGATCCTATTAGGAATGTTATGTTACTATTTTTGATTAGTTCTTTATTTAGATTTTCTGCGAATTCTTCGCTTGTGAATTGTTTTCCGTTTAGATCTAGTATTATTATATTATCTGTTTCTTTTAGGTGTTTTATTATTTGTTCTTTTTCTTTTTTTAGGGCTTGTTTTATGTTGTCATCTTTGTAGTCTTTTAGTTCAATTACTTGTAATTTTGTGTATTTTGATAGTCTTTTTTCGTATTCAGATTGGGCCTGTTTTAAATAATTTTCTTTTTGTTTTCCTACACATATTATTTTTATCATTTTTGTTTCTCCTTATATTTTTAGTTTTATTTTTTCTGTTTGTGAACAAATTATAATTTTTTCTTCATTTATGTTTTCAATTTGTTTTAGTAATTGGTTTTTGGCTTTTTCTTTTGTGTTGTTTTCTTCACTTAAATGGGCTAGGCAGATGTATTTTGTTTTTGTTCCGATTAGTTTCTCTATGTAGGTAGATGAGGCTTTGTTTGATAGATGGCCTTTATCGCTTCTTATTCTTTGTTTTAAATAGAAAGGATAGGGGCCTTCGGTTAGCATGTCGTCGTCATAATTGCTTTCAAATATATAGATATCTTTGTTTTGGTATTTTTTTATGTATTTTTGTTTGATGTAACCTGTATCTGTTATGTAGATTAGTTCTTTGTTTGTTTTTTGTTCTTTTAGGCTTATTCCTATGCAAGGGGTGTCATGTGATAATTCAAATAGGTTTATTTCGAAGTCTTTATTTATTATTTCTTTTTCATATTTTATGTTTTCATAGTTTGTTTTTTCTTCTAGGTTGCTTTTTACAGTGTAAATTTCTGGTTTTTGTTTTTTTAATAGGGATTCTAGTCCTTTTATGTGATCACCATGGGTATGGGTTATTATTAAAATATCTATTGGTGGCATTTTTCTATTTAGTCTTTTTTCTAAATTTGAAAGAGGCAATCCAACGTCTATTAGAATATTTGTGTTTTCTAATTCTATTAATGTTGAATTGCCTTTTGAGCCACTTGCTAGTATTGTTATTTCCATTTTAGTAAAACGATAGGGGATTTACGTATGAGCCATTTGACGTGATTGTAAAGTGTAAATGGCATCCGTATGAATATCCTGTATTTCCCATGGTTCCGATTCTTTGGCCTTTTTTGATTTGTTGTCCTGGTGATACGCTTACACTATTCATGTGACCATATAGAGTTGAGATTCCTTTTCCGTGATCTATTTTTACTGCAAGTCCGTAGCCATAGTACCAACCTGCTATTTCTACAGTTCCAGTGTTTGCTGCATATATTGGTGTTCCGCATCCTAATCCGGCGATGTCTATTCCGTCGTGTAATCTACTTGATGTTTCGCCGATGTCGCTTCTTAGTCCGTAACCGAAGTATTCTGTTATGGAATAGTTACTTACTGTTGGCCATGCCCAATCTACACTGCTTCCTGTTTTTATGATTTTGTTTATTGGTTCTGTAATTACTTCGTTTGCTGTGATTAGGGCGTATGTTATTTTTCCATTTTGTTTTTGAATTTTTCTAGTTACTTTACTTGTTCCTTTTTTACCTTTTTGAATTATTTGATAATGACCTGGCATCATATTTTCGTCTATTTTTTCAATTGTTTTATATCTTACTTTTTCCCTTTTTACTGAATGGGTTTCTTCTACTACGGTTATTTTGGGATTTATGTAACTGATTATTACTTCTTGTCCTTTATAAAGTAGGGCATTTTCATCTGTTATATTTTGGTTTGCTATTAGGAATTCTTCGGTTGACATCTCATTGTTATAGGCGATATTTTTTATTGTGTCTCCCTCTTTTACTTTATATACTTTGTTTTTTTCGTTTGTACCGAATAGAAGATATTTTGCAAGTTCTTGTTTTGTTTGATATATTTTTTTATTTACTGGAATTTTGCCTTTTTTGATTGTTATTTGTTCTTTTATATAGACGTTTTCTATACTTGTTCCTTCTTTTGTTAGGTCTTGGTTTGTTTCTGATAGGTAGTTATCATATTGTTTTTCATCTACGAATGATTTTACGACGTCGTTTATTGCATCATTTAATATATTTTTATTTAATAAGTATAGATATTCTTTTATTTTTTTTGTTTTTTCTTGATCTTTTTTATCGTTGTTTTTTTCGGTATTTTGTTCTGTTATTGTTACAATATAACCGTTTATTGTGAAGTCTTCTTGATTTGCTATTTTATCATAGATGCTTTCTACTGTTTCGATTTGTTCATTGTAGGTTGTTTCTTCTTTTATTTTTAGACCATTTGGGGTGTATACGTTTTCTACATTATACTTTTGTTTTATGGCTTCTTGTTTATCATTTATGTAGTTTTCTAGTTCTTTTTTGCTATTTATAAGACCTAGTGATTCTCCATTTAGATAGACTCTGTAGACTTCTCTAGCGTCGTAGTATACGTATGAGGCACTTTCTAATATGACGAATATTAAACTTAATGCGAAAGATAATATTATTAAAAATACTGTTATTGTTTTATTCATTAGAATTTCCCTCTTTCTCATTATTTTTATAGTTCATAAATGATAATGTATTTTTTTTGAATAGTAGTTCTGCGGTTCCGATTCTTCCGTTTCTGTTTTTTCTTAGAATTATTTCTGTTTTGCTCATATTATCATCTATTTTTGCCTCTTTATTGTAATAGTCATCTCTATAGATGAATGCTACTACGTCGGCATCTTGTTCTATTGAGCCTGATTCTCTTAGGTCACTTAGTACAGGACGTTTGTCTTCACGAAGTTCTGGTGTTCTTGATAATTGTGCTAGGGTTACTACGGGTATTTTTAGTTCAAGTGCTAGAGTTTTTAGGGCTCTTGATATTTCTGATACTTCTTGTTGTCTGTTTCCTTGATATCTTCCGTTTGAACTTATTAGTGTTAAGTAGTCTATTAGAATTAGTCCTAGGTTTTCGTCTTGGCTTGCTATTCTTCTTGATTTGGCTTTTATATCTCCGATGGTTACTCCTGGGGAGTCATCTATGTAGATGTTTGATTCAGAAAGTTGACTCATTGCTTCGTTTATTCTTTGCCAGTCTTTGGTTTCTAGGGATCCATTTTGTAATTTTTTTGCTTCGATTTGTCCTAGTGATGATATCATACGTGTTGCTAGTTGTTCAGCGCGCATTTCTAGGGTGTATATTATTACTGATTTTTTTGATTTTAATGCTACGTTTGTTGCGATATTTAAGGCTAGGGCAGTTTTTCCCATTGCTGGACGGGCAGCGATTATTATTAATTCATTTTCGTGGAAGCCATCTGTTAGATAATCTAAGTCATAGAATCCTGATGAAATACCACTTATTTTTCCTTTTCTATTTGCTAGTTTTTCTAGATTTTCTTGGATATTTGATAGGACTTCGGGCATTTGTTTGAATTCTGATGATTTTCTGTTTTTTACAACGTTTAGAATTTTTGATTCTGCTTTATCTAGGGTTTCTGTTACGGAGAATTCATTGGTGTAGCCTAGGGTTGCTATTTCTGTTGCTTCGCTTATTAAGTTTCTTAATATGCTTTTGTCTTCGACTATTTTTATGTAGTAATCTATATTGGCAGCGGTTGGTGTTTGTTCTAGTATTTCTGATAGGTATTCTACGCCTCCGACTTCATTTAGAATGTTTTGATCTTTTAGTTCACTTGTTAGGGTTGTAATGTCTATTGCTATTTCTTTTGAATTTAGATCTTTTATTGCGTTAAATATTTTACCATGTTTTTCTAGAAAAAAACTATCACTTGTTAGGGTTTCTACTGCTTTTTGAAGGGCATATTTTGATAGAAACATTGCGCCGATTACTGATTGTTCGGCTTCTATATTATTAGGAATTTCCTTTTTCAAATTTAACACCTACTTTGTTACTTCTATTTTTATTGTTGCTTTTACGTCTTTATATAAGTTTATTTCAACGTTATGAAAACCTAGCGATTGGATAGGGTAGTCTATGATTATTTGTTTTTTGTCTATTAAATCTCCGATTTCGTCTTTTATTTGTTTTGCAGAAATACTACCGAAGACTTTATCATTTTTACCTGTTTTTACTTGAAATTTGTATGTTTTTGATTCTAATTCTTTTTTTAGTTTTTCTGCTTTTTTTATGTTTTCTTTTATTTCTTCTTCTTGTTTTTGATTATCTCTTTTTAGTTTTGTTAGTGTTTCTTTGGTTTCTTTTACAGCATAACCATTTTTTATTAGAAAGTTTTTGGCATAACCGTCTTTTACTTCTTTTATTTCTCCTTTTTTTCCTTGATTTCTTAAGTCTTTGATAAAGATAACTTTCATTTTTTCACCTTCTTTATTTTTTCTATTAATTCTTCTTCTATTTTTTTTACGCTTGTATTTTCTATTCTTGCTGCGGCTTCGTTTTTATTTCCTCCGCCTCCGAATGTTTCCATTAGTTTTCCTGCATTTATTTTGTTTATTGATCTTGCGCTTATTCCAATTAGGTTTTTGTCCATATAGCCAATTGCGAATGAGGCTTTTATTCCTTTGAATGCTAGGAGTAGGTCTGCGGTTTTTGCTAAATCTTGTGATGTGTATATTTTACCTTTTTGGCCTTTTGCTAGGGCTATTTCTCCGATTATATTTGTGTTTGCTATCATTTTTGATCTATTTACGTATTCTTCTAGGTTTTGTTTTAAAAAACTTTGGGCTTCGGTTATTTCTGCTCCTTTGCTTGATAGATAGTAGCAGTAATAGAATGTTTTTCTAGTCATTTTGTACATGAAGTTGTTTGTGTCTAAAACTATTCCTCCGAGCATTATTGTTGCGAATGATTTTGGTATTTTGATGCGAAACATGTCTAGTAGTTCTGCTACTATTTCGCATGTTGAGGATGCCCTTTCTTCGATGAATACATTTTTATTTTTTATTGTGTCAGTTGTTTTGGTGTGATGATCTATTACTATTAATTTTTCATTATTTTCTAGGAGACTTCTGTAACTCATTAGTTTTGGTTTATTTACATCTAAAATTATGAATAAAGATTTTGGTGTTATTAGTTTTTCTGCTTCTTTGGTTGTTATAACTTTTAAGTTTCTCATTATTTTTTCGCTTGCTTCTTTTGTAGCGGGTTCTATTTTTTTATCATCTATAATTAGATATGTTTTTTTTCCGAGTTTTTTTGATATTAGTGAGAAACCTGCCATTGAGGCGAATGCATCTAAGTCTATATTTTCGTGTGTTCCTAGAAATACTTCTTTTGAATGGAACAATTCTTTACTTATTAGTTTTTTTAATTCTTTAACTGACATAATTAACTCCTCTTTTCTTTTAATATTATAACAAAAAAATAGTGATATGTCATTTTTTTATTGAAACAAAAAAAGAGAATGGTTTTCTCTTATTTTACGAATGGTAATAAACCTATAATACGTGCTTTTTTGATTTCACCAGTTACAACTCTTTGGTGTTTTGCACATGCTCCAGTTACACGTCTTGGAAGTATTTTTCCTTTTTCGTTTATGAATTTTCTTAAAACGTCTACGTCTTTATAATCTACGTCTTTTCCTGTACACATGTAGCACACTTTTTTTCTTTTTTTATAAAATTCTGCCATGTTTTCCTCCTTTAAAATGGCAAGTCATTTTCAACTTTTATTTCTTCTCCAAAGTCCTTGAATGGATCTTCTGGTATTTCTGACATATTCATTGTTTTTTCTTGTTTTGCATTTATGTTATATGGTGTTACATCATTAGATGGTTCTGGTTCAAAGTTATATGAATTCATACTTGATGTATCATTTACATTGTATGGATTTGTATTGCTTTCTTGTTGCCTTTCTCTTTGTGCTTTTGTGTCTAAAAACTGAACGTTGTCTGCGACTACTTCAGTTACATATCTTTTTTGACCATTTTGATCTTCATAATTTCTTGTTTGAATACGTCCATCTATTGCTACTTGACTGCCTTGATTTATATAGTTTTTACAATTTTCTGCTTGTTTTCTCCAAACAACTATGTTTATAAAATCTGTTTCTCTTTCCCCATTTTGCCCAGTAAAGTTTCTATTTACTGCTAGAGAAAATGTTGCTACGGGAGTGTTATTTGATGTATATCTAAGTTCTGGGTCTCTTACTAATCTCCCTATCAAAAATACTTTATTCATACTTTACCTCTTATTTTTCTATTTTTGTTACTAGAGAACGAATTATATCTTGGCTTATTCCAGCAATACGATTGAATTCGTTTATTGCTTCAACTGGCGCTTCTAGTACTAGTAAATAGTAATAACCTGTTTTATGTTTTTTTATTTCATATGCTAAATCTCTTTGACCCATTTCTTTTTCTTCAAGAATTGTTGCATTATTATCTGTTAGCATCTTTTTTGTATCTTCGAATACTTTTTTGATTGATGCTTCTTCTAGTGTTGGTTTTACAATAAACATTATTTCATATTTTTTCATTTTTTTGCACCTCCTTTTGGACTTAAGACTTCTTTTCGAAGTAAGGAGTAATTTAATTACTCGTTTGTATTATAACAGTTAATTGTATGTTTGTCTAGTTTTTTTAGTCTTTAAATAGTTTTTTTAAGATTGTTTTTGATAGTTCTTCAATTGTAAATATTGTAATCACTATTGTTATACAGAATAATACTTGAACTGTGGATAGGGCTTGTATTTGGAATATGTGTTTTATTGGTGTTAAGAAAACTATTATTTGGACTAGTATTAACATAATGATTGAGATATTTAATTTTTTGTTTTGAAATATTTTTTTATTTATTATACTTTCTTTTAGGTTTCTACAAGAGAATGCGTAGATTATTTCTATGAGTATTAGTGATAGAAAGGTCATTGTTACTGCTGTTTCTTGTGAAAATATCTTTATGCTTACTAGGAAAACTGTTAGCACTGCGAATGTTTTTATAAATGAAGAGATCGCTATTTTTGATATTATAAATGGTGTGAAAAAGGCTTTATCACTTTTTCTGTTTTTTTCTTTTAGAATGTTATCTTTTTCTTTTTCGAAGGCGAGTGCTATGGCGGGGATGCTATCTGTTATTAGGTTTATATATAATAGTTGGATTGGCAGGAATATTTCTATTCCATAAATCATGCCTAGTAAGACTACTAAGACTTCAGCAATGTTTCCTGTTAGAAGGTATACTAGTACATTTCTTATGTTGTCGAATATTCTTCTTCCTTCTTTTATGGCTTTTACTATTGTTGGAAAACTATCGTCTGCGAGGACTATATCTGATACACTTTTTGAGACTTCTGTACCTGTTATTCCCATGCCTATTCCTATGTCTGCGAATTTTATTGCTGGTGCGTCGTTTACTCCATCTCCGGTCATTGCTACTATTTTGTTGTTTTGTTTCCATGCATTTACGATTTTTAGTTTTGTCATAGGTGTTGCTCTTGCGTATACTGTTTTTTCTTTTACTAACTCTCTTAGTTCTTCTTCTGTTTTATCTTCTAGGTAAGAACCTAGGATTATTTCACTATCTTTTTTTAGGATACCTACGTCTTTTGCTATTTTTTTTGATGTTTCGTAACTGTCTCCGGTTATTAATACTGTTTTTATTCCAGATTCGTTACATTCTTTTATTATTTCTTTTACTTCTTTTCTAGGTGGATCTATTATTCCAACTAGGCCCATAAATACTAGATCTTTTTCTTCTTGCTCTTTTGTATCTAGTTTTTTATAGGCGAATGCTAACATTCTGTATCCTTGGCTTGATAGGTTTATTTCTATTTCTTTTAGCTCATTTAATTTTTTTTCTGTTATTTTTGTTTTCGTTTCTTTTTCGTATACATTTGTACATATTTTTATTATGGAATCGAAACTTCCTTTTGTTAGTAAATATAAATCATCATTATATTTATTTATAGTTGACATCATTTTTCGATCTGAGTCAAATGGAATTTCGCTTACTCTTTTATGTTTTTGTCTTTCTTCATCTATATTTATTTCGCTTTCACAGTATTTAAATAAGGCTATTTCTGTTGGGTCCCCGATGTAAGTTTGTTCTGTTTTTTCTACATCGCTATTTAAAATCATCATTTTTAGAAGGGGATTGTTTTTTTCTAGTTTTGTGTCTTTGTATATTTCTTTGTTATAGTAAATTATTTCTGCTTTCATTTTGTTTTGAGTGATGGTTCCTGTTTTATCTGTACAAATTACTTCGACGGTTCCTAGGGCTTCGATTGATGTCATCTTTCTTACTATTGCTTTTTTATTTGCTAGTTCTTTGGCTCCAAGAGAGAGTATTATTGTTATTACTGCAGGCAATCCTTCTGGAATTGCTGCGACTGCGAGGGAGATGGCTAGCATTATTGTTTCTGTTTTTGGCATATTTTTTATGATTCCAATTATAAGTATTATAAATATTATTCCTATTATTATGGTTGATAGGAATTTGCTTATTTCATTTACTTTTTTTTGGAGTGGTGTTATTTCGTTTTTTTCTTGTTTTAATGTTTCTGCTATTTTACCAAATTCAGTATCTTTTCCTGTTTCGCAAATTACTGCAATTGCTTTTCCGTATGTTATTGCTGTTCCTTTATATAACATATTATTTCTTTCTGATAGGTCTTTTTCTTTTGTTATTGTTTTACTTGTTTTTTCTATTTGCATGGATTCTCCGGTTAGAGCAGATTCATCTACTTTTAATGCATTTTGATTGATGATTCTCGAATCTGCAGGGATTATGTCTCCGGCTTCTAGAATTATTATGTCGCCTTTTACTAAGTCTTCTGATTTTACTTGATAAATTTTGTTGTTTCTTTTTACTCTTATTTGATCTGTTTTCATTTTTGATAGAGATTGTATTGCTTTATCTGCTTTTTCTTCTTGCATGTAACCAATTATTGCATTTAATATTACTATTAGTAAAATTACTATTGTGTCTGTGTATGATTCTTTATTTATTTTTGAGACTACAAAGGAGAAGATGGATGCTAGAAAAAGTAATAGAATCATTAAATCTTTAAATTGATTTAAGAATTTTTTTAATTTTGATTGTTTTTTTGTGTCTTCTATTTTGTTTTTTCCATTTATTTTTAGTCTTTGGTTTGCTTCTTTTTGTGATAATCCTTTTTCATTTGTGTTTAAATTGTTTAAAACTTCTTTTATATTTTTTTGATAATATTCCATTTTATTCTCCTTTTTTAAAAGGTGATAGTCTCCTACCACCTTGTTTGGTTTTATAGATTGAATCTAAAGTGACAGATGTCTCCATCTTGCATTATATAATCTTTACCTTCTAATCTAAGTTTTCCTTGCTCTTTTATTTTTTGTTCGTTTTTTATTTCTTCCATATCTTTATATGATATTATTTCTGCTTTGATAAAACCTTTTTCAAAATCTGTATGTATTATTCCGGCACATTCTTTGGCATTCATTCCATTTTTATATGTCCAGGCTTTTACTTCTTGTTCTCCGGCGGTGAAGTATGTTTTTAGTCCTAGAAGAGAGTAGGTGGTTTCTACTAATTTGTCTAGACCACTTTTTTCTATTCCTAATTCTTTTAACATTTCGTTTTTATCTTCATCTTCTAGTTCCGCTAATTCGGATTCTATTTTTGCTGATATTTTTATTGTTTTTGAGTTTTCTTTTGATGCATATTCTGTTAGTTTTTGGACGAATTCGTTGTCTTCTTGTATTTCATCTTCACTTACGTTTGCTAAATATATATGAGGTTTTAGGGTTAGAAGATTGAATGATTTTAATGAGAAGAGTTCGTCATCATCGTATTTTATGAGTCTTAGTGGAATGTTTTTTTCTAAGGCTTCTTTTGATTTTTCTAGGGCACTTAGTTCTATTAATGATTCTTTGTCTTTTGTTGTTTGTGCTTTCTTTTTTATTTTGTCTATTCTATTTGATATTATTTCAAGGTCTGCTAGTATTAGTTCTAGATTTACTATTTCTACGTCTCTTATAGGGTCTACTGATCCTTCGACGTGAGTTATTTCTTTGTTTTCAAAGCATCTTACTACTTCACAAATGGCATCGACTTCTCTTATGTGAGATAGAAATTTATTTCCTAGTCCTTCTCCATTTGAAGCGCCTTTTACTATCCCAGCGATATCTACGAATTCAAATGTTGCTGGTTTTACTTCTTTGGGATTGTATATTTCTTTTAAGACATCTAGTCTTTTGTCTGGAACATTTACTATTCCTACATTTTTTTCTATGGTTGCGAATGGATAGTTTGCTATTAGGATTTCTTTTTTTGTTATGGCATTAAATAGTGTTGATTTTCCTACATTTGGTAATCCAACGATTCCGGCTTTTAAACTCATTTTTATTCCTCCCTGTTATAATACTGGATAAACTCCTGGTCCTAGTGGTAATCCAATTAGGTACCATAATAGAATTATTGCTATCCAGGTTACTGATAATGCTATTAAATATGGCATCATTAGATTTATTCCGTCTCTTATTCCGTATACTTTTTTTTCGTCTCTATTATATATATTTAAGTAGCCTATGTAAACGACGAAGTAGGCTAGAAGTGGAGTTACTGCGTTTGTCATTGATTCTGCTGCCCTGAATACGAATTGTGAATATTGTGGTGACATGTTCATTTGCATCATTGCAGGTACTAAAATTGGTGATATTATCATCCATTTTGTCATTGTACTTGGTACGAATAGGTTTGATATTGCTATTACTATTATTGCAACAATTATTAATAGTAGTCCTGATAGTGGAAGTGATTTTAGTATGTTTGATAGGAAAACTACTATTATGGTTCCTATGTTTGTTTCTTTGAAAATTGCTACGAATTGTGATGCAAAGAATATCATTACTAATAGTATTCCTAGTGTGCTTAATTGTTTTGTTAGTTTTTTGAAGAGTTCTTTATCATTTTTTATTGATTTTGCTCCGACTGCATATGCTATTCCGGTTATTATTAAGAATAGTGATAGCATATAGGTGAATCCTGATTCAAAGTAAGATGTGTCTCCGAATAATTGATATGCATATGTTTTTTGTGATTCATCTAGTAGCATTCCAGATAATGGTAGATTTGGAATAATCATATATATAAATATTATGGTTACTATTAATCCGGCGATGAATGCATATTTTAATCCTTTTTTTTCTTTTTCTTCTTCTTTTATCTTTTTTTGTTCTTCGTATTGAAGATCTAAATATTCTATTTCTTTTGTTTGATCTAAATCATCTTTTGTTTTTGATATATATCTTCCTATTTTTTTTACTATGTATTTTTCTGTTATTATAGTTCCGATTATTGAGATTATAATGCATGAGAATATCATTATATATAGGTTGGAAGTCATTCTGACGTAGAATGTTTCATCGATTAGATTGGCTGCGCTCATTGTATATGGTATTAGGCCCATGTCTGTGGTTCCTATAAATATGCTGACACTGTAACCGAATGCTACTCCGGCGAAAGCAGTTGCTATTCCTGCTAGAGGATTTCTACCGTTAAATAGGAAGAGTAGGGCACCTAGTGGAATTAGTACTGCGTATCCAACTTCGTTTACTATACTTGAGAAAACTGCTAGTAAAAATAGTATAAAGGTAATAATTTTTGGGTTTATTTTGGCAAGTTTTCTTTTCATAAATGTTTGAATTAATCCAGTTTCTTCTGCTACGGAAATACCTATTAGGGTTATGATAAGGGTGCTTACTGTTGTAAAACTTATGAAGTTTGTTGATGCATTACTTATCATTGATTTTACTCCGTCGTAACTTAGCATATTTTTTACTGTTACTATTGTTTGTTCTAGTTCATTTGTTTTTAAATTTACGCTATCGTAAGATGCTGAAAGATTAAATAGTGAAAGAATAGCACTTAGTAAAATTACTATTACTATTAGTATTATGAAACTTGTTATTGGATGAATTTTTAGTTTTGTTTTTTTCTTTTTTGCCATTTTTTTACTCCTCTACTATTTTTTTTATTTTTTTGTTAAATTCTATTCTTGGAATCATTACGCTTCTTCCACAGTTTTCACATTTTATTTTTATGTCTGCTCCTAGTCTTGTGATTTCCCATAAATTGGTTCCACAGGGATGGGCTTTTTTCATTATTACTTTGGTTCCTATTGTATAGTTTTTATCCATTTTTTACCTCAATTATATTATATGGAATTGATATATTTTCTTTATCGAATTCTTCTTTTATTATTCTGTTGATTTGTCTTTTTGTTTTAAATTGTTTATCTATTTTTACTGGTACTAGAAGTCTATATTCTATGCTTGAATCATTGAATTTATTTAGGCCCCATAGTTCAATGTTTCCAGTTAGATCTTCTAGTTCTTTTTCCGCTCTTTTTATGATTTTGTCTATTACTTTGTCTGCTAATTTATTTGATATTTCATAGGATACTGGTACATCAATTATTAAATTTGGATTTGTTTTTGAGTAGTTTATGACTTCTGTAATTGTTCTGTTTGATATTATTTTTACAGTGTTTTGATAGTCTTTTAATTTTGTACTTTTTATTCCTAAATCTATTACTGTTCCAGCAAACCCATTTATTTCTACGTAGTCTCCGATGTCAAATTGTTCTTCAAATACTATTGATATTCCTGATAATATATCTTCCATTACATCTTTTAGTGCTAAACTTAGGATTATTGATACTATTCCTAGGCCCGCTAAGATTGCGCTTATGTTTATACCTAATAGTTTTAATATTTCTGCAAGAACTATGATTACTATTATGTATTTAAGTATATTTAATATTAGTTTTTGTAGTGTTTTTTGACGCTTTTTTCTTAGTTTTTTTGTTTTGTTTTGGATTATTTTTTTTAGTATCTTATATATTATTAGACCTAGTAGGATATAGACTATTATCATGTGATAATCTTTGTCTACTAGGTATTTTATATATTCTAACATTTTTTCACCTACTTAGTAAATTTTATTATTTCTAGTATTCTATTTAGATCGCTTTTATTTTCGTAATTTATTTCTAGTTTTTTTGGTTTTACTTTTACTTTGGTTCCTAAAAATTCAGATAATTCTTTTTGGAGTCCTAGTAATTCTAGATCTTTTTCTTTTGGCTTTTGTATTTTTTTTGTTTTTTCTTCGTTTTTTGTTTCTTCTTCTAGTGTTCTTACGTTCATATTTTCTGCGATTACTTTATTTGCTAGTTCTTTTATTTTTTCTTCATCTTCTAGTTTAGAAAGGGCTCTGGCATGTCCCATAGTTAATTTTTCTTCTTTTACTAGTTTTTTTACTTCTTCTGGGAGGTGTAAGACTCCAAGTATATTTGTTATATGGCTTCTGCTTTTTCCTACTTTTTTTGATAGTTCTTCTTGTGTTAAGTTTAAAGTTTTCATTAGGTTATTGTATGCTTCGGCTTCTTCTATAGCGTTTAGATTTTCTCTTTGTAGGTTTTCTAAAACTGCTATTTCCATCATTTGTTCATCAGTAAAATCTCTTATAATTGCAGGGACTGTTTCTTTGCCCGCTAGGTGGGAAGCTCTGTATCGTCTTTCTCCTGCGACTATTTCATATCCTTTAATGCTCTTTTTTAAAATTATTGGTTGAATTACGCCATGTTCTTTTATTGATGCTGCTAATTCTCTTAGACTTTCTTCTTTGAATGTTTTTCTTGGTTGATATGGATTTACTCTTATTTCTTTTAAGGGTACTTCTTTTATTTCTTCTTCATTTGCTGTTTCTAAAATTTTTTCTTCTACTTTTGTGTAGTTTATGTCTTCTATATTGAATAGTTCTTCTAGACCACGTCCTAGTGCTCTTCTTTTAGTTTGTTCCATTTTCTATTATCACCTCTTTGGCTAAATTTAAGTAGGCTTCTGAGCCTCTTGATTTTGGATCGTATGCAATGATTGGTTTTCCATGTGATGGGGCTTCGGTTAATCTGATTAATCTTGGAATTATTGTGTTGTATACTTTGTCTTTAAAGTATGTTCTTATTTCTTCAACTACTTCAAGTCCTAAGTTTGTACGGGCGTCTAACATTGTAAGTAGTACTCCTTCGATTGAAAGGTTTGGATTTAAGTTTGCTTGCGTGTACATGATTGCTTTTAGAAGTTGTGTAATTCCTTCTAGAGCGAAGTATTCACATTGTACTGGAATGATAACTGAATCTGATGCTGTTAGGGCATTAGTTGTGATTATTCCTAGTGCTGGGGGACAATCTATTATTATGAAGTCAAACTTATCTTTTATTTTGTTTATGTGTTCTTTTAACCTTTCAGACTTTGATACATTTGTGTTTTCTTGTGATTGTTCTAGTTCTATGTCTATTCCTGCTAAGTTGATGTTTGCTGGTAAGACATATAAGTTCTTGTATTTTGTTTTTGTTATTGCTTCTTCAATTGTTGATGTTCCACTTAATACATTGTAAATACTTTTTTCAATATTTCCTTTATTTAAACCTATACCTGTTGTTGCATTGCATTGCGGATCTAAATCTATTAATAATACTTTTTTATTTAGTATTGCTAAAGATGCCGAAAGATTAATGCTTGTTGTAGTTTTTCCTACGCCACCTTTTTGATTTATTAATGATATTACTTTTCCCATTTTGTTACCACCTATTTCTTTTTTTTATGCTATTACTATTTTATCAAATATTTGGTGTTTTTGAAAGTCTTTTTTCAAAATAAAAAATCATTACTGCTTTTTAATTGTTTTTGTCTATTTTTATTACAATTTGGTATGAATCTGGATTGTCGTATTCTTCTGCTTTTACTTTAAATCCAAACTTTTCTGTATTTTGAATTGCTTGTCTAAAGTTATTTATTGCAAATCTTAAGTCATAGATATTATTATAGTTTGGTTCATTTGTAGTTTGAGTAGGTGCTTGCTCTATGATTTGATTATTTTGTGATTCATTTACATTGTTTTCTGGATTTACTCTTAGTTTATCAAATATATTTTCCACTTTCGGAGTTTCTGGTATTTCAGGAGTTTGGTTATTTATTGGTTGATTTATTGGTGATTGAACTCCGATTTGATTTTCATTTTGGTTCGTTATTGGTTCTGGTTGTACTGGGGCTTGACTTTGAATTATTGTTTGTCCCACTTGTGGTTGAGGTTGATTTTGAATTATTGCGGGTTCTGGCTGTGGCTGAGTTGGAGTTGGTATTTCCGTATTTATTATTGGTTGATTTATTGGTGGTTGAACTCCGATTTGATTTTCGTTTTGAAGTTCTATGTTTTGCATTTGTGCTGGATTTTGTTGTTGTAATGTTTGTTCTTGATTGTTATTTACTTGTGGCATTCCAACTATATTTTCTGGTTGAATATTTTGATTTGGAAGTGGATTGTTTGGAATAAATGGTTCTTGATTAATAGTTTGATTTGTTTCTGGTGTGATATCATCTTCTGGAATTTCAGGCATTCTTCCTGTTAATCTTCCTATTTCTTCATCAACTTGCCTTACGGTTAATCTTTCATTTATTATTTTGCTTAATAAATTTCTTTGATTTTCTGGTGTTAGGGTTAAGAGACTTCTTGCGTGACGTTCTGAAATTTGAGAATTTAATAATGCCGTTTGAACCTCTTCGTCTAGATTAAGCAATCTTAGTTTGTTTGCTATGGCTGATTGAGATTTGCCTAAATTTTGTGCTAATTCTTCTTGAGTTATGTTGTCTAATTTTAGTATTGTTTGATAGGTTTTTGCTTCTTCGATTGGTGTTAAATCTTTTCTTTGTAAGTTTTCTAGAAGTGCTATTTTTGCGGCTTCTTTATCATCTATATCTCTTATTAGTGCAGGAATTGTTTGTTTGCCCGCTAATTGTGATGCTCTATATCTTCTTTCTCCTGCAATTATTTCATACTTATCTCCAACTTTTCTAACTATTATGGGCTGAATTACACCATGTTCTTTTATTGATGCTGCTAATTCTTGTAATGGTTCATCGTCGAATATTTCTCTTGGTTGGAATCTATTTGGCATTATATCTTTTAATTCTATTTCGAATATTTCTTTTTCTAAATTCATTTTATCCCTCTATTCTTTTTATCATATTATCATTATAAAGTAAAAAAAGAAATTTTACAATGGATTTTTCTTTATTTTCGCAAAATTTCTCGGGTATTTATTACTTATTTGTCCTAATTTTTTAATTTTTAATATTGTTCTTTTGCTGTTTTCTTTAGGGAGTTTTATTTCTTTTATGGTTTCCATTTCTAAATTTAGGGTTTTTATAGCTTTTTGTGCTTCTTTTAGTTCTTCGTCTATATTTGATTTTAATAGTATAAAATAACCATTTTTTTTGGGAAGTTGGCATGCTAATTCTAGTAATATGTTTGTTTTTGCTACTGCTCGTGATGTTACTATGTCGAAGTTTTCTTCTTTGTAGTCTTCTATTCTTGATGTTACTGTTTTTATGTCTTTTAGATTAAGAGTTTTTATTACTTGATTTAAGAAGTTTATTCTTTTTTCTAATGAGTCTAGTAGTGTTATTTTTAGATGAGGA
This sequence comes from uncultured Bacilli bacterium, assembly GCA_934097105.1. Classification (GTDB taxonomy): domain Bacteria; phylum Bacillota_I; class Bacilli_A; order RF39; family UBA660; genus UMGS1449. The sequence goes on from CAKONI010000001.1 coordinate 74,483, forward strand.
TATACTATTTTTAGGACTATTCCTGGGAAGCCTGCGCCTGTTCCTATGTCTATTATGTTTAGATTTTGGTTTAGATCTATTACTTGTGCTATTGTTAGGCTATCGTAAAAATGTTTTAGATAAACTTCTTGTTTTTCGGTTATTCTTGTTAGATTTAGGTTTTTGTTTGTTTCTATCAACATTTCATAGTATTTTTCTAAATCTTTTAACTGGTTTTTTGTGATTTTTATATTTAATTTTTCTAAATTTTCTATAAATTCTTTTTCTGTCATTTTTGCTCCTTTTTAAGATAAATCATTAGGACTGCGATATCACTTGGGTTTACTCCACTTATTCTCATTGCTTGTCCGATTGAGGTTGGTTTTATTTTGTTTAGTTTTTCTCTTGCTTCTAGGGCTAAATTGTCTACTTTTTTGTAATCTATTTTTTCATCTAATTTTATATTTTCATATTCTTTTTGTTTTTTTGCTTCTTCTTGTTCTTTTTTTATGTATCCATCATATTTTGCTATTATTTCTACTTCTTCTTGTTCTTTTTGATTATATTTTTTTGTTAGGAATGTTTCTAATTTTTCTATTGTTACATTTGGCCTTTTTAATAGATTGAATAATGATATTTTGTCTGTGATTTTATTTATATTGTTATTTTCTAAAATTTCATTTATTTTTTTTGTGGGTGTTATTTCTTGATTTAGTTCTTTTAGGAGACTTTCTATGTTTTCTTTTTTTGTTTTAAATTTTTTGTAGTCTTCTTCGGTTACTAGTCCGATTTGTTTTCCATATTCAGTTAGTCTTAAGTCTGCGTTGTCGTCTCTTAATAGAAGACGATATTCTGCGCGAGATGTTAATAGTCTATATGGTTCTTTTGTTCCTTTTGTTACTAAATCATCTATTAGGACTCCGATGTAGGCTTCGTCTCTTCTTAAAATTAGTGGATTTTTTCCTTTTATTTTTTGATTTGCATTTATTGCAGCGATTAGACCTTGGCATGCTGCTTCTTCGTAACCACTTGTTCCGTTTATTTGTCCTGCAGTGTATAGATTTTCTACTAGTTTTGTTTCTAGTGTTCTTTTTAAGTCTCTTGGATCTATTGCATCGTATTCTATTGCGTAGGCATATTTTAAAATTTCTGCATTTTCTAGTCCTGGTAAAGATTTTACCATTTTTTCTTGAACGTCTTTTGGCATGCTTGAAGAGAAACCTTGAATGTATATTGTGTCGTATTGTTTACTTTCTGGTTCTAGGAATAATTGGTGTCTTTCTTTGTCGCTGAATCTTACTATTTTATCTTCGATTGATGGACAATATCTTGGGCCAATACCTTCGGCGTATCCTCCATACATTGCTGATTTTTTTAAGTTTTCATTTATTATTTTGTGTGTTTCTTTGGTTGTGTATATTAAATAACAATTTTCTTGATTTTTTGGATCGTATTTTATATCTTCTTGATAGGAAAATGTTAAGGGTAGGGGAGAGCCTGGTTCTATTTGTGTTTTGGAGTAGTCTATTGTGTCTTTTTTTATTCTTGGAGGGGTTCCTGTTTTTAGTCTTTGGAGAGTGAATCCTATTTTTTCTAGATCTTTACTTAAATTAAGTTCTGTTTCTTCTCCGTGTGGTCCTTCCTTTTTTTTGGTACTTCCTATTAGTATATTTGAATTTAGATAGGTTCCGGTTGTTAGAATTACTGCTTTTGCTTTTATTTCTTCTTTTTCTCTTGTAATTATTCCGTTTATTTTATTATTCTTTACAATTAGATGTTCTACAAGTGTTTCTTTGATTGTAAGATTTTCTTGATTTTTTATCGTATTTATCATGTTTTTCTGATATTCTACTTTGTCTATTTGTGCACGTAGAGCCCAGACTGCTGGTCCTTTTCTTGTATTTAATTTTTTTATTTGTAAAATAGATTTGTCAGTGTTTTTGGCCATTTCTCCGCCTAGAGCGTCTATTTCTCTTACAACGATTCCTTTTGCTGGTCCGCCGATTGATGGGTTACATGGGGCATCTGCGATATTGTTTATATTTCCTGTTACTAATAAGGTTTTATTATTAAGTCTTGCTGATGCGAGTGCGGCTTCACATCCAGCATGACCTCCGCCTACTATAATTATGTCATAATTCATTTTTTCCACCTCTTTTAAATCGTTTGTAGTATAGCATATTTTTTTTATTTTAACAATAGAAAAGGTATTTATGTAATATTTAAAAAATCTACACTTAAGAAAGATTGTGTAGATCTTTATTTAAAGGATTATTCCTATTATAATAACTATTAATGTGATTGCTAAGAAAGCGATTATTTCTTTTTTGAGAATTGCTTTATATTTTTGATATTCTTATTTCTATTTCTTTATTCATGGTAAATCCTCCTGGAAAAGAAGTTTGTTTTTTAATTTTTATATAAGGTTTTATATTTCTCATTTGTTTTTATTAATTTGTTATGGGAACCTGTTGCTACTACTGTTCCTTTTTCTAATAGATATATTTTGTCTGAATCTATTATAGTTGATAGTCTGTGCGCTATTGTTATTATTGTGTGATCTTTTGATACTTTTTGGATTTGTTCTTGTATTTCTTTTTGTGTAATATTGTCTAGTGCTGAGGTTGCTTCATCGAATAGAATTATTTTACTTTGCTTTAAAATTGCTCTTGCAATGGCTAGTCTTTGTCTTTGACCTCCGGATAGATTTATTCCGCCTTCTTCTAGTAGCGTGTTATATCCTTCTGGTAGGCTTTCTATATAATTATGAATTTGTGCTTGTTTACAAGCTTCTTTCATTTCTTTGTCTGTTATTTTTCTATCTATTAATTTTAGATTTTCTTTTATTGTTAAGTTAAATATATAAGGATTTTGAGTTATTATTGATATGTTATTTCTTAATGAATCTTCAGTTAAATCTTTTATATCTATATCGTCTATTGTTATTTTTCCTGTGTAATTATCATATGTTTTGGTTAATAGATTAAATATTGTACTTTTTCCACTGCCACTTTTTCCTACGAGTGCAATGTTTTGATTTTCTTTTATTTCTAGTGATATATTTTTTAATACTTTTGTTTTTGTATAGGCGAAACTTACATTTTCAAATTTTATATTTCCTTTTGGATTTTTTAGGGTTTTTTTACCATATTTTTCTACAGGGTATTTTTCTTCGTTAAATAGTTCTTTTATTCTTTCTTTGGCTACTTTATAGTTTACTAAATACTCTTTTAGGGATGTGTAACTTAATACTAATCCAAAGATGTTTGTTTTATACATAAATATTATTAGAAATCCTGTTAGGGTTATTTGATTTATTTTTATTAGATATATTCCCATTGCTAGGACTGCGAATGTTATTATTGCTTGCATTACTTCTGTTGTACTGTAAATTGATATTCTTAAGTCTGATGATTTGGTTTCTAATTTATTTCTTTTATCTAATGAGTCTCCGGCAATGTTTGTAAATTTTTTTGTTATGTTTAATAATTTTATGTCTTTTATGCCTTTTAGGACTTCATTTAGTATTGTTCCGTTTTTATCAGCGGTTTGCATTATTTCTTTATTTACTTTTTCATATTTTTTATAGGCTGCTTTTTCATATACGTATATTATTATTAATCCTAGTAAGAAGACTAGTCCTATGTAGATGTTTAGGAAAAATACATATATTAACATTGCTAGTTCTTTTATCATTGAGAACATGCTATACTGAACTATGTTAAATACATCATTTATGGCATTTGGATCTGTTTTTATTCTTTCTTGAAAATAGCCTGATGATGTTTTATCGAAGTTTGTTGCTTTCATTTTGAATATTTGTTTTAGCATGTCTAGTCTGATGTTGTATAGAAGACTTTCTCTTATTTTCATTGATGAGTGATTACTTATTTTACCTAGTACTGATTTTATTATTGTTATTAGTAATAGTGATAGAGAGAATGTAAATGCTAATTTTATATTTAACTTTGTTAGGTTTGTTAAAATATTAGCGTTTATTACTGGTATTAATACACTTATTGCTGTTGTTAGTAGTAATAGTATTGTATAAATTATTATTTTTGATTTTATTTTTGATAGATATTTTTTCATATGTACCTCTTATTCTTTTTTATTTTTATTTTCCTACACAAAAGTTTTTGAATAGGTTATCTAGTAGTTCTTCGGTGTATGTTTCTCCGATTACTTCTCCAAGTGTTTGCCATATTACTTTTAGATCTATTTCTATTATATCTATTGGGCTTTCATTTTTTAGGCCTTCTTTTATGCTTGTTATGTTTTCTTTACAATTTTCTATTTTTTGGAGTTGTTCTATTGTTGAAACGTAGTAAAAATCATTTGTTTTTATTTTGTCTAGATTAAATAGTTCTTTTATTTTATCTGTTAGTGGTTTTAGACCATTTTCTTCTTGGGTGTTTGTTTTTACTATGTTTTTATCTTTTATATCTATATTTGTTTTTAAATCTGATTTATTTATTACTATTATTCTTTGTTTTTGGCTTGTGTTTTTTATTAAATTTTTATCTTCTTGTGTTAGTTTTTCGTTGTTGTTTAGTACTAGGAGAATTAAATCTGCTTTTTCTATTGCTTTTTTTGATTTTTCTACTCCGATTTGTTCTACTATATCTTTTGTGTCTCTTATTCCGGCGGTATCTATGAGGTTTAGATTTATTCCTTCTAGGGTTAGGTTTGCTTCGACTATGTCTCTTGTTGTTCCTGGGATATTAGTTACTATGGCTTTTTCTTCTTGTATTAGTTTGTTTAGAATACTGCTTTTTCCAACGTTAGGGCGTCCTACTATTGCTATATTTATTCCATTTGTTATTAATTTACTGTTTTTGGAATTTTCAATAATTTGATTTAAGTCTTGTTCTATGGTGTTTATTTCTTGTTTTATTTTGCTTGTTGTTATTTCTTCGATGTCTTGATATTCTGGGTAGTCTATATTTACTTCAATGTTACTTATTAGTTGTACTAATTTTTCTCTTAAGTTTTTTATTTTGCTTGTTGTTGTTCCGGTTAGATTATTTATTACTATTTGTCTTGCTTTGTCTGTTTTTACGTTTATTAAATCGTTTACTGCTTGGGATTTGGTTAAGTCTATTCGGCCGTTTAAAAATGCTCTTTTTGTGAATTCTCCAGGTTCTGCTAATCTTATTCCTTGTTTTAGTAAAAGTTCTAGGACTTTTTTTGTGGTTGCTATTCCTCCGTGGCAGTTTATTTCTACTGTGTCTTCGGTTGTAAATGTTTTTGGGGATTTCATTATTGTAATTAGTACTTCGTCTATTATTTGATTTTTTTCTTTTATGTAACCATAGTTTACTGTATGAGATTTTTTGTTTAATAAATTTATATTTGTTATTTTATTTACTTTTTCTATTGCTTCTTTTCCGCTTACTCTTATTATGGATATTGCTCCCACTCCAAGAGTTGTTGAAATTGCTGTGATACAATCGTTCATAGTTCCTCCTTTACATTATAGAAAAAAGAAGATTATTCTTCTTCTTTTGGTGTGATTACTACATGACGTTTTGGTCCTTCTTCTTCAGAATGGGTTTCTACGTTTGTCCAATTTGTTAAAGCGTTGTGTACTAATCTTCTTTCATAAGCATTCATAGGTTCTAGGTGCGCTTCTACTTTTGTTTTTGCTACTTCTTTTGCTATTTGTTTTATTTGTCTTTCTAATTTTATTCTTTTTTTGTTTTTATAATCGTTTACATCTAATTGAAATTTGTAATATTCTCCAACTTGGCTATTTACCATTTGATGAGTTATTGTTTGAAGAGCCTCGATTGTTTTGCCATTTTTTCCTATTAAGACTGAGGCGTCTTGCGCTAATAGGTTGAATAAAGGCATATTTTCTCTTTTTTTCATTTCTATTTTTACGTCTATTCCCATTAATTTTGTTATGTTTTGCAAGTAACTTTTTATTTCTTGGTTTAGTTCATATTTTGTTATTGCCTCGATTTCTATTTTTGTACCAAGTAATTTCTTTTTTGATCTTTTCATTCCTATGAATAGTTCATCTTCAGTTGCATTTAATGTTTCTTTTGCTTTTTCTAAGGCTTCTTCTTCAGTTTTTCCTATAAATGTTTGTATTTTCATGCTTTTTTTCTCCTTCCTATGGCTAAATTTTGGAATATTGTAAATAATGATGTTGTTATCCAGTAAAATGCGATTGCTGTTGGTAGTGTAAATGACATAAATCCTATGAATATTGTCATTCCTGTTGTCATCATTTTTTGTTGTTTGGCCATTTGATCATTCATTGCCATTGAAGGGTTTAGTTTATATGAGAAGTATGTTGCGGCGATTAGTATTACGCATACTAGTATGTAATACCAGTGTCCTGTTGTCATTCCTACGAATGGGGTTGTTCCCATGTTTAATCCTATAAATTGTTCTTCAAAGATTGCGGGAACTCTATTGATTGCTTCCCAAAATGCGAATAAGATTGGTAATTGAATGAAAGCAAATAGGCACCCTGATAATGGTTTTATGTCATATTTTTTGTAAACCAGCATCATTTCTTGTCCTTTTTTTTGCATTGATTCATTATCTGTTTTACCTTGATATTTTTTTTCTATTCTATCTATTTCTGGTTTTGCATCTTTCATTTTTTCTGATTGAAGCATTGTTTTTCTTGTCATTGGGAATAAAATTAATCTTAATATTAATGTTATTATTATGATTGATACTGCGGTTGAACCTACGAGCATTCCTATTTTTACTATGATGTATCCTAGTGGCCTTACGAAGAACGTATTCCATAATCCTTCATATTTTCCAGATATTTTCATTTCTTTACATTCTGGTAATTTTTCTATGTTTACTTTATTTTCTTCATAGATTTTTAAGATTTCTTTGTCGGTTGGTCTACATATTATGTTTTCTGTAATTGTTTGACCTGTTTCTTCATTTTTTACTATTTTTCCGTCTTTATCTTTTAGGTTTTGTGTACATCCGGTTAAGGTTACTATTAATAATATTAATACTAATATTTTAGTTATTTTTTTTGTTTTTTTCATTTACTTCTCCTTTTACTTGTTTAAATATTTTTATTACTTCTTTTTCCATTTGCTGATAAGTTAATTCTAATGCCGTTTTTCTTGCTATTAATATATAGTTTTGATTTGTTTCGTATATTTCTTTGTTATTATCTATTATTGATTTTATTCTTCTTTTTAATTTATTTCTTGTTACGGCATTTCCGATGTTTTTTGTAAATGTTATTCCAAATTTTGGTAAATTTTCATTGTTTTTTTCTTTATTTAATATGAAGTATTTTGTTGCTTTTCCATGTCTTTTTTTTATTATTCTACTAAAGTCTTTTGCTTTTTTCACTATATTTTGTTTTTTCATATTACCTCTTATAATCAAAAATCCACTTTGAAGTGGATAATATTATTTTGATAAGTTTTTTCTGCCTTTTCTTCTTCTTTTATTTATAATACCTGATTTAATACGAGCGAAAAAGCCATGTTTCTTTTTCATTTTTCTATTATTAGGTTGAAAAGTTCTTTTACTCATGAATTGCACCTCCAAACTTAATCGCTATTATTATATAAAGAAAAGTAGGTAATTGTCAACAATTTTTCACTTATTAACAAAATTAATGTTTATTAACATCACAATTTTAACAATTGTTAATACTGTTAACAAAAAATTTGTTGAAATTTGTTGAAAAGTATTTTATAGTATATAAACAAAGGAAATTATATGTTAAAAACTTTGTTAATAAGTTTGTTAATAAATTTTTTTAGTTTTCAAAATAGAAAAAATGTATTACAATGTATTTAGGTTGTAATTTATACTTTTAAGTGGGGAGATGGTATTATGGATAACAATTCTTTATGGCATAAAGTCCTTGATAATATTAGTAATATAGTTGACCCTTTGTCATATAGAACCTGGTTTGAAAATATTGATTTTATTGATATTAAAGATGATTCTATTAGGTTAGTTGTTCCGGTTGTTTTGTATAAAAATCATTTGGATAGAAATTATCGGGATATTATTTTGGAAGCGTTTAATAACTTATTAACAAAACCTGTTGATAACATAATTTATGTTTTAAAAGAAAATTTAGAAGACTTATTAAGTATTGAAAATAAGAATTGTTCTAATGAGAAATTTGATAATAGAGTTTTAGATGATGAATCTTTTGTTAATCATGTTTCTAATTTAAAAAAAGACTATACTTTTGATTCTTTTGTAGTAGGAGAGTCTAATAAATTTGCTCAGGCGGCGGCGATGGCTGTTGCGGAAAATCCTGGTACTATGTATAATCCTTTATTTATATATGGTAATAGTGGACTTGGTAAAACTCATTTGATGCATGCAATTGGTAATTATATTGAACAAAGGCATAAGAAAAAGGTTTTGTATGTTACTAGTGATGATTTTATGAATGATTTTACTGGTTTAATTAGAAAGAGTAATAATGATAATAATCTTAATTATATAGAGTTTTTTAAGAACAAATATAGAAATGTTGATGTTTTAATTATTGATGATATTCAATTTTTAGGGGGTGCTGAGAAGACTCAACAAGAATTTTTTCATACTTTTAATAACTTATATAATGATAGTAAGCAAATTATTGTTTCTTCTGATAGGAGTCCTGAGGATTTAAAGGTTCTTGAGGATAGACTTAGAACTAGATTTGCATGGGGGCTTCAGGTTGATATTAGTCCTCCGGAGTTTAATCTTAAGGTTGCTATTATTAAGAAGATATTAAGAAGAGAAGATGTTAAATTAAATGATGATGTTATTTGTTATATTGCTTCGAATGTTGGTAATGATGTAAGACAACTTGAGGGTGCTCTTACTAGACTTATTGCATATTCAGCAATTATGTGTGTTAGTAATATTACTGTTGATTTTGCAATGGAGGCTTTAAAAGATTTTACTAAGAAAGACTTTATTACAGATCAAAATGATATTAGAAGAATTCAGAAAAATGTTGCTAGTTTTTATAAAATTTCCTTTGAGGATATGAAGTCTAAAAAGAGGACTCCTAATCTTGCTATTCCTAGACAAGTTGCTATGTATTTGTGTAGAAAACTTACTGATGAATCTTTTGAGAGAATTGGTATTGAGTTTTCTGGAAAAAATCACGCTACTGTGATTCACGCTTGTAATAAAATTGAAAAAGAGATGGAAAGTAATAAAGATTTGAGGGATGCAATTGAGGATATAAAGAAGCAATTAACATAAAAATGTTAAAACTGTTAATAGTTATTAACAAGATATTTTATAAAAAAGTACTGATACATATAGAAAAAATGAGTTATTAACAATATTAACAGTAATAATATAAATAATAATATAAATATAAAAGAAAGAAGGTTTTAAGATGAAATTTAAAATTAAAAAAAATTTATTGTTAGAAGCACTTAATAATGTTTCAAAGGCTATATCTAGTAAAAATATTATTCCGATACTTTCAGGGATAAAAGTTGAGGTTTTAAGTGATAAGTTAATACTTACGGCTTCAGATAATGATGTTACTATTCAAACTGTTTTGGAAAGTAGTGATAATTTAATAATTAATTCCACAGGAAGTATTGTTATTAAGGGTAAATATATTCTTGATATTATAAGGAAACTTGATGAGGATTTTGTTAATATTGAAATTGTAGATGATCATAAGATTATGATTTATACTGAAAATAGTAAGTTTAATCTAAATGGTATTGATGTTAGGGAATATCCTGATATTAGTTTTGACTTTTCTGGTAATTTTGTAAAGATGAGTTCTAATGATTTTAGGGAGATTGTAAACCAAACTAATTATGCTTGCTCACTTGATGAGGCTAGAATTGTACTTATGGGTGTTAATATTAAGGTTAATAAGAAAAAGTTTGAATGTAGTGCGACTGATTCTTATAGGCTTGCGTTAAAGGAGTATGTTCTTGATGATGATTTTACTGGTGATATTGATGTTATTGTGCCAAGTAGAAATTTGAGTGAACTTTTAAAGGTTTTACCATCTTCTGATGATTCTTTTATTGAAATGTATTTCTTTAATAATAAGGTTATATTTAAGTTTGATAATATTGTTTTCCAATCTAGACTTATTAGTGGTACATATCCAAATACTAAGAATTTAATACCTAGTGATTCTTTATTTGATTTAAAGATAAATACTAATTTATTTTATAATATGGTTGATAGGGCTAGTGTACTTAATAATGATAAGGATAATAATATTGTTACTTTGGAAATTAAGAATAATTTACTTAAGATTACTTCGATGTCTTTAGAGATTGGTAAGGCTCAAGAAAAGGTTAGTATTGATTGTGATAATGATATTAAAATTTCTTTTAGTAGTAAGTATATGCTTGATGCTCTTAGGACTATTAAGAGTGATGAAGTTATTCTAACTTTTGTTGGGGAAATTAAGCCAATTTTAATTAGGGAGGAAAATAATAGTGATCTTATGTGTTTAATACTTCCTATTAGAACTTATTAATTAGTCAGTTTTGCTGACTTTTTTTATTATTTTTTTCTTTTTCTACAAATTTCTTGTTATTTCGATGTTTTTTGATGTTATATATATTATGCAGTTTAAAACTGTTATAAATTTTGGGGGGATTTTTGTATGAAATATGAAATTAATGATGAGACTTTGGCTATTATTCCTTATTCTGATACTAAAACTAAGGTAATTGAGGTTAATGATGAGTATGTAGTGGATTCTACTCCATATTCTATTATGGAACATAGTTGTGAGTATTTTGGAAGTTCACTTATGGGGAGAGTTAATGGTACAAGAAGTATTTTAGGTAGTATTTATAAAACACCTATTTTTGTTGAGGAATCGAAAAAACTTATTTTTTTTCCTACTGAGGCTATTGATTCTGCTAATGTTAGTTGGGTTTCTTACAGGAATATTAGTAATGTTGAGAAATTTAATAACAAATCTATTGTTAAATTTAATAATGGGAGTGTTGTAATTATTGATTGTCCTTATTTTTCTATTAGGAATCAAATTTTTAGGTGTAATATGCTTGAGTCTATTTCAAATTCTAGAAAATTAAGTGTTAAAAAAGACGATTAAATTTGTTAAAATCGTTTTTTTTTAGTCTTTTTTATGATATAATAGTATCGTAAGTACAGGAGTACTAGTTTAGGGAGTTGATGCTATTTTGGGGTGTTTTTTAATATTTATTTGATATGTACTTAAAAAAAGTTGAAATATTTAATTTTAGAAATATAAAAAAGTTAGATATTGATTTTAACAAAAATGTTAATATCTTTGTTGGAGATAATGCTCAAGGAAAAACTAGTATTTTGGAAAGTATTTATGTTTTGGCTTTTACTAAGTCTTGTAAAGCATATGGAGAGGACGAACTTATAAAAAAAGGAGAAAATTTTTTTAGAGTTAAAGGCAGTTTTAAAATTGGTAATTTAAATAAAAAAATGGAAATTGGTTATATTGATGGTGTTAAAAAACTTAAATATAATGATAAAAATGTAAGTAAAATTGCTGATTATATTTCTAATCTTAATGTTATTATGTTTTCTCCTGATGATCTTGATATTATAAAGAAGTCTCCAATTTTTAGAAGAAATTTTATTAATACTGAGTTATGTCAATTATATAGAGAATATTTAATTGTTGTGAATGAGTATAATAGGCTTTTGAAGATTCGTAATGATTATATTAGGAAGAATTGTTCTAATATTGATTATGATTATTTGGATGTAATTACTAAAAGTATGGCTTCTAGGGTTGTTATTATTCATAAATATAGGAATGATTTTTTTGATAGTATTAATGAGTTTATTGGGAATATTTTTTATAGAATATCGAAGATTAAGGGATTAAGTTTAAGGTATAAGAAAAGTATTGATTTTGATAGTTTTTCTGATATTTATGGTTATTATAAGAGAAATTATAGTTCTGATATTGATAAGGGTTCTACTTTGAGTGGTCCACATAGAGATGATTTTTGCTTTTATTTGGGTGATGATGATGTGAAACTTTATGGTTCGCAAGGTCTTCAGCGTATGGCTGTTTTATCTTTGAAGTTGTCAGAAATTAATATTTTTAAGAATGTTAAGAATAGTTATCCTATTGTTTTATTAGATGATATATTTAGTGAAATTGATTTAAATAAAAGAAAAAATTTGCTTAGATTTATTAAAAGTAATATTCAGTTTATTATAACTACTACTGATATTAACAATATTAGTGAAAAACTTCTTGATAAATCTACTATTTTTAAGATTAGTGATGGTACAATTAAGAAAAGGAGTGAGAAAAATGGACAATAATGAAAAAAAATATGATTCGTCTGCTATTCAGGTTTTAGAGGGACTTGAAGCGGTGCGTAAAAGACCTGGTATGTACATTGGAACGACTGGTTCTAGGGGTCTTCATCATTTAGTTTGGGAGATTGTTGATAACTCTATTGATGAGGCTTTGGCTGGTTATTGTAATACTATTGAGATTATTATTGGTAAGGGTAATACTATAACTGTCAAGGATAATGGGCGTGGGATTCCTGTTGATGTTCATCCAAAAACTGGACTTTCTACTGTTGAAACTGTTTTTACTGTTTTACATGCTGGAGGTAAGTTTGGTGGCGGAGGATATAAGGTTTCTGGTGGTTTACATGGTGTTGGTGCTTCGGTTGTTAATGCTCTTTCCTCTTGGCTTGAAGTTAATGTATATAAAAATGGAAAGGTTTATTATCAAAAGTATGTTGATGGTGGAAAGCCTTTGGGTAAACTTGAGGTTGTTGGTGATTGTTCTTTAGATAGGACTGGTACTACTGTTACTTTTAAGCCTGATGCTTCTATTTTTGAAGAAACTACTATTTTTGATTATGATACGTTGAAACAAAGAATTAGAGAACTTGCATTTTTGAATCGTGATTTGAAACTTATTTTGATTGATGAGAGAGAAGATAATAAAAAGGATGAGTTTTTATATGAGGGCGGAATACGTGAATATGTTAAGATGATTAATGTTAATAAAAAGCCTATTCATGAGGATATTGGATATGTTTCTGGTGTTATGAATGATATTTCTATTGAGGTTGCTTTCCAATATAATGAGACTTATTCTTCTAATATTTATTCTTTTGTTAATAATATTAATACTCATGAGGGTGGTACTCATGAAGATGGTGTTAGACTTGCTCTTACGAGAATTTTAAATAAGTATGCACGTAGTATTAATGCTCTTAAGGAAAAGGATGATAATTTACTTGCTGAGGATGTTAAGGAAGGTATTACTATGATTGTTTCTTGTAAGCATCCTAATCCTCAATTTGAGGGACAAACTAAGACTAAACTTGGTAATATTGAAGTTCGTCAGATAGCAAGTAAGGTGTTTGGCGAGGGTTTTGAGAGATTTTTAATGGAAAATCCTAATCAGGCTAAGGAAATTGTTCAAAAGGCTATTACAGCATCACATGCTAGGGTGGCTGCTAAAAGGGCTAGGGAGACTACTAGAAGAAAAGGCGACCTTGATGTTATTAATTTTGGAGGAAAACTTGTTGATTGTAAGGATAAGGATCCTTCTGTGTGTGAGATATTTTTAGTCGAAGGTGATTCAGCGGGTGGTTCTGCTATTAAGGGTAGAAATTCGATGACTCAGGCTATTCTTCCTCTTAAGGGTAAGATTTTAAATGTTGAAAAGGCTAGACTTGATAAGGCTTTATCTAATGAAGAAATTAGGACTATTATTACTGCTTTTGGTACGGGAATAGGTGCTGAGTTTAATTTGGATAAACTTAGATATCATAAGATTATTATTATGACCGATGCGGATGTTGATGGTTCTCATATTAGGGTATTGTTACTTACTTTGTTTTATAGATTTTTTAGACCTGTTGTTGAGGCGGGATATGTATATGCTGCGCAACCTCCACTTTTTTGTATTAAACATGGTAAAACTATAAAATATGTACTTAATGAGGAAGAACGTGATGAGTATTTGAGTAGTTTAAAGGAAAATACTAGATATGAAATAATGAGAATGAAAGGGTTAGGTGAAATGGACCCTGAGGAGCTTAATGAGACTACTATGGATATTAATAAAAGAATTTTGAGAAAAATTACTGTTGATGATACAATTGCAGCGGATGAGGCATTTTCTAAACTTATGGGTGATAATGTTGAACCTAGACGTAAATTTATTGAAGAAAATGCTACGTATGCTACTAATTTGGATATATAGGAGGTATTTATGGAAGAGTTTAAAGATAGATTAGAAGAGAATAATATTGTCAATGAGATTGAGAATTCTTTTCTTGAGTATTCGATGAGTGTTATTATTTCAAGAGCACTTCCTGATTTACGTGATGGTTTGAAGCCGGTTCATCGTAGAATTTTGTATTCTATGTATGAGTCTGGGTATACTCCTGATAAGCCTCATAAGAAGAGTGCTAGAATTGTTGGGGATGTTATGGGTAAGTATCATCCTCATGGGGATTCGAGTATTTATGATGCTATGGTAAGAATGGCACAGGATTTTAATTATAGGTATATGCTTGTTGATGGACATGGTAATTTTGGTAATATTGAGGGTTATGGCGCTGCAGCGATGCGTTATACTGAGTCTAGACTTTCTAAGATTTCTTTGGAACTTCTTAGAGATATTAACAAAAATACTGTTGATTTTGTTGATAACTTTGATGAATCTGAGAAAGAACCACAAATTTTACCGTCTAGGTTTCCTAATATTCTGGTTAATGGTACGATGGGAATTGCTGTTGGTATGGCTACTAATATACCGCCTCATAATTTAGGAGAGGTTATTGATGGTTGTGTTGCTTATATTGATAACAATGATATTACTGTCGCTGAACTTATGAATTATATTAAGGGCCCTGATTTTTCAACTGGTGCGATTATTTTGGGTAATAGTGGTATTAGAAAGGCTTATGAAACAGGTAAGGGTAGTATTACTATAAGGAGTAAGGCTACTATTGTTGAAAAACATGGTAGGCAGTATATTGTTATTGATGAGGTTCCTTATGGTGTTAATACGTCAGAACTTAAGAATAAGGTTGCTGAACTTGTTCATAATAAGGTAATTGATGGTATTTCTGATTATCATACTGATTTGAAAGAGGGAATTAAGATTACTATTACTTTGAAGAGGGATGCTAATGCTCAAATTGTTCTTAATAATTTGTATAAGCATACTCAGTTTCAAACTAATTATGGTATTAACTTTTTGATGCTTGATAATGGTGTTCCTAAGAGTTTGGGTCTTAAGGATATTATTTCTAAGTATATTGATTATCAAAAGGAGATTATTTATAGAAGAACTAAATTTGATTTAGATAAGGCTGAGAAAAGGGTTCATATATTAGAGGGTTTGAAGATTGCTCTTGATAATATTGATGAAATTATTAAACTTTTGAAGGCTGCGAAGAATGATGATGTTGCTAGGGAAGGTTTGATGAGCAGATTTAGTCTTTCTGAAGCGCAGGCTAATGCTATTTTGGAAATGAAACTTAGACGTTTGACTGGTTTGGAAAGAGAAAAAATTGAGAATGAACTTAATGAACTTTTGGAAAAGATTAAGGAGTATAGAGAAATTCTTGCTTCTGTTGAGAGAGTTTTGGCTATTATTAGGGAAGAACTTTTGGAAATTAAACAGAAGTATGCTGATGAGAGACGTACTGATATTGATATGACTGCTATTGATTATATTGAGGATGAATCTTTGATTCCTAATGATAAAGTCATGGTATCATTGACTAATAACGGATATATCAAACGTTTGTGTGTTGATACTTATAAATCTCAAAACCGTGGTGGTGTTGGAATTAAGGGTATGTCTGTTAATGAGGAGGATTTTGCTAAATTGTTAATAACTTGTAATTCTCATGATTATTTGTTGTTCTTTAGTAATTTTGGCAAGGTTTATAGAGTTAAGTGTTATGAGATACCAGAATTTTCTAGGCAATCTAAGGGTGTACCTATTGTTAATATCTTACCTTTGGATAAGGATGAGGTTGTTAATACTATTATTTCTGTTTCTAAGGATGATGAGTGTAGGTATTTGATGTTCTTCACGAAGTGTGGATTAGTTAAGCGTACGGATATTAATGAGTTTGATTCGATTCGTAAGGGAGGAAAGATTGCTATTGGTCTTAAGGAGAATGATCAACTTATTAGTGTTAAGAAGACTAATGGCGATGATGAGGTTATAATTGCTTCTAATTCTGGACGTATGGTTAGATTTAATGAGAATGAGGTTCGTATTATGGGACGTAGTGCTTCTGGTGTTAAGGGTATTGAACTTGGCTCTTCACTTGTTATTGGTGCGGAGGTTGTTGATAAGTCTCAACTTGTTCTTGTCGTTACGGAAAAGGGTTATGGTAAGAAGACTGAGGTTGATGAATATAGGCTTACTCATAGAGGAAGTAAGGGCGTTAAGGCTTTGAATGTTACGGATAAGAATGGTTTGATTATTGGATTTAAGTCTGTTGTAGGTGACGAGGATATTATTATTACTACTGATAGTGGTGTTGTAATTCGTTTGGATGTGTCTAAGGTATCTACTTTAAGACGTAATACTCAAGGAGTTAGATTAATGCATTTGAAGGATCATCAAAAGGTTACTTCTGTAACTGTTACTGATAAGGCTGATGAGGATGAGCCTGCTGTAGAAGAGGAACACTAGATAGTGTTCTTTTTTTTGGCAGAAAATGGATTTTTATTATGTTTCACGTGAAACATTTTTGAATAGCATTTTATAATGTTAAATATGTTTATTATTTTTAGAATAATTTTCTGTTGTTAATAAGTGTTAATAAGTATATTTTTCTGTTGTTTTTTACTAGGAAATTTAATTATTATAAATTTGTTATGTTTATTTTAAAGTTGATAATGGTTTCACGTGAAACGTTTTAAAGTAGTTTGAAGTTATATATGTTTTTTCAAATTATTTTAGTTGTTGATTATTGTTAATAAGTTATTATTTCACATTTTATTTAGTATTTTTGTTTTTATTTTAATATTATAGTGATTTATATTTGCAAATTGGTTATTTATTTTGTAGTTGTATTTATGTTGAAATCTTTAATTGTTAGTGCATTTCATTTTAATTCTACAGTTTTATTCGATTATTTGGCATGTTATTGTATGTTTCACGTGAAACGTTGTTATAAGCAATTACTTTATATGTTAGAAGTTTTGACTGTTATATATTCTATCTTTTTTTATTGTAGCCAAATGTTAATAAGTGTTGATAACTTATTTTGACTTTAATAATTGTTTTTTTAATTAGTATAATTATGAGATATTTGATTAGTAATAGTTTATTTAGAAATGAATAAAAAATGTGTATTAAATACTTTTATGTTAATAGTTATAAAGAATAATAGATGTTTCACGTGAAACATTCTAATATAATATGTAACTATAGGTATATTTTTTTATAGAGGGTTTAATATTTGTGAATGGATTATTTATCTTATAGTTGTATTTATATTAAAAACTTTAATTGTTAATAATTACTTTTATTTAATTATTTAATTTTTTATTGTATGTTTCACGTGGAACATTTAATTGTTTTGCATTTTAAAGTGTGTATTTTGCATAAGTACGGTTGTAGAATTATTTTATATATTAATTTATGTTGAAAATAAGAATTTTTAATTTATATTATTTTTTTTTGTATTAGTATATTTATTATGTTTTTTTATAAAAAATAATGATTAGTTTTTGCTTATGATTGTTAAATTGTTTATAGTTAGAGATAATTTTTTAATTGTTAATAAGTATTTTCATTTATTTTATATTTATTCCAATTTTTGGTAAAAAAATATTTCCCGGGAAATAATTGTAAATTTTGTAATTATTTGGATTTATAGATAAATATGTTTTTGTTAATAAGTTTTTTTATGTATGTTGTTATTATTTTGTTTAGTATTATTATTAATAGTTTTTAAGTTTTATAATTAATGGATTTGAATGTTGTAAGGTTATAATTTTTGTTATTGTTAATTTTTATGAGAAAAAAATTGACTTTTTTGTTATTTTATTTTATTATTTTTTTGTGCAACACATATGGTTGAAACAGGTCAGGATCGGAAGATAGCAGCCTTAAGATCCTCTGTGTGTGTGCACTTTTTTTTTAGAATAATTTATTTTAATATTTGTGGAGGGTCTTTATGGATAATATGTTTATGACTTTGGCGGTTGAACAAGCAAAGATTGCATTGGAGCGTAATGAGGTGCCAGTGGGGGCAGTTATTGTTAAAAATGGAGAGGTTTTATTTTCTTCTTATAATAAAAAAAACCTTGAGAATGTTGCTGTTTTTCATGCTGAAATTTTGTGTATTATTGGTGCTTGTAAAAAACTAAATTCTTGGCATTTGGATGGATGTGAATTGTATGTTACTTTGAAACCATGTGACATGTGTTTATATGCTCTTGCTGAGGCTAGAGTTAGTTCAGTTTATTATTTGCTGGATAATAATTATAATGAAAATTTAAGTTCCAATTATAATAAAATTGAATGTACTTTAATTCCTGATATTTACAAATATAGTACACTTTTGGGAGATTTTTTTAGTGATTTGAGAAAATAGTATATGTTTCACGTGAAACAAAAATTACCAATTTTTGGTAAAAAAATATTTCCCGGGAAATATTTTGCTATTTTTGGTAAAAATTGGTAATTATTTATTTTTGGAATATTTCTTTTTTTATTGTTTGTTTTTTTTCTTTGTGTTACAATATTTTTATTGTTTGTGAATGTGGGGTGTTATTTTGGATTATATTGCTTTGTATAGAAAGTATAGACCTAAATCTTTTGATGAGGTATTTGGACAAAAATATGTTGTTGATATTTTGAAGAAGAGTATTGTTAATAATAGAATTTTTCATGCTTATTTGTTTTCTGGACCTAGAGGTACTGGTAAGACTACTATGGCTAAGTTATTTGCAAAACTTATTAATTGTGAAAATTTGAATGGTTATTTGGCTTGCAATGAATGTAATAGTTGTAAACTTATTAATGAAAAGGTTGATGCTGATATTATTGAAATTGATGCTGCTTCGAATAATGGCGTTGATGAGATTAGGAATATTTGTGATAAGGCGTCTTTACTTCCTAGTGTTTCTAAGTATAAGGTTTATATAATAGATGAGGTACATATGCTTTCTATTAGCGCTTTTAATGCATTGCTTAAAACTTTGGAGGAGCCTCCTAAACATGTTGTTTTTATTTTGGCTACAACGGAAATTCATAAAATTCCTGAGACTATTGTGTCTCGTTGTCAATGTTTTAATTTTGAAAGGTTATCTAATTCTGATGTTGTTGATTGCTTAAAGCATATTTCTGATAAGGAGAATTTTTCTATTTCTGATGAGGTGTTTAATATGATTTCTTCTTATTGTGGTGGGTGTATGCGTGATTCTATAGGTTTATTAGAAAAGTTATCTTTTTGTTCAGGTCCTGTTGATGCGAATGCTTTTAATGATGTTGTTGGTTTAGTTGATACTGATTTTTTATTGTCATTTATTAAAAGCATGTTTGAAAAAAATATATCTTCTGTTTTAGATTTGATTGACGATTTACAGAAATCTGGAAAAAATTTGAATAATTTTGTTGTTCAAGTTATGAATTATATAAAGAAGTTGTTGATTGCTGATGATTGTATTTATAATAAGCGAGATTTAATTGATATTTTTTCTGGGTTTAATGATATTTTTTCTGATATGAAAAATTCTAGTAACGTATTTTTGTGTTTTCAGGCTGGAATTTTAAGAATTATTAATTC
Organism: uncultured Bacilli bacterium; assembly: GCA_934097105.1. GTDB lineage: Bacteria > Bacillota_I > Bacilli_A > RF39 > UBA660 > UMGS1449. Next base: position 94,225 of record CAKONI010000001.1, read on the forward strand.
TCTTGATAATAATACTCGAAATGTTAATAATGATGTTGATGATAATGTTTTGAGTAAATCAGATGATAAGATTGAGCATGGAGATGTTAATAATGATAGTGATGATGTGGGTGAAGACATCTCTACTGATAAGAAGATTACTGTTATAGACTTTTCTGATACTATTAATAATGCTTTTGCTCTTGCTGACAAATCTCTTAAGAATAATATTGTTTCTAAGTGGAATGGTTTTTATAATTATGTTCATAATAAAGAATTTTCTTCAGTTGTTTCGCTTTTGCTTGATGCTGAAGTTAGGGTAGTTGGTGAAAAGGATGTTATATTATCGTCTGGGTATGATTCTGTTGTTGAAGGTGCGATTAGGAATATTGCTAAAGTAGAACTTTTGTTTAATTTGGTTATGGGAAAGTTTTACAATATTGCTTTCATTCTTGATAATGAATGGGAAAAATATAAAGATAAATATATTTCTGATATTAAAAATGGAAAAATGTACAAATATAGGGAACATTTTTCTTCGAATGATGGTATAATTAGTAATGATGATGTTGCTTCAGATATTGTTAGTTCTGCTAAAGATATTTTTGGTGATGACATTGTTGAAATAAAATGAATGGAGATGATTTTATGAATATGCAAGCTTTAATGAAACAAGCACAAGCTATGCAAAAAGATATTAATAATATTAAAAATGAACTTGATAATTCTATTTTTGAAGGAAGTAGTTCTTTAGTGAAAGTATCTGTTAAGGGTAATAAAGAAATTGTTAAGGTTTCTATTCTTGATGATGCAAAGGAACTTATGGGGGATGATATTTCTATGCTTGAGGATATGATTGTAGTTGCTTTGAATGATGCTTTTTCTAAGATTGATAAGAAAACTGAAGAAAAAATGGGTAAATATTCTAAGATGATGCCTGGGTTAATGTGATATGTTTCCTAATTCTATTAATAGTCTTATTGAATCTTTTAAGAAACTTCCTGGTGTGGGGCAAAAATCTGCAGAACGCATGGTTTTTTCTATTTTAAATAGTTTTGATGATTCGGATTACGAGGAGTTTTGTGATAGTTTAGTTAAAGTTAAGGATTCTGTTGGATATTGCTCGTCGTGTAATTGTTTGACTGATGGAGATATTTGTAATATATGTTCTGATAAGTCTAGAAAAAATGATGTACTTATGGTTGTTGAGTCTTCAAAGGATGTTTTTACTATTGAAAAAATGGGTAATTTTGATGGATATTATTATGTTTTAGGCGGATTTATTTCGCCATTTGATAATATTGGTCCTGAGGACATTAATGTTTTTGGTCTTATTGAGAAAATTAAATCTTTGAGTGTTAAAGAGGTTGTTTTTGTAGTTAAGTCTTGTATTGAGGCTGATACAACTATTTTGTATATTAAGAGACTTTTAAAGGATGTTGATGTTTTAGTATCTAGAGTTGCAAATGGTATCCCTGTTGGTGCGGATGTTGATTATATTGATACTCTTACTCTTGAATCTGCTTTTAATAATAGGATGGAAGTTTTAGATTGATGTTTTTGACATAGAATTTTTTGAGGTGTTTTTCATGAAAAAAAGATCTATGTTGTTTCGATCATTTATTCTTGCTCCTTTTATTATATATATTTTTAATTTAATGGCGGTTAGTATTGACTTATATATACCTTTTAATTTGATTACAATTTCTATTGTTGGTTTTTTTGGTATTAGTGGTTTGTCGTTGTTGGTTGTCATTTTGTTGCTGTAGAGGTGTTATGTTAGAAAAGTATAAGGAATGTCAAATAAATTTTTATGATTATGTTATGTCTGCTCATGCTAGTGGAAGGCTTTCTCATGCTTATTTGATTGAAACTAACGGTGTTTCTTATGCTGAAGATTTAGCAATGGATTTTGTTAAGTTTTTGATTTGTAATGATTGCTATGATGAGAAAATTTGTAATCTTATTGATAAGAATAATTATTTTGGTTTTTTTAGATTTGATTGTTCTAATGATATAAAAAAAGATATGGTGTTGGAGTTAAAAAGAGATTTTGCTTATAAGTCTTATGATGGCAGGCGAATGGTTTATTTAATTGATGATGCTTCTAAACTTAATAAGTTTTCTGCGAATAGTTTACTTAAATTTTTAGAGGAGCCGGAAGAGAATATTGTTGCTGTTTTTTTAGTTGATAATATTGGTACTGTTATTGATACGGTTGTTTCTCGTTGTCAGGTTGTTAGGCTTGTTAATAATAGTATTTTTAATTTTGATTCATTATTTAATTCTTTTGATAAAGAAGTTTTTAATTCTGATGAAAAAATTGATAGTTATAAAAAGCAATTTTTGAATTTTTACAATTCTTTTGAAATGGAAGGATATTCTGTTTTTTGTGATTCTGATATTTATTGTTTTGCTGATGTTTTGTATGAATTTTTTGTTTATGGTTATTTTTATTATTTAGATGTTTTAAATATGATTGTTGGAAGAAAATCTTCTTCGGATGTTTTGAGCGATGATATTTTAGGATATATTATTGATAAAAATAGTGTTTATGATATAATATTTAAACTTAATGTTATTAATGATTTTATTTTGAAATTGCGTTATAATATTAATAGAAATTTGTTTATAGATAATTTTATTGTATCTTTGGGAGGTATATGAAATGAAAAAGGTTTTTGGTGTTAGTTTTTTTTCTAAAAATATTTGTTATTTTAATCTTTCTGATTTTAATGTTAAAAAGGGTGACTTTGTTGTTGCTGAAACTGATAGAGGTCTACAATTGGGTGAAGTAGTTACTAATGTATTTGATGTTGATGAGAGTAAACTTAATTTTGAAGTTTCTGATATTGTTAGAATTGCTACTGATTCTGATTTTTCTAGTTATGAGAAAAATGCTTCTGATTGTATTGAGGCTTTAGAAGATGCTAGAAGTTTTGTTCGTGAACTTAATCTTGAAATGATTGTTTTGGATGCCAATTATACTTTGGATAGAAAACAACTTGTTTTTAATTTTATGGCAGATGAGAGAGTTGACTTTAGAGAACTTGCTAGAAAACTTGCTGGAATTTATAAAACTAGAATTGAACTTAGACAGATAGGAGTTAGAGATAAGGCTAAAGTTGTTGGTGGTTATGGACAATGTGGAAGAAAACTTTGTTGTAGTTCTTTCTTGGATAATATTAATAGTGTTTCTATAAATATGGCTAAGAATCAAGGGCTTGCACTTAATCCTCAAAAGATCAATGGAGTTTGTGGTAGACTTATGTGTTGCTTGTCTTATGAAAATGATTGTTATTCTCATTATAAAAAAGGTTTACCTAAGGTTGGTTCGAAAGTTTTTTATGATGGAAAAGAACGTAAAGTTATTTCTGTTGATGTTTTTAATAGAAGTTATAAACTTGAGGGTGATGATGCTCAGGTTATCGATGTTAAGGATGTGTGATTATGAAGTTAATTGTAGGTCTTGGCAATCCTGGTCTTGAGTATGAGTATACTAGGCATAATGTTGGTTTTTTGGTGATAGATGCTTTTGCTAAAAAGTATGGATTATCATTTAAACAAAAATTTAATGGTCTTTATTCTGAACTTTTTATTGCTAATCAAAAGGTGTTGTTATTGAAACCTTTATCTTATATGAATTTGTCTGGAGAGGTAGTGTTAAAATTTGCTGATTATTTTAATGTAGATGTTTCGGATATATTGGTTATAAGTGATGATTTAGATTTGCCTTTTGCTAAAATCAGATTGAGATTATTTGGTTCTTGTGGCGGACATAATGGTCTTAGAAATATAGAAAAAATGTTAAATAGTAATAAATTTAAGCGATTTAGGATTGGAATTTCTGGAAATAGAGGTTTTGATTCTAAAGATTATGTTCTTTCTAATTTTTCTAAGGAAGAACTAAATGTATTTAATGAAAAATTACCTATTTTTGTAACTGTTTTGGAAGAGTTTTGTACTGAAAATTTTGATATTGTTATGAACAAGTATAATTAGGTGATATATATGAATTTATTTAATAGTTTAGTAAAATATTCTTTTAAAAAAGATACTGGTTTTGTTAATTTAACTGCTGGTTTTTTTCTGCTACTTGTTAGGAAGATGTTTTTAGAAGGAAAACGTTCAATTCTTATTGTTACTTCGAATGGTTTTGAGGCAAGGAAATTGTACAATTCTTATAGTTGTTTTGAAAATTCATTTTTATTTGAGAATGATGATATATATGGTGATGAGACGGTTGTAAGTCCAGAACTTTTGGTCGATAGAATTAATATTTTAAATGATCTTAGTTCTGGTGATAATGCTGTTGTTTTTACTGATGTTTCAGGTTATTTAAAAATTTTACCTGCAAAAAGTGAATTTAAGGATAAAAATTTTGATATTACTGTTGATATGGAAATTCCTTATGAGGATATTGTTAGTAAGTTTTCTGACATGGGATATGTTAGAGAGTCTTTTGTTTCTAAAACTGGTGAGTTTGCTCTCAGGGGATATGTTCTGGACATTTTTCCTATTAATAGTGAAAATCCTTTAAGAATTGAATTTTTTGGAGATTCTGTTTCTTCAATTCGTTATTTTGATGTTGATTCTCAACGTTCTTTATCTAATATTCTTGAATTTTCTATTTTTCCTTTTAATGAGGCATTTAAAATTAAAAGTAATCTTTATGAATATTTGGATAATCCTATTGTGATTTTTAAAGATTATGAACAAGTTAAATTTTGTTATGAGAATATGGTTTCTGATGCTTCTTTGTTTTCATATGATTTTAGTAGTTATTTTTATAATTTTGATGATATTTGTTTGAATGATGTTTTGTATTATTTTGATTTAGATAATAAGGTTAGTTTTCAACTTGATGATATTGTTGATTTTTCTGTTAAGGCTGTACCGAATTTTTATGAGAATTTTGATGAGATTAACACTTTTGTTAATAAGTGTATTTCGAATTTTAAAACTGTTGTTATTTTTGTTGATATTCCAAATTTTGGTGGTGTTTTAAATAAGTTTGATTTTGATTATGTTTTAACTAATTTTTCTGATATTTATGATGGAAAAGTAAATATTATAAAAGGACCTTTTTGTGGTGGTTTTGAATCTTCTAAATATGTTGTTTTGACTAGTTCTGAACTTTTTAACAGAAAATCTGTTGCTTTAAAAAAGGTTAGGTTTAAAGATACTTCTAGAATAAAGGATTTGATGTCTTTAGAGATTGGTGATTATGTTGTGCATTATTCTCATGGTATTGGGATTTATAATGGTATTAGATCTTTAAGTAAAAATGGCTTTACTTCTGATTATTTGGAAATTCTGTATGATAAGGGCGATAAGTTATATGTTCCTGTTGCTAAATTAGATATTATTTCTAAGTATAATGGTAAAGATGGCTATGCTCCGAAAATTAACTCTTTAAATAGTACTGTGTGGGAAAAAACAAAACGTAGAATTAGGGAAAAAATTAAATATGAATCTGAGAGAATTATTCGGGTTCAAGCAGAGAGAAGTTTGAAAAAGGGTTTTGCTTTTAGTAAGGATATGCCACTTCAAGTAATGTTTGAGAATGAATTTATTTATGATGAGACACCTGATCAACTTAAGGCTATTAATGATATTAAGACTGATATGGAAAGCGTGATTCCTATGGATAGGATATTGTGTGGCGATGTTGGTTACGGAAAAACTGAGGTTGCTTTTAGGGCAATGTTTAAAGCAGTTATGGATAATAAACAGGTACTTTATCTTTGCCCTACAACGCTTTTGTCTAAACAACAATATGAGGTTGCACTTGAAAGATTTAAAAATTTTCCTGTTAATATTGGTATTTTAAATCGTTTTGTTAGTCAAAAGGATGTTGTGGATACTCTTAATAAATTGAAAAATGGGCAGTTGGATATTTTGTTTGGAACGCATAGAATTTTGAGTGATGATGTTATATGCCATGATTTAGGCCTTTTAGTAATTGATGAAGAGCAACGTTTTGGTGTTGCACATAAAGAAAAAATAAAAGAAATGAAGTCTAATGTTGATGTTCTTACTTTAACTGCTACGCCTATTCCTCGTACTTTGCAACTTGCTATTTTGGGAATTCGTAGTTTGTCTGTTATTGAAACTCCACCTTTAAATAGAAAACCTGCGGTTACTTATGTTACTGGTTATGACGAAAAACTTATTCGTGATGTTATTTTTAAAGAAGTTAGTCGTGGTGGTCAAGTTTTTATTTTGTATAATCGTGTTTCTGATATAGAGGTAAAACTTAATCATTTTAGGAGTTTGACTCCTGGTGTTACTTTTACTTGTGCACATGGTAGAATGGATAAAAATATATTTGAGGATGTTATAAATGACTTTGTTGATGGAAAGTTTGATGTTTTACTTTGTACGACTATAATTGAAACGGGTATTGATATTCCTAATGCTAATTCGTTGATAGTTTTGGATGCTGATAGATTTGGTCTTAGTCAACTTTATCAGATACGTGGTAGAGTAGGTAGGAGTGATAGACTTGCTTATGCTTATTTTATGTATGATAAGGGAAGAATTCTTACTGAAACTGCTGTTAAGAGGCTTAATGTTATTAAAGAGTATACTAAACTTGGAAGTGGATTTGCTATAGCAACTAGAGATTTGTCTATTCGTGGTGCAGGTGATATACTAGGTAGTGAGCAGGCTGGCTTTATTGATGCTGTCGGTATTGATTTGTATTTAAATATGTTAAATGAAGAAATTGCTAAACTTAAAGGTGAAGAGGTTGTTTCTGTTTCTGATGATGCACCTTTGATTAATATTTCTTCTCATGTTAAAGATAGTTATGTTGAAGATGAGGATGTTAAAATTTTAATTCATCGTCTTATTAATTCGATATCTGATGCTGGTGATTATGAAAAGGTTAAGGCTGAAATTGAGGATAGATTTGGTAAGGTAGATGAAGATCTTTTGGTGTATATGAATGAACAGTTATTTGAATTTTTTGTTAAGAAATTAGGAATTATTAAAGTTTTTGATAATAATAAGTATAGAGAGGTAATTTTTAACAAGGATTTTCTAAATAAGTTAAGTTTTGATGATGTTTTTATGAAATCTTTAGAGATTAATAAAAAGTTTAACTTTTCATATAAAAATAACATGCTTAGTGTTTCACTTATGTATAATAATTCAAGGAGACATATAGTGTTTGATTTTAATGATTTTTTTAGGGAACTTTTATAGTTCTTTTTTATTTTCAAATGGAAAAATTTACCATCTATGTAAAATACTTAGGAATATTATAATGTTTTTGGGATAAAAGTAGAAATGGTGAATAATTTTTATTTTTTTGCAAAAAATACTAGTGAAAGAGAGGTTTATAGATGAAAACAATTGGGGTTGTTAGGCGTATAGATGATTTGGGAAGAGTCGTAATTCCTAAGGAAATCCGCAAGACACTTAAGATCAAGGATGGCGAGTCAGTGGAGATTTTTATTGAAAGTGACAATATTGTTTTAAAAAAGTATCATCCTCTTGATGGAGTTCCTAACTTTTATAGGGATTATGTAGAGTCTATTCATTCTGAACTAGGTGGTAATGTTATGATTACTGATAGAGATAAAGTAGTTGCTATTTCTGGGGAGTTAAAGAAAGATTATTATGATAAACCTATTTCCAAACAACTTGAAGATATTATTCATTCACGTTCTGTAGTTATTTGTAGAGAAAAATCTGCTGTAAGTATTGCACAAGATTATACTGTTAATGGTAGTTATGTAATTGCTCCAGTTATTTCTAATGGAGATGAGATAGGAGCAGTTATTATTTTGTTTATTAATAAATTAATTGATGATTTTAGTATAAAAACGGGAATTATTGCTTCAAAATTTTTGGGTAAGTATATTGAATAGTTTTTATTTTTATGGTATAATTTTCTAAATGCGATGAAAGAAGGTTAAAATAGTTATTATTTTTTAGAGAGTTTGTGTTTGGTGGAAACAAATATTTAATGCTATTTGGTATGACTTCTGGAGTTTGGGATTTTCCCCGGTTTAATCCGTTATTTTAATGAGATACTTATGTATAAAATAAGGTGGTACCACGGAATATTTCGTCCTTAAGAAATGTTTCTTTTTTTATTGCATTAATTTATATGAGGTGATTTTTTATGAAAGATAAGTTTTATATTAGTACGCCTATTTATTATCCTAGTTCTAATTTTCATATTGGGCATTGCTATACTACTGTTATTGCTGATTCTATTGCTAGATATAAGAGACTTTGTGGATATGATGTTTATTTTCAAACTGGTACTGATGAACATGGACAAAAAATTGAGAATAAGGCTAGGGAAGCAGGTGTTTCTCCAAAAGAATATGTTGATGAAATTATTTTGAATGCTAAGGATTTGTGGAAATCTTTGAATATTACTTATGATTATTTTATTAGAACTACAGATTCTAATCATGTTGTAGCAGTTCAAAAAATATTTGAGAAATTGTATAATCAGGGAGATATTTATAAGGGAGACTATACAGGTCTTTATTGTACTCCTTGTGAGTCTTTTTGGACTGAAAGTCAACTTGTTTCTGGAAAATGTCCAGATTGTGGTCGTGAGGTTCATATGATTAAAGAAGAGGCATATTTCTTTAAATTATCTAAATATGCTGATAAATTGATTGATTTTTATGATAAACATCCAAATTTTTTACTTCCTGTTTCTAGAAAAAACGAAATGATTAATAATTTTATTAAACCTGGACTTCAAGATCTATGTGTTTCTCGTACTAGTTTTAAGTGGGGAATTCCTGTTACTTTTGATCCAGATCATGTTATTTATGTTTGGATTGATGCGCTTACGAATTATATTACTTCTTTGGGATATCCTGATAAATTGGATGATAAATTTGCCAGATATTGGCCATGTGATTTGCACTTGGTGGGTAAAGAAATTGTTAGGTTTCATGCAATAATATGGCCATGCATTTTGATGGCGCTTAATTTACCACTTCCAAAACAGATTTTTGGACATGGCTGGCTTATTGTAGATGGTGGTAAGATTTCTAAGTCATTAGGAAATTATAAGGATCCTAGAGAGTATATTAATGCTTATGGGGTTGATGCAGTTAGATATTTTGTATTAAGGGAAGTTCCACTTGGTAGTGATGGTAATTTTAGTGAAGAGGCTTTAGTAAATCGTATTAATGGAGATCTTGCAAATGTACTTGGTAATTTAGTTAATCGAACTATTTCTATGGCTAATAAGTATTTCGATGGTAAGGTTTCTAATAAGAAAAGTTATGAAGAAGATCAGGAGTTTTTGAACTGTATTGGTTCTTTATGTGACAAGGTTGATGAATCAATGAATAATTATGAAATTAGCGTTTGCTTGGGTAACATTTTTGATGTTTTAAGAAGAAGTAATAAATATGTTGATGAAACTATGCCTTGGGTTTTATATAAGAATAATGATTTGGAAAGATTAGAGGCTGTTTTATATAATTTACTTTATTCTATAAAAGTTTGTACTACGTTTCTTAGACCTTTTATTCCTGATACTTGTGATGAAATTTTTAAACAACTTAATTTAGATTTTATTAGTTTTGATGATGTTTATAATGAAACTAATTTTAATGTAGGAAAAGCTTCTATTTTGTTTGAAAGAGTAGAAAATTAGTAAAATGGAGTGTAAAGTTTTAATTTTATACTCTTTTTTCTTGCTTTTTTGACACATTTGTTATTATAATTGACATGTAGTAAGAAGTTGCAGTTGAAAATTTTACGAAAGGAGAATTTGCATGCTTTCAAGTACTAAGGCAGTAGTTAATGCACTTTTGGTAGTATTTTTTTTGACAATGGTGATTTTCTCACCTAACATTATTGACTTTGCTTACTTTACATTTTTATTTTATTTTTTATGGAAGTTGAAGTTACTTTGATACTTGTTATTAAGTATCTTTTTATTTTATAATTATATTGGAGATGATTTTATGTTAATTGATACACATTTGCATTTAGTTTTGGAAGATTATGATATTGATGAGGTTATTGCGAATGCTGAAGAAAATGGTGTTAAGTATTTAATTTTGGGTTCTAGTTCTGTAGATGACAATAAACTTAATATTGATTTGGCTTCTAGATATAATAATGTTTTTACTACGATTGGATATCATCCTAGTGAGGCTAGTCTTATATCTGATAGGGATTTGTCTTTTTTAAAGAGTGCTGTAGAAAATGAGAAAGTTGTTGGAATTGGGGAAATCGGTTTGGATTATCATTATGGAGATGAGGATAGAGATTTACAGATTTCACTTTTTAGAAAACAACTTGATATTGCACAGGAATATGATGTTCCTGTTGTAATCCATACTAGAGATGCTTTTTTAGATACATATAATATTTTGAAGGAGTATAAATTAAGGGGAGTTATTCATTGTTTTTCAGGTAGTTTAGAGACAGCAAAGATGTATATGTCTTTAGGATATTACTTGGGTATCGGTGGAGTAGTTATGTTTAAAAATAGTAAACTTAAGGATGTTATTAGGGAAATAGGAATTTCTAAGGTTGTTTTTGAGACTGATTCTCCTTATTTATCACCTTTTAGAGGTGAAAAGAATGAGCCTTCTAATGTTAGATATATTTGTGATTTTGTTGCGGATTTGCTTGATATGTCTTCTTCTGAAGTGGAAAAAATTACTAGTTCTAATGCGACTGTTTTATTTGACTTACGTATATAAATGTGTTAGAATATTCTGTAATTGAGAGGTGAGTTTTTTGGCTAAGAGAAAGTTAAAAAAGAATTTAGGCAAAAAGATTATTTCCGGCATTTTATATGTGACAGGTGTTTTACTTATTTGTGCTGGTGTTATAGGAGTTATCAGTTTTGATGATAAAAAAATGACTAGTAATGAGAGTGAAAATAATAATTTAAATAAATATGTTTCAACTAAGGAACTTGTGGCAACTTTTAGAGAACTTAATAAAAAGAATATAAATCCTATTATGTATAGTAGTTTTGGCGCTGCTGTTTATAATTCACAGTTTTATCCTACTAGTTTTGTGGGAAAGTTGGTTCATTATGGACCGGATTGTCCAGAATGTGGTGGACATTTAGGTTGTAATGGGCAAGATGCAAGAAATGGGAATATATATTATAATGATAAAGAATATGGTAAGGTTCGTATAGTTGCAATGAGTAGTGACATACCTTGTGGAAGTATGATTAGGATAAATGTCGATGCTTATGATAAGGATGGAATGTATGCTATTGTACTAGATAGAGGTGTTAGTGGTCCTATGGTGGATTTACTTAAGACTAGTGCTTCAGCTAGTTCACCTGTTAGAACTGTTAATAATGTTACTTTTGATATATTAAGGTATGGATATTAAGACTATTTTTTAGTCTTTTTATTTTGTAAATATGTGTAAAGTTTTTTATCTTTATTTCTGGGTTTATGTTTAATTTTTTTTTTTTTTTGGAAAAGTTAAAAAAAACGTATTGATTTTTATTTTTTGTTATAGTATGATTGTTATAGTAAAGGAGGATTTATATGGAAAATAGAGATAACAGTCAAAATAGTCAAAAAAGAATAATTTTGGCAGTATTAGGTGTTGCTATTTTAGTAGTTGCAGTTGTAGGAATATCGTTTGCAGCGTATAGCAGTTCAAAAACTGGTAATGTAAATAAAGTTTCTACCGGTACTATTATGTTTAGTTATGCTGAACCTACTAATGGTATTAATATTCAAAATGCTACTTCTGTTTCTGATGATGTTGGTAAAGCTGATCAAACAAATAAGTTTGATTTTACGGTTACCACAACTACAACTAATGCTTTAACTATTCCTTATGTTATTACTTTAACAAAGGATGCTAATAATACATTACCTGATGAAGCTGTTAATGTTTATTTAACAAAAGGTGCTGAGAATACAGTTGTCAGAGATGTTACAAGCGTTTCTAGTTTGCCTAATTATACTAGAGGATCAGATACGACTAACACTAAGTTATTAGCAGATAAAGATACTGGTGCTGTTCATACTCATGGCGATGCTACTGCTGATAATACCATTTCAACTAGTTATACATTTAGAATGTGGGTTAATAGTAGTGCTGCTTTATCTGGAGATACGGCACAAACTTTTAAAGCATTTATTAATGTTGATTCAACTGTTAATGCACAATAATTTGAAATTTAAGAAAGGAGAAAAAATATATGGAAGATAATAAAAAAACTTTAGTTCTTTCGATCATTGGTATATTAGTTTTAGTTATAGCTGTAGTTGGTGTTTCATTTGCTATGTTTAGTTTTTCTGGAACTGGTACAAAAGAGAATGTTATTACAACAGGTACTGTTAGTTTAGATTTTTCTACTGTTGAAGAAGGAACAGAAACTAATGTTATTAATGTTGATAATCAGTATCCTATGGATGATACTAATGGTGTTAGTTTAGCAAATATTACAAAATCGAAGGCAGATTTTAGTGTTAAAGCTAAGTATGATGCTGATATGACAATTAATTATGAAGTTGGTATTGTAGATATTAATAAAACTGGTGATATAACTGAAGGTGCTGAAACTATTCCTGAAAAAAATGTTAAAGTTATTTTGATTAATTCTACTACTGGAGAGGCTGTAGTTGGTAGTAAAGTTGGTGAAACCTATACTGGCGTTACTGTAGAAAGTTTAGCAAGTAAAAAAGGTGCTAAAAATTTAATAACTAATTATTATTTGGCTGGTGGATCTTTTACTAAGGGTGACAATTCAGACAAATATGCAATTTATGCTTATTTAGATAAAGATTATCAATTACCTGTTGACGCTACTAAGTCAACTACTGATAATGCTGGTACAGTAACTAGAACTAATGAAAGTAAGAAAACTACTAAGAAAGCTGAATTTAGTTTTAAACTAGTTGTTAAAGCAGCTCAAGCTTAATTTGAAGGATGCATTATGCATCTTTTTTTGTTTGATTTAATATATAAAATTATTGATTTTTATTTTTTCTTATTGTATTATTAATATAGTGAGGAGGATTTAATGAAAAAGATAGAAAATAATTATGGGAAAATGTTACTTTCGGTTTTGGGTGTTACAATTCTTACTGTTGCTGTTATTGGAATATCATTTGCGGCGTATGCTGGAACTAAAACTAGTGAAGTAAATAAGATTTCTACGGGTACTATTACTTTTAGTTATGCTGAACCTACTAATGGAATTACTTTAAATAATGCTGTTCCTGTTAGTGATAGTGTTGGTAAACAATTGAATAACACTTTTGATTTTACGGTTAATACGACTACTACTAATGCTTTAACTATTCCTTATGTTGTTACAATGACTAAAGCAAGTGCAACAGAGGGAGAACTTTGGCTTTCTGATAGTGATGTTACTGTTTATGTAACAAAAAATAATGATGATGTTGCTCTTCCTGAGACTAAGGTTTCTGATCTTACTACTTTTGATAGAAATGGTGATTCTAGTAATACAAAGTTATTGTTTGATTCTAGTCATATTCATAATTCTGATGTTACTAATAATACTATTTCTACAAATTATACATTTAGAATGTGGGTTAATCAATCTGCCAATTTAGATGGTGTTGATAGTCATGTCTATAAGGTCTTTATTAATGTTGATTCTGCTATTAAGGGACAATAGTGGTTTGTAGGAGGATGTTATGAAAAATAAAAGAAATTTGATGATTTCTGTCTTTGCTATATTGATTTTAATTGTAGTTGTAATTGGTGTTTCATTTGCTATATTTAGTTTTTCTGGGACTGGAACTAAGGAGAATGTTATAACTACTGGTGTTGTTTCTTTAAATTTTGATGATGTTGAGGGAAGTACTGTTTCAAAGACTATTAATGTTGATAATGAATATCCTATGGATGATACTAATGGTGTTAATATTGATAATGTTAAGGCTAAGGCTGATTTTACTGTTAAGGCTGACTATAATGCAAATATGACTGTTAATTATGAAATTGGTATTACGGATATTAATGAAAATATTGCTGATGAAATGGAACAAATTAGTTCTAATTATGTAAAAGTTATATTATTTGATGGCTCTGGTAAGATTTTGCTTGGAAATGCAGTTGGCTCTAATTTTTCTGGTGTTACTGTTGATAGTTTGAAATCTGTTGCTGGGCCAAATGGTTTAATTAATAATTATTATTTGGCAAGTGGTTCATTTACTAATATTAATAAATCTGAGAAATATACTATGTATGCTTATTTAGATAAAGATTATCAATTACCTGTTGATTCTACTCAAACTACGACTGATAATGGTGGTACAGTTAGTAGAAATAATGATGATGCTACAAGCAAGAGTAAGAAGACTACTAAGAGGGCAGAATTTAATTTTAAATTATTTATAAAGGCTGCTCAAGTTTAAAAATGTGCATATTTTGTACATTTTTTTGTGTTAATGTAAATTAAGTATAAAATTATTTATATTTTTCTTTTAAATTTAATTTTTTTGTGATAATATATTAGTATAGGTATGATAGGTGATTATATGAAAGATAAAGAGCGTAATATTTTTGAAGAAAAAAAAGTAATAGCGGATGAAGTTGCAGATGAAATATTAGCTGAGCGTAGTAATGATGATACGAGTTGTTTTCCTTTAATATTGATATTTTTGGTGTGTTTAGTATTTTTGATTGCGTCGGTTTCTTTTGCTATATTTAATACTGTTGTCAATAATAATGCGGTTGATGTAGATATTAATGTTAATAAACCTGATGTAGATATCAATAAAAGACCAAATAAAAATAATAATAATAAACCTGATAATAATGGAAATAATACTAATGGGAATAGTAATGACAATAGTAAAAATGATTCAAATAAAGATAATAATTCTAAAAATCCATCAATAAGCAAGGATTTAGTTTTATTTACATTTAGTTCTGGTTCAAATTATATTAATATGCAAAATGTTTTTTCTATGTCTGATGTTGAAGGAATTGCTCTTAAAGGTGATAAAGAATACTTTGATTTTAATGTTTCTGCGTCACTAAATTCTAAGAAGAGAGGTTCAATTGTTTATGAAATCTCACTTGTACCTTTAAAGGATAATACTATTTCTGAAGATTTTATTAGAGTTTATTTGACTGAGAATGATTCACCTGTTTCTGTTTTAAGTGATAATGTTAGTAATTTCTCGGATCTTCCAAAAAGTAAGTTTTCTTCGAATGGAAGAGTTATATACAAAAAAACTGTGAATTCTAGTTTTAATGGTAACTATGTATTTAAGATGTGGGTTTCTTCTAAGGCTGATTTTTCTAATGTTTCTAAAAAATTCGGTTGTCGTGTTATGGTGAATGCTTATTATAAATAAAAGAGGTTGATAAATATGCATAAAGTTCTTAATAGAATTGCTAAAATTTTTTCTACTGCTATTTTTGTAGTTTTGGTGTTTATTATCGCACTGATTATTGGATATGTTATTAGAGTTAATTATCTGTCTAAGAATGGTGATCTTGGAAAGGTTAATACTAACTTTTATACTATTTTGACTCAAAGTATGTATCCTACTATTAAGGCTGGAGATGTTGTTGTTACTTATAAGGATGATAAAGATAAATATAATGTCGGTGATGTTGTAACTTTTATTTCTGATTCTAATGGTGGAATTACTGTTACTCACCGTGTGGTTGAAGTTTACGAACTTAATGGTTATTATTCTTATGCTACAAAGGGTGATAATAATAACGCTAAAGATAGTGAGATGGTTAAGAGTGACAATGTTCTTGGAAAAGTTGTTTTGAAAATTCCAAAAATTGGGTACGCACAACAGTTTTTGGTTTCTAAAACTGGTTGGATTGCAGCAGTTCTGTTACCTTGTTTAGGTGTTGTAATATATGACATTATGAAATTAGTGATGTCTATCTTTGGCAAGGGAAAGGGAAAAATAAAAGAAAGTGCAAGTACTATTGCTGCAAGAAAAAGATTAGAAGAGGTGGTTGATGATGATGACGGGGAAGAATAATTTTTTGAGTAATGATGAATTTACTGAAGAGGTTGATGCTAATTCTTTGTATAGTTATGTAAATCAAAATGATATTGTGGCTATTAAAAAACAGGCAAAAGTTAATGTTTTAATTTCTATAGCAATTACTTTTATTGTTATTGCTGTGCTTTTGTCTTTTATGGGCTTTTTCCTTCTTTATAAAGGAGGGGATTCTATTTTTATTAATTCATCTACTAAATATAATTTATTTGTTACTCATACAACTAGTACTTATGGTGGTGTTATTGATTCTTTTAAGGATTATAATTCATCTGATACTGCTTATGTTTATAAGTTTAATGTTCAAAATAACAATAATGTTAGTTTAAAGTATGATGTTGTTCTTGAGAATCTATCTTTTTCTGAGGGTAGTAATTATAATTTAATTAATTATTCTTTACTTAACTTTGATAATGAAATGGCTATGGGTACTTTAGATAGTGTAAAAAGTTTTAAGTTGCTTTCTCGAGATATAGGTTCTAGTGTTTCTGATAATTATACTTTGAAGTTGTGGTCTAGTAGTTTTCCAAGTAGTTTTTCTTTTAAAATTGATATTAATGTATAGGAGGTTATTATGAAAAAGATGTTTGCGGAGTTTTTGGTTGTTTTTGCTGAATGTATTTTAGTTATTTGTTTGGCTTTTGTTTCTTTTATATTTGTTCTTAACATATATCATTATGAAGATATTTCTTATGTATATAATATTAAGCCTTCTGAAAGCAAGACTTATAATGATTTTAAGACTAGTATTGATAAGTCTTCTAAAAAACTTAGTAAAGTAAAGGCAAATACTAGTGGAGCGTCTATGGCAATACATAGTGATTTGAAAAGTTGTTTTGATACTATTAAAAAGGGTTATTATTATAAGGATTTAGCGAATAAGGAAACTCTTGAAAGTAAGGATATTTATTATTCAAATCGTGATATTATTGATAATGTTAGTAACAAGTGTTTATTTAGAATTTCTTATGATATAGATTCTTTTAAGAAAAGTGAAAATTTTAATCATTCTTTTTCTGATATTTATGATGATATTGCAGATAAAAGAGATATTATTGTTTCTAATTCTGAATTTTTATTAAAACTTGAATATTCTAATAGTTCATATTCTTTTAGTACGCAAGATTTTAAATATGGAATTTTTAATAGAACTTCTAGTGAACTTTCTTTAACGTATAATAACTATAAAGTTGTTGCTTCGCTTCTTGATGATATTGTTGATTGGTATGTTTTAGAGTATGGAGGTAATAGATAATGAAGAAAGTTTTATGTAAGGTATTGAGTTTTCTTAAATATATTTTACTTATTGTAAGTTTTGGATTAGTATTTTATTGCCTTTTGACTACTTATTCGAGACTTGAGAAACCTATTACAGATGGAATTAATGTTCTTCTACCATTTGGTCTTGTTTTAATTTGTTTTTTGGTTAGTTTAATTTCTAGAGCAAAATATGTTTCTAAGAGTTTATTATTTAATTTTGTAGCAGTTTTTATTTTTGTTACTTCGATTATTGTTTGTCTTAGGGCAATGTATGATACTAATATGTTTTTGTACTTTAAATATGAAATAAACTTTAATCCTTCTTATTTTTCTGATAATTTGTCTTTTATATTAATGGAACTTTATATGTTGTTTGCAGCGAATGTTATACTTCTTATTGCTAGTTTTGTTGATAAGGATAAGAAAAAGGTTGTTAGAAAAGAAGAAAAAACTAATGATGATTTAAAAAAGAAAAAAGTATATAATATTACTGATGATGACGATTATAGTGATGAAGAGGGTGAGTAAAATTCTTCTTCTTTTTTTTATGTTTTTGTGGTAAGATTAATTTAATAATATTTTTAATTTTTTGAAGTGAGGTGTCTTTATCGGGTTTTGTTTCTCGAATTTGATTATGAAAGAGTTTGATTTTAAGAAGAAATATGGACAAAATTTTCTTGTTGATAAGAATATTGTTAATAAAATAGTTTCTGGCTTTGATATAAAGAGTCCTTCTTATGCGTTGGAAATAGGTTGTGGTGATGGTAGGCTTACTTCTTTACTTTGTTCTAAGTTTGATAAGGTTTTGGGATATGAAATTGACGAAGATGTTAAAGAGCTACTTTATTCTAATTTGAAGCCTTTTTCTAATTATTCTATTATTTTTTCTGACTTTTTAACTTCTGATGTGAAAAAGGATTTAGGAGATGAAATTTCTAATTTATATGTGATTGCTAATTTACCTTATTATGTTACGACTCCTATTATTGAAAAACTTACTTTTTTAGATTTGCCTTTTCTTTTTATGAGATTTATGGTTCAAAAAGAGGTTGGTGAAAGATTTTGTGCTAAAGTTGGAAGTAAAAACTATGGTTCTTTGACGGTTTTTTTGAATTATCATTATTGTGTTAAAAAAGATTTTGTTGTTAGTAGGAACTGTTTTTATCCTGTGCCTAATGTTGATAGTATGGTTGTGTCCTTTTATAGAAAGGATAATAAAATTATGCTTAAAGATATTAACTTTTTTTATAAACTTGTTAGGGATAGTTTTAGATTTAAAAGAAAGACATTGCGTAATAATTTAAAAGATTATGATCTTGATAAGATTTTGAATGTTTTGAAAGGTTATGGTTTTGATCTTTCTGTTAGGGCTGAACAACTTAGTGTTGAAATTTTTTGCGATATTGCTAATTGTTTAAGTTAGTTTCTATTTTATTTAGTTGTTGCATATAATTATTTTGAGGTGATTATGTGCTTTTTAATATTGGAGATTTAGTTACTAGGAAGTCTTATAATAATGATATGGTTTTTAGGATTAAATCTTTTAAGGATAAGATGGTTGTACTAGAGGGAGTCAATATTCGGCTTATTGCGGATGCGCCAGTTGATGATTTAGAAATATGTAAAGATTGTGTTGATGATATTACTAGTGATGATAGAGATTTATTTGATAATATGGGTGATTTACTTGATTTAAATAGGGATAATTATTTTTATTTGCCGGGTAAAATTTTACATATTGATGGTGATAAAAATTATCTTGATAGATGTATAGAATTTTATAAAAATATGAACATAGTTTGTTATGGAATTATTCTTAATGAGGGAGAAATTTCTAAAAAAATTAGGGGTTTACTGGATGATGTTAATCCTGATGTTTTGGTAATTACTGGTCATGATGCGTATTATGATAGTGGGAATAAATATAATGATATTTCTAATTATAAGAATAGTAAAAATTTTGTTAATGCAGTTAAGGAAGCCAGAAAGTACGAGAAAGATCATGAAAAACTGGTTATTATTGCTGGAGCGTGTCAATCTGATTATGAGGAATTAATTAAGGCTGGTTCTAATTTTGCTTCGAGTCCTAAGAGAATTAATATTCATGCTTTGGATCCTGCGATTGTTGCTAGTTCTGTTTGTTTATCCAATAAAAGTCAACCAATAGATTTGTTTAAAATTTTGGATAGAACTAAATATGGTAAAGATGGTATGGGTGGAATTATTACTAATGGTATGATGTACGTGGGGTTTCCTAGATGATAGAAAGAGTTAGAGATAAAATTTTTTCTTTTGAAGGGAAAAAAATTAAGTTTCGATATAATGGTAGCAGAAATCAGGTTGAAGAATTTGAGGGAGTAGTTACTAAATGTTATAATTATGTTTTTGTTGTGTTTACTAATGGTATTAATAAATCCTTTTCATATACTGATGTTTTGATTGGAACTTTGGAGGTTAATATTTAGTTTTTTATTTATTTTGAAAATATTAGATGATTTTTGTGTAAATTTGGCAATATATGTTAAAAATCTATTGACTTTTACCTGCTCTTTAAGATAAAATTAGTGTTAGAAGCAGGGTTGCTTTTAAAAAGGAGGATAAAGATGAAGATTACATCAGTAAATGTACGTAAGGTTGAAAAGGAAGGCTCTCGTATGAAAGGAATTGCTTCAGTTTTAATTGATGATTGTTTTGCAATTCATGATATTCGTATTATTGAAGGAGATAATGGTTTGTTTATTGCTATGCCTAGCAGAAAAACAACTACTGGAGGATATCGTGATATAGCACATCCTATTAACCCTGAAACACGTACTTTGTTTGAAGAATCTATTTTAGAAGCATTTAATACTGCTGAAGAATAGTATATTAAAACACTTTATGTGTTTTTTTTTGAATATTTTTTTCTTTTTTTCATATATTTTATCAGGAGGAAAATTATGGAAAAGTTTGCAGAAAATATAAGTTATAATCATGGAATTAGTATTAATGAAAGGAAAATTATTTATGTGACTGGAGTTAACAAACTTGAAAGTTTTGATGAACAGGAATTTTTACTTGATACGAGTATGGGTTTTTTAGTTATAAAGGGTAATTCTTTGGAAATTATTAAATTGGATACTAAAGATGGAACTCTTGCTATTAAGGGAAGTTTTGATAGTATGTCTTATTTTGAAAATTTAAGGAAATCTAAGTCTTCTTTCTTTGATAAGTTGTTTAAATGATACTTTCGGAACAAATTTTTTCTTTACTTTTTTGTGTTTTTTTTGGTTTTGGATACTGCTTTGTTTTTTATATATTTAAGAAGTTTTTACTTTATGCTAAATACCATATTTTGTTTAATGTTTTTTTTAATTTGATTATGTCTATTTTATTTTTTATTGGTATAATTCAAATTAATGATGGAACTTTGAGTTTGTATTATTTGTTGTTTGTTTTAATTGGTTTTTTACTTTTTAGACTATCATTTGTCACTTTTAAGTGTCAAATATAGTCTTATTTTATTGAAATTATTGAAATTATTTTTAATTTTTGTTATTATTTGTTATAAGATATGGTTTATAAGGTTATAGTCGGAGGTGTATGATGGCAAGAGGAAAATCTAAATCAAAGAAAAAAAATTTTAAGAGAATTTTTTTTGTAACGTTGTTTTGCTTGGCAATAAATGGATATATTTTTTATTCTATAGGCTCTATATTTCAAGATGTTTATGTTATGAAACATGAGAAAGTGCAATTAGATAAAAAAATAGAAGATTTAAAAGAGGAAGAGGAAGTTTTGAAATCTGAAGTTAAAAAACTTAAAGATCCTGTGTATGTGGCTAAGTATGCTAGGGAAAAGTTTTTGTATTCTGGTGATAACGAATATATTATTAGAATGAAATAGTAAATTTGTACTATTTTTTTTCTATTGATTTGTTTTAGAAAATAGTTTAAAATATTGTGTTAAGTGGTGATTTAAT
This sequence comes from uncultured Bacilli bacterium, assembly GCA_934097105.1. Classification (GTDB taxonomy): domain Bacteria; phylum Bacillota_I; class Bacilli_A; order RF39; family UBA660; genus UMGS1449. The sequence goes on from CAKONI010000001.1 coordinate 115,417, forward strand.
GAAAAAAGTTTTTGATTTTTTAGACAGTTATATTAATGATGGGGATACAGTTGTTTTAGGTTGTTCTGGAGGGCCTGATTCTATGGCGCTTATGGATATTTTGATTTCTTATAGAAAATCTAGAAATATTTCTATTGTTTGTGCTCATGTTAATCATAAGGTTAGGCGTGAAAGCGATGATGAGATGGTATGGCTTGAGAAGTTTTGTAATAAAAGAAATATCTTTTTTGAGAAAATGATTATTGAAAATTATGGTGATGATAATTTTCATAATGAGGCTAGGCATATAAGGTATGAATTTTTTGATTCTTTAGTGAGAAAGTATAATGCTAATTATTTGATGACTGCTCATCATGGTGATGATTTAATGGAAACTATTTTGATGCGAATTGTCAGGGGTTCTACTTTGAGAGGCTATGGAGGATTTTCTAGTTGTGTTTCGAAAGGCACTTATTCTATATTGAGGCCTTTGGTTTTTGTAACTAAGGAAGATATACTTAGTTATAATAAAAAGAAAAAGATTGAGTATGTTATTGATAATTCTAACTTTTCTAGTAAGTATACTAGAAATAGATATCGTAAAAGTGTTTTACCTTTTTTGAAGATTGAAGATAAAAATGTTCATTTAAAGTTTTTAAAATATAGCAATGAACTTATTGCTTCGGATGATTTTTTAAATAGTGAAACTAGTAAGATTTTTGATGAGGTGGTTACTGATAATCAAACTTCTATAAGTAAGTTTAAAAAAATTCACCCTTTTTTACAAAACAGGTTTATTAACATGCTACTTGAGGAATTTTATCAAGATGATCTTATATTAATTTCTGATGTTCATACAGATTTGATTAAAGGTCTTATATATTCAAATAAGGCTAATAGTTTTGTATATTTACCAAATAATGTTAAGGTTGTTAAGAGTTATGATAAACTTTCTTTTGTAAAAGAAACTGAACAAGTTGATCGTTATGAGATTGAACTTTCTGATTATGTTAATTTACCTAATGGTAAAAACATCAAATTTTTGGAGAAATCTGATGTTAATGATAATAATTTTTGTAGGTTAAATTCTGAAGATGTATGTTTGCCTCTTCAGGTTAGAACTAGAAAATCTGGGGATAGAATTAAGGTTAAGGGTCTTAATGGTACGAAAAAGATAAAGGATATTTTTATTGATTTGAAGATTCCTGTTAAACAAAGAGATTTATGGCCTGTTGTTGTGGATTCTAAGGATATTGTTGTTTGGCTTCCTGGTCTTAAAAAATCTAAATTTGATGTTCCAAAAAGTAAAAACTGTGATATAATACTTAAGTATTATTAAAGGGAGGAAATTATGAATAGAAAAAATAATAAAAAAAGTTTTATTTCGTATGCTATTATTTTATGTTTTTTAGCAAGTATATTCTTTGTTTATAACTCTTTAGGAAACAAGGAAAAAGTACTTACTTATAATGAATTTATAAATGATTTAAATGGAGGTAATGTTACTGAACTTGAAATTACACCGAAACAAAGTTCTGCGGTTTATTATGTTACAGGTAAACTTGATGGCTATAAGAGTAATGAACGTTTTAAGTTAGTAGCGCCTTATTCTGATAGTGTTGTTTCTGATATTCTTTCTATTGCTAAGCAAAAAGAATCTCTTAAAATAACTGTTAATAAAGATCCAGAAAGTTCTTCATTTCTTAAAATTGTTGTTAACTTTTTACCATTTGTGTTAATTATTGGATTTGCATTTTATTTCTTATCTAGACAGATGGGTGGTGCGAATAAGTCTTTTGATTTTGGTAAAAGTAAGGCTAAATTACATTCTGATAAGGACAAAGTTACTTTTGATAATGTTGCGGGACTTGTTGAGGAAAAATATGAAGTTAAAGAACTTATTGATTTCTTGAAAAATCCTAAAAAATTCCAAAAATTAGGTGCTAGAATTCCTAAGGGGGTGCTTTTAGTTGGGCCTCCAGGAACTGGTAAAACTTTACTTGCTCGTGCTGTTGCGGGAGAAGCCAATGTACCTTTTTATTATATCAGTGGTTCTGATTTTGTTGAACTTTTTGTTGGTGTAGGTGCAAGCCGTGTTCGTGATATGTTTAAGCAAGCGAAGCAAACTGCTCCATGTTTGATATTTATTGATGAAATAGATGCTGTTGGACGTCAACGTGGTACTGGTCTTGGCGGTGGCCATGATGAAAGGGAACAAACACTTAATCAACTTCTTACAGAAATGGATGGTTTTGGCGCTAATGAGGGAATAATTATTATAGCTGCAACTAATAGACCTGATGTTCTTGATCCTGCTCTTCTTAGACCTGGTAGGTTTGATAGGCAAGTTACTGTTTCTCTTCCTGATATTGGAGAAAGAGAAGCAATATTAAAAGTTCATGCTAAGAATAAGATTCTTGCTAAGGATGTTACTCTTAAGTATTTGGCTCGTAGGACTTCTGGTTTTAGTGGTGCTGATCTTGAAAATTTACTTAATGAGGCTGCGCTTCTTGCGGTTAGACGTGATAAGAGCGAAATTACTATGAGTGAGATTGATGAGGCTCATGATAGGGTTTTAATGGGACCTGCTAAAAAGAGTAGAAAAATTAGTGAAAAAGATAAGAAGATTACTGCTTATCATGAGGCTGGACATGTAGTTGCGGGTATGAAACTTGAAAATTCTAATATTGTTCAAAAGGTTACTATTATACCTCGTGGTATGGCTGGTGGTTATACTAATATTCAAAGTGAAGAAGAAAAAATGCATACTACTAAAAATGAACTTACTGAGACAATTTGTACATTTTTGGCTGGACGTGTTGCGGAACAACTTGTTTTTGACGACATAACTACTGGTGCTGAAAATGATATTGAAAGGGCAACTAAAATTGCACGTTCTATGGTATGTGAATATGGAATGAGTGAACTTGGTCCTGTTCAATTGGAACAAAGCGAATCTAGTGTTTTCTTAGGTAGAGATTATAATAAATCACGTAATTTTTCTGACCAAGTTGCGTTTGAAATTGATCAACAAATTAGAAAAATTATAGATAGTTGTTATAAAAAAACTGAGAAGATTTTGAAGGATAATAAAAAGTTACTTGATTTGATTGCTGAAAACTTGGCTAAGTATGAAACTTTGACTAAGGAACAAATTGATTATTTGGTAAAAAATGGTAAAATGCCTTCTGAAGAATCTGATGATATTGAAGAAGAAAATAAATAAAAGAAAGGTTACTTTCTTTTTTGTTTAGGAGTGTTTATATGGCTTTTGATTTTAGAGAGGAACTTAAGAAGAATAAAGTTTTATTAGCGCCGATGGCTGGTGTTTCTAATCCTGCTTATATTGAAATTGTGAGAGATATGGGTGTTTCTTTGTTTTGGACTGAACTTATTAGTGCTGAGGCAATTGTTAGAAATAATAAGAAAACTTTTGATATGCTTGATGGAATTGATAAGTTGGGTGTGAAAGTTGGAGTGCAAATTTTTGGTAGTTCACCTGATGTTATGGCGAAGGCTGCTAGTATTATTGTTTCTTCTTATGATGTTAGTTTTATTGATATTAATATGGGCTGTCCTGTTCCTAAGGTTGCAATTAAAAATAATGCTGGCAGTGCTCTTCTTCGTGATGTTGATAAGATTGGTAAAATTGTTTCTAGTGTTTGTAAGGCTGTATCTGTTCCTGTTAGTGTTAAAATAAGAAGTGGTTGGGACTTTTCTAGTATAAATGCTCCTTTGGTTTCTAAGGTATGTGAAGAAAATGGTGCAAGTTGTATTGCAATTCATGCTAGGACAAGAAGCCAGGGTTATGGTGGAAGTGCTGATTGGAGTATAATTAAAGAAGTAAAGGATTCAGTTAAAATACCAGTAATTGGTAATGGAGATATTAAATCTTTTAGTGATGCTAAACGAATGCTTGATGAAACTGGTTGTGATGCTGTTATGATTGGTCGCGCTTCTTTAGGAAATCCTTGGATTTTTAGGGAGAGTTTGTTTTTTATAAATAATAATAGTTTTTTACCTAGACCTGGTTTTAGAGAAATTGTTGATATGATAAAGAAACATTATTTTCTTCTTGAAGAAAATATGGGAGAAAAACGTGCTCTTTTAGAGATTAGAACTCATGCTTTGTGGTATATAAAGGGATTTCCTAATTGTAAAGGCTTTAAAGGAATGATTACTTCTGCTAATACTAAGGATGAATTTTTTGATATTTTGAATTTAATGTGTGAAGAAAATTTATAAAACGTTTAAATATTGTTGACATTTTGTATTTTAAGTGATAAATTATATTCATAAATTGATGAAGCAGGTACTTTGTACAGGGATTTATAGGGAGTGCTTTTAGAGAGTCAAGGGTGGTGGAACTTGATAGCGTGCTATAATGAATTAAAACTGTGGAAATGGCTTTTGCCCGGGTTTACCGTTATATTATTGAGATGTCAGTTAATGATAAAAAAGGTGGTACCGCGATACTTCGCCCTTTTATTGTTAACTTTTTTTATTGATAGGAGGAGAAAGAAATGAGACAATTTACGGAACAAGAAATAATAAGGAGAGAAAAGGCTAAGAATTTGGAAGAAATGGGCATTGATCCTTTTGGACATAGGTTTGATGTTGATTCTAATTCTAAGGAAATTAAGGAAAAATATGGAGATGCTACTTCTGAAGAACTTGAAGAAAAGGCTATTCCTGTTGTTATTGCAGGACGTATTATGACTAAAAGAGGAAAGGGTAAGGCTGGATTTATTAATATTCAAGATAAATTTGGTCAAATACAAGTGTATGTAAAGATTGATAATATTGATGAGGATAATTATGAAATCTTTAAGAAGAGTGATATTGGTGATATAGTAGGGATTCATGGAGTTGTTATGAGGACTCATATGGGTGAACTTACAGTAAAGGCTACTAAATATGAACATTTAGTTAAGGCTCTTAGACCTCTTCCTGAGAAGTATCATGGTCTTGTTGATACTGAGGAAAGATTTAGAAGAAGATATGTTGATTTAATAACAAATGAAGAGTCTCGTAAGGTTGCATTTATGAGACCTAAGATTATTAGATCTATCCAAAAATATCTTGATAATTTAGGTTATACTGAAGTTGAGACTCCAATGCTTGGTACTATTTTGGGGGGCGCTAACGCTAGACCATTTATAACTCATCATAATACTTTAGATATTGATATGTATCTTAGAATTGCTACTGAACTTCCTTTAAAGAGACTTCTTGTTGGTGGAATGGATGCTGTTTATGAAATAGGTAGAATTTTTAGAAATGAAGGAATGGATAAGAAGCATAATCCTGAGTTTACTACTATTGAACTTTATAAGGCTTATTCTGATCTTGAAGGAATGATGGAAATTACTGAGAATATTATTGGTAATGCTGCGATGGAAGTTTTAGGTACTTACGATATTAAGTGGAGAGGTCATGATATATGTTTGAAACCTAAGTTTAAGAGATTACATATGGTTGATGCTATACGTGAAAAAACAGGAATTAACTTTTTTGATGATATGAGTTTTGAAGATGCTAAAAAACTTGCTTTAGAACATGGTATTGAAGTTGAAGATCATTTTGGGTATGGTCATATTGTTAATGAGTTTTTTGAGAAATATGTTGAGGAGACGATTATTGAACCTACTTTTGTAATTGGACATCCAATAGAAATAAGCCCTCTTGCAAAAAAGGATCCTAAGGACCCTAGATTTACACAAAGATTTGAGTTGTTTATTGTTGGTAGTGAATATGCTAATGCATTTACTGAACTTAATGATCCTATTGATCAATATGAAAGATTTGAGGCTCAAGTTAAGGAAAAAGATTTAGGTAATGATGAGGCTAATGAAATGGATTTAGATTTTGTTGAGGCTCTTGAATATGGAATGCCACCGGCTGGTGGAATGGGTATGGGAATTGATAGACTTGTTATGCTTCTTACTGGATGTGAAACTATTCGTGAGGTTATTTTGTTCCCTACTATGAAGAAAAAGGATTGATGAAGCCTTTTTTTCTTTTTTTTGAGGGAAATTGTTAATTTTTTACAGTTTTTTCTTTATTTTTTTTGATAAAAGTGTAATAATTATATTGGGAGGTATAAAATGAAAAAAAATAATTTATTTAAGGCAGTAGGTATAGTCATTCTTGCTTATGTATTGTTTTCATGGATAGTACCAATTATTTATGGTATTGTTGGCGCTGAAGGCGAAGTTTCTAAACAAATTGGAATTATTTCTATTTTTTCAGTTGTTCTTGAAACATTTTCAGGATTCGGATCTGTTATACTTTATGTACTGTTAGTAGGAGCATTTTATGGTGTTCTTAAAGTTACAGGTGCTTATGATAAGATTATGAACAGTTTTATGAAGTTTGCTAGTGGCAAAGAACAAACTTTATTAATTGCAATTATGATTATTATGGCTCTTTTATCTTCATTTGCAGGACTTGACTTAGGATTTTTAGTTGTTATTCCTTTCTTAATTGGATTTATTGTTAAGGTTGGATATAACAAACTAGTTGCTTTAAGTGCTACTGTAGGTTCTATTATAATTGGTATGTATGGTGCTACATTTGCTGGTACTTTATATGGTTATAATAATGAAATTCTTAGTTTAAAGGCTACAGATCAACTTTTATTTAAAGTTATATTATTTGTACTTGGACTTGCCCTTTTAATTTTCTTTGTACTTATGTATTGTAAGAAAAATAATCTTGTTGGAGATGCTAGTAAGGCGCTTAAGGCTAATAGTACAAAGGAAAAGACTGTTAAGGCTTCTGCTAGTTCTAAATCTAGCAAGAAAAGTGTTAATGAAAAAGTTGCTAAAGATAAGAAGAATAAAACTACTAAGGAACGTGGACCTGTTGGTGCAATTATTGTAAGTTCTATTATGTTACTTGTTATGATTTTAGGAACTATTTCTTGGAAATCTATGCTTGGAGTTAGTTCTTTTGAGAGTTTACATAAGAGTTGGACTGAACTTAAAATAGGTGGATTTGATATTCTTAATAAGATATTTGGTGGTATTGATGCTTTTGGTACTTGGAATACACCAGTTAGATTTCAAACTTATTCTATTTTATTAATTATTGCTATGATTATTATTTCAATTATTTACAGAACAAGTGTTAAGGATACTTTTGAGGGATTTGTAGATGGTATTAAATCATTTGTTGTTCCTGCAATTATTACTATTTTGGCTTGTTCAGTGTTTGTATTTGTATATTATAATCCTGTAATAACTCCAGTTACTCAATTATTGCTTACTGCGACTGATGAGTTTAATGTTGCTCTTTCAGGTATTTATACAATTATTAATAGTGCGGTTTATGTTGATTATTATTACTTTGCCAATGCTGTACTTTATTCTATTGCATCTGTATATGAAGATAGTGCAGTCTTATCAATAATCAGTGTAATGTTTGCTAACTTATATAGTTTAGTAATGTTAGTTGCTCCAACTAGTGTATTATTGCTTATAGGATTATCTATTAGTGATGTTGAATATACTTCTTGGATTAAGTATATTTGGAAACTTGCACTTGCATTATTACTATTATCATTCATAGTTTTTGTAATAATGTTATTAGTTTAAGAGGACGGTTGTTCTCTTTTTTTGTTTTAAAGTACTTTTTTTGTAAATAGTACTTTTTTGTTGATTAGTTTTATATTTTTTTTCTCATTATATGAATAGAATAATAATGGGAGGATGAATATGTTTTCTAAATTTGATGAAGAAGCAAAGAAAGTACTTTTAAATATGCAGAAAGAGATGATTAGTTTGAAACATCCTTATATTGGTAGTGAACATTTACTTTTGTCTTTACTTAAGTATGGTAATAAAGATTTTGTTGATAAGTTTTCTTCTTTTGGGGTTACTTATGATTCTTTTAAGGAAGAACTTATTTCGGTTGTGGGGGTTGGCAAGAGTTCTAATGAGTTTTATTTGTATACTCCTCTTTTGCGTACTATTTTGGAGTCTGCCGGAATGGATAGTTCTGATAAGGGGAAAAAGTTTGTTGATACGGGAGATTTGTTTTTTTCTCTTTTTGAGGAGGGCGAAGGAGTTGCGATTAGAATACTTTTGGGCATGAATGTTGATGTTGATGCTTTGTATGATAGTTTTTGTGTTAGTAAAAAGAGTCGTAATGTTAAACTTATGGTTGAGTCTTTTGGTGTTAATTTGAATGATAAATGTAAACGTGGAGAAATTGATCCTGTTATTGGACGTGAAAAGGAAATAGCAAGGCTTATTCAAATTTTGTCTCGTAGGACTAAAAATAATCCTCTTCTTTTGGGAGAGGCTGGAGTTGGTAAGACTGCAATTGTTGAGGAACTTGCTAGAGTTATTAATTCTTCTTCTTTTTCTAAACTTTCTAATAAGAAACTTATTTCTGTTTCGATGGCTAGTTTAGTTGCGGGGACAAAATATCGTGGTGAATTTGAGGAAAGATTGGAAAAGATTATTCGTGAACTTGAAGAAAATGATGATGTTATCTTATTTATTGACGAAATTCACACTTTAGTGGGTGCAGGTGGTGCGGAGGGTGCAATTGATGCTTCTAATATACTTAAACCTGCTCTTGCTCGTGGTAAGATTAAAATTATTGGGGCTACTACTATTTCTGAGTATAAAGAGTTTATCGAAAATGATAAGGCGTTGTCGCGTAGATTTCAAACTATTTTGGTTGAAGAACCTGATGTTTCCGCAACTAAGGATATTTTGTTTAAGTTAAGACCTATTTATGAGTCTTATCATAATGTTAAGATAAGTGATAAGGTTTTAAATGAAATCGTTACTTTGTCTAATAGATATATTTATGATAGAAAAATGCCTGATAAGGCTATTGATGTATTGGATGAGGTTTGTTCTAGGGTTTCTGTTTTGTCTTTTAAAAACAATGATATTATGGATATTAATGAGAGAATTGAGAAACTTAAGAGTTTAAAGAATGAATCTATTGTTAATAACAATTTTAATGATGCTTTTTTGTATAAGAAGTCTGAGATGATTTTGGAAGATAAGAAAAATAAATTGGAACTTAAAAATATTAATAATTCTTTGATTAAGGTTACTTCGAATGACGTATGTAAGGTTGTTGAAGAAAGATCAAAGATTCCTATTTATAGAAATTCTTTTAAGGTTTTGGATAATCTTAAAAAGTCCCTTTCTTCGGTAGTTTATGGACAGGATAAGGCTATTAATACTATTTGTGATGCTTTTAAGAAAAGATGTTTTTCTTCTTCTGAAAGTGTTAAACCTATGTCATTTTTGTTTTTGGGTTCTACTGGTGTTGGGAAGACGATGCTTGCTAAAGAATATGGTAAGGTTATTTATGGGGATAATATTATTCGTGTTGATATGAGTGAGTTTAAGGAAGGGCATTCTATTAGTAAAATGATTGGTTCTCCTCCTGGATATGTTGGATATTCTGATAATAAGAATGTTTTTGAACAAGTTAAGGATAATCCATATTCTCTTATTATTTTGGATGAGATTGAAAAGGGTAGTAGAGAGGTTATTAACTTATTTTTACAAATTTTGGATGAGGGGTATGCTAAAAATAGTAAGGGTGAAAAGATTAATTTTTTAAATACAACTATTATCATGACATCTAATTTGGGTTCTAACAAGAATAGTATTGGCTTTAATGGTACTATATCTTTTGAAGATGTTTATAATTTCTTTGGAATTGAGTTTGTTAATAGGATTAGTAGTGTAGTTGAGTTTAATAAGATTAGTGATTTAGTTTGTGCTAAACTTGTTAGGAATAAACTTTCCTTTATAAGAAAATATTATAAGGAAAAAGGTGTTTTTTGTTCTTTTTCTAATAAACTTATTTCTGAAATTTTGAAGTTGTGTGATTATGAAAAGTATGGTGCTAGGAAAGTTAATTGTGTTATTGAGCAAAACTTGGAGACTGTTATTATTGATCGGATGCTTTGTGGTGATAGTAAAATTAGAATTGATAGTATTATTAAAAATATGGTTGTTTGAGAAAGGTTGTATTACTTTCTTTTTTTTGCTATAATATGGGAAAAGGAGTGCTTTATATGAAAAAAGTAAGAACTAGATTTGCTCCGAGTCCAACGGGGTATATGCATATTGGAAATTTGAGGACTGCAATTTTTGAATATCTTATTGCAAAGAAAAATAGGGGGGATTTTATTCTTAGAATAGAAGATACTGATCAAAATAGGGAAGTTGCTGGTGCGGTTGATTTTATTTATGATACTCTTTCTTTATGTGGTTTTTCTATTGATGAAGGGCCTAATAATGAGGGTGAGTGTGGGCCATATGTTCAAAGTATGAGAAAAGATATATATATGGAGTATGCTTTAAAACTTGTTGAAATGGGAAAGGCCTATTATTGTTTTTGTTCTGAGGATAGACTTAATGAACTTAGGGAGATTGCTAATCTTAATAAGATTCCTTTTATGTATGATGGTCATTGTAAGAGTTTAAGTGATAAGGAAATTAAGGAAAGACTTGCTAGGGGAGATAAGTATGTTATTCGTCAATCTATGCCTAAAGAGGGTAAAACTGTTGTTAATGATTTGATTTATGGCGAAGTTGTGATTGATAATAGTGTTTTAGAGGATCAAATTTTGATTAAGTCTGATGGTTTTCCTACGTATAATTTTGCGAATGTTATTGATGATCATTTAATGGATATTACACATGTTGTTAGAGGAAAGGAATATTTGGATCAGACTGCTAAATATAATTTATTATATGATGCATTTGGTTGGGAAAAGCCTTGTTATATTCATGTTGCTATGGTTCTTGGGGAAGATGGCACTAAACTTAGCAAGAGAAATGGTGATGCTTCTTTTATGGATTTATATAAAGATGGTTATTTGCCTGCGGCTATTGTTAATTATTTAGTTCTTCTTGGATGGAGTCCTAGTAGTAACAAGGAAATTTTTTCAATGGATGAGTTGATTAATGAGTTCGATCCTTCTAGAATTGGTAAATCTGCAAGTAGTTATGATATTAAGAAACTTAATTGGGTTAATGCGCATTATATTAAGGGTCTTAGTGATGATGATTATTGTAAGTTTGTTATTCCTTTTTTGGAAGAGGCTTATGATCTTAGTGATAAGAGTGAGGAATGGATTAGGCATTTAGCACTTATTTATAAAAATCATATTAGTTATGGAAAGGAAATTGTTTCTTTAGTTAAGTTGTTTTTTGAAGATGGTGCGAAGTTAGATGATGAATGCAAAAGTTTTATGGATGAAAATGATGTGTCTTCGGTTATTTCTTGTTTTAAAGAGGAAATTTCTAATATCGATGAGTGGAATGTTGAAAATATTTGTTTGGCTATTAATAATACTAAGGAGAAGACTTCTGCTTGTGGTAAGATGCTTTACATGCCAATTAGGATAAAGGTTTCTTATCAAATGCATGGTCCTGAACTTGGAGATACTATTTATCTTTTAGGTAAGGAAAAGGTTTTAGAACGTTTGGGGTGATTTAATGAAATTATATAATACTCTTACTAGAAAAATAGATGATTTTTCTACATATGAGGATGGTATTGTTAGGATGTATACTTGTGGTCCGACTGTGTATCATTATGCTCATATTGGTAATTTAAGGACTTATATTATGGAGGATGTTCTTGAGAAGTCTTTATCTTTTCTTGGGTATAGAGTTGAGCGCGCTATGAATATTACTGATGTTGGGCATCTTTCTAGTGATGGCGATACTGGTGATGATAAGATGGTGAAGGGCGCTAAAAGAGAAAATAAAACTGTTATGGATATTGCTAAGTTTTATACGGAGGCGTTTTTTAAGGACTGTGAACTGTTAAATATTAAAAAACCTGATATTGTTGTGCCTGCTACTAGTCTTATTGATGAGTATATTAAGATGATTTCAGTTTTACTTGAAAAGGGTTTTGCTTATAAATCTGGTGAGAATGTTTATTTTGATACTTCTAAACTTAAAGAATATTATGTTTTGACGAATCATTCTGATGATAGTTTACTTGTTGGGGTTCGTGATGATGTTGGTGAAGATAAAAATAAAAAAAATAAAACTGATTTTGTTTTGTGGTTTACTAAATCTAAGTTTGATAATCAAGAACTTAAATGGGATTCTCCTTGGGGTATTGGATATCCTGGGTGGCATATTGAGTGTTCTGCGATTTCGCTTAAGTATTTAGGAGAGCATTTGGATATTCATTGTGGTGGAGTTGATAATATTTTTCCTCATCATACTAATGAGATTGCACAGACGGAGTCTTTCATTGGGCATGCTTGGTGCAGGTACTGGTTTCATGTTGAACATTTAAATGATGATACTGGTAAAATGAGTAAGAGTAAGGGTGATTTTTTGACTTTATCTTTGCTTATGGATAAGGGTTATAATCCTCTTGTTTATAGAATGTTTTGTTTATCTTCTCATTATAGAAAGCAACTTTTGTTCTCTTATGATTCTCTTGATGGTTTTAGTAATGCTTATGAGAAATTAAAGAAGAGAGTTTTGAGTTTAACGGATGAGGGAGAGATTTCTAATACTGAGAAGTATATTAATGCTTTTAAGGATAATATTAATAATGATCTTAATACTTCAATGATGCTTACTACTTTGTATGATTGTCTTAAGGCTGATGATTTAAGTGATGCTTCTAAGAAGTATTTAGTGGGATTATTTGACTCAGTTTTAGGTCTTGACTTATTAACAAAAGATGTTAAAAAGTCTTTGGTTGATGAGGAGTTTATTAATGAAAAGATTGAGGAAAGACAAGTTTGTAAGGGAAATAAGGATTATTCTAAGGCTGATGAGATTCGTGATGAACTTCTTTCTATGGGAATTAGGCTTATAGATACTAAAGATGGGACAAAATATGAAATTTTATAGGAGGTATTATGGATAGTATTATTTATTTATTGTTTTTTATATCTTTTGCGATTACTTTGATTGCACAAATTTTGGTTAGTGCTAGATATAGTAAGTATTCTAAAATTACGAATAGCAAAGGTTTGACTGGGTTTGATGTTGCTAAGAAGATTTTGGAAAAGAATGATTTAGGAGATATTTATGTAGTTGAAACTAAGGGTTATTTGTCTGATCATTATGATCCTGGGCATAATGTTATTAGACTTTCTCATGGGGTTTTTCATGGTGAAAGTTTGAGCGCTGCTGCTATTGCGGCTCATGAGGTAGGACATGCTATTCAGAAAAAACAGGGCAACTTTTTTATGAAAATTCGTAGTTTTATATTTCCTGTTGTTAATTTTTCTTCTAAGTTTGGTTATATTGCTATATTAATAGGACTTATTTTTGGGTATATGAGGTTATTTTATTTAGGAATTTTTATGCTTTTTGTTATTTTGTTTTTCCAACTTGTTACGCTTCCTGTTGAGTTTGACGCGTCTAGAAGGGCTATGGCTAATTTAGAAAAGTATAATATTCTTCTTGCTGATGAAAAACGTGGCGCTAGAAAGGTTTTAGTGGCTGCGGCACTTACGTATGTTGCTAGTTTAGTTACTACTCTTCTTGAAATTTTTAGACTTCTTTTAGTTGTAATGGGTAATAGAGATTAATTATGCTGTTACAACTTTCTTTTTTGGGTGATGCGGTTTTTGAACTTATGGTGAGAGAATATGCTATTTCCTTGAATATTGTTAAACTTAAGGATTTACAGAAGTTTACACTTGATTTTGTCACTGCTAAAAAACAGGCTTATTTTACTCAAATTCTTATACAAAATGGGTATTTAACTGGTGAAGAGGTAGATTTAATTAGACGTGGGCGTAATGTTAAAACAAGAAAAAGTCCTAAAAATTGTGATGTGATTACATATAAGTATGCGACTGCTTTTGAAATTTTGATTGGTTTTTTATATAAAAATGATAGGGAAAGGCTTAATGAGATTTTTGATTTGATTAAAAAAATGTAAAGGATGTAGTTTTATGATTATATATGGTAAGAATAGTTGTTATGAATATTTAAAAAAAGGTTTAAAAGTGAAAAAATTATATTTGGACAGGAATTTTAGTGACAAAAAGATAATTTCCCTAATGGAAAATTTAAATATCAGGCCTTGTTTCTATACCAAATTTGAATTAGACCGACTTGCAAATGAAAATCATCAAGGTATAATTATAGATGCAGGAGATTATAGATATGCTGATCTTGATGATATAGTTAGTTCTGATAATGGATTTGTTGTGATTCTTGATCATATTACTGATCCTCATAATTTTGGGGCAATTATTAGAACTTGTGTTGCAGCGGGTGTTGATGGTATTATTATTCCTAAGGATAGAAGTGTTAGTGTTAATTCTACTGTTATGAAAACTAGTGTTGGAATGGCTCTTAATATTAAGATATGTATGGTTACTAATATTAATCATGCTATTAGGTATTTAAAGGATAAGAATTACTGGATTTATGCTGCTGATATGAGTCATACTAAATATACGGATGTTAGTTATTCTGGTAATGTTGCACTCATTATTGGAAATGAGGGTAAAGGTGTTAGTGATCTTGTTATAAAATCTTCAGATTATGTTGTTTCTATTCCTCTTGCAGAAAATGTTGATAGTTTAAATGCTTCAGTGGCTGCAGGAATTTTGATTTATGAGGTGGTGAGGCAAAGAAATTAGGGAGGTTTTATGGTTTATAATGATTTTGAACTTGTTTATATGGTTGGAGAAAGTGAGGAGGTACTTTCTTTACTTATAAGTAAGTATGAGCCTTTGTTTAGGAAAATTGCTAATTCTTTTGTAGATAAGTATCCATTAAAGGGACTTAATGTTGAGGATATTGTGCAACAGTGCAGAATTATTATTTGTAAGGCTGTTGATACTTTTAGTGATTCTAATGATGTTATATTTTATACTTATTTACTTGCTTGTTTAAAAAGAGGATTATCGAGTTATTGTAGGACTTTGATTAAAAGGCCTGATACAGTTTTTTATATGGGTGATGAGAATTACGAGAATTCTAAGGAGTTTGTTAGTTCTTGTGATTCATTTGAGTTATGTAGTGATTTTGAATTTTTTCTTGCTCTAATTACTTTTAAGCATAATCTTTCTTTTTTGGATTCGTGTATTTTTGAACTTCGTTATAATGGTTTTTCTTACAAGGATATTGCATCTTTGTTGGATACTAATGTAAAAAAGGTTGACAATTCTTTATTTTTTACTAGAAAAAAACTGGAAAAGTATTTTTCATTTTAATTTTTTGTGTTATACTTGTTATGATAGGAAGGGTAGACTATGGATAATACGATTTCACTTAGACAATTTATTGATAGAAGAGATGAATTTGATAATATTAGGATCAATACTTTTTGTCGTCTAATGAAGAAGGTTTCTTCGGCAATTGATAAAGAGGAAAATAATATTATAAGAATTAATTTAGATGAAATTCGTATTAATGTTCTTACTGGTGATATAATATTTCCTAGTAATTTATTAAATGATGGGGGAAATTCTTTTAAAACAGTTGCAGGTTTTAATACTGGTGTTGGTTTGATGGCCGATAGAAAGAGTTCTTTGGAGCACAAAAGAATATCATTTGCACTTATGTTTTTAGGATGGTATTGTAATGATGATAGGAGTGCTATTATTAGTGATATTAATGTTTTAGAGAATTTTGATTACTATATGAGTAAGGTACCTAGTTGGTTACAGGACTATTTTATTGCTGTTTTTAAGAGAATGGACTATAATATTTCTTTTTCTGATTATTATGATAAAAACTTTACTGAGGATGTTAAAAATAATATAAAAAACTCTTTTAAAGAGTATAATTTACCTGATGAACAACTTAAAAGTATTATGAAAGTTGTTATGAAAAAGGCAGATAATATGGTGTTTAGGGGTGAGAATAATGGACAGATTTAATGATAGATGGGAAGAAGATATGAAAAAGTCTATTCCAAGGAGTACTGATTATGTTAAGGCAAAACTTGCAACGGAACTTGAACTTTACAGAGTGGGTAATTCTGTAATTAAAGATAGTGTGAATAAAATTGAAAATGCGGGAACTGATAATCAAAATAATGCTTTTTCAAATGATAAGAGATTAGTTAGAACTATGAATCCAAATATGAATGGTAATAACAATTCTTTTAATAATAATTCTTTTGATACTTCTAATATTTATGATAGCAATCCTTTATCTGGTTTTGGTGGTGTTAGTAACGATGAGGCAAGTGGAAAGAATTTTTATGGAAGTGGTTACTCTACAGCTTTAATTTTATCTTTTACGGCAGCACTTGTTTTCTTAGTTTTTCTAGTTTGTTTACTTTTTGCTAATTATTTTTAGAGATTATGTCTCTTTTTTTGTGTTTTTTCTTTAATTTTTTCTTATTTAATGTTAAAATATTATCTTGAGGAGATGATTTTTATGTCATTATTTAGAAAAGTATTTGATTTTGATGAAAAAGAACTTAGAAGATTTGAAAAAATTGCTTGTCAAATTGATGCGCTTGATGAAGAATATTCTAAACTTTCTGATGAAGAACTTAAAAATAAGACTGGTTTATTTAAGAAAAGAATTGCTGAGGGTGAAACTTTAGATGATATAGTTGTTGAGGCTTTTGCTACCGCTAGAGAGGCATGTTTTAGGGTTATTGGAGAAAAACCTTATCATGTACAACTTTTAGGTGGTTTGGCTCTTCATTTCGGTAATATTTCTGAAATGAAAACTGGTGAGGGAAAGACACTTACTTCTGTTCTTCCTGCTTATTTGAATGCACTTGATGGTAGAGGTGTTCATATTGTTACTGTAAATGAATATCTTGCTGAA
Source organism: uncultured Bacilli bacterium (assembly GCA_934097105.1). GTDB lineage: Bacteria > Bacillota_I > Bacilli_A > RF39 > UBA660 > UMGS1449. The sequence goes on from CAKONI010000001.1 coordinate 132,174, forward strand.
CGTGATTCTAAATGGATGGGTCAAATTCATAAATTTTTGGGTCTTACTGTAGGACTTAATCGTCGTGATTTAAGCGCTAAGGAAAAAAGAGAACAATATGATTGTGATATTTTATATTCCACTAATAACGAAATAGGATTTGATTATCTTCGTGATAATATGGCTATTAAAAAAGAGGATCGCGTGCAACAACGTGGACTTAATTATGCAATTGTCGATGAAGTTGATTCTATTTTGATTGATGAGGCGCGTACACCTTTAATTATTTCTGGTGGTTATTTAGAAAATAAAAATTTGTATAACCAAGCAGATAGTTTTGCAAAGACTCTTAAGGAAAATGATGGATATGTGTATGATGCTAAACTTAAGAGGACTAATCTTGATGAAAGTGGTTTTAAAAAGGCTGAAAAATACTTTAAGGTTGATAATTTATATGATGTTAATAATTCTACTTTAGTACATTTTATAAATCAGGCTTTACATGCTAACTTTTCTATGAAAAGAGATTTTGATTATGTTGTTAATGATGGAAAAATTGTAATTGTTGACCAATTTACTGGTCGTTTGATGCCAGGTCGTGCATTTAGTGATGGTTTGCATCAAGCAATTGAAGCTAAAGAAGGTGTTGAGATTCAACAAGAAACTAGAACTTTGGCTACCATTACTTTCCAAAATTTATTTAGAATGTATAAGAAACTTTCTGGTATGACTGGTACTGCTAAAACTGAGGAAGAAGAATTTAGAGAAATTTACAATATGTACGTTATATGTATTCCTACGAATAAACCTGTTATTCGTGTTGATATGCCAGATATTATTTATGCAAGTAAAAAGTCTAAATATAAGGCAATAATTAATGAAATTGCTGAGAGACATAAGAAAGGGCAACCTGTTCTTGTGGGTACTATTGCTATTGAAACTAGTGAGGAAATTAGTTCTTTATTGAAGAAAAAGGGTATACCTCATGAAGTTTTAAATGCTAAGAATCATGCTCGTGAGGCTGAAATTATTTCTAAGGCTGGTGAAAAAGGTTCTGTTACGATTGCTACTAATATGGCTGGTCGTGGTACTGATATTAAACTTGGTGAAGGTGTTAAAGAACTTGGTGGTTTATGTGTAATTGGTACTGAAAGACATGAGTCTCGTCGTATTGATAACCAATTGCGTGGACGTTCTGGACGTCAAGGTGATCCTGGCTATACTCAATTTTATATTGCTATGGATGATGAACTTATGATTCGTTTTGGTTCTGAAAAGATAAAGAATCTTTTACAAAGTACTGGAATTGATGAGGGCATGGCTATTAGAAGTAAAATGTTTACTAGGTCTGTTGCTTCTGCACAAAAAAGAGTTGAAGGTAATAACTACGATACTCGTAAGACAATTTTGCAATATGATGATGTTATGAATAGACAAAGAGAACTTATTTATGGTAAGAGAAACCTTATTTTAGATAGTGAATCAATTCATGAAGAAATTCTTAAGGGAATGTATAATCATGTTGCGGATTTAATTGAATCTCATGCTGGGGAAGATGAAAAGTTAGAAAAAGAAGATATTAAGGATATTTGTGAATATGTTAATTCTAGTTTGCTTAGAAAAAATATTGATGAAGAATTCTTTAAGGATAAATCTATTGATAATATTATTGATGGTATTACTGAGCTTATTGTTTCTGAATATGAGGAAAAAATTAAAGAAATACCTGATGAAGTTGCTAATGAATTTGAAAAAGTTATTGCACTTAATGTTATTGATAAGTACTGGATGGAACAAATTAATACTATGGCTCATTTAAAAGAGGGAATTTTCTTAAGAAGTTATGCTCAAGATAATCCTCAAAGGGCTTATACTGAAGAAGGTTTTGATTTGTTTGATACTATGATGGAAAATATTGATAAGTATACTACTTTGTACCTTCTTAATGCTGAAATTAGGCAAAATATTGAAAGAAAGCAAGTTGCTAAGAGCCAATCTACTAATGAATCTACTGAAAAAGGTAAGGGGCATACTATTAAAAAGGGTAAAAAAGTTGGTAGAAATGATCTTTGTCCTTGTGGAAGTGGGAAAAAATATAAAAATTGTTGTGGTAAAAATTAATGAATTTTTAGAAAGTAAAGTTTGTGAAAATTATCAATTGTTGATGAAATGTTTATGATTTACTTACAAAATATTGAAATAAAGATGTCACTTAGAAATAATTTGTTGACATCTTTTAAATTTAAAAAAGAGGTAAATAATGGAAGGAAAAAATAATATAGTAATATATCAATTAGATGATGGTAAAGCAAAAAATAGATGTAAAATTTGAGGATGAAACAGTATAGCTATTACAGTAACAGATGGCTGAATTTTTCTCTACTTCAAGAACTAACATAATTGAACATATAAATAATATATATGAAGAAGAATTAGATAAAAATTCAATATGTCAAAATTTCCGACAAGTTCGAAAAGAAGGGAATAGAATGGTTAATAGAGAAATTCCATATTACAATTTAGATATGATTATATCTTTAGGATATAGAATAAAATTTAAAGTTGCTACTAATTTTAGAAGATGGGTGACGGAAAGATTAAAGGAGTATATGATTAAATGGTTTGCTATGGATGATGAAAGATTTAAAGACAATGGTGGGGTAATTATTGGAAATAATTGCTTATTAGAGTTAAAAATATAAGAACATCTGAAAAAGTATTATATAGACAAGTTTTTGTTTAGTACTGGACAAAAGTTATTTGTTGGTTCGAGTACAGTTAGTCATAATAAAATGATTGAAAGGGCAAAAGATGAATATAAGAAACATCAAGTAAAAACAATGAGTCCGGTGAAAAAGAATATTTAGAAATATTAAAAATAATGAGCAATAAAATTGATGATAAAACAAAGAATGAATAGAGTGTATCATATAGGTGTACTTTATTTTTATATGTAAATCACAGATAATGAGAGTGATAAAATGATTAGTATAAGAAAAAGAGACAATGTATATTGATTTTGTTTGAAGTAGGAGAAATGGAAAATGATTAACAAAAAATGGTTTTAAGACAACGAATGAAGCATATACTGTATTGATGAATTCATTAATGGCGTAACAAATGTAGAATGTACTAAGGAGGGTGTAATAGTGGTATATGAAAAGTGCAGAGAATCATAAAGATAAATTTTTTTGTGAAATTTGCAAAATCATAAAAAAAGTGTTATAATTTAGACATATTTTAAATCAGTGATTTGGAGAAGTAAATATTTATGAAATTTATAGAAAGCAGCTGGTTGATGGAAAGTTGTAATGGATGAATATTGAATGGACCAAAGAGAGTTTTTCAGAAATTAATTAAAGTATGAAAAATCGGGAGATTCTACCCGTTATCAAGTGAACATATATGATGGTATATGAAATGAAACTATTATTGGGTGGCACAAGATTCTTGTCTTAATTTTTAGGACTGGAATCTTTTTTATTTATAAGGAGATGGTAGTATGAAAAAGAATGTGAAACGATGGTGCAAGTTATATTAATCATTGATTTAAAATATAAAATTATAAGAAAGAGGGAAAAAATATGAAAATAATGATTACAGGTGTAAGACCTACAGGTAGTATAACTTTAGCAAATTATATTGGAGGTATAAGGGGATTTATAGAGCAACAACATAAATATAACTCTTTAATATTTATTGCTGATATTCATGGGTTAACAACTTATATTAATCCAAAGAAAATAAGAAACAATATTTTAGATATTACAGCAATGTATATGGCTTGTGGAATAGATACTAATAATACAGCATTATTTATGCAAAGTGATGTATTGGAACATTGCAATTTAGGATTTTTAATGTCATTTCAATGTAGTGTTGGAGAATTATCTAGAATGACACAATTTAAATCAAAAAGGCAACAACTAGGAAAAAGTGAAAAGGATATGGGATTATTTATATATCCAACTTTAATGGCAGCGGATATATTATTATATGATGCTGAAATAGTACCTGTTGGTGCAGATCAAAGACAACACATTGAAAAAACTAGAGATTTTGGAGAAAGATTTAATAATATATATGGTAATATTTTTAAATTACCAGAATATCAGATACCAAAAATAGGTGCAAAAATAATGAATTTACAAGATCCAAGTATTAAAATGAGTAAGTCTGCTCCAAAGGATGATAAAGGAACAATCTTTATGTTAGATGATATAGAAATAACAAGAAAGAAGATAATGTCTGCTTGTACAGATAGTGAAGGTAAAGTTTATTATGATGAAGATAATAAACCAGGGATATCTAATCTAATATCTTTAGTTTGCGTAGTTAATAATATGACAATAGAAGAAGCAAATCAAAAATATAGAGATTATAATTACAAAGATTTCAAAATTGAAGTTGCTGATAGTGTTTGTAATTTTATTAAAAATATTCAAAACAAGTTTTATAAATATAGAAATGATGAACAATACTTAAAAGAAATCTTAACTAATGGGGCTAACAAGGCTAGAATACTTGCTTCTAAAAAAATGGCTATTGTTAAAGAAAAAGTTGGCTTGAAAATATAATTAAAGTGTAATTAACTTGTAAAGTTGCCTGTTATAATAATTTTATAACTCATAAATTCTTACTTTTTTGTTATAAAGATGTTATAATTTGTATGAGAGATAATATGAAGAGAAGAGAACTAAAAAAGGAAAGAAAAAAATAGAATTTTGAGGTTGAAATTAACAGAGGGTAATATAGATGATGTTTATAAATCTTTACCTAAGATAGTAAAAGTGTGTAATAAGAAATATAAAATAGAACTTTTTTATAATAATGATTTTGTGCTTACTAAATGTTTTTTTACTAATAGGCAAAAAGATATATTGCAATTTAGTTATTGGATTCCGAAAGAACTTATTATTGAAAAATTAGTTAAATCTTCTAAAAGATTTTTAAAAGTATGATAAGTATATGGCTTATTTGTAAAAATAATATTTAAGTGTTTTGAAAATAGTAAACAATTAGATGATATTGAGATTAAAAATTGATATAATGTTTATGCTAAAAGTTAATAATTTAGTAAAATACTATTGACATATTAACGAACAAGTCATAAAATAATGTCTGTAAGCAATTTTATATTGTTTACAAGAGTTTGTGGTGTTATTATTTTGAATATCAATGTTTGAGTTTATTTACTTTATTTTTGATATTCATCTATCTATGAATTTGTTCATAGGTGCAACTGAGCATGTATTTATTATGTGTTCAGTTTTTTTGTTTGTATTTTTTAGAAAATAGTGTATAATATTTTTAGAATTGGAGGATTTTGTATGGAAATTTGTGATGTTAAAAAAAGATATAATGAACTTTTAGAAAAAATTAATGTTTTATGGAGGTCACTTTGAAGTTGATTCTAAATTGAAAGAAATAGAATCTTTGGAAGTTATTTCTAATGAACCATCTTTTTGGAATGATAGTGATAATGCTAAGGAAGTTATGCTTAAGATTAGTAATCTTAAGTCTATTACTGATAATATTGTTGCTTTAAAAAAGGATATTCTTGATAATTTGGATATTTTGTCTTTACTTATGGATGAAATGGATGAGGATCTTTTTTCTTCTGTTTGTGATGATGTTTCTGTTTTTGAAGAGAGAGTTTCTAAACTTGAACTGGAACTTTTGTTTTCTGGAGAATATGATCATTCTAATTGTATACTTGAAATTCATTCTGGTGCTGGTGGTACTGAGGCTTGTGATTGGGCTTCTATGCTTTTTAGAATGTATACTAGATGGTGTGAAAGTAAAAACTATAAGGTAGAGGTGCTTGATTATTTGGATGGCGATGAGGCTGGACTTAAGAGTGCTAGTATTCTGGTGAAGGGTTTTAATGCTTATGGTCATTTAAAGTGTGAAAAGGGTGTTCATAGATTGGTTCGTTTGTCTCCTTTTGATTCTAATAATAAGAGGCATACTTCTTTTGCTTCGGTTGATGTTGTTCCTGAAGTTGATGATAATACTTCAATTGAGATTAAAGATGAGGATTTGAAGATTGATGTATATCGTTCTAGTGGTGCTGGTGGTCAAAGTGTTAATACTACTGATAGTGCTGTTAGAATTACTCATTTGCCTACTAAGACTGTTGTTACTTGTCAAAATGAAAGAAGTCAAATTAAAAATAAGGAGAAGGCTTTGTCTATTTTGAAGGGGAAACTTATGGCGATGGAACTTGAACGTAAAGAAAATGAACTTAAAAAACTTAAAGGAGAGAATTTAAATATTGAATTTGGCTCTCAAATTAGAAGTTATGTTATGCATCCTTATTCTATGGTTAAAGATCATAGAACTGGGGTTTCTACTAGCAATGTTTCTGCTGTTTTGGATGGGGATTTGGATTTGTTTATTGAAACTTATTTGAGGAGTTGATTATATGGATTCTGCTTTGTCTTATGTTTATAATAAAAATCGAATAAGGCGATATGTTAGCATGGTTTTGGGTGTTTTTATATGTGCTCTTACTTATAATTTGTTTATTCTTCCTTATGATATTGTTTTTGGTGGTCTTGGTGGAGTAAACATTATTGTTAGTAATTTTATTGATGTTAGATCTTCTTTGTTTTTACTTTCTGCTTCTTTGTTTTTGTGCCTTATTAGTTTTATATTTTTGAGTAAAAAAAATACGATTAGATCTATGGTTGGTGCTGTTTTATTTCCTTTTTTTGTTGAGATTACTTCTAATGCTAGCAAAATTGTTAGTTTTGATATGAGTGATCAACTTTTGTTTGCTATTGTTGCAGGAGTTTTATATGGAATTGGTATGGGTCTTATTATGAAATCTGGTTTTACTTTAGGGGGAACGGATATTATTACTCAAATAATTAGTAAGTATTGTAAAATTACTATGGGACATGCTATGCTTTTTGTTGAGGGTACTATTGTTGTTTTTGGTGCTTTTATATTTGGTATTACTAATTTTATGTATGCAGTTATTATTTTGTATTTAATTACTTTTTTAGTGGATAAGGTGATGCTGGGAATTTCTGATAAGAAGGCTTTTTATATTATTACTAAAAAGAGGAAGAAGATTTGTGATTTTATAATTAATGATCTTGGACATACAGTTACAGTTTTCTCTGCAACTGGTGGTTTTTCTAGGAAAAAGGTTTCTGTTTTGTTCACAGTTGTTCCAACAAGGGAATATTATAAAGTTAGGGATGGTATTAAATCTATTGATTCTGAGACATTTTTTACTGTTGTTGATGCGTATGAAGTTACGGGTGGTGAGTGATGAATAGTTTTTATGAGGAAATTAAGGTTATTTTTACTGATAAGAGGATTGCAATTAAGTATGCTAAAATGACGGGTTTTTTGGTTTTGCTTGCTGTTGTTTATAATCTTTTTATAGTTTCTATTGACTTGGTGGCAGGTGGTGCTGGTGGTCTTGGTGTTTTGACTAATGAACTTTTTAATATTGAACCTTCTGTTGTAATCTTTTTTGTATCTTTTGTAATGTTTGTTTTGGCATTTTTATATTTGGATGCTAATCAAGTTGTTTGTACTCTTTTTGTAACTTTTATTTATCCACTTTTGATTAAGGCTACTTCTGGTGTTGGTGATATTATAAATGTTGATTGTAGTCATACTTTGGTTATTGTTATTTTTGCTGCGGTTCTTACAGGAGTTGGACAAGGTAGTATTTTTAAGTTGGGTCTTAATATTGGAAGTTTGTCTATTTTATCTAGGATTATTTCTAAGTATCTTAAAGTTTCTGTAGTTGCGGTTAATACTGTTATTAATGCTGTTATTGTTTTACTTGGTGGTGCTGTTACGGGTCTTTCTATGGTTTTTTATGCAATTTTATTTTTGTTTATTTGTAAAAGAGTTAGTGAGCGTATTGTTCTTGGTGCTAGTAAGAATAAGACTTTTAAGATAATTAGCAAAAATTACAAGGATATTGAAAACTTTATTTATAAGGAACTTGGTCATGATGTTACTTTGTATGATGTATATGATTCTTCTAGTTCTTGTGATAAGAAAATGATTATGTCTGTTGTGCCGACTTCAGAATTTACTATTTTAAGGGATTATGTGAAAACTGTTGATAAAAGTGCTTTTATATTTATAACTGATACTTATGATGTTGCGGGACAGGATGTTTTAATTAATACTTAGGTTTTTTGGGATTTTTTGGGGACATTTTGCTTGACATGTTCTCTTTTTTGTGGTATCCTTTTTGTAGTGACACGGAAGTGTTTTTATTTTGAATTAAACATATACTTTAGAGGTGGGTTATGAAATTTTTTAAGAATGTTATTGAAGAATTAAAAATAGTTAGTTGGCCAGATAAGAAATATATGGTTAAGTATTCTGTTGCTACATTTGGAATTATTATAATGTGCTCTTTATACTTTTATTTAATTACAGTATTATTTGCGCTTGTTAAGGGGTTAAGATAATGGATAAGAAGTGGTATGTTGTTAATACATATTCTGGACATGAGAAAAAAGTTCAAGAAAAACTTTTGATGCGTGCTAGTTCTATGAATATGGAAGATTATATTTTTAGGGTTATTGTGCCTGAGCAAACAGAAGTTGAAGTTAAGGATGGCGTTACTAAGGAAAAGGTTAAGAAGTTATTTCCTGGTTATGTTCTTGTTGAAATGATAATGACTGATGAGGCTTGGTTTGTTGTTCGTAATACTCCAGGGGTTACAGGATTTATTGGATCTTCTGGTAAGGGTGCTAAGCCTACTGCTTTGCAACCATATGAAGTTGATAAAATACTTAATAATATGGGTATGAGCAGGCTTGAAGTTTCTTCTGATCTTGCGATTGGAGAACTTGTTAAGATTACATCTGGGCCTTTTGCGGGAATGGAAGGTAAGATTTCTGAACTTGATTTAAAGAATCAAAAACTTATTGTTTTGCTTGATTTATTTGGTCAAGAAACTGATGTTGAAGTTGAAATTTCTCAAATTGAGAAGGCTTAGGTATTGCTATTTTTTGAAAATAGTGTTATTATTTAATACGTTTACTTATATTTGCTTGTTTTTTAGCAAATATTTGTATATATAAGTGGGAAGCAATGGGCTATTAATACCACTCGCGAAGAATTAAAAAAACTAGAAAAGGAGAGTGTTTTTCGTGAATAAAGAAGTTGTTAAAGTAATTAAGTTACAAATTGAAGCAGGGAAAGCTACACCAGCGCCACCTGTTGGTACTGTTTTAGGGCCTGCTGGAATTAATTTAGGAGAGTTTTGTACAAAATATAATGATGCTACTAGAGAACAAATGGGAAGTGTTCTTCCTGTTGAAATTTCTATTTATGAAGATAGAACTTTTGACTTTGTAATTAAAACTCCACCTGCTGCATTTTTAATTAAGAAATATGCTAAGGTTAAGAAAGGTTCTTCTAAGGGAACTAAGGAAATAGTTGGAAAGATAACTAAAGAACAACTTAAAGAAATAGCAGAAATTAAACTACCTGATCTTAATGCTTATGATGTTGAAGAAGCAATGAAGATTGTTAGTGGAACTGCTAAAAACATGGGAATAGAAGTTGTAGAATAATATTTATTTATAGAATAAATACATAGGTTTTTACCTATGTGGGAGGTAAGTCCGCGATACCACATAAGGAGGAAATAAGATGAAATTTAGAGGAAAGAATTATAAGGATGAAGTTTCTAAAATTGAAAAAGGGAAACTTTATACTAAAGAGGATGCTGTTAAATTAGTTAAAGAAGTTACTAATACTAAATTTGATGCTACTGTTGAAGTTGCTATGAATCTTAATTTGGATGTTAAGAAGGCTGATCAACAATTAAGAGGTGCACTTGTACTTCCTAAAGGTACTGGTAAAGAAGTTAAAGTATTAGTTATTGCTAAAGGTGATGCTGCTAAGGATGCAAAAGATGCTGGTGCTGATTTTGTTGGAGATGTTGATTATTTAGAAAAGATCGAAAAAGAAAATTGGTTTGATTTTGATACTTTAATTGCAACTCCTGAAATGATGCCTCTTTTGGGAAAACTTGGTAAGGTTTTAGGACCTAAAGGATTAATGCCTAATCCAAAGACTGGAACAGTTACTACTAATACTTCTGGCGCTGTTAAAGATGCTAAGAGTGGAAAGGCTTTATATCGTACTGATAGTTATGGTAATATTCATGCTGCTATTGGTAAAGTATCATTTAGTGATGAAGATTTATTAGAAAATCTTAATGCTTTTGTTAAAACTATTATTAAAGCAAAACCTCAAACTGCTAAAGGAACATATGTAAAATCAATTAGTCTTTGTTCTACTATGAGTCCTTCAGTAAAAATTGATCAAAATTCTTTTGACAATTAATAGAAAATGATTTATAATATTGTTATCAAGTGCCAAAGACAGTAGGTTGTTTGTAAATCCTACCGAGGACTTATACTTTTGTATAGAAGAAGTCTTTTGGTAGACTTCTTATCTTTTGCACTTATAAATATATTTTGTAAGGAGGTAATAAGATGCCAAGTGTTAAAGCTTTGGAAGAAAAACAAAAGATTGTTGACGAAATCAAGAATAAGTGTTCTAATGCTAAGTCTTTAGTTTTGTTTGATTATCGTGGTCTTACTGATAATGAAATTAAGAATTTAAGAGTTAGTTTAAGAGAAAATGATTCTGATTACAAAGTTTATAAGAATACACTTCTTAAACTTGCATTTAAAGATTTAAATCTTGATTTTGATAGTTATTTGACTGGTCCAACTGCTATTGCATTTAGTAGTGATGATATTGCTGCTACTAAGATTCTTAGTGATGCTGCTAAAAAGAATGATGCACTTGTTTTGAAGGCAGGACTTATTGAAAATAATATTGCTGATAAAGACAAACTTGCTGAATTTGCTAAGATTCCATCACGTGAAGGTCTTTATACAATGCTTGCTGGTGGTATGATTGGACTTGTTAAAGATTTAAGTATTGCACTTAATTTATATGCTGAACAAAAGGGTGAATAGTTTTGTTTAGTGGAATAGTAAAATTGAAAAAATTAAAATAAATAAATAGAGGAGGAAAATTATTATGGCTAAAATTACAAAAGAAGATTTTATTAGCTCTTTAAAAGAAATGACATTATTAGAAGTAAAGGAACTTGTTGACGCAATGAAGGAAGAATTTGGTGTTGATCCATCTGCAGTTGCAGTTGCTGCTGCTCCTAGTCAAGAAGAAAATGCTGGACCTAGTAAGCAAACTGTTGTACTTACTAATGCTGGTGCAGCTAAAATTAATGTCATTAAAATCGTTAGAGAAGTTACTGGTCTTGGACTTAAAGAAGCTAAAGAAATCGCTGATAATGGTGGTAATGTTAAAGAAAATATTCCAGCTGAAGAAGCTAATGAACTTAAAGCTAGACTTGAAGAAGCTGGTGCTACTGTTGAATTAAAATAGTTTATTTACTTAAAGCCTGGTTTGTGGGCTTTTTGTGCTATAAAAGGGAGAAGATGAAATGAACCATTATTTTACCAATGATGAACTTAAAAGTGAAATTAAAGAAATTAAAGTTAAAGTAAATGAAAGGGAATTTAAATTTTTTACCGATAATGGAGTTTTTTCTAAAAGGGGACTCGATTTTGGTAGTAGAGTTCTGATTAATGAACTTTTAAATGAAAATTTTACTGGGGATGTTCTTGATATTGGTACGGGTTATGGAGTAATTGGTATTATTTTATCTTCTTTTTTTGATATTAATGTGGATATGGTTGATGTTAATAAGAGGGCTATTCATCTTGCTAAGATGAATGCTCGTGAGAATAAAGTTTCTTGTAATATTTTTTATAGTGATATTTATTCTAATGTTGATAAAAAATACAATGTTATTGTTACTAATCCTCCGATAAGGGCTGGTAAGGAAATTGTTTATAAGTTTTTGTTTGATGCTAAGAAGTATTTGCTTTCTTCTGGATGTTTGTATTTTGTTGTTAATAAAAATCAAGGTGCTAAAAGTGTTATTTCTGATCTAGAAAAAGTAGCAAAGGTTGGGGTGTTAAAAAAATATAAAGGTTTTTTTGTAATAAAGTGTATTTTTGATTGACAAATTGCTTTTATTATGGTAATAATATAAGTTGGTTATTTGTCTATTTGGCAATGATTTTTGAAAATTTGAAAGTAGGGGTGAATTTAGTGGCTTACAAATTAATTAATTGTGGAGACCACCGCAAAAGAAGAAGTTTTTCTAGGATTAGGAATACTTATGAATTGACTGATTTGTTGGAAATTCAAAAGAAGTCATACGATTGGTTTGTTACTGATGGTATCAAAGAAGTTCTTGATGATTTGTTTCCTGTTGAAAATTTTGCAGGAACTTTATCTTTGGAATTTGGAGATTATCATTTTGATGAACCTAGATATTCAATAAAAGAGTGTAAAGAGAGGTATGCTACTTTTGCTGCGCCTTTAAAAGTTGATGTTAGATTATTTAATAATGAAACTGGTGAAGTTAAAGAGCAAGAAATATTTTTAGGGGATATGCCTTTGATGACTGATAGTGGTACTTTTGTCATTAATGGTGCTGAACGTGTTATTGTTTCTCAACTTGTTAGATCTCCTAGTGTTTATTTTAATAAGGAAATTGATAAGAATGGAAGACTTTTGATTACTTCTCAAATTATTCCTACTCGTGGTACTTGGCTTGAGTTTGAGACTGATGCTAGGGATATTTTGTATGTAAGAATTGATAGGACTAGAAAGGTTCCTCTTACTACTATGCTTCGTGCTTTTGGTCTTTCTAATGATGAAGATATTATTTCTTTATTTGGTAAGTCAGATTTCTTAGATTATACTATTGCTAAGGATTCTACTAGAAATACTGATGAAGCACTTATTGAAATTTATGAGAAATTAAGACCTGGTGAACCTGCGACTTTAGATAGTTCTAAGAATCAAATTATTACTAGATTTTTTGATGAATTTAGATATGATTTGGCTAAGGTTGGTAGATATAAGTTTAATCTTAAACTTAATGTTATTGATAGACTTTTGGGACAAACTCTTGCTGAGGATATAAAGGTTGATGGTGAAGTTAAAATTAGTAAGGGTACTGTTGTTACGAAGGCTGTTTTAGAAGAACTTAAACCTATACTTGATGCTGGTTATGGAGTTCGTGAAGTTAAGATTAATGAAGAACTTGATACTTATAATAAAGTGCAAATTATTAGTATTTATAAACCTGGTACTAAGGAAAAGATGTTTGTTATAGGTAATGACTCTACTATTGATTCTAAGCGTCTTACTATTTCTGATTTTTATGCTTCTTGTTCATATTACTTAAACCTTTTACAAGGTGTTGGTAACTTTGATGAGATTGATCATTTAGGAAATAGAAGAATTCGTCAAGTTGGAGAACTTTTACAAAATCAATTTAGGGTGGGTGTTACTCGTATGGAAAGGGTTATTCGTGAGAGAATGACTACCCAAGATATTAATGAAGTAACTCCTAAAACGCTTATTAATATTAGGCCAGTAACTGCTATTTTGAAGGAGTTCTTTGGTAGTTCTCAACTTTCTCAATTTATGGATCAAAATAATCCGATTGCAGAACTTACTCATAAGAGAAGACTTAGTGCTTTAGGACCTGGCGGGCTTTCTCGTGATAGAGCGGGTATGGATGTTCGTGATGTTAATGAATCACATTATGGTAGAATTTGTCCAATTGAATCGCCTGAAGGACCTAATATCGGGTTAATTACGACTCTTGCTAGTTATGCAAAAATTGATGATTATGGTTTTATTCAAACTCCATATCGTAAAGTTGTTGATTCTGTTATTACAGATGAAGTTCATTATTTAACTGCTAGTGAAGAAAAGGATTTAATTATTTCTGAATCTACTGTTAAAACTGATGATAATAATAAAATAATTGATGAAACAGTTGCAGCTAGATATCGTGGAGAGAATGTTTTGGTATCACCTGATAAGGTTGATTATATTGATGTTTCTCCTCAACAAGTTGTTTCTATTACTACAAGTTGTATTCCATTCTTGGAACATGATGATGCTACTCGTGCTCTTATGGGTTCTAACATGCAACGTCAAGCTGTGCCACTTTTAAAAACTGAAGCACCTTTTGTAGGTACTGGTGTTGAGTATATTGCTGCTCGTGATAGTGGTTCTACTGTTGTTGCTAAGGCTGATGGTGTTGTAAGTTATGTTGATGGTAAGAAAGTTGTTGTTAAAAATAAACTTGGTGAAGATACTTATTATTTAGCGGATTTCACTGCTTCTAACCAAGATACTTGTTTCCATCATAGACCTATTGTTAAACCTGGGGATAAGGTTGAACGTGGAAAGACTATTTTAGCGGATGGTCCTTCAACTGATATGGGTGAACTTGCTCTTGGTAAGAATATGACTGTTGCATTTATGATGTTTAATGGTTATAACTATGAAGATGCTGTTATTCTTAATGAAAGACTTGTTAAGGATGATGCATATACTACTATTCATATTGAAGATTATGAAATGCCTTGTCGTGAAACTAAACTTGGACCTGAAGAAATTACTCGTGATATTCCTAATGTAAGTGAAGATTCTAGACGTAATTTGGATAGTGATGGTATTATTAGAATTGGTACTGAAGTAAAAGAAGGAGATATTCTTGTTGGTAAGGTAACTCCTAAGGGAATGGCTGAACTTACTTCTGAGGAAAAACTTCTTCATGCAATTTTTGGTGAAAAGACTCGTGAAGTTCGTGATACATCACTTCGTGTTCCACATGGTGGAGATGGTATTGTTCATGATGTTAAGGTGTTTACTAAGAAGAATAGTGATGAACTTCCAAGTGGTGTTTCTAAATTAATTCGTGTATATATTGTTCAAAAGAGAAAAATTCAAGTTGGGGATAAGATGGCTGGACGTCATGGTAATAAAGGGGTTATTTCTTTAATTCTTCCTGAGGAAGATATGCCTTATTTACCTGATGGTACACCAGTTGATGTTATGCTTAATCCACTTGGGGTTCCATCTCGTATGAATATTGGACAAGTGTTAGAACTTCATTTGGGTATGGCTGCTAAGAAACTTGGTGTTCATGTGGCTACTCCTGTATTTGATGGTGCTAAAGAAGAAGATATTCTTGAGATGATGAAAGAAGCCGGAATGGATGAGGATGGTAAGACTATTCTTTATGATGGTCGTACTGGTAGACCTTTTGATAATAGAGTTTCTGTTGGTGTTATGTATATGATTAAACTTCACCATATGGTTGAAGATAAGATGCATGCTCGTGCTACAGGACCTTATAGTTTAGTTACTCAACAACCTCTTGGTGGTAAAGCACAATTTGGTGGTCAAAGATTTGGTGAAATGGAAGTTTGGGCTTTATATGCTTATGGTGCTGCTCATACTCTTCAAGAAATATTGACTGTTAAATCTGATGATGTTGTTGGACGTGTTAAGGTTTATGAGGCTTTAGTAAAAGGACAAAAGGTTGATCAAGCCGGAGTTCCTGAATCATTTAGGGTTCTTATTAAAGAATTCCAAGCACTTGGTCTTGATATTCAAATTATTAATGATAAGAATGAGGTTCTTGATCTTAAAGAAATAGAAAAGGAAGAAAAGAATGAGTCTACTTCATTTATAATTGATGATGTTGAACTTAAAAAGTTTGAAGAAGAGGCTGATGAAAAAGAATTTGAGGATCCAAAGGAATTTGATGATGATTTTGATTTGGATGATGAATTCGAAGATTTAAGAGATGAAGATGATATAAATATTACTAAGGAAAGAGAGGTGGAATACTAATGATAGAAGTAAATAAAGTAGAGGCTTTGAAGATTGGTATTGCATCTTCTGATAAAATACGTGAATGGTCTTATGGTGAAGTTAAGAAACCTGAAACTATTAATTATCGTACTTTAAAACCTGAAAGAGATGGACTTTTCTGTGAGAAGATTTTTGGACCTGTTAAGGATTTTGAGTGTTCTTGTGGAAAGTATAAGAGAGTAAAGTATAAAAATATTGTTTGCGATAGATGTGGAGTTGAAGTTACACGTTCTAAAGTTCGTCGTGAACGTATGGGACATATTGAACTTGCTTCTCCTGTCTCTCATATTTGGTATTTTAAGGGTATACCATCTAGAATGGGTACTGTTCTTGATATGAGTCAAAGAGACCTTGAAGAAGTACTTTATTTTGTAAGTTATGTTGTTATTGATAAGGGGATTGCTCCTTTAGAAAATAAACAAACTTTATCTGAGAAAGAGTATCGTACTTATTATGAAAAATATGGAGATGGATTCCGTGTTGGTATGGGTGCTGAGGCTGTTAAGGAACTTCTTAAACAAGTTGATTTAGGTAAGGAAATTGATGATATTAGAAAGAAACTTGAAAATGCTCAAGGACAAAAGAGAACTAGTTTATTAAAAAGACTTGATATTTTAGATGCTTTTTATAAATCTGGTAATAAGCCTGAATGGATGATTCTTGATTGTATTCCTGTTATACCACCTGAACTTCGTCCTATGATACAACTTGATGGTGGTAGGTTTGCTACTAGTGATTTGAATGATTTGTATCGTCGTGTTATTAATCGTAATAATCGTTTAAAGAAACTTATTGATTTGGGTGCACCTTCTATTATTATTCAAAATGAAAAGAGAATGCTTCAAGAAGCAGTTGACGCTTTATTTGACAATGGTAGAAGAGGTAAAAGTGTTACTGGTGCGGGTAATCGTGCTCTTAAATCACTTTCTAGTATGTTAAAAGGTAAGCAAGGTCGTTTTAGACAAAACTTACTTGGTAAACGTGTTGATTATTCTGGTCGTTCTGTTATCATTGTTGGACCTAGTCTTAAAATGTATCAATGTGGTCTTCCTAAGGGTATGGCTCTTGAACTATTTAAGCCTCATGTTATTAATGGTTTAGTTGAAAGAGGTATTGCTCATAATATTAAGGCTGCTAAGAAACTTATTGATAATCAAGATGAGAGAGTTTGGGATGTTGTTGAGGATACAATAAGAGAGCATCCAGTTATGCTTAACCGTGCTCCTACACTTCATAGACTTGGTATTCAAGCGTTTGAACCTAAACTTATAGGTGGTAAGGCTATTCGTCTTCATCCTCTTGTATGTCCTGCGTTTAATGCGGACTTTGATGGAGATCAAATGGCTGTGCATGTACCTCTTTCTGAAGAAGCACAAGCAGAAGCTAGACTTTTAATGCTTGGGGCTAATAACATTCTTCATCCAAAGAGTGGGGAACCGGTTGTTACTCCTGCTCAAGATATGGTTTTAGGTAATTATTATCTTACTATGGAAAAGAAAGATGATGAAGAGGGTCGTGTATTTAAGAATTCTAATGAAGCAATTATGGAATATGAAAGAGGAGATTTAAAACTTCATACTAGGATTGCTGTTAAGGTTAATTCGTTTAAACATAAATTATTTACTGAAGAGCATAAGAATGATTATTTGGTTACTACTGTTGGTAAACTTATATTTAATGAAATTCTTCCTGATACTTTCCCATATATAAATGAACCTACTAAGGAAAATATCGAAACTATTACGCCAAGTAAGTACTTTATTAAACCTGGGCAAAATATTAAGGAAATTATTTCTGAAATGCCTTTGGTTAGTCCTTTCCCTGTTAAGACTTTAAAACAAATTATTGCTCAAATATTTAAACTTTATAAAACTACTGAAACTTCTATTATGCTTGATAGACTTAAGGATTTAGGATTTAAGTATTCTACTGTAAGTGGTGCTACTGTGTCTACTTATGATGTTGCTACTAGTAGTTCTAAACCTGAAATTATTGCTAATGGTAAGAAGATGGTTGATAAGATTAATAAGCAATATGCTCGTGGTCTTATTACTGAAGAAGAAAGATATGAGAGTGTTATTAATGTTTGGTATAAGGCTAAGGATAAGGTTCAAGCAGAACTTCAAGAAATTGCTGATAAGTCTATCGAAAATCCAATTTTCATGATGATGAAGAGTGGTGCTCGTGGTAAAATATCTCAATTTGTTCAACTTTCTGGTATGCGTGGTCTTATGGCTAAACCTGGTGGTAGAACTATTGAAATTCCAGTTATTTCGTCTTTTAAAGAAGGTCTTTCAGTTTCTGAATTCTTCTTGTCTACGCATAGTGCTCGTAAGGGTAGTGCAGATACGGCTCTTAATACGGCATCTTCTGGATACTTAACTAGAAGACTTGTTGATGTTTCTCAAGATGTTATTGTTAAAGAGGCTGATTGCGGTACTTCATTTGGTGTTAGTGTTGAGGCATTTATTAATGAGAAAGATGATACTGTTATTGAAGGATTATATGATCGTATTGTTGGAAGATATGCTAGTAAGAAGATTATAAATCCTGAAACTCGTGAAGTTATTGTTGAAAAAGATGCGTTAATTGGTGAGAAAGAGGCTAATATGATAGTGGCTTCTGGAATTACTAAAGTTGAAATTAGAAATGTTCTTACTTGTAATACTCATAATGGTGTTTGTCAAAAATGTTATGGTAGAAACCTTGCTACTGGTAATATTGTTGAGATTGGTGAGGCTATTGGTATTATGGCTGCTCAATCTATCGGTGAACCTGGAACACAACTTACTATGAGAACTTTCCATACTGGTGGTGTTGCTGGTGGTGAAGATATTACTCAAGGTCTTCCTCGTGTTGAAGAGTTATTTGAGGCACGTAATCCTAAGGGACAAGCGACTATTGCTACGATTAATGGTAAAGTAAAAGATATTAGTGAAGAACATGGAAAATATAGAATTAAGATTAAGAATAAACTTGAAGAAATAGAACATGTTACTAATTATGGCGCCAAACTTAGAGTTCAAAAGGGTGATGAGGTAGAAGTTGGTGAGAAACTTACTGAAGGTAATATAAGTCCTAAGGAACTTCTTGCTGTTACTGATCCTATTACTGCTCAAACTTATATTTTGAAGGAAATTCAAAAGGCATATAGGGCTCAAGGTGTTGATATTAGTGATAAACATATTGAAGTTGTTGTAAGTAGAATGATTTCGAAGATTAGAATATTTGATGGTGGGGATACTGAATTATTAATTGGTAGTCTTGTTAATATTAAAGACTTTACTGAGGTTAATAAAGAGGCTATTCTTAAAGGTAAAAGACCTGCGACTGGTAAACCTATTCTTCTTGGTATTACTAAGGCATCTCTTGAAACTGATTCGTTCTTATCTGCGGCTTCATTCCAAGAAACTACAAGAGTTCTTACTGATGCTTCGATTAAGGGTAAAATTGATACTCTTCAAGGACTTAAAGAAAACGTTATTATTGGTAAACTTATTCCTGCGGGAACGGGTGCAAAACAATATAGAGATGTTTCTTATGAACTTAAAAAACAATTTTTGTCTGATGAACCTATGGAAGTTTTAGAGGATGAATTTATGGAGTAGATTATTCTACTCTTTTTTCTTTTGTTGCTTGTATTTTTATTAATCTTTTGTTAAAATATGATTAGATTTATTAAGTGAGGTGAACTGGGTTTTTACCCTAGTGTTTATGAATAAAAAAATAGTTGTTTTTGGTGGTGGAACTGGAATTAGTTATTTGGTTAAAGGTCTTAAGGATTTTCCAGTAGATATTACATGTGTTATTGCTGTATCTGATGATGGTTCTTCTACTGGTAAACTTCGTGAAGAGTTTTTTATGCCGGCGATGGGTGATATTAGACAGGTTATTGTTAATTTATCTGAGGCTAATGATAAGATTAAGGAACTTTTGGAATATAGATATGATACTTATACTGATTTGGATGGGCATGCTGTTGGTAATTTGATAATGGTTGCTATGTATAATATTACTGGTAGTCTTAAGGAAAGTATTAGGGTTCTTAGTGATTTTTTACATGTTTCTCATAAAGTTCTTCCTTTGTCTGAGGATTATCTTACTCTTATGGGTGAAACTGTTGACGGAGATATTATTTCTGGTGAGGAAGCCATTGGGCATGAACCTAGAAAGATTAAAAGGCTTTTTTATGATAATGTTCTTCATGTTGATGATGAGATTATTTCTGAAATTAATAGTGCTGATTTAGTTGTTTTTAGTATTGGGAGTTTATATACTAGTATTGTTCCTCATCTTTTATCTGATACGATTAGAGATGCGATTGATTCTAGTAAGGCTAGAATTTTATATACTTGTAATGCTGTTTGTCAACCGTTTGAAACTGATGATTATTCTGTTAGTGACCATATTTCTATTATTAATAGTTATTTAGGAAATAGAAAGATTGATGCTGTTCTTTGTTCTAATAGTGAAATTCCTGATGAAATTATTAATAAATATGTTTCTAATGAAAATAAAAAGTTAGTTAGTATTGATCGAGAAAATATTAATTGTGAAATTATTGAGAAAGATTTACTTGTTATTGATGATGGTCATATTAGACATGATAGTCTTAAACTTGCTACTGCGGTATTTAATTATTTGATGGAGTGATTTTATGTCTTTTACTACTGAAATTAAGAATGAAATTTGTTTTAATGATTTTTCTAGATGTGAAAATATTTGTCTTTTGTCTGGTTTTATTAGAAATAATGCGGTTTATAAAGATGGAAGTTTAATTGTTCTTTCTGAGAATCCTAAGGTAATTAGGAAGATTTTTTCTCTTTTGAAAGAACTTTATGATATTAATCCGGAGATTAGTTTTGGTAAGAGTAATAATTTTAATAAGAGGAGTTATTATAATATTTTCATAAATGAGAAAGTTTCTCTTATTGAGAAAGATTTAATGTTTTCTGTGGATAAGCCTCCTTTTTATTTCTTAGATGGTGAGGATTTAAAGAGGGCTTATTTAAGAGGAGTTTTTCTTGCTAAGGGTAGTATTAATGATCCTAAGAAGTCTAGGTATCATTTGGAGTTTTTGGTTGATAAGAAGAGTGAGGCTTATTTTATTTGTGATATTCTTTCCTTTTTTGATATTAGTGCGAAAGTTATTTTTAGAGATAAGGGTTATATGACATATGTTAAGGAAGCGGAGAAGATTGGAGATTTTTTGCGTATTGTTAGTGCGAACAAGGCTATTTTATATTATGAGGATATTAGAATTTATAGGGATCATAAGAATATGACTAATCGTCTTAATAATTGTGAGCAGGCTAATATGGATAAGATTATTGATACTTGTAGTAGGCAACTTGAAGATATTAATTTAATTGAGGAAAAGGTTGGACTTGATTTTGTTTCTGATAAACTTCGTGATGTTATTGTTTATCGTAAAAAATATCCGGATGTTTCTCTTAATGAACTTAGTATGATTATTTCTTCGGAGACTGGTAAGGAAATTTCTAAGTCTGGTCTTACTCATAGATTTAGAAAGATACATGAATTTGCTGATAAATTAAGATGAAAAAAGATAGAGTTTTTGTTCTATCTTTATTTGTTTTGGAATAATTTTTCTATATTTTTTGTTGGAATTAGCATTTTTAAGTCTTTATTTATTGTGAATTTGTATTTTCTTTGCTCATCTTTTAATTTTTCTCCATCTATTGTCCAGTTATTTTTTATTTTTTCTTTGAACGTTATTTCTATTTCGTTTCCTGTATGACAGTAAATTCCTGGTACGTTTGTTATGCCTGTTTTTATAAGAAGAATTAGTGTTTTTACTAGGTCTTTTCTTCTTGTTATGTTGCAGAACATTATTTCGAATTTGTCATCATCTAGTTTTATGTTTTTATATATGTTGTTTAATCCTGCGATTCTGTTTGCATTTGATATTAAAATTAATGAGTAGTATCCATGGTATGTTTTTCCATCTATTTTGTATTCTAGTTCATAGAGTTTTGTTGTTTGGAAGAATTCTTTTAAAGCGTTTATTAGATATGCGAGGTGTCCAATTTTTTTCTTTAATTTTCTTGATGTTTGGTATGGTACGTTTATGAATTTTCCAAAGCCTGCAACGTATACGAATGGTTTATTATTTATTAGACCTAAATCTATTTGTTTAATTTCTCCATCTAGTATTTTTTCTATATTTTTTGGAATGTTTTTTGTGAGTCCTAGCATGTGTCCTATATCGTTTGTAGTTCCGACTGGTATGTGAGATAGTACTAGTTTTTCTTTTCTTTTGTTGTTTCCTGTTACTATTTCGTTAAATGTGCCATCTCCACCGATTGATAGTACTAAATCTTTGTGTTCTAGATTTTTTATGTGATTTTCTGCATCTTTATGTTTTTCGGTTATATATAAATGTGTTTTGTATCCATGTTCTTTTAATTTTTTTAGGCCTTCTTCTAAATCTTTTCTTTTTATACCTTTGCCACTTTCTAGGTTGCATATTAGTTCACATGTTTTCATATTATCACCGATTTAATTATACCTAATTTATTGTTTGTTTTCAATTATTTTGTCTATTAAACCATAATTTTTTGCTTCTTTTGCTGATAGAAAGTAGTCTCTTTCTGTATCGTTTTCTATTTCTTTTAGAGTTTTTCCTGTGTTTTTTGCCATTATTTTGTTTAGTTTATCTTTTAATTTTAGTATTCGTTCTGCTGCGATTTTTATTTCTGTTGCTTGGCCTTGGGCGCCTCCTAGTGGTTGATGGATCATTACTTCTGCGTTTGGCAAGCATAGTCTTTTTCCTTTTGTGCCGCTTGATAGTAGGAATGCTGCCATTGATGCGGCCATTCCTATACAGATTGTTGATACGTCACTTTTTATGAAGTTCATTGTGTCATATATTGCCATTCCTGATGTTATTTCTCCGCCTGGTGAGTTTATGTAGATGTTTATGTCATTGTGATTTATGGAGTCTAAGTATAAAAGTTCTGCTACTACTATGTTTGCTGTTTGGCAGTTTATTTCTCCATTTAGGATTATTATTCTGTCTTTTAATAGTCTTGAGTATATGTCGTATGCTCTTTCGCCGCCTAGTTCTTTTTCTATGATTGTTGGAATTAAATTCATTTTTTTATCACCTATTAATAATTTAGTGTAAAGTTAATTATAATATGCATACAAAAATTCTACATTTTGTGATAAAATAATATTATATAGTAAAGAGGGTGTTAGTTATGGATAAGATTAAAGTTAATATTGATAACAAAATTTATGAATATGAAAGAGGTGTTTCTTTATCTTTAGTTTCGGAAAGTTATAAGAGTAAATTTGTTCCGCTTGCTTGTTTTGTTAATAATGAACTTGTTTCTCTTGATAAGAGTCTTAATGATGATTGTGATTTGAAGTTTGTTACTATTTCTGATCCGGTTGGGAATAGAATTTATCAAAAGGGACTTATTTTTGTACTTGTTTATGCTTTTAAGGAACTTTTTGGATATGATTATAAGATAAAGGCATGTCATTCTATTGATAAGGCTATTAAGATAAGGACTAATTTGCCACTTAATCATAAGAGGATTAATATGCTTAAGGAGAAGATGCGTGAGGTTATTAATTCTGGGCTTTCTATTGATAAGTGTTTGGTTAAGAGGAAAGAGGCTTATGATTATTTTATGAGTATTGGGGATGTTTCTAAGGCGAATACTTTTGCATATACGACTAATCATTATGTTACTTTGTATAGGCTTGGGGATATGTATGATTATTATTTTTCTCCACTTCCTATTAGTACTGCTGTGTTTGCGGCATATGATCTTTATTATTTAGATGATGGTTCGTTTATTTTGCAGTTTCCTACACTTGGTGAGGATGGAAAGATTCCTCCGTATGTAGATAGAGAGAAGATTCTTAATGCTTTTGATAAGAATTATAAGTTTTCTAAAAGATTAGGTATTTTTAATAGTGCTGATATTAATAAGATTGTTTCTTCTGGTAAGATTTCTGATATTATTAAACTTTGTGAGGTTGTTTCTAGTAATGAACTTTTGGAACTTGCTAAGTTAATTGAAAGTAAGAAAGATACGGTTAAACTTATTTTACTTGCGGGTCCGTCTTCTAGTGGTAAGACTACGACTTCTAAGAAACTTGCTATGTATTTGAAGGCTTTTGGGTTTAATCCTAAATCTATTTCTATTGATGATTATTTTGTTGATAGAGAAAATACACCTAGGCTTAGTAATGGAGATTTTGATTTTGAGTCGATAGATGCGGTTAATGTGGATTTGTTTAATGATCATTTGAAGAGACTTATTAATGGTGAAGAGGTTTCTATTCCTACTTTTAATTTTTATAAGGGTAAAGGAGAGTATTTGGGTAATAAAATTAAACTGGATACTAATGATATACTTATTATTGAGGGGCTTCATGCTATTAATGAGGTTCTTACGAGTTCAGTTGATAAGGCTTTTAAGTTTAAGGTTTATATATCGCCTCTTACTGATTTGAATATTGATGATCATAATATTATATCTAATAGTGATGTTAGGCTTCTTAGGAGAATTGTAAGGGATAATAGGACACGTGGTTATAGTGCTCTTGAGACTATTTCTAGGTGGCAGGATGTTAGAAGTGGTGAGGAGAAGAATATTTTTCCTTATCAGAATGATGTTGATTATGTTTTTAATTCATCTCTTATATATGAGATTGGTGTTTTGAAACTTTTTGTTGAACCGCTTCTTTTTGTGATTGATGATTCTTCAATTTATTATGAAGAGGTTGTTAGACTTTTGAATTTCTTGGATATGTTTGTGGGTATTCCTACGGATGAAATTCCTAGTGAGTCTATTTTGAGGGAGTTTATTGGTGGAAGTTATTTTGAATAGGAGGATTTTTATATGAAAGTTGCAATTAATGGTTTTGGTAGAATTGGAAGACTTGTTTTTAGAATTATGGAGGAAAGTGATGATTTTGAGGTAGTTGCTATTAATGATTTAACTAATGCTAAACAACTTGCTCATTTACTTAAGTATGATTCTAGTCAAGGTCGTTATAGGGTTGATGAGATAACTTATAGAGATGATTATTTGATTGTTGGTAAGAGGGAAATTAGAGTTTATGCCGAAGGTGATCCGTCTTCTCTTCCTTGGGGCAAACTTGGTATTGATATGGTTTTTGAGTGTAGTGGTAAGTTTGTTACTGAGGAGGGCGCTAATTTGCATATTAAGGCGGGCGCTAAAAGGGTTATTGTGTCTGCACCTTGTAAGGGTAATGTTAAGACTGTTGTGTATGGTGTGAATGAGGATACTTTAACTGGTGATGAGAAAGTTATTAGTGCTGCTAGTTGTACTACTAATTGTTTGGCTCCTGTTTTAAAGGTTCTTGATGATAATTTTACTATTAATAGGGGATTTATGACTACTATTCATGCTTATACTAATGATCAAACTGTTCTTGATGTTGCGCATAGAAAGGATATTGAAGCAAGACGTGGTAGGGCGGCTTCTGTTAATATAGTTCCTACTTCGACTGGTGCTGCTAAGGCGATTGGACTTGTTTTGCCTAGTCTTGAGGGGAAACTTAAGGGGACTTCTATGAGAGTTCCAGTGTCTGATGGCTCTTGTGTGGATTTAGTTCTTGAACTTTCTCGTCCGGTTGATGTTTCTACGATTAATAATCAGTTTATTAATGCCAAGAGCGAAGTTTTAGACGCTACTTATGATCCTATTGTTTCTAGTGATATTATTGGTAGTAGTTATGGTGCGGTTGTTGATCTTTTGCTTACGGATGTTTTGGATACGCCTTTAGGACAACTTGTTAAGGTTGTTGCTTGGTATGATAATGAGATGGGATATTCTCATCAAATGGTTAGGACTGCTTTATATTTTGCTAGTTTGGAGCATGAAATTTTATAACAAAAAAACGGTGCATTTTTGACATGAGACTACTTTTTCACTAGTCTTGTTTTGGCATCATTTTATTTTTCTGTTTTTTTCTTTTTTCCGAATTTTCCTTTTTTGTGTAGTAGGTATGCGGTTCTGTTAATTACTAGATCAAATTCTCCAATGTATTCGGTTACTTCTGCGCCGAAACCTAGTTTCATTTCGTTTAGGCCATTGAAGTTGTTGTTTGTTGTGCTGAAGAATCCGGTTATTGCATTTAGATCGAAGTAGACGGCCCCGAGTTTTGAGTATTTGTCTATGATGTACCATTTTGTTAGGAATGTTGGATAATATAATTTGTATGTTGGGTTTTGACCTTCAATTATTAGTTCTACACCATGTTTTTCTATTATAATTGCAGTGGCACTTATTATTATTCCTTGGGGATTTTTTGAGAATAGACTTGAGGCTGTTTCTAGTTCTTTTTTATATATTGATAGGACTTTGTCGGATGTTATTTTTGAGTTTGTAAGTTTTGTGCTTATTTTGTGTTTTAGTCCTGCTTCTTGTATTTCTCTATTTAGTTCTTCGTTTTTTTGTAGTTCTTGTTCATATATTAATTTTATGTTATTTAAATATGCTTCGGTATTTAGTTTGGCGAAGTATAATTCGAAGTTGTTTCCAAATACTTCGGCGAATTTTTTATAATAATTTAGTTTTCTGTAGTGCTTTTTTGCAATGAATTTGTAGAATATTTCTATGTCGTTTTGATTTCCTTGTAGGATTTCGACTCCTCTTGAGACTGCTTTTCTTATTTTGTTTTTTACACTTGGTTCGAAGTGTTCGAATAGTGTTGCGCTGGAACCGGTTACTTTTAGTATGGCATTCCAACGTGGTTTTTCTGTTCCGAAGAATTTATTGTCTCCGTAGTAGTCGTATCCAATTTTAATAAGAAATGGTACTAAATCGTTTGTATATGGACTTCTTAGGATGTTTCCGTTCTTGTCTCTTTTGTTGTTTACAACAGGGGGGTCTATTTTTAAAAATACGATGCTATTTTTGGCTAGGAATTTTTTTAATTTGTTGGAGACATCTATTATTAAGTCTTTGTTATCATAATCTATTAAAGGGCCTCTTGGAGCGTAGGCGAATTTATATCCTAGAAATAGTTTTTGTATTAGGATAAGTGATGCGCCGATTAGAATGTTTTGATCGTTTATAAAACCATAAAAATGTGGTTCGTATCCTTCTTCGTGCATGAGGTTTGCATAGGCTGATGTTTGATAGTATGTGTGGAGTGGATGATTATTTGAGAAGTTGTCGAATTGTTCAGGTGTTAATTTTACTATTTTCAAATTATCCCTCCTTATCTTTTATATTTATATAATATCTTTTTTTTTGAAAAAATGCAAGTTTTATTATATAATATTTTTATAAGAGTAAAATATTTTAGGAGGCTTTTATGAAAATTAATAATATTATTGGAAGAGAGATTTTAGATTCTAGGGGTAATCCTACGGTTGAGGTTGATGTTATTTTGGAAAATGGCATTTTGGGACGTGCTAGTGTTCCTAGTGGGGCTTCTACTGGAAGTAATGAGGCTTTGGAACTTCGTGATGGTGAAAAACGCTATTTAGGTAAGGGAGTTCGTGTGGCTGTTAGAAATGTTAATACAGTTTTGAGAGAACTTCTTACCGGTCATGATGTTTTTGATCAAAGTGGGATTGATGACGCTATGATTAAGTGTGATGGTACTTTTAATAAGAGTAATCTTGGTGCGAATGCTATTTTAGGTGTGTCGCTTGCTTGTATTAAGGCTGCTAGTAAATGTAAGGGAGTTAGTTTGTATGAATATTTAGGTAATGATAGAGAGCTTCCTATTTGTATGATGAATATTTTAAATGGTGGAGCGCACGCGGATAATAATTTGGATTTTCAAGAGTTTATGATTATTCCTATTGCTGATTCTGTTTCAGAGAGAATAAGAATGGGTAGTGAAATTTTTCATAATTTAAAAAATATCTTGAAAGAAAAGGGTTATTTTACTGGTGTTGGTGATGAGGGCGGATTTGCACCTTTTGTTAAGGATAATTATGAGGCGCTTGATTTGATTAAGAGTGCGGTTTTTGTTTCGGGTTATACTTTTGGTAAGGATGTTTTTATTGCTTTAGATGTTGCGGCTTCGGAACTTTATAAGGATGGTTTTTATCATATTGATGGTAAAAAATATTCGCGTGATGAACTTTTTGCTTATTATGAGGATTTGATTAGTAAGTATCCAATTGCTTCGATTGAAGATCCTGTTGTGGAAAGTGATTTTGAGGGATTTAAGATGCTTACTGATTTGATTGGTGATAGGGTGCAACTGGTTGGAGATGATTTGTTTGTTACTAATAAAAAGTATTTGGAAAAGGGACATGAAATGGGGGCAGGTAATGCTATTTTACTAAAGGCTAATCAAATTGGTACAGTTAGTGAGATGATTGATACAATTAATTGTGCTAAAAAGTGGGGTTATAAAACAATTATCTCTCATAGAAGTGGTGAAACTGATGATGCATTTATTGCCCATTTTGCGGTTGGTCTTGGTCTTGGACAAATAAAGACGGGATCTTTATCGAGAATGGATAGGATTTGTAAATATAATGAACTAATGAGGATTGAGGAAGAACTTCGTTAGTTCTTTTTTTTCTTGATTTTTTTCTTGTTTTGTGGTAGAATATTGCTTACTTTGAGAAGGGGGATTTTTATGGATGCAAATGTTATTGCGGAAAAACTTGTTAATTATTTTATAAATTCTGGTATTTTTGAGGGTTCTGTAGTTGATATGGACGTGCTTGAGGATAAAATTTGTGAACTTGTTGGACTTGAAGATCTTGAGTTTTCTTCTAAGGTGATTGATGTTGTTAAGGATAAACTTACTTTTAGAGGTTATTCTTTTAAGGAAAGTTCTTTAGAAAATCTTGATGATTCTGATTTTTATTATGGGGATTCTGTTAAACAATATTTACATGAAATTGCTAGGTATCCTTTGCTTACGCAGAAAGAGGAGAGTGAACTTGCTACAAGGGCAAAACAGGGTGATGAGGATGCTTTTGATAAAATGATGAATTCTAATCTTAGACTTGTTGTTTCAGTTGCAAAAAAATATGTTGGACGTGGTTTGGATTTTCTAGATTTAATTCAAGAGGGTAATTTTGGCCTTATGAGATCGATAGAAAAGTTTAATCCTGATTTAGGTTATAAATTTTCAACATATGCTACTCTTTGGATAAGACAAAAGGTTAGACGTTCTATTTATAATTTTGGTAGAAATATAAGAATTCCAATTTTTGCTTGGGAAAGAATTGATAAGATTTCTAAACTTAAGGATAACTTTTTTGATGAATATGGAAGGGAACCTACCTATGAAGAATTAGCAAAACTTTCTGGTTATAATGAAAAACATATTGAAGAATTATTATGTGCTAGCATGGAACCTGTTTGTTTAGATAAACCTTCTGGTGAGTTTGATAAGATAACACCTATGGAACTTGTTGCTGATGAAAATTCGAAGTCTGTTGAGGATACTATTTGTGATGATGATATTGCTATACGCTTGCAAGAAATCATTGGTAATCTTTCTGAAAGAGAGGCTAAAATTATTTTGTATAGATTTGGTTTTGTTGATAATAGGCCTTATACTCTTCGAGAAATTGGCGATATTTTAAATGTTAGTAGAGAACGTATTAGACAGATTGAACTTAGGGCTCTTAATAAATTAAGAGATAATAGAAAAGTTAGAAAATTAAAAGATATGTAAATGGGGTGTTTTTATGGAAATGAGAAGTGTTGATAGGATTATTTCTTATATTGAAAATTTAGGTTTATCTAAAGATGCTATAATTAATAGTGATGATTTAGAAAACGTAGTTTGTGAATTTGTTGATAGTGATAATTTTGAGGAGTTTTCTATGGCTATTAAATTTGTGAAAGAGGAATTTGTTTCTCGTGGGTTTTCTTTTGATACAAGGAATAGTGCTGATGAAGAAAAATTAGATTTAGAGGATTCTACTTGTCAATATTTACAGGAAGTAAATAAAATTCCTCGTCTTAGTAAGGAGGAAGAGTACGAACTTGCTAGGAGAGTAAAAAATGGTGATAGTGCTTCTTTGGAAAAGATGATTAATTCTAATCTTAGACTTGTGGTTCCTATTGCTAAGCGTTATGATACTTGTGGTTTAGATTTTCTTGATTTAATTCAAGAAGGTAATATGGGTCTTATGAAGGCTGCTCAGAAGTTTGATCCTGATTTTGGTACTAGGTTTTCTACTTATGCTAGTTTTTGGATTGATCAGTTTGTTAAACGTGCAGTTGATAATAAAAGTAGAGTGGTTAGAATTCCTGTTTCTGCTTGTAAAAGGCTTGATGAAATTAATCAATTAAAAGAGAAGATTTCTAGTGTAAGCGAAGAGGCGCCGTCTTTTAAAGAACTTGCTACTATTTCTGGGTATGATGAGGAAAATGTTAAGCAAATTATGAATGCTAGTGAAGAGGTTTTATCTTTTGAAGATGATTATTTAGATAGTGAGGATGCTACTATTTTGAATTTTTCTTCTTGTGATGATCAAAATGGTGTTGAAGATTTTGTTTGTAATAAGGAGAATCTTATGTCTTTGAAGAATGCTATTAGTGGTTTAGAAGATATTGAGATTAAATACCTTATGTTTAGATTTGGGTTTATTGGAAATAAGTGTTGGTCTCGTGCTAAACTTAGGGATTTTTTTGGAACTACAGATTTTTATATTAAAAAGTTTGAACATAGAATTCTTAATAAACTTAGTGAAAATGATGAAGTAAAGTCAATTAGAGGTATATAGTTTTACTATCTATGAAGATTTTTCTTCACTTTTTGTTATAATAAATACATGAATGATTTGTGGGAGATGTAATTATGAATAAAGTAATAGGTAAAGTGGTGGAGGTATATATTCCAGAGCAGTATAAAAGTGGTGATTTATTAGATGTTATGGATAGGACTAATATAGGTTTTAAAGTGATGACTGATGAGGGTATAAAGGTAATTGAAATGGAGCAGGATGAGGAAAATTCTCATATTATGAAAAATGATTTGGTGGAAATAATTGAGCAAACTATTTCTGGTAAGAATTTTGTTGATATTAGGTTGTATGAGGAATGGAATTATGAATAGTAATGAGTTTCAAACTGTAGGATTATATGATCATAATGCTGATAGTTATAGGACTATAAAAAAAATTTTTTGATGATGGAAATGATGTAGTTGGTATAGTTCATGCGACTGGTACGGGGAAGTCATATAATGCTTTACAACTTGCTTATGATAATAAGGATAAAAAAATAGTTTATGTTGTACCATCTGAAGCAATAAAGGAGCATATAAATAAAATAATTGAGGATAATCCTAATTTGGATTTAAAAAGGGATTTTCCTAATTTAGAGTTTAGGACTTATCAAAGTTTTACAAATTTGTCTTCAGAGGAGATTACAAATATAGATTGTGATTTGTTAGTACTTGATGAATTTCATCATATTGGTGCGCCTGTTTGGGGTGATAGAATTAATACAATGGTAGAGACTCATCCTGAAATGAAGATTTTTGGTATGACTGCTTATACTGTTAGAGGTAGGGGAACTTCTTATGAAAGGGATATGGCTAATCCTGATACTAATGAGTTGTTTTCTGGAAAAATAGAAAGTAGATATGATTTGTGTGATGCAATGATGGATGGAGTTTTACCTAAGCCTATATATAAAAGTGCATATACTAATTTAATTGGAATGGAAAGTAAACTTGAGGAGAAAGTAAGGAATTTGGATGCTAATACGAGAGAGTATCAAAAGTACATGGCAATACTTGGAGATGTGAAAAGAAGAATACATGAGGCTCCTGGTATTTCTGATGTTTTAAAAAGAAGTATGAAACCGAATGGAAAGTATATATATTTTTGTCCGCCATATTCGGAGGATGGCACTAATAACATAGAGACTATTAAAGAGCAGGCTACTCAGTGGTTTAGAGATTTTGTGCCTTTAGATGATATTGTAATATATACATCAACTAGCAAAATGAAAGATAAGGGTAAACTTAATAGAGAGGCTTTTTATGATGATGTTACGTTAGATGGTAAGAGTGCTAAGAATAAACTTAGAGTAATGTTTGCAATTAATCAATATAATGAGGGTATTCATGCTCCTGATGTTGATGGAGTAATAATGGGAAGAGGAACAACTTCTGATATAGTGTATTTTGAACAATTAGGTAGGGCTTTGTCTGTTCGTGGTGATACGAAAGATAGATTTGAAAAGTTAGAAAAGTATTCGAAAGAGCAGTTAATTGATATGTGCTTAAAGAAGGATATTTTAATAAAAGATGATATGAGTAAAGAAGAAATAATTGAGAAGTTAGTGGCTCCGATTGTTATTGATTTAACAAATAATTATGGCTTTATAAAGGAACTTGAAAATAATTTAAGAGATAGAATTAAGGATATAGAAGCAAAAGGTTTAAGAAGTCATAACCGAACGAGAATTAGAGATGCATCATTTGATATTGAAATAGAGAATCAAGATTTGTTTGAGATGTTAAGATATGTTATGGATAGATTAACAATGAAATGGGAAGATTATTATGAGTTAGCGAAAACATATTATGAACATCATGGCAATTTAGAGATTCCGCAAAGTTTTAAAACAATAAATGGATATGAGTTTGATGAAAATGGTATTTCATTAGGTACTTGGATAAAAAATCAAAGACGAGTATTTAAGGGTAATTTTGATTATAAACTTAGTGATAAACGTATAGAACTACTAAAGCAAGTAGGAATGCGGTTTGAAACAAATAAGTTTGCAGAAGAATGGAATAAGAAATATGAACTAGCAAAGGTATATTATAATCATCATGGTGATTTAGAAATTCCACAAAGGTTT
>CAKONI010000002.1 GCA_934097105.1 uncultured Bacilli bacterium
AATGTAAGTTCTAAATTACCTGATTTTATTACTTGTTCTTTTGATGCAGTACTACTTCCTTTTAATATTGCATAACTAGATCCTGATATTATAGATAAAAGTCCTACTATAGCAATAATTAAAGATATATAATATTTCTTTGTTCTTACTTGCATAGATTTTCCTCCTTAGTATTTTACCATTTAATTTTATCATAATTTTATTTATATAAGCAATATATATTTTAATTTTTATAATTATTTTACACTTAAAAGTTGACTTTAATTATAATTTATGATAAATTTATAATGCTTTAAAGAAAAGGAGGAAATATCATGGCAAAAAATGAATCTAATAGAAAACCAAATGTTAAAAATATTCGTTCTAAAGCGTTAAATAGTACTAAAAAGAAACAAAAATTAAACCTACAAGTAGTAACTCTAGAAAACGGAGAAAAGGTTTCTCTTTCTAATAAAGAAATTAGAACTATGAAAAAAAACGGTTAATTATTTAATCGTTTTTTTGTTAAATCTAATAGAAAATTAATATAATTATTTACTTTCATATATTTTGTTGTTATCTTCAAATCTAGTATTTATAGCATCACTTAATTCAAGATTAACATACTTAATGTTTTCATAATTTAATATTCCAATTTTATATTTTTTCTGACCTTGTTAATTTAACTTAAATTACTTATTACAGTACGTGCAGAGTAGGTCGGGTTTGCAGCACCATCATACATGCCGAAGAAGAACAAACCTGCACTGGAATTATTGGGGTAACCACCACTACGCACGAACCAAGAACCAGAAGAGTATGGGAAGACGGCGTCATCTGAATACCAAGTTGAACTATTTGATGGGGCCATTTCTATGGTAGCATCCCCTAGTTTTCCTTTTGTATATTCTGTATCACTTGTTCCATAACTATATTTATCATAATATCTTTTATTTGGATATGTACTAAATCCTGACCTGCTAGAGTACATTGCCCCTGACGAATTTACTAAGTTACCCATTACATATTCCCATGCTCCCCCACTCATATCGTATATTCCATATATATTTCCAGTAGTTGATGATAGTACTCCTTTTTCTCCATTATATTTATTTGCATCTGTTGTACATGTTGTAGAACTTTCAGTTGCACTTATTGTATCTGCTCCAATTCCTGTTATATAACTATTACAATTATTTATTGTAACTTCAGTGCATGTTCCATTAGTGCATCTTCCATATTTTGAGTAAGAAAGATAAGCAACTGCTCCCCATTCCATGTTTTTCATCATATGTGTTTCATCTGCTCCACTAAATCCAAAATTGTTTCCACTTGATCTCATATTATATATGTTATTATAGAGTGCACTTACAATTGTACTTCTTAATGATTCCACATTTGGTTTTATTATTTGCCCACTAGATATTTCAAACTTTCCTACCCATATTCCTGTTAGTTCTTCTCCAGAATCTCTTACATTATCATCATCTTTATCCCACCAGAATGCTGGATGAGTGTAGGTTGATGTTCCTGCTTTTAAACTTCCATTTGTTGTATCTGTACATGTTTCTGAAGTAGAGGATGTTCCTGTTGCTGTATCTGTACATTTTATAGTACCACTACTATTAGTTCCTTTTTCAAATTTTATCTTTATTTCTTCTGGTGTATTTGTATTTAAATATGTATAAGTATATCTTGGAATCCATACCCACATTGTATTTATATCATCCATTGGTATTTCTGTCCCAGATATTGCTTCTAAATATTTACTTCTATTTTTTTCTGTAACAGTTACTGCATTCGCCCATATTTTATTATTATAATCATACCATCTATAATCAGAATCCATATTTTTTACATCTGCTTTTTTCCAGACACTTTTTGTTTCATCATAATAAACTGGTATCATATTTTCTGTTAATTCTGGTGCATTTGCTCCGCTTGTATCTATAGATTTTTGTCCCATACTTTGTTCTATTTCTAGTTCTAGTTTTAGATATACTTTAGCATCTTCTAAATTTTCTAATTCACTTTCTTTTGCACTATTAAGCCATATTCTTAATTTATATGGTACTACTTCTCCTTTATATATTACTTCTTTATCTATTATATTTTTTGCTTCACTTAATGTATATGGACCTTTTTCTTTTCCATTTACTTCTATTCCTATTTTTATATATTTATCATTTATAAGAGAACCTGTATAACTGCTAGGAGCACTATTTACTAATTTTAAGTTATACTTTGCTGTACCGCTTCCTGTATTTTTTACATTGAAACTATATGTTTCTTCTTGTAGTAATCCATCTTCATCTTTTAATACTGATAATGGTTTATTCATTGTTTCAAAATGTTCAGTTAATGTAAGTTCTAAATTACCTGATTTTATTACTTGTTCTTTTGATGCAGTACTACTTCCTTTTAATATTGCATAACTTGAACCTGATATTATAGATAAAAGTCCTACTATAGCAATAATTAAAGATATATAATATTTCTTTGTTTTTACTTGCATAGAATTTCCTCCTTAGTATTTTACTATTTAATTTTATCATAAATTTATTTATATAAGCAACCTATATTTTAATTTTTATAATATAATTGTTTCTTTGTTTTAAAGGGGAAACTAGAAATAAACAAATACTAAATTTATAAGTGGTTATTTTGAAAAATAGTTATTTATTTTATTAAATTTATTATGTAACTTATTGCTACTAATGATATTAGGGTTTTGTAGTGGTTTGATAATTTATATAAGAATTTTTCTAAATGATTATTTTTTGTTATTAGATCTATTATTATAAGTATAGTTGATATTAGAAAGAATATAAATATGAAAGGTGTTAGTACATTATATTTTATAGCGCTTATTATATCTAAGTTTAATAAGGCTTTAAATCCTCTTGTTAGTCCACATCCTGGGCAAGGAATATTTGTAATTAATTTTATTGGGCATTTTATATTTAAAATAAATACTACTAGTATTCCGAATACGAGTAGTATCATATATAATAAAATAATTTTATTTTCTTTAGTCACGTAATTTATTACCTTCAGCGTCTACAGTTATTGAATCTGTTAGTATTAATATTCCTTCGATTAGGCCCCATATTCCTGATACAACTGAAAGAATACCACAGGATAGTATTGTTATTAGAAGTTGTGCTACTGCTTTTTCATTGTAACCTAAATAGAAGTTATGTACTCCGAATGCTCCTAGGAATATTCCTAAAAGGCCTGCTGCTAGTTTTGATTTTTGATTATTGTTTACATTATTTATTTCATTTGTTTGACTTGTTCCACATTTACCGCAAAAGTTAGTATTTTCTTTTAATGGTTCTCCACAATTTGGACAGAATTTATTCATTTTACTTCACTCCTTTATATAATGATATTATCATATTTTTCTTTTATTTTCAATAAATTATATCTATTATTATGTCTTTGTTTTTTCTTTTGAAATGAGAATATTTAAGACAGTCATAGAATTTATTTATATCTGTTTCTTTGTTTCCATAGAATTCTCCGAGTAATTTTTCTTTTTGGATGTAATCTCCTTTTTTTATTTTTAATATTATTCCGGCGTCATATTGGTTATTATTTTCTTTTAATTCATTACAGATGAGTCCTACTTTTTTAGCGTCTATTTCTTTTATGTAACCGCTTTTTTTGGATACTAAGTATTTTGGAGAAACTAAATTTATATTTAAATTTCCTCCTTGATATGTAACGTATTTTTTAAATGTTTCATAGGCTTTTTGAGTATTTAGAGCACTTAATACTTCATGATAGGACTTTTTTTTATTGGCATTTGTTTCCATTTGATACATGATGGCTGCCATTTTTAGTACTAGTTCTCTAAGAGGGCCTTTTTCTTCATTTTTTAGTACTTTTATGACTTCTAGTATTTCGGTTTTATTTCCGATGTTGTTTCCAAGTGGTTCGTCCATTCTTGTTAGCATACATACTACTTTTCTATCATATTTTTTTCCAATTTTAATCATTAGTTTTGCTAGGCGCCTAGCGTTTTCTATGTTTCCTACTAGGGATCCTTTTCCTACTTTTATATCTATGAGGATTTTTCCGGCTCCACTTGCTATTTTTTTACTCATTATGCTGATTGCTATTAGTTCTATGGAGTTTGTTGTGTTTGTTTTGTCTCTTAGAGCGTATACTTTTTTATCCATTGGACATAGATCTTTGGTTTGGGATGATATTACCATGTTGCAGTTTTCTAATGATTTTTTTATTTCTTCATTTGTAAGATCTGTTTTTACACCGATGCTATTTAGTTTATCGATGGTTCCTCCGGTATAACCAAGTGCTTTTCCACTCATTTTTGATATTTTTATTCCTAGGCTTGCTAGAATGGGAAGGACTATTAGACTTGTTTTGTCCCCGACTCCACCGGTTGAGTGTTTATCTAGGTAGTTATAGTTTTCTCCTAGTGTTGTGCCACTTTTTACGAAAATATCTGTTAAATCTAAAATATTTTCTTCACATAGTCCGTACGTGCAAATGTATTTTAATATTTCTGTCATTTTTTCTTCTTCTAATTTATCGGTTAAATAATCATTAAAGGTTTTTTCTAGCAAGTTATATTCTATTTTTTCTTTTTGTTTTATTTTATTTAATATTTCTTCCATAACATTACCTACTTCTTATATTTATATGTTTTATTATATACTTTTATTTTGTTTTTTTCAAGATAGAAAAAAAGTAAATTATATTTAGGTTTGTATAATTTACTGATTATTTGATTTGATTTGATTTTTTTATTTTTAGTTCCACCAAGAACAGATGTGCAAGAATGATAGACTTTTTGCGTTTATTATAGAGATTACGAAGGAAATCATAAATATATGGTTTTTAATCTACCAAATTGCTTTGGAAAGTATGTTAAATTTATTTAACATTTATGTTTTTTATTTTTGTAATTGAGCACTTTTTATGTTAAACTTATAATGGTGATGTTAATGATAGAAAATTTGAAAAATAGTTTTAAGGAGACTGTGCTTGCTATTATACCTATTTGTATTATTGTTATGATAGTTGCTTTGCTTTTTGGAATTGATAAGATGACTATTTTGTCTTTTCTAATTAGTTCTGGTCTTCTTATTATTGGGATAAGTTTGTTTACTTTTGGAGCGGATTTATCTATGATGATGATTGGAGAGAGATTAGGAAATCATTTAATTAAGAGTAAGAAGATATGGCTTATTGTTGGTATTTCATTTTTGATTGGAATTATGATAACGGTTGCGGAGCCTGATCTTAGGGTTCTTGCTGATCAGATTTCTAGTATTCCTACTAATTTGCTTATTATATGTGTTGCGATTGGTGTTGGAATTATGCTTGCTCTTGCGTCTTCAAAAATTATTTTTGGTCTTAATTTGAGGACTATTTTAATTATTTGTTATGGAATAACTTTTGCTCTTCTTTTCTTTGCTCCTGGTAATTTTGTTCCTGTTTCGTTTGATTCTAGTGGGGTTACTACGGGTCCTATTAGTGTGCCTTTTATACTTGCTCTTGGTATTGGGCTTACTTCTTTTAGAACTGATAGTAATTCTCAAAGTGACACTTTTGGTCTTATTGGACTTTGTGCGGTTGGACCTAAGATTGCGGTTTTACTTCTTAGTTTGTTTTTTGCTGGTGAGAGTAATTTTGATAGTTCTATTTATACTAGTGATTTACCTCTTATGATGCAGTATACTGAGAAGTTACTTGAATGTATTAAGAATGTTTTTATATCGCTTAGTCCGATTATTGCACTTTTCTTAGTATTTAATATGATTAAGAAAGATGCTTTTACTAGAAAACAGATAAAGAAAATTGGTATTGGACTGGTTGCTACTTTTTTAGGACTTTGTTTATTTTTAACTGGTGTTGATGTTGGCTTTATGAAGACTGGTTTTCTTATGGGTCAGATGTTTATTGATTTAGATTATAAATATTACATATTTCCTTTTATAATGATTATTGGATTTTTGGTTGTTTTTGCAGAACCTGCAGTTAAGATTCTTACTAATCAAGTTGAGGAAATTACTGAGGGAAGTGTTACTAGTAAGATGATGAGAATTACTTTATCTATTGGGGTTGCTCTTGCTATTTGTCTTTCTGTATTTAGAGTTATTAGTCACACTACTATTATGTATATTCTGGTAATTACTTATTTGATAGCAATTATTCTTACATTTATAGCGCCAAAGATGTTTACTGCTCTTGCTTTTGATGCGGGAGGTTCGGTATGTGGGCCACTTACGGCGACGTTTATTTTACCATTTGTGATTGGTATTTGTACATTTCTTGGTGGGGATGTAATGATTGATGCTTTTGGTCTTATATCTTTTATTGCAATGAGTCCTCTTATTACTGTTCAGGTGCTTGGAATTATATTTAAGTTTAAAACTAGGCAAGAAATATATAAGAATATTAATGAAGAGGTTGTTGAGTATGACTGGAGGAGTACGTTATGATAGAGTTATGTTTTGTTATTACGAATGTAAAGAATGATAAATTTTTAAAGGGAATATATGAAAAGTATGATATGCCATTTAATTTAGTTACGTTTGCAAAGGGTACGGCTTCTGATTCTCTTCTTGAGTATTTTGGGCTTGAGGATGTAAAGAAGTATATATATTTTTCTCTTATTAATTCTAATATGAGGAAGGAGATACTTGACTCGATTTCTGAAGAACTTAATTTGAAGAGTCATGGAAATGGTATTTGTTTTGTGGTACCGCTTTCAAGTTCTACTAAATATATTTTTGATAATTTAAGTAAGGAGAAAGATATGATTAAAGATAAAAATGATAAAGTTAATATAACTAAAGATGAAAATAAGAATAAAAAAGAGTATCATTTGGTGGTTGCTATTGCTAATGAAGGGCATGCTGATAATGTGATGAATGCTGCTAAAAAGTCTGGGGCTTTTGGAGGTACTCTTATAAGAGGAAGAAGCCTTTTGAAAAATGATAAGAAAAAAGAGTTTTTAGGTTTTACTATTGA
This sequence comes from uncultured Bacilli bacterium, assembly GCA_934097105.1. Classification (GTDB taxonomy): domain Bacteria; phylum Bacillota_I; class Bacilli_A; order RF39; family UBA660; genus UMGS1449. The sequence continues at coordinate 6,988 of CAKONI010000002.1, forward strand.
ACCTGAAAAGGATATCGTTTTAATTGTTACTGAGAATAAACTTAAGAAGAATATTATGAATTCTATTGTTAAGGATACTGGGCTTAAAACTAAAGGAAATGGGATTGTATTTTCTCTTCCTATAAGTGAGGCAGTTGGTTTGTTTGAAAATAATTAGAGGTTGCTTAGGCAACTTTTTTTGTATGATAATTAATAACAAGTGCAGTGCTTAATTTGACAAATTATCATACATAAAAAAACACTATTTCTAGTGTTCATATAGTCCATGTATTTTTTGTCTTGTAACGTCATCGATGTCATTAAGAGTCCAAACGTTGTCTATTTTTGTTAGGGTAAAATCTATTGTGTATTTAACTCTGTCTTTTGCTTCTTTTAATTTGTCTAGTCTATAACCAACGTATTTAGAATCTGAAGTAGTTCCTGTTACAGCATCTTTTGCATCTTTGGCTGCGTCTTTTACTGTGTCAGCAGCGCCTTTGGCAGCATCTTTTACTGTATCTGCGGCGTCTTTTACAGTATCTTTAGCATCGTCAAGTACACTGTCTTTTGTGTCCTTAAATTCATTAGGATTATCATTGTAATAGGTTTCAGCATCTTTATTTATCTTATAATAATCATAAACTTCAATTTCTGCAGTAACAGTGGCGTTGTCGCCATCTATTTTTTCATCTTTAATTTCGTATGTTAGATCTTTATATTGTCTTTTTAAAATGCCAGTGTATGTTTCTTTTTGATCATCTGTCATTAAAGTGTCTGCGTCAACCATATCTTTAAGTTGAGTAAGTACAGTTTCATCTTGATTCTTATAATTATCTAAGAATTTTTCTACTTTTTTCGTTGGTGTATTGCTCATAGAACAACCACTTAAAAGAATTATTGCCATAATACATGAAAAACATAATAATATTCTTTTCTTCATAAAAATCCTCCCATTTCTATTTTGGAAGGATTTTGATATTTTATACTAAATTTGATTTAAATTATCTTTTTTATTTTTTAAATTTTTTAAAATAATAAGTAGAATTATGAAAGCAATACCTAATACCACTATTGTAATGATGATACTTAGAGGACTTTTTTTTGTTTTTTCTTCTTTAGTTGATGTATCTACCGTATCTGTATTTCCCGTGGCACCAGTTTCACCAGGAGAATTATCTTTTGAATCTGATTCCGTTTTTTTCGATATTTTAAAGGACAAATCAAAGTCTTTGTCTTTAGGTGTCCAGGTATAAGTATTATTACTTTTTGAATATGCATTGTTACTTACAACATTTAAGGATGTTTTTATATTTATTTTTATGGAATCTGCTCTGTGTAAGCAATAAAATGGTGAACTTGCTACAATGGATATATAATCGTCTGTGTAATCGTAGTTGATCTTACTGAAACATTCTTGTATTATCCTACTTCCTGTTAAGAAAACAGGAGAGTATTTGTTTTTTAAAGTAACAGTATATACTCCATTTGAGTATTTTCTGCTTTTGGTGTATTTTACTTTATTATCTTCATTGAAATAAATGCTATCTTTTACAACTGAGGTTAAGAAGTCGTAACTATTTGACTTTTCTAATTCTGTTTCTTTCACTTTATAAATGTTATTTTCTGTAAAATTCATATTTTCATCTATTGTTAAATTATATTCGATGCTACTTGCACTTGCACTTGAAATTCCAATTATAGAGCATATTATAAATAGATATAGATATTTAAATTTCATATAAATCCTCCTACAAACTTGAAGCCTTATCTTTTTTCTTTTTTAAAACTATGCCGGCAACTACTATTAAAATTGATAATGGTACTATAACAATTGGCCAGATAGTTTTGCTGGTATTTTCTTCCTTTTTTTCTGTTTCTTTTCCATTATTAGAACTTTGATTTGGTTTACTAACTTGATTATATTTTTTCGAAAAATTTATTGTTATGTCTATTCCCTTTTCTGTTGAATTTTTATCAGTAAATTTCCATGTATATATATTGTTTTTTTTATCTACTTTATCAGCGTTATTAGAGGTAACTTTGTATGGAGTTTTGATATTTACAGTAAAGTTTGAAAATGCACATGTAAGGCCGTTACTTGTAGAAAATTCTTTTTCATCTGTAATTTCGGTATTTACTATATTGTAGTATCTAAAACAATTTCTAACTGCTGATGAACGTATATGGTTATCTAGGCTAAATTTGCCATTTATTGTTATTTTTCTGTTTGTATCATCTGCTACAACGTCATAGTAATCTACACCACTTTCTTTTTCTCCACTATTTGAGTATGGGTTTGATAAATCTGCATCATAGTATAGAGGAACTGGAAAGGTTGCATTTTCTTTTATATTGCTATAATCTGATTTATTACCTTTTATTATGTATTCTTCTGTAATTTCATTTTTATCTATGTTTATGTTTGCAGTTGCAGCGCAACCTGTCATGGTAAATGCTAAAATTAGTAATATTATAAATTTTTTCATTTCAATCACCTATCCTTTTGAAACTATAAAATATTCCTTTGCTGCAGGTACTACAACTTTTTCAAATGAAAATGTTGTTGATTTATTTTGCTTGTTCGGGTCTTGTACAAAAACTTCTCCATCTTTATACGAAGTTAGAACTATGAAATGCCCTCCATTTGTAAATGGTTTTTTGTCTACGGAAACAATGACTAATTTTTTACCGGTATTCAATGCTGCAATAACTTCATCACTGCTTTTGTCAGTATTATCATCATCTTTAGATATTTCTTTTACTTTTAATCCATATTTTTTAGCTACTTTTCCAAAGAAGACCCATTCTGTTCCTAAACTGGTAACATAGTCATTTTTACAAGCGTATTCTGCAAGTTCAACAGGATCGTGATCTTCTCCTAGTAATGATGAAACCACAATAGCCATTGCTGTTGGGCCACATCCACTATTGGCTATAGTTGCACTTCCTGAGCAGTAGGGATTACTATAATCATTTTGATAATATTTCTTGATTTTTCCAGAGAAACCATCTCCGCCAATGGAACAACTTCCTCCTTTTGCATTGGTTATTTCAACTCCATCTGCATAAAAGAATTTTAAGATTTCATCGTATTTTTTTCCTTCATCTTGCAACTGATTAGCAATAAGTTGACTCATTCCATGCGCATGGCCTTGCCCAGGAAGTGTTCTCCAGATAAATCTTTTATCTAGAACAAGTGTGTGTTTTTCTTTTGATGGAATTTTTATATATGTAGATGTACATGATGTAGATGTACAAGTTGCTCCTGGACAGTCACTATCATCAACGCAAAAAGAATCATACTCTGAAAGAAAAACTTTATTTTTATATAATAACACAGATCCTCGCGTTTCATTTGTGGCCTTTGTAGCCCGCTTGCTTGCTTTTGAATACATTTGGGAATTTGTACTGTTTCCTATTTTTTTAGAACAGTTATCAGTTAATTTAATTGCATATGTTCGGGCTGCAATTGCCTGTGCTTTCATTGCTTCATTATTTTTTGGATCTTTTTCACTTTTGTAAGCATTTTCATGTGAAACTACTCCCGCTACATATTCTTCAAAATCTAGTGTTCCTACTCCTGAAACTGTTATACCGTTTGGGCAATATTCTTCAGTTGATGTTGTTCCATCGCCACTAGTTGATTCACAACATTCGCTACCGCTTGATGAAGTGTCATCATCTGATGAGATATCTGATGAAGTGTCTGACGTGTCATCATTTTTAGCATTAGCACTGTCTCCCGCTAATTCTCCATCCCATTCGCTACCACATTGTTTTTTAAAATTTTCGTATTCACCAAAATAATCTGAAACTGCGTCAGTATATGTTCCATTTACATTTACTTGGTAATGAAGGTGAGCCCCACTTGAATGGCCAGAGGAACCAACAGAGCCAATTCTTTGACCTTTTGCGACTTTATCCCCTTCGCTTACTTTTACACTACCTTTTTCCATGTGCATGTAAATTGTTACAATTCCACTATCACCATGTTGTATTTTTACATAATTACCTAGTTCCCCTCCGCAACAGGTGCTACCGCTACAAAATATTGTTCCGTGAGTTGGACATGTATTATTAGTTTCTATTACCGTTCCTGATTGAGTTGCATATATTGGTGTTCCAATAGGTGCTGCTAGATCCATTCCTGCATGAGTTTTACCCCACCTTGGTCCTGGCCCACTTGTTATCTGGTAACCTTTTTTCCCCAATGGTTTCTGTGATTTACATAGAAATTCTTGTATATTTGCAGATCCCCCATATGCAGTATAATTGTTGGCACTATCAGATGTATCACATATAGAAGCTGCCACGGCTGCTGTTGTTCCTCCAAGTATTGTGATTAGAATAAAAAGTGCTATTGCTAAAAAAAGTACTATTGAAGTTGTTGCTACAATTTTTATTTTAACTACAAGGGGTAATTTTAGAAAGGCTTGAGTTAATTTATTACCTGCTCCTTTGGCTATATTTCCTGCTGCTCCTTCTGTTTTTGATTCTTTCTTTCTTCCTAGTCCTAGTCTATTAAGGGGATTAAATCTTGATAATGGATTATTATTTTTTCTTTCTCCTGGTTTTTTTATGTTTGAGTTTTCTTTTTTATTTTTGCCATCTTTTTTCTTTTTTGAATCATCTTTCTTTCTTCCAGGCATTGCTCCTGAATTATCTTGTGAATCACCTTTTTTTCTTCCAGGCATTCCAGCAGGATCATTTTTTGGATCATTTTTTTTGGCACCGGGCATATCATTGTTAGTTTTTGCATTTGGATCATCTTTTTTAACACCTGGCATATCATTATTATTTTTCGCATTCGGATCACTACTTTTTTTGTTTTGTTCACCTTTTCCGGCTTCATTTTCATTATTTTGATTATTTCTTCTATTTAAGCCAAGGGCAGGATGACCTACAAAATTGTTTAGAGGATTTGCTCTTGGAAAGTTTATTTGGGGAACGGAGGGAGTTTGATTTTGAAGTTCTTGATTTTCTAATCCTTCATTGTTCATGTTTTCTTCGTTCATATTTTTTCACCACACTTATGTTTAATATATTAATAATATAACATAAATTGACATAACAGACAAGTTTAAACATTATAATTTCTTGTATATTAAAAAGATAAATGTTTTATTTTTCATTTATCTTGTTTTCTTGTTTTTTATTTCTTCTTCTGTTAAGGAAAGATTAAAAGGCATGTCTTTTTTATACTTGGATCCTAACACTGTAAGTTTTACTATGTCTTCTTTTGTGAATGGTGTTCCGTATGAGAATCCTAGTCTTTCTAGAGGCGTGCTTAGTTCTTCGACAAATCTTTTACTAAAGTTTTTTTCTATTAGTTCTTCTTTAGTATATCTAATTAGTTCAAATAAATGGGGTCTGTTTTTACTTTTTAGGAAACTTTTATAGGTGAAGTTTTCTGATGAGTTTAGTAAATCGTCTGTATCTTTTTTTAGTGTTTCTAGGAATTTTTTTATCTGCGGAGAGGATTTTGGATCTCTGTTTGCTAGTACAAATAATGCTTCACATGGCAGATATAGTTCTAATACTATTTGGTGAAAACTTTTATCCATTTTTTTCCTCACTTATGAATACTTTTTTTATCTCTTTTGAATTTGTTAAGTATATCATTGGTATATAACGAATATTTAATTCTATGATGTCTCCTAGTTTTATTTTCTTTTTATAGTCTTCGACGTCTAAGATTGTATGATCGCTTGATGCTCCGATTAGTTCTATTCCTTCATCTTTTGATATTAATCCTTCAAGATAACCATAGTCTGCTTTTCCTATTGCTAGGATGGCTCTTTTTCTTATTCCTTTATCTATATATTTTGGCTTATGTCTAAACGCATCGCATAGAATTTCTCCATCTGGGTAACTTGGTTTATCTTTTATTTCTATTACTTCTGCTTTTAATGTGAATATGTCTTTATTAAGTTCTGTTTTACATCCGTATAGTTCTTCTAATTCTTTTCCTGTTAGGATGGCCTCGCCTATTCTTAAGAGGTTTATTTCTTTTGGAATTGTTTTATCTATTACTCTTGTTAGGGATGAAGTTGAGCCTCCGGATAGATATTTTAGTTTTCTTCCTAGTGCTTTTTCTACTTTTTTTGCGGTGTCTACTAGTTTTTGTAATGTTTTTTTGGATGGCGTTACAGAGCCGTAGCATCCTATATTTATTCCAAGGCCTGCTAGAGAAATGTTGTCTAAATTATTTTCAATAAATAGTGCATCATTTATTAGTTCTTCATCGCTATAATAGCCTTCTCTTAGGTCGCCAACTTCTTTCATTAATATTACTTCGTGTATTTTATTTTGTTTTTTGGCTTCTTTATTTAATTTTTTTATTACTTCTATTTCACTGTTTAGGCTAATGTTTGAATATTTTATAACATCTTTTACTTCACTTAGCATTGGTAGTCTTGTAAGTAGAAGTGGTGTGTTTATCTTATCTTTTATTTTTTTTAATTGTTCTATTCTAGAGGATGCTATAAATGATACGTTTTCTTCATCATACACTTTGGCTATTTCTAAAAGAGAATTTGCTCCTTTTATTACTCCTGCTACTTGTATATTGCTTGCTTTACATAGCTTTTTTATTTTTCTTATGTTATCTCTTAATTTATCTAGATTTATTTCTAATTGTGGATATTTACTCATTTTTATCTTCCTTTTTTGTTTTTATTTGATTTGGGGTGTTTACTTTTCTTTTCTTTTTTTGGTTTTTCTTTTAATTCTTCTTCTATGGTTACTTTTGATTCATCTTCTAGTATTGTGTATGCTATTTTACCTACGAGTGTTTTAGGAAGTTCTTTTCTGAATTCGAATATTTTTGGCATTGCGTATTTTGCTATATATTTTTGGCAATATTTTTTTATTTCTTCTTCTACTTCTTCGTTTATTTTTACTTCTTTTTTTAATACTATGTAGGCTTTTACTACTTCTCCGCGGTATTTATGGGGAATGGGTACTACTGTGCATGATGATACGTATTCGTGCTTATTTATTATTTCTTCTATATATGATGGATAGATGTTGTAACCTGATGAGATTATTAATCTTTTTAATCTTGATTTAAAGTAGATGAATCCATCTTTGTCCATTGTTCCGATGTCTCCGGTGTGAAGCCATAGTTTTCCGTCTTTATGTATTTTTAAGGTGTTATTTGTTTCTGATTCTTCATCTAGGTAGCATTTCATTACGGTTGGTCCGCTTATACATATTTCTCCGTCTTCTAAGTAGTCTACTTCTTTTGTGGTTCCTATTTTTACTATTTTGTAGATTGTATCTGGAAATGGTATTCCTATTGAGTTTTCTTTGTAGTTACTGTTTGGAACGAGACATGTTGCAGCGGTTGCTTCGGTTAGGCCGTAGCCTACTCTTATTTTGGCATTTGATCCATATTTTTTAAAGAAGTCGTTGTATTTTTTTATTTTTTCTTCTGACATGACGTCTCCGCCTGATACTAGTACGTTTATTGATTCGAAGTCGTTTTCTTTTATGTTTTTTGACATGTATAGGGCTTCGAATAAGGTTGGTACTCCGACGAAGAAGTTTGGTTTTGTTTTTCTTATTAAATTTAGTAATTTCTTTGCTTTGAATGTTGGTACTAGGATGCATTTCATTCCTATGTAAAGTGGCGTATGGATGCATACTCCGAGTCCAAATCCATGGAATATTGGCATGATTGATAGAATTGAGTCTTTGGCTTTGGCTGGATCGCACATTAGGTGAGCGCCTTGAGCAAGGGCGTTGAAGTTTTTATTTGTTAGGACGATTCCTTTTGGGGTTCCGCTTGTTCCGCCACTGTAAAGGATTACTGCGGGATCGTCTCCGGTTTTATCTACGTAGTGCTCTTCGTAGTAGTTTTCGCCTCTTTGAAGGAATTTTTTATATGATAGTACTTCTCTGTTGCGGAATGCTTTTAAGAAGACTTCTCCAATTTTTTTTACTCCTTTTGTTACGTCTGTATTTCTTCCTAGGTAAAAGAATTTTTTTAGTCCTTTTAGATCATATCCTGCGGATGAGACAATTACTTTTGAGACTTTAGTGTTATTTATTATATTTAGTACTTTTTTATAGTTAAAGTCTATTGTAAGTATTACGCTTGAACTACTTTTATTTAGGTAAAGTTCTATTTCTTTTTCACTTGATAAGGGATGGATCATATTTGATATGGCTCCGATCATGTTTATTGCATAGAACATAACTAGGGCGGTTGGTGTGTTTGGCATGCAGATACTTACTACATCGCCTTCTTCTACTCCGATGGCCTTTAAGGATTTTGCACAACTGTCTATTTTTTTCATGAATTCTTTATATGTTATTTTATTGTTATAGTATTCTAGTGCGTAAGAGTTTGGATATTTTATGGCGGTTTCTCCAAGTAAGGATACCATTGAGCCTTCGAAGTAATCTAGGTTTGCTGGTACATCTTTGTACTGGTTAAGCCAGGGATATTTTTTATTTAATTTCAAGTTTTTCACTGCAATCGTCCTCCAAAAGTTTTGGGTTTTTAAATATATTTTCTAGAAGTTCTATTGATTTTATCATGTAAAAACCATCTGCTATTCTCTCATCTAGTGTTATTCCAAATTCGCAGAAATCTTTTATTTCTTTTTTTCCGTTTTCATTTATTATTTCTTCTTTATATATTTTTCCCATTGTAATTATTATTGAGTTTGTTCCAAAGTCTGTTATGTTATGATATATTGCTTCTTTTGAACCTATGCTTCCTATATTTGATAAAATTACGGTGCTATAGTAAAGTATTTCTTTTGTCATTGACTCAGGAAGAAGGTCGTGCTTATCTAGAAATTTATAGACTCCGGCGATTATGGCTCTTAAAGGTTTTGGCATGTTTCCTACTTTTTCTACTAGGTTATCTGTGCCACTTGTAGTACTTTTTCTGGCACTTTTTACTTTTTTTGATAGGTTTTCGCTTATTGTAAAGATATTATCGTTTGGTTTTACTTTATAAACTTGCATTACTTCTTGGGAATCGTCATTAAATTCTGTTTTGGCAACGTATGAAATGTATACTCCATTTCTTTCATAGAAGTGTCCGTTTACTATAAACCTATTTAAGTAGGGTCTATTATATATTACTTTGGCAATGCCTGCTGAGAAAGCGTGAAAGTATGTTAAATGATTTTTACTTTCTTGTTTTTGTTTGTCCATATATTTTACTAGATTTGTTACGTCTATTTTTTTATTTATGTAGACTTCGCTATCGCATCTTTTCTTTTTTAAATGGTACATTATATAATTCATTCCATTTACTTTTATTCTTTTTCCGTCTTTTCTGTCTTTTAATTTTTTCATTATTTCCCTACTTCCTTTTGCATAGTAAATTTTACATAGCAAATTACTTGTATTTTCATTATAGCACCTTTTTTTTAAAATTTGAATATAATAAATTATAAAGGGAGGAATATAATGAAAAAAATAATTATCTTTAGTACTTGTCTAGTAATAATTTTGTGTTTAACATTCTTATTTTTATGGGCAAATAATGATGATAATAGCAATCTTGAGAAAGTTAAGGTTGCAGAAGTTACGCATAGTGTGTTTTATGCACCACAATATGTAGCACTTGAAAAAGGCTATTTTGAGGAAGAAGGACTTGATGTTGAACTTACTTTAACTGCTGGTGCTGATAATGTTATGGCTGCAGTTTTATCTGGAGATGCCGATATTGGTCTTTCTGGTAGTGAGGCTACTATATACGTTTATAATAAGGGTGAAAAGGATTATATTAAGACTTTTGCTCAACTTACTCAAAAAGATGGTTCATTTTTAATTTCGAGAGAAAAGGTTAAAGATTTTAAAATCGATGATTTAAAAGGTAAATATGTTATTGGAGGAAGACAAGGTGGTATGCCGGAAATGACTCTTGAGTATGTTCTTAAGAGTAATGGAATTGATCCTAAAAAAGATCTTACTATTGATACTAGTATTGAATTTGCTTCAATGGCTGGGGCTTTTATTGGAGGTACTGGTGATTATGTTGCGCTATTTGAACCTTTGGCTACAAAATTAGTTAATGAAGGATATGGTTATAAAGCAAGTTTACTTGGTACTCTTACTGATAATGTGCCATATACTGCTTATAATGCTAGAATTAGTTATTTAGAAGGAAATTCTGATACTATTACTAAATTTGATAGAGCTATTCAAAGGGGCCTTGATTTTGTACATGAAAATAGTAGTGATGATATTACTAAGGCTATTATGAATCAATTTCCAGATACTTCTTATAATGATATTAAAAATGCTGTAGAAAGTTATCTTGAAAATGATACTTGGCCTGTTAATACGACTTTTTCTAAAAAATCTTTTGATCATTTACAAGATATTGTAATTGAAGCGGGATTTTTAGATAAAAAAGTAAATTATAGTGATTTAATTTATGAAAGATAATTTGCTTGAGATAGAGAATTTAAAGAAAATATATCATACTCCAAAGGGGGAAATACTTGCTCTTGATGATATTTCTTTTACAGTTAAGAATAAGGAGTTTATTTCTTTAGTTGGTCCTTCTGGATGTGGAAAGAGTACAATTCTTACTATTTTAGCAGGTATTCTTAGTAAAACCGAAGGTAATATTAATTTTACTATTGAAAATCCTAAGATTGGATATATGCTTCAGGAAGATTCGCTTTTTCCTTGGAGGACTGTTTTAGATAATGCATGTTTGGGACTTGAGGTTAGAAAAGAACTTAATGATGAATCTTTAGGAAATGTTGTAAGGCTTTTGAATAAGTATGGACTTGGAGATTTTATAAATAATTATCCTGATAGTTTAAGTGGTGGCTTAAAGCAAAGGGTTGCTTGAATGTGTTGTAGACACTTTAAAAATTAAAATTAAAAAAAGGATATCTTTCTATCCTATTTTTATTAAGGTAAGTACTGCGGTTGTGTAGTCATTAAATGTAAGGGTTGTTTCTGCGTCTGCTCTTACGTTTAGGTTTATGACGTCGTCTTTTGATAGTTCTGCAATTACTGTGTTGCTTACACTATTTAAAGTATTTGGTTCCCATTTTGCTCTTAGGTTGGTTCCTCCGATTAAAATATCGTTATTTCTTGCAGTTATGGTTAAAGATGCGCTTACGTTTGGAGTTCCACTTAGGTAATATGATATTTGATAGAACCCCTCTTCTTTTATTTTTACGGAGTTTTCGGTTGTGTAGTCTGTATTATAGTATTTTCCATCTTCATTTAAGGGAACAATTGTATCAGCCATTCTTGATAGTTGTAAAGGTACATTTTGATTTGAGTATCGCATGGCGTAGGCGATTGTTTGGGCTGGTTCTCCTTTATCTCCTTTTGGACCTGGTTCTCCTTTGTCTCCTTTTTCACCTTTGGGTATTTTAAAGTCTAGTACTGCGTCTATATTAGTTCCAGAGTTTAGAACTTCGGCGTTTTGATCTGGTGCTACTGTTTCTATTTTCCCTATATTAATAGTTGCTGGGCCTTGCTCTCCTCTTTCTCCTTGGTCACCTTTTTCGCCTTTTGGACCTGGTACATAACGATATTTTATATTTCTATTTGCTTCTTCTATTCTTCTTATGACATCTTTACGATTTCCATTACAAGAGCAATCTTTTTTATTATTCATGCACTTCTCCTTTCATTTAATTTTATGTAAAGTATAGTAAAAATAGAAATGTTTATAATGTATTAGTTTTTTTTATTTTTTTTAATATATTTTAATGGAGGGATTTTTATGGGCACTAAATATAAGGTTTATGATTTTGAGGATTGTTGTGATTTTGATCTTTTTATAAATAAGGGAATTTTAAATATTATTTTTATTATGGAGAATTTTATTTAGTTTTTTATGGAAAGTGAAAAGTATTTGCGTGTTGGTATTTATTTGAGGCTTTCTAATGAGGATAAAGATAAGGATAAGTGTAATAAGGATATTAGTGAGTCTATTAAAAACCAAAGGAATCTTTTACTTGATTATATTGATAAAAACCCTTCTTTTGTTTTGTTTGATGAGTATTGTGATGAGGATTTATCTGGTGCGGGGAGTTTTAGACCGGAGTTTGAGAGGTTAATTAGGGACTGTGAGCATGGAATGATTGATGTTGTTCTTTGTAAGAGTCAGTCTAGGTTTTCTAGGGATATGGAAGTTGTTGAAAGATATATTAATAATAAGTTTAAGGAGTGGAATATAAGGTTTATTGGGGTTAGTGATTCTGCTGATACGGATAATTTTGGTAATAAGAAGTCTAGACAAATTAATGGTCTTGTTAATGAGTGGTATTTGGAGGATGTTTCTTTAAATATAAGGAGTGCTTTTAATTCTAAGATGAGACAAGGTGAATTTATCTCGCCTTTCGCACCTTTTGGATATGAGATTTGTAGTTATGATAATAATAGACTTGTTGTTGATAAGGATGCTAGTTTAGTGGTTAAGGAAATATATAATTTATATTTATCTGGGTTTGGATTTTCTGCGATTGCTAGGCATTTGAATGAAAAAGGTACTCCCTCCCCTTCTTTTCATAAATATAAACGCGGGATTAAGCTAAATGTTGTTAGCAATAGATCTAGGGAGGATATTAAGTGGAATGGTGCTTTTATTAAAGGGATTTTAACTAATGAGGTTTATATTGGAAATTTAGTTCAGGGTAAAAGGACTACGGTTAGTTATAAGAATCATAAGATTATAAATAAGTCTCGTGATAAATGGATTAGATATGATAATACTCATGAGGCTATTATTGATAAGGATGTGTTTTTTAAAGTTCAAGATCTTATAAAAAAAAGAACTAGAGTTTATAAGAAAAGTAATGTTTGTCATGTTTTTTCTGGAAGGGTTTATTGCAAAGTTTGTAGGGGTAAGATGAGAAAAAAAAATTCTTCTAGGCATGAGTATTTGGTTTGTGTGAATAGTCAGAAAGGGCTTTGTGAAAATAAGCAGTCTATTAGATATGATGATCTTAAAGGATTGATTTTGAATGAGATTAATAAAAGAATTGATATAAGTTTTGATAAGGATTTTTTAAAGGATGAGATTTGTAAAATGGTGAGTAAAAGTAATAAGATTAGTGTTTTGGAAAAGGAAAAAGATGATATTTTAAAAAAGATTAGTACTTTTAAGAATCGTTTTAGATCTCTTTATGATGATAAAGTAAGTGGTATTATTGATGATGAGTATTTTAAGGAACTTTTTAAATTTTATAAAGATGAGGAGACAGGCTTTTTTCGTAGGTGCTTATCTATTGATGAGGAAATTAGTTTACTTAAAAATATTTCTTATGATGATATTATTTTTAAGTATAGGAAGTTTAATGCTTTAAATATTACTATAGTAGATGAATTTATTGATAAAATTTTTATTGGTTTTTTTGATAGGAAAAATAATACTAGAGATGTTGTTATTAAATGGAATTTTGGAAATTATAAAAAGAAAAGAAGTTAGTTTTGTTTGGCTAATTTCTTTTCTTTCTTTTGTTTTTGTTTTTCATATTGTTTGGCGTCGTCTACTTGTTTTAGTCCTAAATTTATGAAATATATTATTACTAACCATGCTAGGATTGTCATAGCGATTTGTGTCATGTTATATGGTAAGTTTATTGGCATATCCCATATTCCGTGGAGTACTACTGGTATTAGACATATAAGTATAAATCTTTTGTCGTTTAGATGCTTTTTATCTAATTTTTCGAATCCTTTTACATACATAAGGGCAGCGCCTTCGATGGCAGCCCATGCGACGTGGCCACCGGGTGCTAGGAAGCCTCTTAGTTTTATAACGCTAAGCATTGTTTCTAGACCACCACTTAATCCATATTTTAGGATGTATCCTGCTGTTTCAAAGGCTGCGAAGCCTGCTCCTACGGCCGCTCCTATTAAGAGTCCATCTAAGATATAATCACTTTTTTTGCTTTTAAATAGAAAGACTGCTACGATGGTTGTTTTGGCTGCTTCTTCGATTAGTCCTACCATCATTGCGCCGAAATATGTTGTTATGTCTGTGTTAAAGTTTAATGAGAAGAATAGTATTGCGACGATTAATGATAAGGCTCCTCCTAGGATAAAGTATTTCATTACTTTATAAAATGGTATGTTTCTAAAAAGATTTATTTCGAAGAAGAATATTAAAACTGTTACAGGAATAGCGAAGGCTGCTAACATTATCATGGCTGGTAAGAAGTTTTCGTTTCCGTAGTTTATGAATCCTATTCTTGTTGGAATATATGCTATTAGGAAAAATATTAGTATTTTAAAGTAGACCCATGCACTGGCATTTTTTGGATCTATTTCACTTACTTTTGGAGTTGTTTTTTCTCCTCCGCAGATGAATATTTCGTCTAGTTCTTCGTCTGTGTGTTTTTTGAATGTGTTTTTAAATAGGCTTTTAAATGTTACATAATTTTCTGATTTTGCGCCGGTTATTTTATCTAGGTTTTCTGTAATTATGTTTTTTGATTTAACTTCTTTAGTCTCTTTTTCAAGAGGAAATCCGCATTCTGGGCAGTATGTTTCTCCTCCTTTTAAAGTTTTTCCGCATTCTGGACAGGTGTTTTTTTGAAGGCTTATTCCGCAGTGGGGACATACTTTTGCGCTTGATGATACTTCTTTTTTACATTCTTTACATTTTACGAGTGCCATATTAATTTCCTCCTGCTGATAGGGTTTTTATTACTGTTTCTGCTAAAGTATTTACTACTTCACTATTTGTATTTTCTTCTTTGGTTCCTATCATATATACTACATTATTTATAACAACTGCATATCTATTGTCTACGATTAGGTGTCCGTTTGATGTGTAATTGTATGCAAGGCCATATACGTATTTATCTCCGATATTTCCGCCTACTAAGTCGATTGTTATTTTAAGATCGGGATATTCTTTTCTCATGTAGTCAGTGAAACTGTTTAAAAATTGTACTCCGTTGTTGAATTTTTCATATTTTCCTACGATTACGTATGGTATTGTGGCATTGTTTTCTTTTAAATTTTGAGTTACATAAATAAATCCATCTTTGTCGGTTGCTACTTGGTAACCACTTGGGTATTCAAATGATAATCCTAGATTGCTATCTTTATAAGTTGTGTAGCCATTATTTTGTGATGGTTCGGTTGTTCCTGGGTTTGACGTAGGATTATCTTGATTGTTGTTGTTATTGTTACTAGTTCTATTTTGAGTAAATAGCAAAAATAATATGAATAGTACTGCAAATATGAATAGATATCTATACATATCGTTTTTATCTTTCTTTTTTGTTTTTGGTTTAGTTTCTACCCTTTTTGTTTCTTTTTTGCTTTCATTATTGTTTAGTTCATATCCACATTTTGGACAGGTTTCTGCTTTATCGCTTATTTTATTATTACATTCTGGACATTTTATAAGTGCCATGTGAACTCCTCCTTTTCTTTAAACTAATTATAGATTAAAATGTTTTGTTTAACAATTGACTTGCCAAAGTATGCATTGTTTTTGCTGGTAAATATATCAATATTAGTATTTTTATTTGTATTATTTTTATACATTTATTTTTATTTTATATATGTAAGGAACCTAATACTTGATATAAAGAGGAGAATAAGTTTTTTGTGATGAATAATTAATATATCTACATTCATAGGAGGTTGATAGTATTTTGAAAATAAGATTTTAGGAAAAAGTTAATGGATGGAAGCATTAGTTACAAGTTAGGTAGAATTATAGAGTATATATTTATTTTTTTATTCTAACTTAAATCTATTATACTAAGTAAAGGAGAAAAAATTATGAAAAATGAAATTGTATTATTTGAAAATCAAGATGTAAAACTTGAGGTTAATATGAAAGATGAGACTGTATGGTTATCATTAGAGCAAATGGCTAGATTATTTGGTAGAGATAATTCTGTTATTTCTAGACATATTAAAAATGCATTAAGAGAATAGTTATATGATTCAACTGTTGCAAATTTTGCAAAAGTTCAAAATGAGGGCAACAGAAATGTAACACGTAATATTGATTATTATAACTTAGATATGATTATTAGTGTTGGTTATCGTGTTAAAAGTCAAAATGGTGTTATTTTTAGAAAATGGGCAAATAAAATATTAAAAGACTTTTTGCTAAAAGGATATACTGTTAATCAAAAGAGATTAGAATATCTTGAAAAAACTATAAAATTAATTGATATTGCTGGAAGAATAGATACTGAGTTAAAGGGTGATGAAGCAAAAGAAATAATTAAAGTAATAAATACTTATTCAAATGCTTTAAATTTGCTTGATGATTATGATCATAAAAGAATTGTTAAACCGAATGGAACTAAAAATAATAAACAAGTTACTTATGAGGATTGTATGAATGTTGTTAATAAACTTAAATTTAATAGTGATAGTGATTTATTTGCACTTGAGCGAAATAAAGGTTTAGAAGCAATAATAGGTACAATATATTAATCTTTTGATGGTAGTGATTTATACCCTACTGTGCAAGAAAAAGATCCTAATTTTCTTTATTTAATTGCTAAAAATCATACTTTTATTGATGGTAATAAAAGAATCGCTGCTACGCTATTTATTTACTTTTTGGAATTTTATAATATTTTATATAATGAAAATGGACAAGTTATTGATAATAATACTCTTGTTGCGATTACGCTTCTTATTGCACAATCTAATCCTAAAGAAAAGGAAATACTAATTGATTTAGTAATGAACTTTTTAAAAAATGATGATTGATTAAAAAAAATTAGAAATAAAAAGTGTCTTTATTATGCTCAAAGAGTTGCTTTAATTAGGACACTTGCTCTTAATCCTGATATACTTTTGTTGGATGAACCTTTTTCTGCTCTTGATTATCAAACTAGACTTTCTTTGTCTGATGATTTGAAGAAGATAATTAATGATGAGGGGAAAACTGCTATTATGGTTACTCATGATATTGCGGAGGCTATTAGTATGTCTGATAAAGTTATTGTTATTACGAATAGACCTGGTAAAATTAAAGAAATTATTGATATAAATTTAGAGAGTGTTAAGACTCCTACTGAGAATAGAAAAGATAAATATTTTACTAAATATTATGAAAAGATATGGAAAGAGTTAGATAATCATGTACAGTGATGAGCATAAAATATATTTAAAAAAGGAAAAAAGAAATAAAAGGACTATACTTTTTTTTAAAATATTTATATTAATTTTCTTTTTAGGACTTTGGGAGGTTACTGCAAGATATGAGATAATTAATCCGTTTTTAACTTCTTATCCATCTAAAGTTGTTGTTACTGTTTTAAATTTGTTTAAGGAAAATAATTTAATTTCTCATATATGGGTTACTGTTTATGAAACTTTGATTAGTTTTTCTCTGGCTAGTTTAATTGGGGTTTTAATTGCGAGTATTTTGCAAAGCAGTAAGACTATATCTAAAATACTTGATCCTTATTTAACTGTACTTAATTCTCTTCCTAAGATATCTCTTGGTCCACTTATTATAATTTGGATTGGGGCGAATGTTAATTCTATTATATTTATGGCTTTACTTATTTCAGTTTTTACTACCATTATAAATATGTATAATGCTTTTCAATCTACTGATAACTCCAAAATAGTGCTTATGAAATCTTTTGGGGCTAGTAGAATGCAGATTTTTACTAAACTTATTTTGAGGGGTAATGTTCCTAGTTTAGTAAATGCTCTTAAGATTAATATAAGTTTATCTTTAATAGGTGTGATTATGGGAGAACTTCTTGTATCTAAACAGGGTCTTGGATATTTAATTACTTATGGTTCTCAAATATTTAATTTAAATCTTGTTATTACTTCGATTTTTATTCTAGGAATAATTTCTTATCTTTTATATATTGCTATCGATTTTTTGGAAAGAAAAATAAAATAATTAAAATACTAGTGGTTTCTAGTATTTTTTTTTGATAAATAATGTATTTATATAAAGTAAAAGTACTAAGTTTTATAAAATTATATTACTTAGTACTTGTTTTTTAGTTATTGTATATTAAAGAAATTATCTATACCTACTGCTCCGTCATAGTAATAGTTTATAATTTCAGCACATAGTTTTAGATTTTCTTTATTTATTTTATTATTTTGTTTGTATTCTGTTAGTATTCGATTGAATAAAATATCATAATAGAATATTATTGAACCATATTTTGAATTTATTAGTACATTTACTAGTGAATCTATTTTTGCTTTTATATCATCTTCTAAATTTGATAGTAAGTAATCATTGATATTTACTGTTTCTCCACTTATTTTAGCGGTATCTCCTAGTATTTCTGATAGTTTTTTTTGTAGTGGTAGTTTTTCATTTTTTATATCGTCCATTAGGTAGTTTTTATATTGTAATGTTTTTTCTACAGTATATTGGGAAATTTCTTTTTCTTTGTTTTCAATATTTTTTGGAATTGTGTCTCCCACTACGAAGTCTTTGTCTTCTGTTTTGTTAAATTCTAATATTTCTTCATTTTTAATATCAATTAGAGCCCAATATTCAGGTTTTATGCTTTCTTCTTTGCTCCATATATTATCTGTGTCTTTTGTTAGTGCTACTCCAATATATAATTTTTCTTGTTCTACTCTTAACATTGGATATAATGGAATGTAGTTTTCCAATCCTTTTTTTTCTTTTTCTTTGTTTACAATGCTTAAATATTTGTCTAAGTTTAAATCATTCATAATATCTCTCCTTTATTTTTTTTCTTGCATTATATAAATAATATTTTATATTTGCTTCTTTAGTATTTAGTTTTATACTAATTTCTTTTATTGAAAGGTCGTTTATGTAATATAATTTAAATGATTCTTGTTCTTTGGATGTTAAGCCAATGTCATTTAGATTGTTTATAATTTCTTTATATATAATTTTATCGATCATTTCTACTTCATAACTTGATTGAAATTGCTCTTCAAATCTTATATTATTTTTTTCTTTAATATAGTTTTTTGCTTTGGTGCACCATAAATTATAAGCAATTTTCCATATTAAATTTTCTAATTTTTCTACTTTTATATCTTTGTTTAAATATTCAAATATTGATAAAAATACATTATTAGTTAGATCTTCAGCATCTTCTTTATTGTTTGTTTTTTTTAATGACCAATTATATATTTTGTAATAATATTCATCATAAATTTTATCCATAAATACCGCCTTTCACTTATATAGTAATTTTTTTTAGAAAATGGTTAGTTATTATTTTATAAAAGTACTAAGTATTGAAATTATATTACTTAGTACTTTATATTTTATTTTATGAAAGGGTAAATTTCTTGGCGAAAGAAGGGTTGGATTCATAAATGGTTTCTGAGGCTCCGTAAAGTCTTTCACCCGTATTAGAAAGTGTGCCTGTTTTTTTAGGTATGCTTATAGTCCATGATAATGCTTCTGTATTTTCTCCGGCACCTTTGAACATATTATACATATTTGTTACACTTGAAGTATCCCAGCGTGATAAATCTAAATTAAATGTTTCGGCTTCATAGGAACCTGCATAGGCAAACATTTGAACCATACTTGTTACTTTTGAGGTGTCCCAACCATCTAAAATTAAGTTAAAGTCGGTGGAGTAAGCACCAGCAAAAGCGAACATACCACCCATGTTTGTTACATTTGATGTATCCCAGCGTGACAAATCTAAGTTAAAAGTTGTTATATTTTTACCCACGTAACTAAACATTCCAGACATATCTGTTACCTTTGATGTATTCCAGTTTGATATATTTCCTAAAGTCCAAGTTTTGGAATTTTGTCCTATGCTATCAAACATATGCATCATATTTGTTACATTTGAGGTATCCCATGAAGATAAATCACCAACATTCCAAGTGCTTGCATTTGCTCCTGCATTGTAGAACATATTACTTATGTCTGTTACTTTTGATGTATTTAAATTAGACAAGTTTAATTTAAATGATAAAACATTTTTTCCTGCATTGTAGAACATGTAACTCATGTCTGTTACATTTGATGTATCTAAGTTAGTGAAATCACCTTTTTCCATATTAGTGAAGCCATCGAACCAATATGCTGTAGAAGTAGGTTTTATTGTTCTTCCTATTTCTACGCTTTTTACATTTATGCGTTCATTTTTCCATATTACTGGACTACTATTAAATGTATATGGATTATCATTATCCATTGCAACATATTTATTAGTGACTGCTCCGTGTTTTGATATGTTGGCACTTC
Organism: uncultured Bacilli bacterium; assembly: GCA_934097105.1. Classification (GTDB taxonomy): domain Bacteria; phylum Bacillota_I; class Bacilli_A; order RF39; family UBA660; genus UMGS1449. Next base: position 27,131 of record CAKONI010000002.1, read on the forward strand.
TATCTTTTAGTTGTTCATTTATTATTAATGTTCCATCATTATATAGTGTTGTCATTTCATTTACTAATTTTACTGTACATGTTGTATTACTTGTTACATTGTTTAATGTTAAAATTTTGTTATTATAAGTTCCTGTTTGATTGTTTGTACAATTAACATAAGCACTTGTGTAGTCTTCTCCGATTGGTGTTATATTGAAAGCTGTGTTTGTATTATAATCAATTGTCTTAGAAGCAGTTTCAACTGTACCATTTTGTACTACTACACTTACTGTAACTGTTTCTTTTACAGTTATTTGTTGTGTTATTTCTATATTGCCTGTACATGTTATTTTTACACTTGTTACATCTTTTGTTAGTGGTGTATTTGGTGAGAATGTACATGTACCATTTTCTATTTCTTCTTTTATATTTAATGTATTTTTACTGTTATCATTATATGTTGCTTCTACTTCCATACCAGTTGGATCAAATGTTTCTCCTTCTTGGTATATTGTTTTTGTCGCTGGTGTTTTTGCTGTTATTCCTGTTATGTATTTATTTACTACAGTTATGTTTTGATCTACACTTTTTCCGCTACAAGTAATTGTTACTTTTGTATCATTCTTTGAAAGTTCTCCATTTGGATTAATTGTACATTTATTATTACTTACTTCTTCACTTACGTTTTTATCTACTGTAGTTCCATCACTATATTTATAAGTGATAACCATTCCATCACTATTAAACCTTTCTCCTTCGATGTATTCTTTCTTTGTTGCCTCAGTTTTTATACTTATATTTTCTAGCGTTACTTCTTTTGCATTTACTGTAACACTAACACTAGTTTGATCATTTCCACATTTAACTATTACTTTATCAGTTCCTACTGTTAATTGATCTGGAACAAATTTACAAATATCTTTAGTGACGTCTAATTCTTCTGTTAGTTCATTATTGTATTTTACTTTTATCTTCATTCCTGTTGGATCGAAGTATTCTCCGTCTTCATATATACCTTTATTAGGTTTGCTTGTTATTTCTGTTATTTCTTCGATTGTTTTTTCGCTTACTTTAATAGATTGGGTAGCAAATACACCTTCACAGGTAATTCTTATTTGTGTTGTATCTTTTTCTATTTTGCTTGGTGAGAATGTACAACCTTTTCCATCTTGGATTTCTGCTGAATCTCCTGTATTATATGTTACTTTTAACTTCATTCCTGTTGGGTCAAAAGTTTCTCCTTCGATGTATTCTGTTTTTGTTGGCATTGTGGTTATATCTAGATTTGTTGGTATTTTGTTTGTTGGTGCTTCTGCTTTGATAGGAGCAGCCCATGACCATGAACTGTTATGGTAACCACCATTTTCATCGAACCAATAAAGTGCTACGGCAAACTTGTATGTTTCTCCTCTATTTAAGCCGTCATAAACTTTATATCCTGCTCCTCCTTTAGGTCTTAGAATCATTGCTTGGTTGTCTTTATAAGCCCAATTTGCATTTAAGACTATAATACCACATTTTTCGTATTTACAACTGGCTAAATCATATTCTACTTTTATTTGTGTACTTAGCATGTTTGTTGCTTTTGTTATTTTTGGTAATTCATCTTCTGCATGGACATTTAGCATGAAACCAAATCCTAAAAACATTATAAATAATGCTAAAATCAAATTTTTCTTTTTCATTTTTTCCTCTCCTTTTCATCTATCCTTATTTACGACAATTTTAACATATTTTTGACTTTTTTTGAATGTTTTTTCTGTTTTTATTTTTCATTTTACATTTTGTTTACATAAAGTTTTTTTTGTTTACCATACTAATTATAAAGGTGTGATTATATGCTAGATAAACAAATTAAAATGATTAAGGATCATTATAAAAATTCTCCGGATATTGTTTTTAGAAAAATTGATATTAAAAGTAAGAAAATTGTATTTGTTTTTAATGATACTTTATGTAAAGGTGATAATATAAATGATTTTATTCTTAAGCCTCTTACTAATTTTGATAAGAAAATTACTAGAGACAATATTTTGAATCATTTGGAAAGTCAAATACCTGAGAGTAATATTGTTAGTATAAAAGATAAAGATGATCTTTTAATAAAAATTGGTTCTGGATTTACTGTTATTTTGTTTGAAAAGGAAAAGCCTTTTGCTGTTGAGACTAGAGATGTTTTGTCTAGAAATATTTCTGAGCCTTTGACTGAGCAGACTATAAGTGGTCCAAAAGATGCTTTTACTGAGAATTATAAAACTAATATTGGACTTATTAGGAAAAGAATTAAAACTAGTAATTTGGTTTTAGAAGAGTTTGATGTTGGTAAGGAGACTGTTACTAAAGTTGGGATTTTCTACATGGATAATATTATTGAAAAGGATCTTTTGGAGGAAATTAAAAGCAGAATTAAGAGTATTAATATTGATGGTATTTTTGATAGTACTTATATTAGAGAAATTATTGAGGATAATCATAGTGTTTTTCCGACTATTGAAACTAGTGAGAGGCCTGATACTACGGCGATGGCTCTTCTTGATGGAAAGGTTTGTATTTCTGTAGATGGTTCGCCTTATTTTCTTATTATTCCTACTTTTTTTACTGATTTGTTTCATGCTAGTGAGGATAATTATCAGAATTATAAGAATGTTACTTTTACTAGATGTATTAGATTTCTTGCTTTTTTAATTGCGATTGTTCTTCCGGCTTTTTACATTGCTATTATTACATATAATCATGAAACTATTCCTGCTACTTTGCTTATTAATTTTGCTGCTCAGCGGGAGGGAGTTCCTTTTCCACCTATTATTGAGGCTCTTGGTCTTACTTTAGTTTTTGAAATTCTTCGTGAAAGTGATATTAGGATGCCTCATCTATCGGGTACTGCTATTTCTATACTTGGTGCAATTGTTCTTGGTGATGCAGCGGTTTCAGCGGGTATTGCTTCTCCGATTATGGTTATTGTTATTGCTCTTTCTGCTATTTCTTCTCTTATGTTTTCTCATATTGGGATGGTAAATGCGATAAGAGTTTGGAGAATTATATTTATGCTTTTTGCCACTTTAGCGGGCATTATTGGTGTTTTTTTAGCAGGATTTCTTCTTACTATTAATTTATCTTCTTTAAGTTCTATTAAAAAGCCTTATTTGTACCCTCTTATACCGCTTAATAAGAAGTTTTTGTTTAGTAGTTTAGGAAAGGATTCAATAAAAAAAGATAATAAGCGTATGCCTATTCTTACTGATAAAAATTATACAAGGAGCAAATTATGAAAAAATTATTTTTATTTATTTTGTTAATACCTTTTATGACTGGATGTAGTTATATGGAACTTGAGGATCTTGCTATTGCTTCGGCGATTGGAATTGATTATGAGGATAATAGTTTTGTTCTTACTGCGCAAATTATGAATGTTACGACTGGTGAAACGGGCACGATGGAAGAAAATGCTCTTATTTATGAGGGAAGTGGTAAGACAGTTTCTGAGGCTGTTAGGGATTTTTCTGTTAAGTATCCTAAGAATATTTATTTTGGGCATTTGGAAGTTCTTGTTCTTAGTAAGGATATTATGGAAAATCATTTGGATGAAATTCTTGATTACTTTTTTAAGTCTCCGGAAACTAGGACTTCTGGATATATTTTAGTAAATGATAAGGATTCTGCTAGAAATACTTTAAATCCTAAGAATGAAAAAAAGGATTCTTTTCCGGCAGAAGATATTAAAAGTATTTTGATGGATTCTACTAAGAGGACTGGTACTGTTAAGGATATTACTTTGGAGGAGTTTGCTGTTGATTATTTGAAGAAAGGTTACTCCCCTATTTTTCCTATTATAAATATTAGAGATAAAAAAGGTATGACTACTAGCAAGATTGAACTTTATAATATGGCTGTTTTAAATGATGATAGAAAACTTGTAAGTCTTGATAAGAAAAGTTCTATTGCTTATAATACTTTGAAAGAAAATTATACTGATATATCTATAATATCTACATATAAAGGGCATTCTTTGGGTCCTATTATTTATCATCCTAAGTCTAAAGTGAAACTTAAACTTTCTAATAACGAAATTAATGTTAATATTAAAATAAGGGCTGAGTCTATTATTTCTAATGCTAATGGTATTGATCAAACTAAGGATAAGATGCATAGGATTCTTGAGGAAAATATTGAGAAATCTCTTGGTTCTTACGTGGATTCTTTAATTAATTTTTGTAAGGAAAATAATGCTGATGTTTTGGGGCTTAGGAATATGATTTATAAAAATTATAATAGTGATTATAAGAATTATAAAGATAAGAATATATATGAAATGGCTAATTTTAAGAAGGATATTAAGATAAGAATATATAGGTATGGAAATACTAATCAAGGAGGTAAAAGTAAATGAATGGGAAGATAAGTTCTGGGGAAATGATGGTTTTATCTATTTGTTTTATTACCGCTTTGTTTCCTGGTATTACTAATAATTTGATTTTATCTATTTCTAAGAATTCTTCTTTATTATCTATTGGGTTAGCAATTCTTGTAGGATTAATTCCTATTTTTATGATAGTTTTTATTAGTAAAAGATTGGATACTAGTTTATTTGATTTTTTGAGGGAAAAGTTTGGTTTTTTTGGTAATTTTCTTAATGTATTTTTGATAGTTATGGCCTTTATTACTTTGTCAATTAGTTCTTGGCTTTTTGTAGATTTTTTGATTAGTCAATTTTTAACTAGAAATTCATATTATTCTGTGTCTATATTTATTTCTTTAATTGTTAGTTATTGTGTTTGTAAGGATTTTGAGACTTTATCTAGGACTGCTTTTGTTTTATTTTTAATTTCTGTCATTACTATTCTTATTTCTTGGATATGTCTTTCGGGCTATGTTGAACTTGATAATTTTAAACCTTTTATAGATGTTCCTTATAAAAATATTATGAATAGTGGTTTTATTATTTTAACTTTTTTAAGTGCTCCGCTTATATATATGATTGATTTAAGGAATAAGGTTCAAAACAAAAAAGGTTTTGAGAGGAAACTTGTACTTAGTTCTTTGATATCGGCATTTTTACTTTTTGGATTTATATTTTTAATAATCGGAATATACGGAATTGACTTATCATCAATGTTTATATATCCAATATACTCTCTATTTAAAAAAATCGAAATATTAGGGTTTATTGAAAGAATTGAGAATATTTCTACTTTAGTACTTATAATACCATTTTTTAATATGTTTTGTTATTTGATTTATTATATGAAAGAAAATATTTTGAAGTTTTTTGAAAATAAAGAGAAAAAGATAAATAAAAAGAAAGAAAGGTTTTTGATATGCTTTCTTTCAGTAGTGATTCCTGTTAATGCAATATATTTTTTTACTAACTATAATTTGAATACTTTAATAGATATATGTCCTTATATTTTTAGTACTTTATTTATAGTTATTATAATAATTTTTATACGGTGCTTGTTTATTAAAAAGAGTAAGTAGTTATTTAAGAGGAATTTGATTTATTTCTTTTATGATGTCTTCGGCTATGTTGGAACAGTTGAAACTTTTTAGGAAGTTGTAGAGTTCTAAAACGTCTTCTTTTTCGTCCATACTAATATAACCATTTCTTCTTGCGGACATATATCTTTCTATAATATGTAATTTTAGATTTAGGCATGCTTGTTTTTCTAGTGTGTCTATTTTTTTTAGATATTTTCTAAAGTTCCTATAAAGATGAGTTATTACGGTCACTAATAGGGAAAATAGTATTTCTATCCAGTATGTAATTATAAAATTTAACATATTATCACCTGATATATATTATTAGAGTAAATGTTTTTTGTATATAATAGGTATCTATTTTTTAAGAAAAAATAAAAAAGATAGAATACTCTATCTAATTTACAATATATGAATAACTTATTATTATAGTAATTATCATATAAATTAATTATTTTAACTTGATGGACATGTTTTTGTATATGGGGTACCAGTATTAGTCTCATTTGTTGCAACGTCTTTTCTAGTTACTTTCCATTCATAAGACTCTCCTGCTGTACAAGTTGCCTCAGCAGTGGCATCTTTCGCAAATTTTTTTGCTCCAGTTGCTGTTTCTGGATCAATAAATGGTTTTCCAGAGCCGTCTTTTCCTGCTGTTTTCCATGTTGAACTACCTTTTTTCCTATATTCTATCCTAAATTCTTTTAATCCTGAATCATCATCTGTTAAATCAGTTGTAACAGTCCAGACAAGTTTTCCTTTAGTACTGCTTTTTGAACTCACTTCACCACCTGATGGAGCTGTTTGATCTATTTTAATTGTACAAACTGGTGTTGTAGATTCATTTCCAATATGATCCACTGCATAGAAATAACTAGTTAATTGCCCTGTCCCACTTATCCTTTTTGAAAGAGTGTTTGACGTATACGAACTTGTTTTTGCTGATAAACCTTCTACTGTATAACGATCTTCTTCTTTAGTCGAATTTGAATTTTTAATTCTTTGTTTTATTGTTTTTACACCCGTATAGTTATCTGTACAAGTAAATTTCGCATAAACATCATATTTTGTCCATCTGCCACAAGTGTAAGTTTCATTTCCATTTTTTGTTTTTTGGTAAGTTATTGTGCACTTTGGACCAGCAGTATCTACTCCTATTCTAATACTATCAGGCACTACACTGCATCTGCCATTATAACACGCTCTTAAATAAATTGTTGTACCTGCTGGTTTTTCATCTTTATAAGACATACCAGATACTGGTGATGAGAATGTTGCTGAAGTATCCCATTCATAAATAGTTCCTGATAAACCACAGTTACTTCCACCACGAGCATACAAACCATCTGCCCAAGTATCACTTGAACTTGTTGATTTTGATATTGTTGGTGTATCAGGAGTACAAACTCCTACCGTAACACTTACATCCTTAGTTACATTACCACATTTAACAGTAACTTTAGTTGTACTACTTGTAAGTGTACTTGGTGTAAATGTACATTGATTTGCTGAAACATCTATTGTTCCTTTTGTTCCGTCTTTGTAGGTAACATCCATTTTCATTCCATTTGGAATGAATGTTTCTCCTTCAGAGTAAGTTGTTTTTGATGGATTACCTGAAACGTTGGTTACTTCTTGTATTTCTTTTGTTGGTTCAGTAGTACCACTTACTGTGATTTTTTGCTTGTATGGTGCATTACCACATGTAATTGTTACTTCTGTATCATTTTTTGTAAGTGCTCCATCTGGGGTTATCTTACAAATATTATTACTAACTGCATCTTTGACATTTATATCTCCAGTTGTTCCATCTTCATAGTCTGCTTCTAGGACAAGTCCTGTTGGATCGAATTTTTCTCCTACTTTGTATGTTGTTTTTGATGGATCACTCTTTTTCTTTAGTGTAGTTATTTTACTGTCTGTTCCTATGCTTCCATTTACTGTTATTTTTTGGTATACCGTGTCATAATCACAACTAACTCTTACTGCTGTAGTGCTACTTTCAATTTGTTCTGGTGTAAATGTACAACCTTTTCCATCTATGATTTCTCCAGTATCTCCTGTAGTATAGTTTACTTTTATTTTCATTCCTGTTGGATCGAATTTTTCTCCTGCTTTGTATGTTGTTTTTGTTGGTTCTTTTGTTATTTCTATACTTCCTGCGACTTTGTCTTTTGGTGCTTCTGCTTTTATAGTGACAGGTTCGCTATAAGCGCTATTATGATAACCACCATTTTCATCAAACCAATAAAGAGCTACTCTAAAAGAATAGGTTTCGCCTCTATTTAAGTTTTCGTAAATTTTATAGCCTTCACCGCTTGCTCTTAATGACATTGCTCCATCATATTTATAAACCCAGTTATCAATTACAACTATGATGCCACATTTTTCATAATCACAACTGCTTAGTTTATAATTTACTTTTATTTGAGTGCTTAACATGTTTATTACTTTTGTTATTTCTGGTTTTGCACTTTCTGCATGCACATTAAGTGCAAAACTAAAGCCAAATAATAATGTAAACAAGGTAATTATTAAGGTTTTATTTTTCATGTTTTACCTCCTTAACCAAATATTCTTTTTTTTCTTAATACTATAGCAATTCCGCCACCTAATATAGCAGGTAATGATAAGAATGGTGAAATTCCTGTGTTAGGATTGTTTGTTGTTTGTTGTGTTCCTCCGTTAGTTGTATATTCTTTTGTTTTTTTTGTAGTTTTACTACCATTACTTGAATTATCAGTGTCATCATCTGGATCACTTATTGGATCATCATCACTTGGTTCATCGCCTGGGTCTTCTTCACTTAGTGCATAAGAAGTTTTTACTACTTTTAGTGTATCAGCACAATCATATGCTGGTACTTTTCCCCAATCCTCAGGATAGGGTATTGTCCAGTTGTTAAATGATAGGAAATAACCATATAATGTTCTTCCATCTTCTGATGGTGCAAAAAATTGTTGTTGTTTTCCACTTGTTGTTTTTACAAAATCTTGGTATGACTTCCCTGATACAGAAAACTTTCCTGTTGAAGAATCAAAACTGAAATCAGTTCTTGCATTTTCAAGTTCTGAAGTGAAGTTTCCACATATGTCTTCTATATCTTCGCCTTCAATGCTCCAATCTGGATCTGCTTTATAATTTGCTGCATCTACGTTTCCAACCATTAAAACCATCCCTAAAATCATAAACATAAAATAAGTTATTTTTTTCATATATTTTCTCCTCCTAGTATAACTATACATGATAGGAAAATTAATGTCAACAAAATAATCAAATTTGTGTAAACTTATTTTTCCTTTACGTAAAGTAGAAATTTTTGTACACTTCTTGTTTTTTTATTGGACAAAATTAAAAGGAACCATTGGTTCCTTATTTTAAACATATGCTGATTTTACTTTAGAGTAGTTACTATATACTTTTTTATTATTAACTATTTTATAGGCACGTACTTTGTAATAGTATTTTTTACCTTTTCTTAAATTTTTATTTAGCATATATAGTGATTTTGTATTTTTTATATAAACGTATTTTTTTGTTTTGGCATTATATCTATATACAGCGTAGCCTGATGCTCCATTTACTTTGTACCATGCTACTCTTGCTACACCTTTTTTATATTTTGTAACTTTTAATGTTGGAGTGCTTGGTATTGGTTTTACTCCTGTTTGTGATGAGTAATCACTGTACACTTTCTTACCGTTTATTGTTCTATAGGCTTTTACTTTATAATACGAAGTTTGTCCTGTTACATTTTTATATGTTGTATTTACATATAGATTTTTTGTATTTGTTATTACTGTTGAATAACTTTTTGTTTTTTTATTATATTTATATACTGTGTATCCTGTTGCTCCGGTTACTTTTGACCATGTAACTTTTATTTTGTTATAATTTACTGATGATGATTTTACTTTTGTTGGTTTGTTTAGTTTTGGTGTAATACTAATATAGTATTCTTCTCCAGTACGTTTTTCTCCTTTGTAAATTACATATGGTACGATTTTATAATATGCTTTGGTTCCTGTTGTTAAACTATTTGTTGTTGTGTAACTTTCTTTTGTTGTGTCTGTTAGTTTTTTTGTATATGTTTTTCCATTATCGTTTGATTTGTAAATTATATACGCTGCTTTTGATACATCTTCTTTTACTGTTTGGTAAGCCATCTTGTATGTTAATTTTATTGTGTTATAGTTTACTGAACTTGCTAAAGCGTATGAAATGTATGGTTTTGTTACTCCATTTACATTAATTGGGTAAGACTTATCTTCTGTTTTGTATACTTTAGCACAGTTGAATGCTGGAAGGTTTAGTGCTTTTACTTCTTCTACTTTAGCATTTTTGTTGTAGTTTAGAACGTAGATGTATAGTGCTCTATTACTTTTTCCAACATTATAGAATATTATGTTTGTATTTTTTGCTTCTTTATAGGTTTCGCCTGTTAGGGAAAATTTACCAGTTGATTCATCAAAATTATAACTTGTTCTTGCATTTTCTAGTTCACTTGTGAATGTACCACAAGCAGTTCCTATTGCGCTTGGTCCTCCTTGTTTATAGACGTCTGCTTTTACTCCAGTTGATATTGTAAGTAATGCTATGGTTATTAGCATAAATAAATATTTTCTTTTTTTCATATATCCTCCTTAATATAATAAGTATACCACATTTTTTTACTTTTTTTACTTTTTTTATTTTATTTTAGTTTTTTTTGCAAACATGAAGTAACTTCCTGTTATTATTAGTATTGCTCCGATTATTATTACTAAAGTACTTATATTATTGTTTGTGTTTGGAATTGGTACTGCTTTTAGTACTTTTTCTATTGCTGTAAATGTTATGTTTTCTTTTATAACTGCTTGTTTTAGTTCTTCGTTTGTTATTTCATTTCCTTTTTCTATTATGTTTCCATTTTTTAAAGTTATGTCTTTGTTTGCTATCCATACTAAGGCTTTTTCATTTGTTGTTATTTTCACTTTGGTTCCTGTTGGGTTTTCGTTATAGGATACTTTTTCTTTTGTTTTTCCTGTTATTTTTGCATTTTCTGTAGATATGTATTTTACTATATACGTTATTTTTTGTGTTATTATTTTTATGTTTGTGTTTTCTTTTATTGTTATTTTAGTTAGATTATTTTTGTTTATAATTGTTCCTTTTTTTATAATTTTATTGTTTAGCAATACGTCTTTGTTTGCTTTTAGACCAATTATTTTATATCCTTGTTTTGCCTTGTAGGTTGTTCCTTTTAGTTTTTTTGTTATATTTGTTTGTTCTTTGGTGATTCCTGTTATTATACTGTTTTCATCGGTTATATAGTTTACGTAGTATTGTTCTAATTTAGTTTGTCCTGTTATTGTTAGGTTTTCTTTTATTATTATTTGGTTTATTTGTTCTTTGGTTAGTGATTCACCTTTTTTTATTATGGTTCCATCTTTTAGGGTTACGTCTTTATCTATTGTCCAATTTTTGAATTTGTATCCTTGTTTTGGTTTTAGGGTGGTTCCTAGTGGTGATGCGCCGCTTGGTACTTCTTCTTCTAGTATTCCTGTTATTGTGCCGTTTTCATCACTTGTATATATGATGTTATATTTATTTATGTAGTGATATATTGTAAATGTTATGTCGTCGTCTACTAGAACATTTTTTATTTGTTCTTCGGTTAGTGGTGCACCTTTTTTTATTGTGGTTCCATCTTTTAGGGTTACGTCTTTGTCTGCGGCCCATTTTAGTATTTTGTATTCGTCAAAGGTTTCATGGGTTGTTCCGCTTGGGTTTTCTTTATATTTTTTTGTTTCTTTAGTGGTTCCGGTTATTTTACCATAGTTATCACTTGCGTAGTTTATTTGATATGATTTTATTTGGTAGTTTGCTTTATAGAATTTATCTTCTGTTTCATTTTTTATTGTTATGGTTTTGGTTGGTGTTTTTATGGAGTCATTTGTCCAACCGATAAATTCATATCCTTTTTTTGATGGCTGTGGTAAGGTGATTGTATCTTCGATTGTATATGATGTTATGCCATTATTTAAAGTTCCTCCATCTAAATCGTAGGTTATTTTGTAATTTATTGTATTGTATTTTACTGTACAAGTAGTGTCTTCTGTTAGATTTTTTAGATTTAAAATGTTATTTTCTATGGTTGCGGTTTGATTATTGGTGCAGGTTACTTCGGGGTTATTATATCCTAGATTATTTTTTAGGGTTATGCTAGCGGTTTCGTTTTTCTTTAGGGTTAGTGATGTTTTTTCTGCACTTCCGTTTATGACGTTTATTTTTATGTCCATTATTTCTTTATTCCATATGGCATATAGGTTTATTTCTTCACCATCTTTGTCTGTTAAGTTTAATATACTTAGGTCTCCGTCATATCCTTCGAACATTGATGTTTTGGCATTTTCATCTTTGTTCCATCCAATGAATGTATAGCCTTCTCTTGTGAATAGGTTATTTTTTAGGTTTTGTTCTTTATCGTAGGTGAATTCTTCTTTTATTTTGGTTCCTATTCCTTTATTGGGATTATATATTATATAGTATTTTATTGGACTAAATACTGCTTTATATGTTTTGTTTCCTGTTGTTCCTTTTTTGATTGTGAGTGTTTTTAGTGATTCGTTTTCGTTTTCCCATGATATGAAGTTGTATCCTTTTTTTTCGGGATTTTCTATGGTGAATTCGCTTTCTATATTATAGTCTTTTGTTATAATGTTGTCTTCGATTCGACATGTTATTGTGTAGTTTATTGGTTGCCATTTGGCGTATATGGTTATGTCGTCTTCTGGGAATTCTTCTTTTGTAAATTCGTTTTCTAAAGTTTTGTCATACCAGCCTAGGAATTTATAACCTTCTTTTTCTGGCGTTGGGATTTTTGGTATTTTTTCTAGATATTTTCCTGTTATTTTGTCTATTGATGTTTCATTTTCTTTTTCTATGGTTATTGTTATATCTTTTATTTCCCATTTGGCATATAGATTTAGGTTTGTATTTTGATTTGATGTATCTTTTATTTCGTTTATGAAGTTTTCTTCTGTGTACCAGCCTAGGAATTTATAACCTTTTTTGGTTGGACTATAAAGTGTTTTTATTTCTTCTTTGTTGTATGTTGTAGGGTTATTTTCGTTATTTTGTCCATCGTTTAGGTTGTAGTTTATTGTGTAGTCTTCTAGGGTCCATTTAGCGTATAGGGTTATATCGCTTTCTGGGAATTTTTCAAAGGTGTATAGTTTGGTTAGTTTTTTATCTTGATACCAACCGGCGAATTTATAACCATCTTTTTTAGGATCTTCTGGTTTTGTTAGAGGGCTTGCTATTTCTCCTTCTAGTGGATTTATAGTGCTTCCTCCATTTGTATCAAAGGTTATGGTTACTTTTTTCTTTTGATAGTTTGCATATAAGGTTGTATCTTCATTTAAGGTATAAGTGCTTCCTTTGTTTCCAATCTTTTGAGTTAGGTTTTTGTCGCTGTAGTAGCCTTCTAGGGTGTAGCCTTCTTTTTCTATATCTGGTAGTGTTACCGAAGCGCCTAAGTAATTTGCGTAAAGATTTTGGGTTTTGTTTTCTATTTGAGTGGTATTATTTACTCTAGTTTGGAATGTTTTTTCTTTATACCAACCTAGGAAGTAGTTTGTAAAGGTGTCTTTTTTTAGGATTTCTTCATTATCTTTATAAATTATGGTGCTTGTTTTAGTTGGTGTTTTTAAGTTTTTATATGTGTTATAAGCGATATATGAGTCGTTTTTTTGACCATTGTTGTAGTTATAGATAACTGTTTGTCCCATTAGTCTAGTTGGTCTTAGGACTAAGAAGAGATCTTTTCTACTATTTAGTGATGAGAAGGCATTGTGAATTAGGTTGTGGGCTGATTCATTTGTATATTTGGTGAAACCATTTTTTCCAAATATTAGGAATGAGCCTTGTTCGTCGCTTGTTGATGTTTGTTCTTCTCCGGTTTGTCCTAAGAAGATGTATGTGTTCATTAGGGATGAGTTTGATGAGTAAGTTACTAAAATATCTCCGTATTCTAGATCTTGAGTTCTTATATATTTTAGTCTGTCTCCGTTTTCGTTTCCTCTTAAACTTAGTCCTCCGTATAGACCTGGTACGAGCATTTTTTTAATTTGTTCTGTTGATTCTGAAAGGCCTTTTTGGACTATGTAATCGTCGCCACTGTTTCTAAATAGTGCTTCTTTTATGTTTTGGTTTGTAAGCATTGTTAAATCTATTCCTAATTCATTGTAGTATAACATTTTAATGAATCCTGAACTTGTTAGTGACATGTTGGTGATGTTATCTATATCTATATTTACGTTGTCTGTGCTATTTGAAACGTATGTTATTTTTCCACTGTTATAAAGGTTTTTTATTTTATCGATGCTATTTGTAAAACTGTTAATGTTTTCTTTGGTTAGTGTTGGGTTTACATAAACATCTAGATTTGAATAGGTAAGACTGTTGTTGTTTGTGGTTGTTATTTTTATTCCCTCGTTTGTTATTTTTTCTTTATCTGTTTCTACTTTTACTGTGTATGATAGCACTTGTTTTTGAGGGTTATTTATATCTTTTTTAGGTACTTTATCGAAACTATCCCAGATTATTTTGTTTCCTTGGACTCTACAACTTATACATTTTACGAATGTTGTTCCGCTTGGAATGGTTCCTTCAATGGTAAGACCAATATAATTTTCTTTGTTTGAAACTGAGTTATATTTTTCTTTTCCAATGTATTCGATTAATTGGCCATTATCTTTTCGCCATGTTCCTCCGCTTTGGGTGCAACTGTTTTCGTCGTGATAGGCTCCGGATGATTTTAGTCCGGTACAGATATATGTATTTGACATGTTTTCTAGTTCGAAGTTATATGTTATTTCGTCTCCGTTGTTTACTGAGTTGTATTTTCCTATATATTTGTTTATGTCGCTGGTTGTTTGATATTCTTTTTTGGTTGTTGTGTAGGCTTCGCTACGTAGTTTTTTTAAGTCGTTTCTGGCTAGTGAGTCTTCTTTTTCTGCGGCTGTAAGTGTACAACTATCTGAGATACAATATCTATTTATTGGTCTTAGGACCATGACTGATAATAAGTCGTTTGTTAGGTCGAATACTTTTTCTAGGTTTGAGATTGAGCCATTTTTTACTGAGTTATATACTTCTTTAAAGTCTCCACCGTTTGAGTGGATGATTGATTCTCTTGTTCCTTGACCATCTAGGGCGTCACCAACGTACATAAGAGCGTGGCCTCCGCCTGTGTGTCTATAAACTATTATGTCTCCGTTTCTTAGAATGTTTTTTATATTATTTATGATGCTTGTTTTTTTTGCAGTATCTTCGGTTGTTGTGGTTTCGTAGTAATATACAATTGGAGAGGTGTTATTTGTGTTTTTATTTATGTATTCTTCTCCAGCATTTTTGTTTGCTTGTCTTTTTGATAGGTTATTAAAGAATGCGGTGTTTATTCCTACGGCGCTTGTTTGATAGGCTGCTTTATAGTTTTGGGGACTTGTATATGAGTAGGAAATGTTAAATGAACTTGCTAGGTATTTGCTATTTGAGAAAGAATAGTAGTCTGAGAAGTCATATCCTAGGGCGTGTATATATACGGATGAGGCAAAACTTGAGCAATCTATGAAATATTGATTTCCTCTACTTATTGATTCTGGGGTTAGGTTAAAATTCCTATATCTAATAGAGTTTCTATAGGTTCCGGTGGCATTGTCCATGGCTTTTTGTGAGTAGTCGGAATATTTGCCGTTATAGTAGTAACTTAATGCGGTTGATGTTACCATGTCTTCTAATTCTTTTCTTGTAAATTCTGTTTTGGCATATGATACTTTCATTATACTGCCAAGTAGTACTAAGCTGATTCCTAATAGTAATACGATATATTTGTATTTATTTATTTTTTTTCTCATACTTCTTACTCCCTTATATTATATATAAAGAATATCATAAATTGATTTTTGTGTAAAGAAAAGTTAAGGTTATTTTTATGGTTTTTGCATAATGAAAACTGTAAATTTTTGTTTTTATTTACAGTTTTCATTATTGTTATTTGAAATATTCATTATATTTTTTTTCATGCCCCAAAGTTGTTTGTTTGCCATGGCCTGGATATAGAATAATATCATCGTCATATTTTTTGATTTTTTCTATTGATTGTATCATATCTTGATAGGATCCTCCGGGTAAGTCTACTCTTCCTATGTTTTCGTAAAAGATAAAGTCTCCGACGAACATGATGTTATATTCTTCGAAATAGAAGCAGATACTGCTAGGGGAATGTCCTTTGGTGTAAATTGTTTTGAACTGGAAGGGGCTGATTACTTTGGTTCCCTCAAAAAGATTTTTATGATCGAAAATGGATATTTTGTAAAAGTCTGAGAGTGATAGTGCACATCCTGTATGATCGAAGTGGTTGTGGGTTAATAATATGGCTACTGGAGTTAGTTTCATTTTTTCTATTTGTTTTATGATGTTGTTTTCTTCTGCTCCTGGGTCAATTATTAGACATTTACCGTTTTCGTAAAGGATATAGCAATTTGTTTCTAGTTCTCCGACTATTAGTTTAAGCATTTTCATCTTTTTCGTCCTTTTTTATAAGCATCTATTAGCCAAGTTGGATCTTTACAGCCCATGAAAGGTATTACTGCGTTTTTATATTCATAAAGTTTAGAAATTGTTTCACTACTTATGTGTTCTGCGTTTGGTATTTCGTCGATGATTAGTTCTGATGAGACTCCTGGGTAGTCTTTAAAACTTTCTCTTGCAGGTTCGATGTCAGTGACAAAGACTTTATCGGCATCTTTTAGTACGTTTGCAAAGTCTTTGTAGAAGGCTTGAGTACGAGAAATTGTATAGGGTATTAAAACTGCTACGAGGGTTTTGTCAGGGTATTTTTGTCTTGCAGTTTTAAGTACTGTTGCTACTTCGTTTGGATGGTGGGCGTAGTCGTCTACTAGGACTACGTTTCCTATTACTTCTTCACTAAATCTTCTTTTGGCTCCACTGAAGTCGTTAAGATATTTTGTCATATCATTTATTGATACTTTTTCGTAGTAGGCAACTGCTATGCAAGCAAGGGCATCTAAAATCATATGTTTTCCGAAGATATTAAGATTAAAGTGACCGAATGGTTTACCATCTATGTAGACGTCGAAACTACTTCCATCGCTTCTTAGATCTGTGATGACTGCTCTTATGTCGTTGTTTTCATTAAATCCATAATAGACTATATTATTTCCATGTAGTTTTCTAACGTTTTCATTGTCTCCGCATGCTATTACTTTTTCTTCGGTTTTATCTACGAATTTTTGAAAGGTATCAATTATTTCTTCAATGTTTTTATAGCAATCAACGTGATCATAAAAAATATTAGTAATTACTGTGTATTTGGGATGATAAGCGAGAAAGTGTTTGTCAAATTCGCAAGATTCTACGACGAAATTGTTGGATTTTTTATCAACATAACCTGTACCATCTCCGATTAGGTAGTTAGTTCCAATAGTGTTTTTTAGGATATTTGATAGCATCGCAGTGGTGGTAGTTTTTCCGTGGGTACCACTGATACAGATGGAATCATATTTTTTAGTGAGTTCTCCGATCATTTCATAATAACCGTACATTTTGCATCCTAGTTCTTTGGCTTTTTTATAGGAATAATGATCTTCATGGATTGCAGCGGTATAGACATATATCATATCACTGGTAAGTTGTGATGCGTCTTTATATACTTTTATATTTCTTCTGTCTAGTTCTTCTAGGGTAAATGAATAGACTTTGGCATCGTCGCATCCGATTACTTCATTTCCCATGTCATGTAACATAGATGCAAGGGCTGCCATTCCTGAGCCTTCTATTCCTGCGAAAAAATATTTCATTTTTATTCCTCCATTCATATATTATAATTATATAGTTTTTTAGAGAAAATTACAAGAAAACTTGTGTTTTTTTAATGAGTTGTAATATTATTGGTACTTATATAAAATGAGTAAGTAGATAAATTTACTAACTCGCTTTAATCTTTTGTTTATAATATTTTTTTAATATGACAAGTAGGAACTATTTATCATTATTTTTATTATAAATTATTTTGCGTAATAGATATAAACTCCAAGTCCTAGTATTAAAACTGATATTACAATTATAGCAATTAATAATCCTGTACCTTTCTTTTCCATATTTTTCTCCTTTTATTTATAATTTAAGTATATATGTATATGTCTATATTAGTCAAGATTTTTTCAAAAGAAAAGTACTAAGTATTATAGATATTATATTACTTAGTACTAATTATATTATTTGTTATTTATGAAAGAGTGAAACTCTTACCTGAACATGGTTCTGCATAGACACTTTCAGAAGATCCGTACCATTTACTAGTAGTATTAGTAAGACTTCCTGTAGTACTTGGTATTTTTACAGTCCATGTTGTAGCATTAGAACCTGCAGCATTAAACATACTACCCATTTTTGTTACTTGTGATGTATTCCAGTTTGATAAATCTAAATTAAAGGTTGTGGCACTATAGCCTGCATTACTAAACATTCTTTTCATATCTGTTACTTTTGATGTATTCCAATTTGATAAATCGAAATTAAAAGTTGTAGCATTAGAGCCTGCTCCATAAAACATAGAACTCATATCTGTTACATTAGAGGTATTCCATGAAGACAAATTTCCTATACTCCAGGTTGTGTCTTTATAGCCTGCTCCAGAAAACATATTCGACATATTTGTTACATTTGAGGTATCCCATGATGATAAATCTCCTATACTCCATGTTGTCGCATAATAGCCTGCTTGTTGAAACATTCCCCTCATATCTGTTACATTAGAGGTATTCCATGAAGACAAATTTCCTATACTCCAAGTTGTGGCTTTAGAGCCTGCTGTAGAAAACATATACGACATATTTGTTACATTTGAGGTATCCCATGATGATAAATCTCCTATACTCCATGTTGTAGCAGAAGAACCTGCTCCCTGAAACATTCCCCTCATATCTGTTACATTTGATGTATTCCAATTTGATAAATCTAAATTAAAAGTTGTGGCTTTAGAGCCTGCTCCATAAAACATAGTACTTATATCTGTTACATTAGAGGTATTCCATGAAGACAAATTTCCTATACTCCATGTTGTGGCATTTCTGCCTGCAATATAAAACATAGCCCTCATATTTGTTACATTAGAGGTATTCCACGAAGATAAATCTCCTATACTCCATGTTGTCGCATTTCTGCCTGCAATATAAAACATATCCCTCATATTTGTTACATTAGAGGTATTCCATTTATCTATCCCAATCAAACTAAAGGTTGTGGCATCATCGCCTGCAGAATCAAACATAAAACTCATATCTGTTGTGCTTGATGTATCTAAATTAGTAAAATCTCCTTTTTCCATTGCAATAAACTTAGCAAACCAAGATGCAGTAGAAGTAGGTTGTATTGTTTCTCCTATTTCTACGCTTTTTACTTTCTCACTATTACTATCCCATGGACGAGCAGCTGTTCCTATTACAGGTCTAATAAATACATATGAGTTTTCACTATCCATAGCGTTATATTCCTTTATTACTTTTCCATGATTTGCTATATTAGAATTTCTATTAGTATTTTGTTCATTTATTATAAATGTTCCATCTTCATATAATGATGTTACTTCACTTGTTACTTTTACTGTACATGTTGTATTATTTGTTACATTTTTTATTGTTACCTGATTATCTTTAAATGCTCCATTTTGGCTGTTTGTACAGGTTACTACTCCAAGTGCATTTTCTATATTTGGTGTTATATTAAATATTCCATCTTCATTATAATTAATAGTTTTTGTGGATTCATCATTTATTGTTCCATTTTGTACTACTACGTTTATTTCATATTTATTTAGTTCCCATACTGCATATAAGTCTACTATTTTATCTTTTTCTGTTGTTAAATTTATTATTTCTTCTTCATCACTATATTTTACTTCTCCATTTGGAGTTGTGCTCCATCCTTTGAAGGTATTACCTGTTTTTGTAAATACATTCTTTGATAATTTACCTGTTGTTCCTGTAGTAAAATTAGAATTTGTCATTGTTCCAGTTCCACCATTTGCATTGTATCTTACTTGATATGGCATATTGTTTTCTACCCATACTGCATATAAATTAACTACTCCATTATATACATTTGTTAGATTAGATACTTCTTCTTCATCTTTATATATTATATCTTTACTATTATTTGATGTAGACCATCCTGCAAAAACATAGCCTTCTTTTGTAAATGTATTTTTTGATAGTTTTTTTGATTCTCCTTGTTTAAATGTAGTACTTGGCATATTACCTGTTCCAGTATTTGAATTATATTTTACTGTATATGTTTCTTCTGTGTCTACATTTCCTACATTTGTTTTTACATCTATTCTAAATTTATATTCTAATTTTGTGTCTTTGTTCCAATTACTTATATCTACATCTTTATCTAACCATATTCTTAGTTTATATTTATCTTTTATTTCTTTTGATGTATTAGTGTGACTATTTGTTTTTGTATATATTACATAATCTTTACTTATTTTACTTATATTATTTTGTACTAAAGGATTATTATTATAATCTGTTAAGTAAAAATTTATATCTTTATCTTCTAATTGTGTATATCCTGAAGTTGGTTCTAGTTTTTCTAATACTAAACTATAACTTATATCTAATGTTTTACTTGTTTTTGTGTTTACTACGAAGTCAAAGGTATTGGTTTGTCCTTTTCCTTCGGTTTCTGTCATTGGCATAGCATTTTCTAAACTTATTACATTTGTATTACTTTCTAAAAATTCTATACTTGTACTTTCAGTTGTTATTTTATTATCATCAGTACTTACATATGTATATCTATATACTGCATATGATCCTCCGATTGTTAGGATTAATCCTAGCACTAGTAAGAATATACTAAATTTTTTTAGTTCTTTTACTCTTTCATTCATAATAAATGCACCTCTATCCTATAAATAATAATATCAAAAAAAATTCTATATTTCAAGAACTTTTTCTGATTAATTATAGTTACAAATTCTTAATATCTTTTAAAGATAATCTAGTATATTTAGAAATAGTATTAATATCAAGTTTTTTCTTTAACATGTTCTTTGCTATTTCTAAGTTTCTTTCATCAATACCCATTTTTTACCAGTTTCAATTCCGGTTTTAATACCTTTTTCTTTTGCTTCATCAATCATATTATTTTGAATCATCATATCATGTAGTTCTTTATCATATTCAAGTGCTGCCCACTCTCCATCACTACTTGCCTCTTTTGCATCTTTAATATACTCTTTCATAATATTATCATCCTCATAACTTTTCTTTATTATAATACTTTCCCTTAATTAATGGAAGATGATCTAATAAGATCATGGTTTTACCTCCTCGAAAACACTATAACCCAAAAAGATATATAACACAAATGGGTTATTTTTAAAATTAAGAGAAATAACCATATCAAAATAAAATATTGATTATCAAAAGATATTTCAAACTTAAAATTGAACCATTTTTTATACACTTTTATGAATGAAATATTAAATTTAATAGAAATTAAATAATATTTTCGACAAATTTTGCACACATAAAAAAAACATAAAAAAATTCCTATATTTCAAGGAACTTTTTACTTATTTAAGGTTATCTAAGTAATTTATTGCATCATCAAATGTTGATACACTAATTAGTTTAAATTTATAGTTTTTTTTGTCTGTTATTTCTTTTGCTTCTTTATAGTTATCTTTTGGTACGAAGACAATATCTGCTTTTTTTCTATTTGCTGCCATTAGTTTATGTTTTATTCCTCCGATTTCTCCGACGTTACCGTTTATATCTATTGTTCCTGTTCCGACGACTTTTTTACCGTGGGTTATATCTTCTTTTGTTAATTTATTGTATATGGAAAGTGCAATCATTAATCCTCCAGAGGGACCTGCTTCTCTTTCTCCAAATGAGAAGTTTACTTCTGGGGATGTTGAGTATTTTATTTCGTTTGATATTATTACTCCAAGTCTTTTCTTTTTTTCAAAATTTGTTAAATAACTTTCTGTTGTTATTTCTTTGTCTTCTCTTTTTACTAAAATTGATATTTTTTCATTTTCGTTAAAGGTACTTAATATTTTTGACATTTCATCATATGAGGTTATTTTTTTATTGTCTATTTTTAGTATTTCGTCTCCTACTTTTAGGTTTGTTTTGGCACTTTTATCTATATAAATAACTAAGAATTTTGAAGATGAAACCCATATTTTTTTATTTGCTTTTTCAAATGCTACTTTTGTGGCTGAATCTACTGAGTTTGTGAAGTATAGTCTTTCTCTATAATCGTATTCATCTTTATCTTCATCTTTGTAGGTTACTTCACTTATTTTTTCTTTTTCATATGATGGTATTATATAGGATAATAAATAAGTTAGTACTACTCCTTTTGATTCTCTTACATAAAGGGCTTGTAATGATCCTGTTGATTTGTTACTATTTTTGATGTTTATTTTTTCATCTATTTTTATAGTGCCTCCGCCCATTTTTATATAAAATGGTACGGGTATTAGTAGTGATAGCGTAATAATTATTGGTAAAAAGAATGATATTATTTCTTTGGGGCTTTTAAAAAAATTTTTAAGTTTTTCTATAAAATTATTTTTCTTGTTCTTCATATTAATCTCTCCAATATAATTATAACAGGAAATTAGGTGATTTATGAAGAAAAAATTATATTCTTTTACAATTCTTTTTATATTAGCATTATTTATACTAAGTATTTTTACAAGTTCAGGTCATCTTACTAATACGATTAATTTTAGTACGGAGTTATTTATTAAAAATATATTTCCTTCGCTTTTTCCTATGTTTATTATATCTTCTTTGCTTGTTGAGATTGATCTTCCTAAGGTAATGGGAAGTGTTTTTAAAAGACCTATGAAAATGTTATTTAATACTAAGGGTGAGGGTGCTTTTATATTTTTTCTTAGTATGATAACGGGTTTTCCTAGTTCTGCTAAATACTTGGATGATTTAATGGAAAAGGGTCAGATTAATAAAAGGGATTGTGAGAAGATACTTATGTTTACTTTCTTTTCTAATCCTTTGTTTATAGTAAATACTATTGGTAATACTTTTTTAGGGGATATAAGATATGGATATTTTTTACTTTCGGCTCATATTATGGGGAATATTTTTGTTGGTATTACTTTTAGGGGTTTTAATAAGAATATTACTAATGATAATATGAAAACTTATAATCTTTCTTATTTAAATAATAAAATTAATGAATGTAATCTTTTTAAAGTATTACTTAATAGTATAAAGAGTTCGATTGATATTTTACTTAATATATTTGGAATTGTTACTTTTTCACTTATTGTTATTAGTTTAGTTTTTAATGATCCTAGTAGTTTTTATCAAAATGTTTTGGTGGGTTTAATTGAAATGACTACGGGGCTTAAATATTTATCTTTAGGTGGTGCAGATATTACTGTAAAACTTATGTTATCGGCTTTTTTTATATCTTTTGGTGGATTTTCTATTCATTTTCAAATAATGAGTATATTAACTAAAAGAAAGGTAAAATATTTACCTTTCTTAATATCTAGAGTGTTTCATGCTTTATATAGTATGATTTTTATAGTTATACTTATGATTTTGTTTAAGTAGTTTCTTTTTGGGTTTCGTATGGATAAACTATTTTGAATCCATAGTTTTCTGGATCATCATTTTGTACGTAGTAAATAGGAAAGTTTATTATTAAATAATTCATATCTTTATCTTTTTCTATTTTTACTTCTGGTTGGTTTTCATCTCTTCCGATTTCTACGAATTTACTGTTTGGTAAAACTTCTGTTACTCCGCCATATGTAATTCCTATTTCGTCATTATCGTTTCCTGTATTTAGTTTTATTGTGTATTTTTTGCTTTTTGAATCAGTAATAGTAACAGAGTTATCATTTACGTCTACTTTGGTAGGTTTTGTTTTTAGTAATTTATACTGAATTTCACTACTTATGGTTGCAGAAAATTCTGTGTAACTTTTGGTTACGTCTTTTTCTTCATAGTTAAATTTAACATCTAAGATTAATTGATATAGTCCTATTACTATTACTATTAAAAGGGAAAATGTTACGATTAGTTCTACTAGTGTCATACCTTTATTGTTCATAATGTCACTCCTTATTTTACTAATTATAAACTTTTGGGATTGGTACCTTTTTTTATTTATAATTTTTGCTTGTTTATTTTACAGATTTATTATATAATATTTTTAGAATAATTTCTAGGGTTTTGTGAAAATAAAAGAATTTAGTAAAAAGGGGAAATTTTATATTATGATGCGAGAGTTTAACTTTGTGTCAACACCAATAGTTGATATAGTAAATGATATAATTATAGATTCTGTTATTAAAAATGCGAGTGATATTCATCTTGATCCTGCAGAAAAGTATTTGAAAATTAGGATAAGAATAGATGGGGATTTAAGAGATTATGCAATGGTGGATAATAAGTATAAGAGAAATCTTACTACGAGAATAAAACTACTTGCGGGTATGAATATAACGGAATCTAGATTGCCTCAAGATGGTGCGATTAAAAGTGTTATACAAGGTAAGGATTTGGATCTTCGTGTTTCTGCCCTACCTACATCTTTTGGTGAAAAAATAGTTATAAGAATTTTGGATTATTCAATGAGTTTACAAGGATTAGAAACTCTTGGTTTTACTGATGAAAATTATAATATAATACAAGAAATGGTTAGTAGTCCAAATGGAATTATTCTAATTACGGGTGCTACTGGTTCTGGTAAGAGTACTACTGTTTATTCTATGCTTCAAAAACTTAATAGAGAGGAAATTAATATAATTACGGTTGAAGATCCAGTAGAAATGAGTATTGAGGGTTTAAACCAAGTACAAGTAAATTCGGAAATAGGACTTGATTTTGCTGCGGTACTTCGTTCTATTTTGAGGCAAGATCCGAACGTAATTCTAATTGGGGAAATTCGTGATAGTGAAACTGCTAAGATTGCTGTTAGAGCATCAATTACTGGGCATTTAGTATTGTCAACACTACATACGAATAGTTCTCTTACTACTATTGAAAGACTTATTGATATGAATGTTGAAAGATATTTGCTTTCTTCTTCATTAAAGGGTATTGTTTCTCAAACGCTTGCTAAGAAGTTATGTCCATCTTGTAGAGTTCAAAGGAAAGCGAATGATACTGAAAAAGCAATATTTAAGAAAGTACTTGGGCAAGATGTTGAGTATATATATGAGGCTGGAAGATGTGATAATTGTCATAATGGTTATACTGGTCGTATTGCTCTTCAAGAAGTACTTTTGATAAATGACGCTATTAGGGAGGCAATAAATCAAAATATTGATCGTGAGGAATTAAGAAGATTGATTTATTCAAAGGGTGTAAAAACACTTCTTCAAGATGGATTAATTAAGGTTCTTGCGGGTATAACTGATTTAAAGGAAGTATTTAGATTGGTTGATTATGATGAAAGTGATATATTGTTTAGTAACAATAGAGATGTTGATTATGCTAAGGTTAATGATGGCAGTATGCATGTTCAAGATAAAGATGCTAGTGATGTAAGTGACTCCATTAATACTGTTTCTAGTGGTGGTAATAATAATCTTAATAATTATGTTAATTCTAATAATGTGATTAGTAATGATGTTAATAATAATGCTTATGCTAGTAATGTAGTTACTACTAATAATGATTCAGTAATTAAGAATGTAGATGCTAATAATGAGACTCCTAATAATAGTTATTCTGATACTAATAATAATGTAATTGCTACTAATAATGATTCAGCAATTAATAACGTAGATTCTAATGGTGGTGCTTCTAATACTATTGTTAATAGTAATAGTTATGCTAATGCTAGTGATAATATAGTTACTCCTAATAATGATGTTAATGCTAATATGAATAATAATGTTAATAGTGTTATTGATATAAATCCTGTTAATAATATGAGTAGTGCTAATGTTAATGATAATGTTAGTCAAAGTAATGGTACTATTAATATTCCAAATACTAGTACTAATGCTAATGTGGGTTCTACTAATTTAGAGAATAATATTAGTCCTAGTCAAGTTAATAGTAATGCTGGAACTTCTGAACAAGATAATAATATATTTAATGCAAAAGGTAACTTATTTGATGATAATGTATTTAATAATTTGAGAATTGATAATAGTCAGGCTAATAATCAAGGTACTACTGTAAATACAAGTAATTTCTATAGTAGTGATTATACTAATGATTTGCTTAATAGAATTAATAATGGAATGAAAGATGCTTAAATTAGTGTCTTTTTTTGTGTTTTCTGGGATAGCATAATAAAAAGTTCTTGAATTAAGAACTTTTGCTTTATAAAATTAATTAATATTATTTTTTCTGATAAATATACTCATACTAACTAAACTAATAAATGAGATAATACTAGTTAAAATATATAGCCCTATTCCATCATAAGTTTGCGGATTTTTAATGGTTTCAGTTTTTGCTTCTTTTTTCTTTTCTTTTTCTTTTTCTTTAGTAGTGATTGGTACTTTTTCAGTAGTTATTTTAATAATAATATCACTGGAAATATTATTAATCATTAAATTATTATTAATAAGTGGTAAAGCGTTTTGGTCATTAACTAGTACTGATTTTAATTTATATCCGTCTTTTGCATTAATGCTTATTTTCTTACTTTCTCCTTCTAATAGTGTAATTTCATCTTCAATGTCAACTAAACTATTATTATCTTTTACAATTTTTATAGTGTATTTAGAAAGAGTTTTTATATAGTTATAACTAGAAAGATTAAATCCATTTCCTTCATCTACTATAGTTCTGGCATCTGATCCACTTATTTCCTGACCTCCTAGTATTGCTTTGTTGTCCATTCCTATAAGTGTAGGTTCTTTTGTGAAAGATACATTGTTGACTTTAATTTCAAGTGCACTATCATCAACAATGATTGTTCCCTCTCTACTTGTTCCTATGCCATAATTGCCACTTCCTACATAAACTTTGGAATTTTTAATTTCTACGGCGGTGTCTGAATAAATGCCTCCTGCAATACTTTCTAAATTGAATTTAGATGAAGTAAGCCTCATTTTTCCATAACTATAAATGCTAGCGTATCCACTTTTTGCTTTAACACTTGAATTACTGATAGTAAGTGAGCCATCTCCATTTGTAGGTTCTACGTAAATTGCGTTTGATGTGTCTCTTGTGGCTTCTAAATCAAGTTTACTATCACTTATTTCCATTTTTGCGTAAGAAGAAATGGCAGATCCACTACCTTTTGCCTTTACTTTAGAACCATTTTTAATAATTAAGCCTTTGTCACTTTCAAGTGCAGTGACAGTTTCTCTAGTTGAAGTTAGATCTAAATTAGCGCCATCAATTATAACTTTTTTACCACTAATAGATGGCCAATCAGATACTATATTTAGTTTGCCGGAACCTGTAAATATAACTTCATTACTTGATGAAATTCCGAAGTTATCTCCGGTTGCTGTTATAGTGTTTGTTCCTTTTAAAATTACTTTAATAGTGTCAGTGGTGCTAGTTAAATTAATGCCATAATTACTACTTGCATTTAAACTAATATTTTCTAGTACTAATTCTTTAGAATTATGATTATACGTAATTGTTCCACTTCCAGCGGAAACTTTATTTTTTACGTCGGTAAGTCTTTCTCCATTAACATAAACATCATAATTGGTATCTGCATTTACATTATGTATTCCTGACATAAAAATACAAATGAATATAAATGCAAATAAACTAAAATACTTTAATTTACTTTTTTTCATTATATCTCCTCCACTTACATGATAACATAAATATTTTTTATTTAATATATGAAAAAAGACATGTGAAAACCATAAAAAAGCATGACTTAAGTCATGCTTTTTTGATATTTTTAATTTATATTTATTCCATTTTTTCAAATTGAGAATTGTATAGTTCAGCATAGAATCCTTTTTTCTTTAGTAGTTCTTCATGATTTCCTTGTTCTATGATACTTCCCTCTTTCATTACTAGGATGATATCCGCATTTTTTATTGTTGATAATCTATGAGCGATGATAAATGATGTTTTCCCATGGGTTAATTTATCCATTGCATTTTGTACTAGTTCTTCTGTTCTAGTATCTACGCTGCTTGTTGCTTCATCTAGTATCAAGAATGGTTTATCTTCTAACATGGCTCTTGCTATGGTAAGAAGTTGTTTTTGTCCACCTGAGAGGGATTCTACTTCATTAAGAACTGTGTCATATCCTTTTGATAGAGATTTTATATAATGATCTAGCCCTACTACTTTGCATACTTCTTTTACTTTTTCATCTTTTATATTTTTATTATTGTATTTGATGTTTTCTGTTATTGTTCCGTTAAATACCCATGTATCTTGAAGTACCATTGTAAATAAATCATGGACATTTTTTCTGGTTAGATCATGGATGGAAATGCCATCTATTAATATATCTCCTTTTTTTATGTCATAAAATTTCATAAGTAAATTTACCATGGTAGTTTTACCGGCACCGGTGGGTCCTACTATAGCGATTTTGTTACCTGCTTTTGCTTTTAGGGAGAAGTTTTTGATGATTGTTTTATCTTCATCGTACCCAAATTCTATATTCTTAAATTCTATATTCCCTTTGGCATCTTCTTTTTTTAGTACTTTCATGTCTTTTTCTTCGCTCATTTCCTCTTCTTCTAGAAATGTGAATACTCTATAAGATGCTGCGCTGGTTGATTGAAGTGATGTCATGGCTTGGGCTATTTGAGTAAGTGGATTTGTAAATAATCTAATATAAATCATAAATGCTACGATTACTCCGAAAGATATTTTGTTATCTATTACTAGGAGTGCTCCGACAACACAGACTGCAACGTAACCGAAGTTTCCTATAAATGACATGATCGGTGGCATAAGGCCTGAAAGGAACTGACTTTTTCTATTACTTTTGTATAGTTTTTCGTTTATTTCATCGAATTTTTTTTCTTCTAAATCCATGGCGTTATATACTTTTACGATGTTGTGTCCTCCATATACTTCTTCTATATGACCGTTTAGTTCTCCTAGTTGTTTTTGTTGCTCATTAAAGTATTTTTGGGAATTTTTAAGTATTATTCCCATGATGATAAAGCCTATGATGCTTGCTCCAATTGCGGTAAATGCCATGGTTACGTCTGTTACGAACATCATGATTAAGGCTCCTAGGAAAAGGGTTATTGAACTAACTAGATTTCCTAGACTTTGATTAAGTGTTTGAGCGATGGTATCTACGTCGTTTGTAACTCTAGATAGGACATCACCGTAACTGTTTTTATCAAAATATTTAAGGGGCAATTTATTTATTTTTTCTGATATTTCGTTTCTAAGGCTATTAGCACATCTATTAGTAACAATAGCCATGATGAAGCCTTGAATATAACTGAAGATGGCTCCAAGGCCGTAGATGATTGCTAAAAATATTCCGATGTCTTTGATTTTATCAAGGTCTATTCCTGTTGTTAGGCCTTTTGTTATTGTGTCTGTGATGTCACTTAGTTTATCTGGTCCGATTATTGAAAATATTGATGAGATAACTGCTAAAATAAGTGCTGGAATAATTAGAGGTAAATATTTTTTTATGTAGTTAAATAGTTTGCCAAGTGAAACTTTCAAACTTGTTTTGTTTTCATTATCTTTACTTGTTTTCTTCTTAGACATTTTCTATTTCCTCCTCTCCGAGCTGAGAAAGTGCTATTTCTTTATAACCTGGACATGTTTTTATAAGGGTTTTATGGGTGCCACTTCCTACTATTTTTCCATCTTCTATTAAGAAGATTTGATCTGCATCTTTTATGGTTCCTATTCTTTGGGCTACTATTAAGACTGTTGCATCTTTAACATAGTTTTTGAGTTGTTTTCTTAATGTGAAATCAGTCTTATAGTCAAGTGCACTGAAAGAATCATCAAATATATATATTTCAGGATTTCTTGCAATGGCACGGGCTATGGAAAGTCTTTGTTTTTGCCCTCCGCTTAGGTTGGTACCGCCTTCTGCTAGTTTGAAGTTATATCCTTCAGAAATTTTAGAGATAAATTCTTCGGCTTGAGCAACGCTTATTGCTTTGGAAATATTTTCTTTTGGTATTTTTTTATTATTTTTTTTACCGAAGGAAATGTTTTCTGAAATAGTGCCTCTAAACATGATGGCTTTTTGGGATACATACCCTATTTTATCGTATAGGTTTTCTTCTTTATATTCTTTTACGTTTATGCCGTCTACTAAGACTTCTCCGGATGTTGCATCGTAGAATCTTGGTATTAAATTGATTATGGTACTTTTACCGCTTCCTGTTCTTCCGATGAATGCTATTGTTTGTCCTTTTTTTACTTTGAATGAGATATTTTCAAGCATGTATTCTTCGGCATCTGGGTATTTAAATGAAACATTTTTAAATTCTATTGTTCCTGTTTCTTTTGATGATGTTAGGTTGCCACTTTTGATGCTACTTTCAGTATCTAAAATTTCAAGTATTCTTTTTCCTGCGACGCTTGCTCTAGGATATAGAATAAATATCATAGTAAGCATCATGAAAGCAATAACTACTTGCATTGCGTAGGCTGAGAATACTACCATGTCACTGAAAAGTCCTATTTTATCCATCATACTTGCTCTTTCTATTAGGTAGGCTCCGATAAAATATATTGAAAGTGATAATCCTGACATTATAAGTGTCATGACTGGGCTCATTAAAGCCATTAGTTTGGCTGTGAAACTGTATGTGCTGGTAAGTTCATCATTAGCGTTGTCGAATTTATTTTGTTGATAGTTTTCTGCATTGAAAGCACGTACTACTCTTATACCGGTAAGATTTTCTCTGGTGATTCTATTAAGGTTGTCGGTAAGCCATTGGATTTTTTTAAATTTAGGTAAGGCAATGAGAACAAGGACTAGTATTAGAATAAGTAGGACTACAATAGCACAACCGGTTGCTAGTGTCCACTCGAAACTTTTTCCAAGTATTTTAGTTATTGCCCAAATGGCCATGATTGGGGCTTTAATCATTACTTGAAGTCCCATGGATATAAGCATTCCAACTTGGGTAACGTCGTTTGTTGTTCTTGTTATTAAACTACTAGTAGAAAAATTCTTAATTTCTTCCATTCCAAAAGATCCTATTTTTGAGAATATATCTTTACGTAAGTTTTTGGAAAATGATGCAGCGATATATGAGGCAAAATAGCCTACTATTACTGAAGAAAGCAAACTTCCAAAGGCACATAGGACCATGTAACTGCCTGGTTTTAAAACATCTTTTATTGTACCGCCAGATTGAACATATTTAGTAATTTCGTTCATGTAGTCAGGTATTTTTAAATCTAAATAGACTTGAAATGCTACAAAGGCAATACTTATAAATACAAGAAGTACTTGTTTTTTAGTAAGTTTTTTTATTAATTTTAACATAAATCATCCTCCATATTATTTTCGATTTTTTTAAGAACATTAAAGAAAACTTTTCTTTCGTCTGGTGTAATGCCACTGAAAAGATGTTTTTCTACTTTACTAATTATTCCTTTAAATTTTTCTAATGATAATAATCCTTGTGGTGAAATAGTAATTTTTCTCTTTCGTTTATCATCACATGAAGAAAATCTTTCGATTAGAGAGTTTTTTTCCATAACTTTTAAAATTTCTGTTGTAGTTGATCTTCTGATGTGTAATAGTTTTTCGATATCTTTTTGATAAACATCTTCTGGGTTGTTATTAATGTACTCTAAAATATAAATTTGAATACTGGTCAAATTTCCTAGTCTTTTATCAACATGTCTTTTTATTAGATTACATGTGTTTCTAAATGATACTATTAATTGGTTCTCCATAAAAAACACTCCTTTGTTAGTGCACTAACATTATATGTTTTTAAAAAAGTAAAGTCAACAAATTTCACGAAAATTTCATAATAAAAACTGTAATCATTATGGCTACAGTTTTTTTAAATAATAATTATTTTGGTCTTTTTCTGGTTTTTTTATACTTATTAAAATCAATGACTTCGGTTTCGTATAAATCAAATTCTTCATTGAACAGAATTTTTAATTCATAGACATAGTTGTGAATAGTGAAAATAATTTTTCTTAGGGCATATACTTCGTCTCTTTTTATGGTTTCTTTATCTAATTTTTTCTTAAGTAGGTTGGCGTATCCTTTGAAGTCTACGTCAATAATGTCTTTATATTTATTAGAAATTCTATCAAATTCTTCTAAAAGTGTACTTATTTTTATGAAGTCTTCTAGGTGAGCCGTTTGATCATCACAATCTAGATATACATTTTTATCATCTAATACTTGGGCTATATTATCTGTTTCAATGTCATAGAATGATTCATAGATATTGTCTTCTAATTCTATGAAATTTCCAGTTTTTTCATAAATTTTAGGAATTTCCAATTTATTGTATATATAATCATCTTCATCATATAATTCTACTACGCACATACAAACATAAAGATTATCAGTTTTTACTTTTTTATTATTCATATTAATTCTATCCATATTAATTCCCCCAGACATAGGAAATATTTTAACACAAATTGCTATTAAAAGCAAAAGAAAAATAGCCATACGACTATTTATCTTAATAACCTCTAAAAGAGCCTAAAATTATTACTAACAATATGTAAAGTACAACGGCGATTAGAAGTCCTGATGATCTATTTGGACATGTTGTAACAGTACTTATTGTTTCTTCTTTACAAGTATTATTCATTCTTTTTGCACCTCCTTTAAATCCAAGCACCTAGTATAATTATTAGTAAGATAAATAATACTAAAACAATTGCAGATGATGAAACACAATTCATATATATTCCTCCTTTTTTCTTATTCTAGATTATTTTATGGCAAATAGGTAATTTTTGTGAATATATATGCCCTACTTCTTGTAAATAACTTTATTTTTTGTTATGATATATATGTAGTTTTTTAGAAGGAGGATAAAATGAAAAAAACAAAAAAATTATTAATGCTTGCTGTTTTATTGATTTTGGTTACAGGTTGTGCTGTTCCAACGTTAAAAAATGGTGAACAAAAAGTAGCATCTCTAGATAAAGGAGGAATATCTGCTGATGCGCTATATAGTGCTTTAAAGACTAAATATGGTGCTGAGGCTTTTGTAGATTTACTTGATAAGAAAATTCTAAATAATAAATATAAAGAAACTGATGATGAAAAGGAATATATTAGTTCTCAAATAAAGGAATTAAAGGAATCTGCAGAACAAAATAAAATTTCATATGATCAACTGTTATCATACTATGGTTTTAAAAAGGAAAGTGACTTAAAAGAATATTTAAGACTTAATTATCGTAGAGACTTAGCAGTTAATGAGGAAGTAGAAAAAACGTTAAAGAAGAAAGAGATTGAAAAGTATTATGAAGATGAAATTTATGGTGATATAAAACTTAAACATATTTTGATTTCTCTAAATACTTCTGATGATATGTCTACTGAAGAGAAGGAAAAGGCTGAGGCTGACGCTAAGAAAAAGGCTGAAGATATTATTAAGAAACTTAATAAGGGTGAAGATTTTTCAAAACTTGCTAAAAAATATTCTGATGACTCATCAAATGCTAAAAAAGGTGGAGATTTAGGTTGGGTTTCTACTGGTGATATGGTTGATGAATTTGATGCTGCAGCATTTAAGTTAAAGAAAGGTAAATATACGACTAGTCCAGTAAAGACGACATATGGTTATCATATAATATATAAGATTGATGAAAAGGCTAAACCTAAACTTGAAAAAGTAAGAGATGAAATTGTTGATGCTTTAGTAAGCAATAAATTAAAGGAAGATGCTACTCTTTACTATAATTCTCTTGAGGCAATAAGGGAAGATGCTGGTTTAAAATTTGAAGATAAAGAACTTAAAAAACTATATAATACATATGTATCAAATCAAAAGAGCCAAGCAAAATCAAATGCAAGTAGTTCAAACTAAAAAGTACGAAAATCGTACTTTTTTTAGTCTTTAATTTTGAAACCTTTTTGATATAGTTTAGATTTTATTACAAAGTCAAGTCTATTTTCATCATATTTATTTTTGTATTTATCATATAATTTTTTATATTCACTTTGGTATATTTTTTCATCGTCAATAGAAATGTTATCTAAACAATCTTTGATTATGCTACTATGATATCCTTTTTGTATAAGATTGTTATATATTTTTTGTTTTAAAAAATAGTTTGATTTGTTTTTGTTCAAGTTAATTTCTTTGTTTATAATTTTAATTATTTTTTCTGTTTCTAAATCATTTGTAAATATAGTAATATTTTTATTTATTATATTTTCATCAATTCCTAAGGATAAAAGATCTTTTTTTATTTTTAGGGGTCCGGTTGTTTTTAAGTTAATTTGATCATTAATGTAGCATTTGGCATATATTTCATCATTTAAATAACCTTCATCTCGCAACTTTTTAATTACTTTATCTATTATATCTTTAGAGTATGAACTTTTTTTCATTTGCATTCGGAGTTCTTTTTCGCATCTAAGTTTGATTTTTATATATTTTATGGCGTTATAGTAGCAGTCATAATAATTATTATTTTCTAGGTAAATATTAAGTTCATCCTCATTTATGTTTTCTTTAGATAATATATTGTATTTTAGTATAACATCTTCATAAATAATATATTCTTTGTCATCAAAATAAACTTTATATCTTCCGTTTGATAAATATTTGTATTTTTTTATTTTCATAATGCCTCCTTTGGTTATTTATTTTTTTACTTTATTTTGTAAATTTATTATATTCTAAGTATATTTCTCTGTCAATAGATTTTAGTACATTTGTTTGTTTTTTGTTGTTTAAAAAAGACTTAATTTTTTTTGATTATGATTAAGTCTTTTTCTACCTCTTCAAGAGCCCTTCCGATATTTTTATAAGATATATACTCTTCTTCAGGCATTTGTAAATGATTAGTCTCTTTAATTTCATTACTTCTTTGTGCTACAATATGCACTAGACGATATTTTGAATCGACGTGAAGTAATAGTTTGTCAATTGATGGATATATCACTTGTATCACACTCCCATATTAAGAATATAATATATTTTAAAATAGTACAAGTAAACTTTCAAAATTAGACATTACTTGACAACTAATTTTTAATTTTTTTTAGTATTTGGTTAGAAATATCATTATTTACTATGATTTGTTCTTTAACAGATATAGCAATCAAATAAAGAGCAGCCATGAAGTCTTTGGGAAAAATTAAAGAAATATTAAATAATTTTTTTATGGCTTCTTTATTTTCGTTTTCGTTTATGTATTTGTTATAAATGTGTCCTATGAGCATTTTGCCTTTTAGTTTTTTATCTAAGGTTATATAATCTAGACTTTTTGCTTCTTGAATTAGTTTTCTATTGAAGATATTGATGTTGTATATTTTATCTTCGTCAAATTCAAAAATATCAGCAAGGTATTCTAGGGCGTTGTTCATTTCAGTAGTAAGATCTTTTCCTTGTTTTATTTTAAGGAATATATCTTGATATCTTTTATTTCTTAAAAGGTCTGAAATAGCGAAATTTTTCTTATCGGAAAGTAGGATCAGTTTGATAAGATTGATGTAATTTTCACTATATTTTTGATAGTTTTTTTCTAAATCTTTTCTATTAAAAGTATATGTTTTTCCATCTAACATATTAAAATGTTTCATGGTATCATTAAATCCTAGTTTCATACTGCGTTTTGAGTTTGATGGGCTGAAATTTAGAGAAAATCTTCTTTTGTTGTTGCTTTTTATATAATCAATTTTAATGCTTTTACTTTTTACTTTTTGTTTGATGCCTAGGGCGGAAAGGTCTACGGCGATTACTTCGTCTGCGCCCATGTCGATGGCGAGGTTAATGGGAAGGTTGTCGTAGTATCCTCCATCTATGTAGTATTCTCCATCAATTTCTTTTTTTTCTACTGCGGGAAAGCAGGCTGCGGATGCGCTGATGTAGGAAATTAATTTGCCATTAGGGATTTGATCTTTTGAAAGCATTTTTGGAACTTTTGTTTTTAAATTCACGGTAACAAGTCCATAATCTATTTTTGATTTTCTCACTTTAGATTCTTTGATTATTTTGCTAATATATTCTTCGGCTTTGTCGAATTTAAGTCCTTTATTTTTAATATATTCTTTGGCAATATCTGCATATTCTTTTGGATTGGAAATATCATGATGAAGTACATTTGATGTTTTAGTACTAATCCATAATTTTTTTGCTTTTCTATAGTCACCGGATACTAATAAGGCACCGTTTATTGCACCGATTGAAGTTCCTGTAATAATATCTATTTTTATACCAAGCCTTTTTAGGGCTTTATAAACACCTAGTTGATAGGCTCCTTTTGCTCCCCCACCTGATAAAACTAATGCTCTTTTCATGGAAACACCTCTATAACATTATACTACAAATTTTAAATTATAGTAAACCAAGATGCATTTTTTAATATGTTTTTGGTTGCTTTTCGACATAGATTGTTACTGAGGACTTTTATATTTGCAAAATCTTCACAGGATATTTTGTTTATATTCCAATAAATTGAGATGAAATAGATATTTATTCCTAAAAATTGATCGTGATCCATGTGAAATATATAGTCAAATCCCTCGAAAGTGTAGCCTTCAAAGTTGTTTGTTAAAATGATGCTTCTCTTTTTTAGGGAATCTAGATTTATTTCTAGGGCATAGGCACAGCAATCATCGATACTGTCATATTTGTAGTTTGTAAAGGATAAGTATTCTTTGTGGAAGGACCAGAAATTGTTTTTTAAGATGTCATATTTTATATAATAAGTGTTGTTTTTAAGGGTATATAGGTCTAGATTAAAATTATTATTTAAAAAGTTTACTTGCTTTTTGTTACTGGGGTTGAATATTATTTTGGTGACTATTCCTGTTTTAATGTACATCTTTTGTTTCCTCGATTGGCACTATTTTTAGAGTGTAGCCAAGTGGAGTTAAAATTTTAATTAGGGAGTTTATTTGGGGAGAGTTTAGTCTATTTTCTATTTTTGTAATTTTTTCTCTTACAACACCGGACATATTTGCAAGTTCTTTTTGTGAGAGGTTTTTATCTTTGCGAAGTTTTATAAAGTCACAAATGAGATTGTATTCTAGTTCTAAAAGTTCTTTTTCATTTTTCATAATATCACCATAATAATGGTACCATATTTTGTCCCAATTGCAATGGTAATACTTAAATTACCAAAAATTAACAAAAAAGAGAAAAATTAAATTTCCTCTATTTTCATAAAATTAGTAATTCTTTTATTAGTATTTGTTGAAAGTCCTCCGGTAATTAGGATTTTGTCACTTGTTTTTAAATTGAAAACTTTTGTTGCTTCTTCTCTTGCGATATCGATTATTTTATCAGTACTGTCTACGAAAGGTACAACTGTTGTTTCTATTCCGTAGTTAAGGGCAAGTCCCCTAGCGACATTTGGACTGGTGCAGGTTGCTAGAATAGAAGCGTCTGGTTTTAGGTTGCTTATTCTTCTTGCACTGTAGCCACTTACTGTTGAGGCAACGATTACTTTGATGTCGTAAACTTTTGAACTTTCTAAAGCACTTGATACGATGGCTTCGGTTATTCCTGGTTTCATTTTGTTTCTAAAGTGATTGTCGTAATATTTTTCTGCTTCATAGCAAATGTCGGCCATGTATTTTACGACGTGAGGTGGATTTGTTCCGGTTGTTGTTTCTCCACTTAGCATTACGGCGTCGGTTCCATCAAGAACTGCGTTTGCTACATCGCTTACTTCGGCACGGGTTGGTCTTAAGTTGTTCTTCATAGATTCGAGCATTTCTGTCGCTACGATGGCTACTTTTCCTTTTTCTCTACATCTTGCAATTATTTCTTTTTGATAAATAGGAAGTCTGGTCATAGGAACTTCTACTCCTAGATCGCCACGGGCAACCATTATTCCATAAGATTCATCGATAATTTCATCTAGATTATCTATTCCTGTCATGCTTTCGATTTTAGCGATGATTTTTAAATCTTCACGGTGTTCTTGTTTTAGGATTTCTTTTACTTTTAGGATGTCTTCGCGTGATGAGACGAATGATAGTGCAAGGAAATCGCCGTGGTTTCTGCAGGCGTATACGATGTCGTTATAGTCATCTTCGTCAATGAATGGAATGTTTAATTTTACATTTGGAACGTTTAGGCTTTTTTTGTTGCCTAGTACTCCTCCGCTTATTACTTTACAATCTAGGTATTTTTCACAGTTTTGTTCTACTTCTATTTTCATAAGTCCATTTTCTAAGAGAATGATGTTTCCTGTTTCTAGATCATTTAGTACTCCTTTGTGATTAACAGAAAATCCTAGAAGATCTTTTGGGGATTCTTTGTATACTTTTATATTTTCTCCATCTTTTAGAATAACGTCTTCACCTAGATAGTTTTCATTTCTAAATTCTGGTCCTTTTGTATCGTATAAAATTGCAATGTTTTTGTTTAGGTCTTCTCTAACAGTTAGTACTGTGGATATTACCTTTTCTCTTTCTTCCATTGTGGCATGAGAGAAATTAATACGTGCGACGTTTGCACCGTTTAAAACCATTTCTTTAAATACTTCTACACTATTACTAGCGGGTCCAATACTTGTTATAATCTTAGTTTTTTTCATTATATCTCCTCTTTCCTTATAAATATAAAAACGACTGAAATAGTCGTTAAAATTCCTTAGTACTTTTGAAATGCAAAAACTAGGGAAAAATTCATTAGTAATATGATAACATATTTATTAAAAAAAATACATACTTTTGTGTTAATTTTCAAAAAATTATTGCAAAAATAATTAAAAAGGTTGATTTATTAATTAAATCTGTTAGAATATATTTTAGTTTTTTGTAGGAGGTATATATAGAAAAAGATAAATTGATGGAAATTAAGAAAAGACTATTAGCATTAGGATTAGCAGGTGTAATGATGGGAACAGTTGACTGCTCCGGTAGTAAGGGGGAAAGATA
The DNA here is from genome assembly GCA_934097105.1 of uncultured Bacilli bacterium. Lineage (GTDB taxonomy): Bacteria > Bacillota_I > Bacilli_A > RF39 > UBA660 > UMGS1449. Next base: position 65,653 of record CAKONI010000002.1, read on the forward strand.
AAGTTCCTAAACATCCTTCTGTTCCTTCTAAATATTCCCATGTGGATGATTATTATAAATATGCAATACAAAATGGCGAGGCGGTAAAATTGTATAATAGTGAAAATGTGTATTTGCTTTTTGACAAGGAAACATATGAAGTAACTGAATGTATTTATCATGGAAAGGCTTTTTTAGGTCTTGCTACTTACGTCGAATTGTATGATTTGGCAAATGAAGATCTACTTGTTTATTCTAATGGTGTAAATAGAACATATAACGATAAATATTATTACTATTTGTTAGAAAATAATTATCAAGTTTGTCTTGCTGATACAAGTGATTATGTGGAAGGTCATGCTAATAAAGAGTTTTACTCACTTGATGAAATAAGGGAATTAGAGCCTCAAATTGCTCAAAGTTTAAAGGCAATTGATTCTATTAAAGTTAAGAAGAAATAGTTTAGTATTATGTAAAATTAATTTATATCATAGATGCTATATAAATAATTAAAAAATATTTATAAATTAATTTTAATTTTTATTGTAATTTGGTTACTCAATAACTAAAGGTTATATAAGTGTTGAACGGAACTATTTATTGGTTACGTTCTTTTTTATGCTTACCTATATTTTATTGTCTAGGATAATTAATTAAATAAAAAAACTAATTCATTTCTGAATCAGTCGCATGCAAATTAAAAACTATAAAGTTGTGTCTGCTGATGTGTTTTAAAATATTAAGGCTTAATAAAACCCTTGTTTTACAAGGGTAATAAACTATATTGGTAGCGACGGAGGGGATCGAACCCCCGACCTTCCGGGTATGAACCGGACGCTCTAGCCAGCTGAGCTACATCGCCAGAAAAATATAGGCAATGTAATCATAACATATCTAAATGAAACTTGCAAGTTTTTTAGAGATTTTTTGTGATTATTTTCATATTTTTTTGGATTTATTATATTATTACCCATTTTTTCTAATAATAAACTACTTATCTTGTTTTTTCTTAATTTCTAAACTATAAAGTTGTTTTACTTCTTTTGGTGTTAGTGTTCTATATTCTCCGGATGGTAATGATGAAATGTCTAGGAAAGCGAAGTTTTCTCTTTTTAATTTTAGAACTTCGGAACCAATTTTTTCGAACATTTTTTTTACTTGGTGATTTCTTCCTTCGGTTATGATTACTTCTACTATGCTGGTATCTGTTTTTTTATCATATCTTTTTACTTTGGCTTTACATTTTTTTAGTTTAATATTATCAATGACTAGGCCTTCTTTTAGACATTTAATTTGGTATGGTGTGATTAGACCTTTTACTTTGGCAATGTATCTTTTGTTTACTTCGTTGGCACTACTTGTAAGAATGTTTGAAAGAGTTCCATCGTTAGTAAGGATGATGGCTCCGGTTGTGTCATAGTCTAGTCTACCTACTGGGAATATTCTAACGTCTGTTTCTATAAGTGATGTGATTGTTTTTCTATTTTTATCATCTGATGTGGTACAGACAACGCCTCTTGGTTTGTTTAGTAAATAATAGACTTTTCCGGAGTTTACTAGGAGAACATCATCGATGTAGATTTTATCATTATTTTTTACTTTTACGCCGAGTTCTGTTACAACTGAATCATTTACTCTTACCCTACCTTGAGTAATTAATTCTTCTGCTTTTCTTCTAGATGTATAACCTAAACTTGCTATTTTCTTTTGTAATCTTTCCACTTGTATCACCTCAAACTCCTAAAGTATATCATATTTTTATGGACAAATCAATCTTTGAGGTTTATCTTTTTCTTACTCTATTTAATTTATTTATGGCAGTTTTTACGTGTTTTTTAGTTAGACCACCGTTTTCGAAGTCTGTTTTTATTTGATGCTTACTATTAAGTGGTTCGTCGTCTAAGATAATATAGTTTTCTATTTCTTTGTTATTTTTTAGGTATTCTAGGATTTCTTCTATTCTTTTGCCTTTGGGAGAGCCAGTTATATCATATATTGTTATATCATATTTTTTCAATAGTTTTAGAAATTCTTTGTGGAAGTTTGTGGTTCCTGAAATTGTTTTTTTTTCTTTTTTTAGGCCGTTTCTCCATGATGAAGATAGAATTATTTTACTATTTGTTTTTGTTATTATTTCTTTCAGGAGCAATAATTTTTCTTTTGATATTTCTATTTGGTTTTCTTCTTGTTTTTCTAATAGGATGTTTTCATCGTTTAATACTCCGTCTATATCTAAAAATATTGCTTTCATCTTTTTTCCTTTCTTTATATTCATTAATACTTTAGTGTATTATAGGTTATTTTTGGGGAGAAATCAAGAAAATTTAATATAAATTGCATTTAATTATTTCATTAACTAAGTCCTAGAAATCTAGTAATTTTTTTGAATAAACTTATTTTATTTTCTTTTAAGTAAATATTTTCTTTGTAGATTTCTTTATTATCTAAGTAAACGTGGAGGGTGCCTACTAGGCCTTTTTTGTTTCCATTAAAGATTACTTTTTTATCTATTTTGTTAATTTCATCTTTGCTTAGTGGATAAGAGAAGTTGTTTTTTATGTAGAGTTTTCCTTTTAAGTTTGTGCTTGTATTAAAGTTTTTTTTATCAATTATTAAGTAGTTTTTGTAGTTTGAAAAGACTTTTTCATATAAATTGGTATGTTCATTGTAACCGTAACCGTTTCCTACTGATGCGGTAACTAAATCGAGATCATTATTTGTGGCACTTGAGACTAGGAGGCGTCCTGCTTTTGGAGTGTAGCCTGTTTTTCCTCCGGTTGCTTTGTCGTACATATTCAAAAGTTTTGTTCTATTTTTGAAGTAGTAACTTTTTTTGTCACTTGTGGTTTTGTATTCTAAAGTGCCTATTATGTTTTTGAATGTTTGGTTTTTGTAGGCGTAGGAGTATATTTTTGATAAATCGCTTAGGGTTGTATAGTTTTTTTCGTTATCGTCTAGTCCGGTGGGGTTATTGAATATAGTATTTTTTAGACCTAGATTTTTGACTTTTTCGTTCATGAGTTTGACGAAGTTTGGTACGCTTCCGGAGACGTGTTTGGCAATGGCCATTGCGGCGTCATTTCCGCTTCTCATTAGAAGTCCGTGTAAGAGATCGATCATTAAAATACTTTCACCTGGTTCTATATAGATGTTGCTGCCATCTACAGTTAGTATTTCACTGCCTACTAGGACAACGTCTGTTGGATTGCTGTTTTCAATGGCTACGATTGCGGTCATTATTTTGGTAGTGCTTGCTGGAAGAATGCGTTTGTTTGAGGTTTTTTCATAGAAAACTCTGCCACTATTTATATCTGATATGACATAGCCAGATAAGGTATCTGCGAGTGCAGTGGGATTTAATAGTAATAAATAAAGTATAAATAAAAAAAATATCTTTTTCAAAAAACATCACCTAATAATTTATATGTAAAAGAAAAGATAATATTAGTTATTGTGTTTAAGATGAATGGTGTTTTTTCTTTTGCTTTTTTTATTTTTTTGTGTTAAAAAACTACACCCTTTTATTACTGGTGTAGTTATTTGAACTTTTTTATTAATTGTTTCCCCTTTTAATCCATTTGGGATAATCGTTGTATACTAAGCGCATGAGTCTATAGGTTTCTTTTTTTTCGTGTTCTTCCATTTCAAAGAATTCGTCTATGCTACTAAAAAATTGTTCTTTGGCGAGTTTTTCATCGCTTTGAGCATTTACTAAGTAATCATCAATAAGGAATAGTTTACAAATTTCAAAAGGGGTTTCTTCTTTTAAATTATAATTTTCATCTAGGTGAGTAAAAAGTTTTTTATATGAAGGAAGCATTTCTAAATATTCATTATTTTTTAAGGCGATTAGTTCTTCATATGAAAATTTTTTATATTTGCCTTTTTGTTTTTTATAAAAAAAATAAGCATCTTTTTCGAGGAAAAATTCTATTGAGCAGATGTATAGTTTTCCTTTGTAAACATTAAGATTGATTATATCATCTGTTAGGGCTTTTATTTTTAAAGCGTCTAGAATTTCTTCTTTAGAAATATCAAAAAATTCACTTAACATTTTATACATGTCTTTAAAGGGAATGACTGCGTAGGCTTCGAGCATTCCTATTATTGCATCAATAATTTCATTAAATTTTTTATTATTTTCTAGATTTTTTTTGTCTTTTAGGACATTTTTTAAGGCATTTGCATATTCTTTGGGGATATAAATAGTAATTTTTTCGTCTTTTTCATTAAAATGAACCTTGGAGAAGGCAAATTCTTTCATGAACATTACGAATTTTAGTGATGCTTTTGGATTTGATATTGTAAATGTTACAGTGCCTTTTTCTGCGATTTCTTTGATGAATTCTACTTCTTCTGTTTCAAGAATGGTAACGTAAAGTTTTAAAATATCTTGAAAGTTTTTGGTTATGTATTCTATTAATTGTTTTTTGGAATTTGTCATTTCTTCTAAGGAAATGATAAAATTATTGTCTTTTTCTTTGATGATATATGGTGTGATGAAATTTGATAGTTTTTGGTTATCGAAACTATTTAGAAATTCATCTAGTCCTTCTTTAGTTTTAATAATGGCATTATCTTCAAGTAATATGCTTTGAAGTAATACATTATTTAGTTTTTCTAACATACTTCCTCCTTTAGTATTTAAAGTATACTATGAATGTAAGAAAAACACAACAACAATGGCATTTTTTTGGGAAGAAAAAGTAAATAATTTTTTTTATTGCTTAATACGTTTCTTTTTATAGAAAAAAAGAGCCCTTTTTGGGCTTTATAGGTTATTCATTTTCTTTGATATAGTCACATTTGGAACATTTTAGACCATTTTTTGTTTCGAGAAGAATGTTGCTACATTCTGGGCAGGTTTGGGTTGTTGGTTTGTCCCAGTAGGCAGTTTTGCATTTAGGGAATCTGTTGCAACCGTAGAAGATTTTTCCTCTTTTTGTTTTTCTTTCTATGATCATTCCTTCGCAGTTTGGACATTTACATACTTCTATTTGTTTTTGTTCTTCTTTTTTTACATATTTACATTCTGGATAGTTTGAGCAAGCAACGAATTCTCCGTATTTACCTTTTCTAATAACTAGTGGTTTGCCACATTCTGGACAAGATTCTCCAGTTTCTTTTGGGGCTTCTTTATCCATGCCTTTAAAGGCTTCTTCTACTAGTTTTTCGAATCCTTCGTAGAATTCTCCTAGTACTTTATTCCATACTCTTTCGCCATCGGCGATTTTATCAAGATCTTCTTCCATATTTCTTGTGTATTCAACGTTTATTATGTTGGAGAAGAATTCTTGGAGTTTATCTGTTGTAATGGTTCCTATTTCTGTTGGGTAGAACTTTTTATCTTCTAGTTTGATATATCCTCTTTCTTTTAGGGTATCAATTATTTTAACGTATGTACTAGGTCTACCGATTCCTAACTCTTCTAGTTCTTTTATAAGTTTTGCTTCGGTATATCTAGGTTTTGGCTTTGTGAAATGTTGTTCGTCAAGGATTTCATTACAAGTAATTATTTCATTAATTTTGTCTTCTAAATTTGGTAAAATTTTGTCTTCACTGCTTTCGTAAGAACCATATGTTTTTAAGTATCCATCGAATGTGATTACACTTCCTGTTATTTTAAATCTGTAATCGTTGTTGTCTAGGATGATGGTAGTTTGCATTGTGTTTGCATCTTTCATTAGTGATGATAAAGCGCGGTAGTAGATTAGTTTATATAATTTGTATTCATCTTCGCTTAAGAATTTTTTCATTTTTTCTGGGGTGTTGTTAATATTTGTTGGTCTAATACCTTCGTGGGCATCTTGTACGTTTGTGTTTTCTTTACTGGTTTTTACGTATCCTACATATTCTTTACCGTATGTTTTTTCTATGTAAGCATAGCAACTTTTTACAAATTCATCACTAAGTCTTATAGAGTCTGTTCTCATGTACGTGATAAGCCCTGTTCTTTCTTCGTCTGTGTCAATACCTTCATATAGTTTTTGAGCAAGTGTCATGGTTTTTTTACCTGAGAAGTTAAGTCTTGTGGATGCTGTTTGTTGTAAGGTTGAGGTTGTAAAAGGTGGTTTTGCTTTTTTATTTTTTTTCTTTTTTTCTATGTTATAGATGGTAAAATCTTTTGATAGTTTAGACATGATTTCGTTTTTTAGTGATGCTGATTTTATCTCAATGTTGTCATCTTTGTAGGCGAATAGTTCTGCGTCAAAGTCATCAAAAATACCTGTTATAGTATAGTATTCTTCTGGTATGAAAGAAAGTATTTCTCTTTCGCGGTCTACGATTAGTTTTAAGGCTACTGATTGTACTCTTCCGGCACTTTTTCCTCCGGTTTTTGATTGCATTAGTTTTGATAATCTAAAGCCTATAATTCTATCTAAAATTCTTCTAGTTTCTTGTGATTTTACTAAATTATCGTCTATTTTTCTAGGGGTTTTAAAGGCATCGAGTATTTTGTTTTTGGTAATTTCATTAAAAACTATTCTATCATAATTATTGTCATTTAAGCCTAGAGCATCTTTTAAGTGCCATGCGATTGCTTCTCCTTCGCGATCTGGATCGGATGCAAGATAGACTTTATCTGATTCTTTGGCCATTTTTTTTAATTCAGTAATTGTGCTTTTTTTCCCTTTTATTGGAGCGTAGTTTGGTTTGAAACCATCGTCTACGTCTACACCAAAACCGAATTTTCCTGTTGTTGTAAGGTCTCTAATGTGTCCTTTTGAAGATACAACTTTATAGTCACTGCCTAAGTATTTTTCAATTGTTTTACTCTTACTTGGAGATTCCACGATTACTAAATTTTTACTCACTAATATCACGTCCCTTGTTTAAATTTATAACTTATATTTAACATTATGTCAAGTTTTTTGTTTTAGTTTGCGATTTTTGTTTGTATTGGATGTTTTTTTATTATTAATATATATATTTTTATATATAATTTAGATTTTTATTTTAGCAAAATAAAGAATTAGAGTCTTTCTAATTCATTTTTTATCCTTGTTTATAGAGCAGGTTTCACTTGCTTTTTTAGTTACCATTTTGGCTGGTTTTGACTTGCATTTTATGTAATATAATTATTTATTGCACTAATTTATAACACAAAATAAATAAAAGTCTAGTTTTTTGTTTTTTTAGTTTAATTTAATTTTATTTTTTCTTTACCGCCCATATAAGGTCTTAAAACTTCTGGAATTTTTATGTAACCATCTTCGGTTAAATTGTTTTCTAAAAATGCTATTAAGGCTCTGGTGCTTGCTAGGACTGTGTTGTTTAATGTGTGAGGGTAATATTTATCTTTACCTTTTACTCTTATTCCAAGTCTTCTTGCTTGAGCGTCTCCAAGGGTTGAGCATGAACCTACTTCAAAGTATTTTTGTTGTCTTGGGCTCCAAGCTTCGACGTCACATGATTTTACTTTTAGGTCTGCTAAATCTCCAGAGCAGCATTCAAGGGTTCTTACAGGAATATTTAAATTTCTAAAGATTTCTACTGTGTACTTCCACATTTTATTGTACCAATCCATACTGTCTTTTGGATTGCAGATTACGATCATTTCTTGTTTTTCGAATTGGTGAACTCTGTAAATGCCTCTTTCTTCGATGCCATGGGCGCCGACTTCTTTTCTGAAACATGGTGAGTATGATGTCATGGTGATTGGAAGTGATTCTTCTTTTATTATTTGATTTTTAAATTTTCCTATCATTGAGTGTTCGCTTGTTCCGATTAGGTAAAGATTTTCTCCTTCAATTTTGTACATCATTGCATCCATTTCTTCGAATGACATGACTCCAGTTACTACGTCGCTTTTTATCATGAATGGTGGGATTGCATAGATGAAACCTTTTTCTATCATATAGTCTCTAGCGTAGTTTAACATTGCTGTAGAAAGTCTTGCTCCGTCTCCAAGGAGGTAGTAAAAACCGTTGCCACTGGTTCTGCCGCTGGATTCTTTATCTAGTCCATTCATTCTTTCTAGAATATCGGCATGATATGGTATTTCATAATCTGGAACTTTATTTTCTCCAAATTTTTCTATTTCTACGTTGTAATTGTCATTTTCTCCGATTGGTACGCTTGGATCTATAATATTAGGTATTTTCATCATGATTTCTTTAATTTTAATATTTAGTTTTTCTTCTTCTTTTTCTAATGTTTCAAGTTTATTATTAATTTCACTTACTTCTTTTTTTATTTGTTCTACTTCTTCTAGTTGTTTTTCTTTTATTAGTTTTCCTATTTTGTTACTTTTTTCGTTTCTTTCTTTTCTTAGATTGTCTCCTTCTAGTTTTAGTTTTCTTACGTTTTCATCAAGGGTAAATACTTCGTCTACTAAGGGAAGTTTTTCGTCTTGGAATTTTTTTTTGATGTTTTCTTTTACTAGTTCTTTGCTTTCTCTAATTAATTTAATGTCTATCATATAATTTCTCCTTTTCTATATAAAAAGGATGGTAAGGAGTCTTAGAGACGGTACCACCCTTTGTTTTACTTGTTTTATAACGGTTTTATCCGGAAATGATTAATTTCTCTCTAGAGTAGATTCGTAAAATATTTATTATTAGTTTCCATCGACCACTAACTTTCTATGAATAAATTATTTTATTACTAGTCTCTTTCAACGAGTTACATATTAATAGTATCATAAAATGCTTGAAATGTAAATTAAATTATTATATTGTTACTTAAAATATATAAAATGATACTGATATTATATGTACTTATTGTTATTTATTTGGTAAACTCAGAGTGTGTTTTATTGATTAATGTCTTGTTTTATGGTATCATTATTTTGTAATTAAATTAAAGAAAGAATTGGTTGTATGAATTTTGAATATATTTTTTTATTAATTTTTTTATATAGTTTCTTAGGATATATTGTGGAAATGATTTTTTGCTTTATTGTTGACAAGGAACTTACTAATCGTGGATATTTAATTGGTCCGCTTTGTCCGATTTATGGAGTTGGTGCGACTTTAATATTTTTGCTTTTAAATAGTTTGAATGGTCATCCTGTTATGATATTTTTTCTTTCTATGTGTATTTGTTTTGTTGTTGAGTATTTAACTAGTTACATATTGGAAAAGGTATTTTATAAGAATAAGTGGTGGGATTATTCTGGTATGAAGTTTAATGTTAGTGGAAGAGTTTATCTTCCGTATTGTATTGCTTTTGGTGTATTTGGGGTACTTGTTGTTTCTTTTATTAATCCTTTGTTTACTAAATTAATTGATTATTTTGGAGATTATTTACATATTATTAGTGCAGTTATACTTATTTTGTTTATAGTGGATTTTAGTTATTCGACTTATATTAATTTAAATCTTAAGAAGTATTTGGCTAATAAGAGGATCCCAAAAGATTTAAAGAATTATTTAAAGAATCATGAGGTTACTACTAAACTTTATACGAGAATAATTAAGAGTTTTTCTAATCTTAAAAGTAGTTATAAGAGTATATTAAAAGTTTTTACATCAATTAGGAAGTGAGGTTTATATGAATAAGTATGATAAAGAGTTTATTGAAATTATTAGTCCTATTGTGAATGCGGATGAATATATAAAGAGAAAGAGCATGCTTCATCATGAAGATCAGAGTGTTTATGATCATTCTTTGAAAGTGGCTTATAGGGCGTATAAAATTTCTAAGTTTTTTAATGTTAATATAAATAATTGTGTTATTGCTGCTCTTCTTCATGATTTTTATAAGAAGTCTTGGATTGATGATCCTGTTAAAAAGTCTTTTTTTCAGAAACATGGTTTTGTTCATGCTAGAGAGGCTTTGGATAATTCTAGGGTTCATTTTAAGGACTATCTTAATGATAGAATAGAAAATGCTATACTTAGGCATATGTTTCCTCTTAATATAGTGCCTCCGAAGTATAAAGAGGGATGGATACTTACTTTGTCTGATAAGATGGTTTCTATTGGTGAAATTAAAAGACTTAGTTTTGTTTTGCTCCTTTTGGGATTTAATAAGAAGGATAATTGATTATGAAGAATATTAAATTGAAAAGTGCTTTGGTTTTTATAATTACTGTATTAATATTGCTTTTTCTTTTGAAAGATAATTTTTCATTAATTGTTAAGGAGATTTGTGATATTAATATTTTGTTTTTTATTATATGTCTTGTTTTGTATGCGTTATACTTTTTTGTGGATAGTTTGGTTCTTTTTATTTTGACTAGGACTTATAAAAAAGATATTAAGATTAAAAAAATACTTAAGATGGGAATTGAGACTAAGTTTTTTAATGGTATTACTCCTTTGGCTAGTGGAGGACAGCCTTGGCAGGTGTATAAACTTGGTAAGGAGAATATAAAATATGTTGATGGTGCGAGTATTGTTTCTCAGAATTATTTACTTTTTCAGATTGCGATGATGATAATAACTACGGTTTGTTTGGTTATTTCAAAATGCACAAATATATTTCATGAGAGTTACTTGATAGATAAAATTACTCTTATAGGGTTTGTTATTAATTTCTTTATGCTGGCTTTTTTACTTTTTATTGGTCTTACTAAGAGGACTAATTATAGGGTTATTGGTTTTTTTGTTAGGATTCTTGCTAAGCTTAGAATTATTAAAGACTATGATACTTCGATTAAGAGATGGGAGAAAAGATGCAGTACTTATAGAGATAATACTATAAAATTATTAAAGAATAAGAAGACGTTTTGGGTTGGAACTTTTCTTTATTTGATATCGACTTCGATTTATTATGTGATACCTTATTTTGTATTTTTATCTTTTGGTATTTCGGATGTTTCTTTTTTTGCTAGTTTTGTAGCGGGCGCTCTTATATTTATTGCGGGTTGTTGTATGCCTCTTCCTGGGGCTTCTGGTGGTATGGAGTATGCTTATTTTGGCTATTTTACATATTTTTTAGCGAATGATTCTCTTCTTTTTTCAACTCTTATAATTTGGAGACTTGTTACGTTTTATCTTCCTACAGTGATTGGTGGTGTATTTTTTCTGGGAAAAGAAAAGAAAGTTAAAGTTTGATTTTACTTTACTTTCTTTTTTATTTTCTTCTTGATTTTCCGATTAGTTCTATGTCTTGTGATAAGCATTTAATTCTTTCAATAATTCTTCTTGCTTTTACTTTATCTTCATTTTTTCCTGTTATTGATAGGTGCTCTTCTAGTTCGTTTAGGTTAAGGTTTGATGTAAAAAATGTTGGTAAGTTTTCTGTCATTCTATATTGAAGGAGGGTTCCTAGTACTTCGTCCCTACCCCATGCGGTTACATTTTCTGCGCCGATGTCATCTAGTAAAAGAAGAGGTATTTTTTTTATGTACTCGTATTTATCACTATAGGCTATTTCTTCACTTTTATTAAATGATGCTTTTAGGGTTCTTAGAAATTCTGGGAAGTAAACGGTTGCACTTTTTACATTTTTTTTGGCTAGTTCGTTAAATAAGGCGGATATTAAATAGGTTTTTCCAGAGCCGAAGTTACCGTGTAAGTAAACGCCTTTTAGATCTTTATTTGGGTAGTTTTTATAGTAGTTATCTATATATTTAATTATATTTAAACGGGATTTGTCGTCGATATATATATCTTTTATTTTAGCATCTTTAAGGGTTGTTGGCATATCAAATAAGGATAGATTTTTTTTGAAGTTGTTATCATTTTGTTCTTTTTTCTTGTATTTACATGGTTTATAAATAAAAGAGATATCTTCGTTATCTAAAATTGGTGTGCTTATATAACCTTTTAATTCATTTTGGCAATTACTTAGTTTTTTGCATTTTAAGCAGTTTTTGAATTCGCTGGCACTATTTTCTAGTCTAGAGGTATATTTATATAGTTTTGATTTTTCTATATTTAGGCTTTCTACTATTTTACAAAAGATTTCATCGTTTAGACTGTTGTTAAATATTTCTTTTAAACCTTGTTTTTCTTTAAACATTAGACTTGTATTTTTCATAAAGATTTCCTCCATTAAAAGTATAACATGAAAAAATAAATAACTCTATATTAAAGTTATTTTAACTTAGATTTATATTAATTTCTTGGTTATTTTTTGTATAGCTTTCTTTAATATTTTCTTTTAGATATGATAAAGTGCATATTAGTGTTATTACTAGAACAATTCTAAATATTCTAAAAATTATTTCTTTTTTCATAAGGCCTCCTGAATAAAATTATAATAGCAAAATATAGATAAAAAGTAAATATTTTTGGATTTAATTTATGTATTACTTCAGTTTTCTTAAGAAAAATCTTATATTACTTGTAATTTAGGTTGATAAACTATATAATTAAACAAAGGAGGTAAATTTATGGATAATATTTTAGTTATCATTTTGGTCGTAATTGCGGTAATTTTTCTTGCTTCGATCAAACAAATTAATCAGTATGAAAGAGGGATTAAGTTTTGCTTGGGGAAATTTACAAAGATGATGCAACCGGGATGGAGAATTGTAATACCTATTTTTCAATCTTATAGGAAGGTTGATATAAGAACGAAAGCAGTAGATGTTCCTGAACAAGAGGCAATTACTAAGGATAATGTATCAGTAAGAATAAATGCTGTAATTTATTACAAAGTGTTTGATGCTTCGAAGAGTGTTCTTGAAGTTGAAAACTTTTATTACGCTGTATCACAACTTGCTCAGACTACGATGAGAAATGTTGTGGGTTCTGTTTCATTAGATGAACTATTAAGTGAAAGAGAAAAATTATCAACTGAAATATGTAATATAATTGATAAGGCGACTGATCCATGGGGAATAAAAGTTGAGAATGTAGAACTTAAGGATGTTTCTCTTCCTGAAGAAATGAAAAGAGTTATTGCTAGAGTTGCTGAGGCTGAAAGGGAAAAACAAGCAGTTATTACTAAATCAGTTGGTGAAGTTGAGGCCTCGAAGAACTTGGCTCATGCTGCTGAGGTTATGAGTAAGGCTGAAGGGGCTCTTCATTTGAGAACTCTTTCTACTATTAATGATATATCTTCTGACCAATCTAATACTATAGTTTTTGCTCTTCCTATTGAAGTATTAAGAGCAATTGAAAAAAAGAACAAATAGAAGTTCTTTTTTTGTTAGATTCAATTTGATATATAAATAATATAATATAATATATCAAAAAAGTCCTTTTCTAGGACCTTTTTTTTAGTGAATCATAGTTACAAATTTTGGATTTCTTCTAAAGATAGTCCAGTACACTTAGAAATAGTATTAATATCAACATTTTCTTTTAATAAGTTCTTTGCTATTTCTATTTTTTCTGTTTCGATACCCATTTTTTTACCGGTTTTAATACCAATCTTCTTTCCAGTTTCAATACCTTTTTCTTTTGCTTCATCAATCATATTATTCTGAATCATCATATCATGTAGTTCTTTATCATATTCAAGTGCTGTCCACTGTCCATCACTACTTGCCTCTTTTGCATCTTTAATATACTCTTTCATAATATTATCATCCTCACTTAACTCATTAAGTAAATCTTTATCATTTTCATTAAATATAAGAAGTATCTCTTCAAACTTACTTAACTTTTCTTTATTATAATACTTTTCCTTAATTAAGGGAAGATATATATTATAAATTTGTATCTTATCTGTAAAATA
>CAKONI010000003.1 GCA_934097105.1 uncultured Bacilli bacterium
TATCTAATTCACTATTTGTTATACAGTACTCATTATCCTCTTTTATATAATCACTAAATGCTGTTAAATCACTTTCTATAATTGTTCCATATTTACTTACTACATTTATACTTCCATCATTATTTGTACTTAATATGTTATATAACTTTCCTCCTAATGATATGTTGTTATTTACTGTTCCTCTTAAGTAATATTTTATATTTTCATCACTACTTGCATTTACTATTCCGTTTTGAATATTTTTTGTATAATCAACATCTTTTAATAGACCATTTTTACTTAGTACATAGTATCCTGATGTGTTTGTTTTATATTCTATTATTTGTTTATCTCTTGCTTCTGATTTTACTATTATTTTACTTTGTAAGCCTCCGTTTATACTTTCTACGTTATAGTCTATCCAGTTTCTTAAGTTAAATGTTCTTTCTTCTCCAACTTTTAAGTATCCTTCATCTATTTTATATGTTTTGCTTATATTTTCTTCTTCGGTTACTTTTTCTGTTTCTTCTAGATCTGATATATATGTTGGTCTTAGGAAACTATCTCCGTCTAGGGCTACTTTTATTTTACTTATATTTTCTATGTTTGTATTGTTGTTATTTAGTACGTTTAATGTACTTATATAATAGGCATCGGTTGTACAGGTATTTCTTATTGTGTAGGTGTATGGAGATTCTTCTAATCCTTCTTCGTCTGTTTCTGGTGCGGCGTTTGCTATTGTTACATCTCCTTGATCTGTCATTTCTACTTTTAGGCATCCTGCTTTTATTTTTTGTACTTTTTCTCCTTCTAGGCTTGTATTAAATACTGCGAATGATGCTCCCACGAGTAATAGAAGTACTAATAGTACTCCTGTTAGGGTTATTTTTACTTTTCTTTTTGTTTCTTTTTCCATCTTACCACCGTATCCTTTATACATTTATTATAAATTATTATTTGTATATTTACAAGAGAAAAATACTTTTTTTCTAATGGAAAAGATAATTAGTTTAATTTTTTAATATTCCGATGGATACTACATATACACCATCATCACATCTATATGAATATTTACCTCCGATTAATACCACTGGAAATGATGTTTTAGTATTTTTTATTTCGTCATGTTCTTCATAATATACCTTTTTATTTATATTGATTTCATGACTATTTTACAAAAAAAAGACACTTTTATAAAATAAATATAAATATTTTGAAAAAGTGCCTAAATTATTATCTAATTAATTCTTTATATCTTTTTTTACAAATATTAAATTACTTATGGAATATATAAGTATTGACCATGATAATAATACTAAGTTTGCTTTGTTTATATCGTAGTATTTTTTATAGAATATGTTGTTGTCGTATAATAGTTTTTTATCTAGGAACTGGCTATAATCTAAGTATGGTAAGAATGTTAAATCTATGGCGCTTATTCCTAATTCTATGAGTAATATGATTAATAGACTATAACTTAGTTGTATAAATATTGTGATTCCTACGCTTAGGGCTGTATTATGGGTTATTGTTCCTAAGGAGAATGCGATTAGATTTATAAATATAATTGGTATTAAGTTTATTAGTAGTACTCCTAGTATGTGGGTTAAGTAACATATTTCTTTTACTTTTCCTGAGGTTATTTTTAAGAATGGCGTGAAATAGTCTTTGAAACCGTATATAATACCATTTGTTATTAATGATAAAAGGTTTGTTAATAATAGTAGTCCTATGGTTATAATTGTTATTGCTAGGAATTTTGAGAGTAATATTTTCCATCTTTTACTTGGTTTTGTTACTAGTAATCTTATTGTTCCTTTTTGGAATTCACTTGATACGATGCTTCCGGACATTATTATCATTATAATTCCTAATATTATTTGATTGTTGCTTATTGAGTCTTCGAAGTTTGTTTTTAAATTATTTTTGTTATAGTTTATATTATTTTCTATTGAATACCATGATTTTTTGATATCATTATCTATTTCTTTATTTTTTTCTTTTGTTATTTTTAAGTATGTTTTATATGTCATATTTTTATATATTTTTGTAAATTCGTTTTCGTTTAGTATTTTTTCTTTTTGACTTAGATTTTCTAGTATTTTGTTTCCTTCGTTTATTCTAAAGTCACTGCTGTCTTTTATATTTAGTTCTATATATTTTTTATATAGTTTTATTTTTTCATTTGTTGTTTCATCTTTTTCTAGGGTTTGTAATCTTTCTATTTCTTGTTTTAGGTATTTTGGATAGTCTTTTTCATTTATTGTTTTTAAGTCTTCTTGACATTTTTTATTTATTTCTTCTTTTATGAGGTTTAGTTCATCTGGTTTATAGTCTAGATATAGTGATGTATTTAGTGAATATAGATTGTCTATGCTTTTATAGTTTATTTTTTTGTTTTTTGTTATGTAGTTTAGTGCTTTTGATGTTAGTAGATCTTCGGTATATAAATCTATTATTTCGCTGTTGAATTCTGTTTGGGTGTTTAGTTTTTTATCTTTTATTACTAGGTTTATTATGTTTATCATTGTACTGTCTAGTTCGTTTGTTAGTTTTTCTTGATCGCTTTTTGGATCTTTTACTATTTTATTTTCATAGTATTCTAGATCTTCTTTTGTATAGATTGAACCATTTTCTAGTGAGTTTGTTTTAAATAATATGGGAAATGATATGGCTACTAGTAAGAGGATTATAAGGCATATTTTGAAACTTAGTTTTTTTACCTGTTTTTCTATTTCGTTATGTATTAGATTTAACATTATAGTACTCCTTCCGTCTTTTCTAAAAATTCTTCTTCTAGGGTTGTTTGTTCTTTTTTTATTTCGTAAACTTTTATTTTGTTTTTTACTAATAGTTCGTTTATAACAGGTATTTGTTCTTTTTCTATATTAAGGGTTAGATCTTTGTTTATTTTGTATCCATTTTTCTTTAGGAGTTCTATGGTGTTTTTTTTGTTATTTGTTTCTAGGGATATTTTTAGTATTTCTTTGTTTTTGATTTTATTTTTTTCTTTTATTTCAATTATTTTGCCTTTGTCTATGATTGCTATTTTATCGGAGATTAGTTCTATTTCACTTAGGATGTGGCTTGATATAAAGACTGCGATGTTTTTTTCTTTGGCTAGTTTTTTTAGGAGTTCTCTTAGCTCTTTTATTCCTTTTGGATCTAAGCCGTTTGTTGGTTCATCTAGTATTAATATTTTGGGGTTTGATATTAGGGCATGGGCAATTCCTAGTCTTTGTTTCATTCCTAGTGAGTAGGTTTTTACTTTTTGGTTTATTCTTTTTTCTAGTCCGACTTCTTTTATTACTTTTTCTAGGTTTTTTTCATCTTTTATATTGTATGCTCTTTGGCATATTTTTAGGTTGTCTATTCCTTTTAGATAGTCGTACATTTCGGGATTTTCAATTATTGCTGATGCATTTTTTATTGCTTTCTCGAAGTCTTTTTTTAAATCAAATCCGTTTATTATTACTTTTCCTTTATCTGGTTTGTAGAGTCCTAGCATTATTTTTATGAGTGTTGTTTTTCCGGCGCCGTTTGGGCCTGTGAAGCCGAATATTTCTCCTTGTTTTATTTCTAGGGAAATGTTATCTAGGATTTGTCTTTTTTTTATTTTTTTTGATATGTTTTTTACTTCTAGGATATTAGTCATTTTTATCACCATAGTAATAGTATCATATTTTTTTATTTTAGCAAACTTGTTATAGTTGTTTTCTTACTCTTTGGATGGCACTTTTTTCTAATCTTGATATTTGGGCCTGACTTATTCCTATTTCTTTGGCTATTTCTACTTGGGTTTTTCCTATTATGAATCTTTGATCTAGTATGAATTTTTCTCTTTCGTTTAGGTTTGATATTGCTTTGTTGACTGCTAAATCGATGTCTAGATCTTGATTGTTTTTTTTGTCTTCTATTTGATCGAATAAGTAGATGGTATCTCCGCCGTCGTTATATATTGGTTCGAATAGGCTTACTGGTGGTATTAGGGCTTCCATTGCTACCATTATGTCTTTTTCGCTTATTTCTAATATGTCTGCTAATTCTTTGAATGTTGGTTCTTTTCCGTTTTTGATAGTTAGTTCATCTTTTAGTTTTAGGACTTTGTAGGCTGTGTCTTTGATGCTTCGGCTTATTCTTATGCTACTGTTGTCTCTTAGGTATCTTCTTACTTCTCCGAGTACCATGGGTACGCAGTAGGTTGAAAATTTTACTCCGTATGATAGATCAAAATTATCGATGGCTTTCATGAGACCGATGCATCCTACTTGGAATAGATCGTCCATGTTTTCTCCTTTTTTGTTGAATCTTTTTAGAATTGATAAGACGAGTTTTAGATTTCCATTTGCTATTTGTTCTTTGCAGGATTTGTCTCCTTCTTTTAGTTTTTTAAAAAGCACTTCCATTTCTTCGCTTGTTAATACTTTGATATTACTGGTGTTTATTCCTGTAATTTCTACTTTGTGTTTTGCCATAAAAAACTCCTTTCGCTTCTATAATGAAGTAAAAGGAGTTTTTTTATTCACTTTAACATATTTTTTAATTTTAAACTTGCTTCGTATATTTCATTTTTGTTGATATTTTTAGTTTCACTTAGGAATTTTATGGCTTCTTTGGTTGTTAAATTTTCTTTTATCATTACGTCTACTAGTTGAGCGGGGATTGATATTTCTTCTTTTGTTTCTTTTTCGTTTTCTTTTTCAATTATAAATGTATATTCTCCGAGTGATGAGTTTTTGTCTTTTTCTATTTCTTTTATCACTTCTTTTAGGTTTCCGAAGTAGTTTGTTTCGAACATTTTTGTAAGTTCTCTGGAGACGCTTATTTTGATATTTCCTAGGTTTTCTAGTAAGTAGTTTAGTGTTTTTATTATTCTTTTTGGTGATTCATAGAAGGCATAGGTTGTTATTTTTGATGATTTTATGTCTTTTATTAAGAGATTTTTTTCTTTTGTTTCTCTTGGGAAGAAGCCGCAAAAGGTAAATTTATCTGATGATAGACCGCTTATACTTATGGCGTTTATAAAGGCACACATTCCTCCGATTGGTATTACTTTTAGGTTTTCTTCTTTGGCTTTTTTTACGAGGATATAGCCTGGATCTGATATGCAAGGGGTTCCGGCATCGCTTATTAGGGCGATGTTTAGGCCTTTTTTTAGATCTTCGATTACTTTGGTTGTCATGTTTACTTCGTTAAATTTATGATAGGAAATTAGTTTGTTTTTTATTTCTAAATTTTTAAGAAGTTTTAGACTTACTCTTGTGTCTTCGCAGAGAATTATGTCTACGTTTTCTAAGGTTTCTATGGCTCTTTTTGTTATGTCGTTTAGGTTACCGATTGGGGTTGCTACGACGTAAAGGTTTCCCATAATTATTCACTTTCTTTCTTTGAATTATCACTGTTTATTATTTCTTCTTTTAGATTCGCAAGTATGTTTAATGCTTCAAGTGGTGTTATTTGCAAGGGGTCTATTTCTTTTAATTTTTTTAGGACTTTGTCTTCTTTTTTTTCATTAAAGTCTAGGAATAGACTTGTTTGGGTGTATGTTTCTTTTTTATTTTCTGTGTTTTCGTAAATGTTTAGTATTTCGTTTGAACGATTGATTATTTCTTTTGGCAAGCCTACTAAAGAGGCGACGTGGATTCCGTAACTTTTATCGACTGCGCCGTTTTTCACTTTGTGTAGGAAGATTATTTTTCCGTTTTCTTCTTTGGCACTGACGTGGATATTTTTTAAGTTTCTTAGGTTGTTTTCTAGTGATGTTAGTTCGTGGTAATGGGTTGAGAATAAGGTTTTGGCTCCGATGTTGTCGTGAATATATTCTAGTATTCCTTGGGCTAGGCTCATTCCGTCATAGGTTGCAGTTCCTCTTCCTAATTCGTCAAATAGGATTAAACTGTTTTGGGTGGCATTTTTTATAGCGTAGTTTGCTTCTTTCATTTCGACCATGAATGTGGATTCTCCGCTTACTAGATCGTCACTTGCACCGATTCTTGTAAATATATTGTCGAAGATGGGTAGAACTGCTTCGTCACATGGGACAAAACTTCCTATTTGGTTTAGGATTACTATGATTGCTATCATTCTCATGTAGGTTGATTTACCACTCATGTTGGGTCCTGTTATAAGAAGTATATTGGTTCTTTCGTTCATAATAACGTCGTTTGGAACGTATTCTTTTTTTTGGACGGCTTCTACTACGGGGTGCCTACCATTTTTTATTGATATATTTCTTTTGTCGGTTATTTTTGGTTTTATGAAGTTGTTATTTTCTGCGATTACTGTGAAGGATAAAATGACGTCTAGTTCACTTAGTACTTCTGATATTTTTTGAAGACTTGGAATATATTCTTTTACTTTTTCTCTTATTTTTATGAATAATTCGTATTCTAGGGAGATTTGTTTTTCTAGTGAGTTTAGAATTAGTTCTTCCATTTCTTTTAGTTTTTTTGTTGTATATCTTTCTGAGTTTGATAGTGTTTGTTTTCTTTCGTAGCCGTATTCTTCTTTTATTAGGTCTTTGTTTCCTTTAGAAATTTCTATATAGTAACCGAACACTTTATTGAATCCTACTTTTAGGTTTTTGATGCCTGTTTTTTCTTTTTCTTCTTGTTCAAGGGAAATTAGTACATCTTTTCCTCCGCTTGATAGTTTTTTTAATTTATCTAGTTCTTCATTGAATCCTTCTTTTATTACTCCGCCTTCTCTTATAGTAAGTGGTGCATTTTCTTTGATTGAGTTTTCTAGTAGATTATATAGTTCTATTAAGGGGTCGAAGTTTTTGTCGTAGTTTATTTCTTTTAGAATTTTGCATATTTCTGGTAGGTTTTTTAGGGAGTTTTTTAACTGGATTAGATCTCTTCCGTTGCAGTTTCCATAACTTATTCTTCCTGATAGTCTTTCTAGGTCGTATACACTGTCAAGTAGGTTTCTTAGTTCTTCTTTATAGATAAATTCTGTTAGAAAGGTTGTTATGTAGTTTTGTCTTCTTTTTATTTCTTGTTTATTTATTAATGGGTTTTCGATGTATTCTTTTAATTTACGGGAACCCATTGCGGTTTTTGTTTTGTCTAAGAACCATAGTAGTGAGTATGTTCTTTCTTTTTGTCTTAGGGTTTGGGTAAGTTCTAGGTTTCTTTTGGTGTGGACATCTAGATGAAGTACGTCTTTTTTATTTTTTATTATTACTTTTTTAAAGTGAGAGAGATTTTTCTTTTTTGTGTCTTCTATGTAGAAGAGTAAATGTTTTATTGAGGTTACTAGTCTTATGTCTTTTATGTCTTCGTATATTTCTTTATATGAGTCTGTAAGATCGTTACTTATGGTTACTAAAAGTTGGAAGTTTTCTCTTAGTATATTTATAATTTTTCTACTTATTTTTGAGTTTACTAGAATTTCTTTTAGTTCTAGTCTAGCTATTTCGCTTATTAATGCGTCTTCGTTATAATCGATTAATTCTGTATAGAAGTTTCCTGTTGATATGTCGGCATAACTGATTGCATAGCAGTGGGAAAAGTCGTAGATGCTTCCTATGTAGTTGTTGCTTTTTTCGTCTAGGGAGCCACTTTCCATTAGGGTTCCTTTGGTTACTACTTGCACTACTCCACGTTTTACCATGCTTTTTTTATCTGGGGCGGTGAGTTGTTCGCAGATGGCAACTTTGTAGCCACGATTTACTAATTTTTCTAAATAGGATTCGTAGGAATGATGTGGTACTCCGCACATTGGAACTTTTTCTTCTAAACCGCTGTTTCTTCCGGTTAGGGCAATTTCTAACTCTTTGCTACATGTAATTGCGTCTTCGAAAAACATTTCGTAAAAATCCCCAAGTCTATAGAAGATTATTGCATCTTCATACTTGTCTTTTATTTCCATATATTGTAGCATCATTGGGGATAATTTTTCTCTATTAACTTCACTTCTTTTCATAATACAACACCTAGAATGTATTATACAAAAAATTTAAAGATAAATCTAGTCTAGAAATATTTATTTTTATTTACTTTTTTTTAATTTTGAGGTAGAATTATACTTGAAAGGAGGATAAAATGAAAAAAGGACTATTAAAATATTTAGTGATACTTGCTGCTTTGGTTATTCCATTTGTTGTTAATGCGGAGGATGTTACTCAGAATACTACTTTAAAAGGTAATGTAACTGATGGTCTTACTGTTAAAAGTGGAAGTAATGTTACAATTGATTTGGCTGGTTTTGATGTTAGCAATGTTAGTGGTAAACATACTATTGTAATTGAAAAAGGTGCGACTGCAGTTATTACTGGAAATGGTACTGTTAGTAACAATTCTAATAAGAAGGCACCAATTTATAATGATGGTACTTTAACTATTAATAATGGTTTTTACACTCGTAAAGATAGTACTGGAAATAGTTACTATGTAATACTAAATCATGGTGAAATGATTATTAATGGCGGAGAATTTTCTATTGCAAATGGGATATCATCATTAATCGATAATGGTTGGTATACACCTTCTGAAAATAAGACTGGTGCGATGGCTTCTTTAACAATTAACAATGGTACTTTTAACATGAATAATAATGATAAGTATATCAAAAATGATGACTTTGGTGTTATGACTGTTAATGGTGGCGAATTCAATATGTTAAAACCAAGTAGTGCAATTATTGCTAATGTTGGTTTTGCAAGCGGAAAAGAAAAAGTTGTTGTTAATGATGGTACATTTAACTATCAAAGTAGAGAAGATGCTGATGCTCCTGGGTATGCTATCTGGGATTATGATTGGGCTTCTAAAGGATATAATGACAACTCTACAACTATAGTAAATGGTGGTAAGTTTTACTTAACTGGTACAACTGTAAAAGGTATTACTAATGGTACTATTTCTGATAACCAAAAGGAATATCCTGTTATTGGTTCTGATGAATATGTTCTTGTTAATGAAGATGAATTAACTCAAAAGGCTATTTCTGAAAAGTTAAATGAAAATCAAGTTAATGATTCTGAAAAGAGTTTGATTAATTCTATAATTCAAAATAAGAAGTTATCTATTGCAGGACTTTATAACATTGATTTATTCAGTATGTTTAAAAATTTAAAACTTGAACAAATTTCTGAATCTAGCAAACAAATTAATGTAACTTTAAAAATTCCATCTGATATATTAAATGTAAAAAATGGATATAAGAGAACTTATTTTGTTGTAAGAGTTCATGATGGTGAAGTTACTGTTTTAGATGCTAAGAACAATGGTAATGGTACAGTTTCATTTAATTCTAATCAATTCTCTACTTATGCACTTGCATATAAAGATGAAAAGATTACTAATAATGGAAATGGAACTGAAAACGGAAATGTTACAAAAACTAGTAATACTAATATTAAGAATCCACAAACTTATGATAGTGTTTTAACTTATGCTATTTTAGGTGTTGTTTCTTTAGCAGGTATTGCTACTATTCTAGTTGTTAGAAAAAGATTTAATTAATTAAAAGTCATCGTTTGATGGCTTTTTCTTTTGGTATGAAAGTAAATATTTGTATATATAAAATTATTGTAGCAAACATTCATTTGACAATTTACATGAAATGTGGTATTATATAGCCCAATAAAAAGGATGGTGCGTGTAAATGGAAATAATATTACATGATACGGCGAAGAAAATAAATTATTTTAACTTATTTGATTTTTTAAGTAAGATAAAGTTAAATGCTAATGTTTTGGAACATTTGGAAGAAACTAATCAAAATTTTGATAATTATTTTAAAAAGTTGGCAAAATATGATGATGAGTTTATACTTTATTTTTGGATAAGTTTGGCTTATGAGGAAATTAAGAATAATAATTATGTTGAGAATCATACTTTTAGTAATTTAGATTTGGATATTAAAGATGTTTTTTTTGATAATCTTAATATAAGTCATAGTAGGATTCATAATATACATAAGTTTGTTATGAAAGATTCTGATAAAAAAGAGGATGCTGGTCATTATAGAAAAGATGATGTTAGGGTAAGTTATGTTGGGAAAGATTATGAAGAGATATTTTGGTATGGCGCGGAGCCTGAGGATATAAAGAAGTTTATGAATGCATTTATTGAAGTTTATAAGACTAATAATATGTCTTTTATTGATTCTAATCCTTTTTTGAAAAGTTCGCTTATTCATTTGTTATTTTTGAAAATTCATCCTTATTCTGATGGGAATGGGAGAACTTCTAGAATATTACATAATATAAAGTTTACTGAAGCACTTAATAAAATATATAAAATGAATTTGAAGATATGTCCGGTTAATTTGTCTAAGAGTATAAATCTTTGTAAACCTACATATGTAGATATATTGGATAGTATTTATTTTGATCTTGATCATGATAATAATGAGCAAATAAATAGATGGTTTAACTTTTTGCTTAATATGTATGATGAACAGTTGTTTATGAATTCTAATATGATAAATAATATGGATGATGTAATTGAGAGGATTCAAAATATTAAAGATAAATGGGATAATGATAAAATTGTACAATTTAAAAAGCCACGCATTAGGTATTAAGCGTGACTTTTTTATATGACAATTGCAATTAAATTATTTGAGCCTTTGTTAACTACTTTGGACATGGTTGTTTGGAATTTATATCTTACATTTTCTGGCATCATGGCTATTTTTGATTGTATTCCTTCTTGAACGATTTTGTCTAGACTTCTTCCGAATATTTCACTTGACCAAATGCTGTTTGGATCGTCTTTGCTGTCTTTCATTAGATAGTCAATTAGTTCTTTGCTTTGGGCTTCAGTTCCGATGATTGGTTCGAAACTAGATTCAACGTCTACTCGTATCATGTGTATTGAAGGTGCGGTGGCTTTTAATTTTATTCCATACCTACTACCCTGCTTGGTTATTTCTGGTTTATCTAGTTTCATGTCTTTAAGTGTTGGGTTGGCTACTCCATATCCAGTTGTTTTAACCATTTTTAGGGCTACTTTAAATTGTTCGTAATCGTCTCTTGATTCTTTGTATTCTTGGAACATTGAAAGTAAATTTGCTTTGTTTGATATATCAACGTCTATCATTTCATTTAGTACTGTTTCGAATAGGTCTTCTGGGGCATCAAGTGTAATTGTAATAATTCCTGTTTTTGGATCTACATCGGACATATATGAACTTTTGATGTATTCACAGTCTTCAAAATGAGTAATTATTTTGTCAACATCGCGAAGTTTATCGACTTCTACTACACTCTCTTTTATTTTTTCAATGTATGCTTTTTTTACATAATGATTTGGTTTTAGAACTCCGATCCACTCAGGGATATCTACGTCTACTTCAAGTATTGGAAATTCATATAGGGCTTCACGTAAAATGTTTGTTACTTCTATTTCGTTCATATTAATAACGTCCATTGGAAGTACTGGTACTTTATATTTTTCTTTCATGTCTGTTACAAGTTTTGTAGTATCATTTGATGTGGGATTTGTAGTATTAAGTACCATAATGAATGGTTTATTGATACTTTGAAGTTCATTTACTACTTTTTCTTCGGCTTCTATGTAATCGTTTCTAGTGAATTCTCCGAAGGAACCATCAGTGGTTACAATTATACCGATAGTGGAATGGTCTTTTATTACTTTTTCCGTTCCTATTTCTGCTGCTTCGACGAAAGGTATTTCTTCATTGTACCAAGGTGTTTTAACCATTCTAGGTCCATTTTCATCTTCATAGCCTTTTGCTTCTTCAATAACGTATCCAACACAATCTACAAGTCTCATGTTACAGGTCATGTCATCAATTTTTATTTTTGCAATATTATTGGGTACAAATTTTGGTTCAATAGTCATAATTGTTTTACCACCGCTAGATTGAGGTATTTCATCTAAGGTTCTTTTTCTTTCATATTCATCATCAATATTAGGCACGACTAAGGATTCAACGACTTTTTTTATAAATGTAGATTTTCCTGTACGAACTGCTCCGACGACTCCTAAATATATATCCCCACCAGTACGATAAGCAATATTCTTAATTATCTCTTTTTTGTCCACTTGCATCACTCTCTTTCTGTTTAATAATATGATAAGTGAAAAATATTTATACAAAAAAGATGAAAAATTGTTAATGCAAAAGAAAAAGGTCTAATGACCTAATTTAATTTTTTTCTATAAACTATGTATCCTCCGATTGATACTACTGATATGATTTCTAGCATTAAGTAAGTCATAATATTATCACTTGTTTTAGGATTTTTTATTTCTTCATTTTTATAACTTATGCTAAATTTAGTAGTTGCAGTATTTTTATCATTAAATACAACCTTTAAGGTATGGCTTCCTACTGATAAATTATCTAAATAGTTTTTCTTAAATGTTAAAATTGTACTACCACTTTTTGAGGTATAATTTTTGTAATCAACTAGTTTTCCGTCTATGTAAACTTTTCCACCTTTAAATAAATCATAGTTTGCATTTATTTCAAATGTTAGATTTTTGTCTTTATTGATTACATATTTTTGGTTAACACCTTTGATGAATTTATATTCTTTCTTTATTTTGTTTTCATTTTCATTTTGATTTTGATTTTCATTTTCGTTTGCGTATTTGAAAGTAAAATTATATGTGCATATAGTGCAATAATCTGTTCTTGTTTCATTAATTATATTATCAATTTCACCATCATAAGTAAGTTTTGCACCAGTATATTTGGTATGAGTTCCTGAATAATTAGCACTTTTGTTATTTTTGGCATTAACTACTGATATTACTGCTATGTTTTTATCTTTATTACCTGTTATTTTTATAATTGCTTCATCTTTATTGTCAGTTACTAGTAAACCATCATTAACAACTTTATAATATAAAGTTTTTGTTAAATCCACGAAGGTTTTTAGGCCATTAGTATTTACTAAAATCAATTACATGATCGCCCTTGCTTAGGTCAATAGTGCCTTCTGAGGTGATTCTTTCATAAATATTTTCAACTTTTGTATTAACAACAGTATGTGTCCTTTCAAGTTTAATTTTTAATGTTCCATTAAATTTATCTTTATTCAAATTAAATGAACCATTTCCTATAGCATAACGCCATCTATTTATAGTTATTCTAACTTTTCTAGGGTCTACTACAGAACCTGTACTTTCAGGTGGATATTCTCTTATTGAAAATTCATAATTTGCCTCATTTAAGTCAATTTTCATGTTATTACTGATGTCTGATATAAGCGTACCATTTTTAAATAATTGAATATTACCTATTTTGTCGTAATCAACATATCCGTCATGAATTGTACCTTCTTCAAAATTAAGAGTAACTTCATTTTTAGTATCAGCATTTACATTAATAACAAAGGTGCATAAACTAATTAGAAGTACCAATAATAATTTATTAATTTTTTTCATAAAATCTCCTTCTTTCTAAAATTTATATACGTATTATAATAGAAAATTTAATAATATCAATGAAATTTCCAAATGATGCATTGTTTGGAGTAAAAATTTACAAATTATAGTACCTATAGTATAATATAGTCTGGTGATACAAATGAATTTTAGTGATAAATTGAATGAGTACTTAAAAAAATTAAATATTACTTCTAAAAAATTATCTGAAATAACGAATATATCTCAATCTGTTATAAGTAGATATAGGAATGGTGAGAGGACTCCGCTTAAGGATAGTAAACAATTAGAAATAATAGTAAATAAATTAAATGAAATTAATATTGATCAGAAAATGATAATTAAAGAAGATATAAAAAGAGAACTTGAAAAAACAATAAAGAAGGATACTTTTGATTATGACTGTCTTAGTAATAATTTGAATATTTTGATAAAAAGTTTAAGTATAAACATAAATAAGATGTCAAAATATATAAATTTTGATCCTTCGCATATTTCAAGAATAAGATATCAAAAATCGAAGCCATCTGATCCGATAGATTTTCTAACTAAAATTGCTAATTATGTAGTGGAAAAGCATAATACAGATGATGATAGAGAGATTATTAAAGGGATATTAAATTGTAATGATGATTGTTTTAATGATGAGGTAAAAATTAAAGAACTTTTATTAAAGTATTTAACTGAGAATACTGGTAGACATGATGATCAAACGAAAAAGTTTTTAATAAATTTTGATAACTTTGATTTAAATGATTATATAAAGGCAATAAAATTTGATAAGATTAAGATTCCTAATATTCCTTTTTATAAAGGGAAAACAAGAAATTATTATGGAATTGAGGAAATGAAGAAAGGTGAAATAGATTTTTTTAAAACTACTGTTCTTTCTAAGCAAAATAAGGATATATTTATGTATAGTAATATGCCTATGGAGGATATGGCAAAGGATATTGATTTTGGGAAGAAGTGGATGTTTTCGATAGCGTGCTGCTTAAAAAGGGGCTTACATATTAATATAATTCATAATTTAGATAGGCCTTATAATGAAATGATGCTTGGTCTTCAAAGTTGGGTTCCAATATATATGACTGGTCAGGTTTCTCCGTTTTATTTTAAGAATAATAAAAATAATGTATATAATCAACTTGATTATGTATCTGGTTCGGGGGCTCTTACTGGGGAGGCTATAAAGGGATACCATAATTTGGGCAAGTATTATTTGACTACTAATAGTAAGGAAATAAATTATTACAGGGAAAAGGCTGATCTTTTACTTAAAAAGGCTAATCCTTTAATGGAAATATATAAGGATGATAATAAGAATGAGTTTGAAAAGTTTTTGAGTAATTCAAAGAAAACAAAAGCAAAAAGAACTAGGATTTTTTCATCTTTACCACTTTTTACTATAGAAAATGATCTTTTAAGGGATATATTAGTGAAAAATAATTTAAGTAATGAAGAAATAGAAATGATTTTAAAATATAAAAGTGATGAGGAAAATAGTCTTAATGAGATACTTAAGGAAAATATAATTAATGACACAGTTTATAAGATTGAGGATAAGGATGAAGAAATAAATCTTTCTCTTGAAAATATATTTTATAGTAATATTACTTATACTTATGAGGATTATTTAAAACATTATGAACAGACTATTGCTTATCAAAAAAAATGTAAAAATTATAGAGTGACTGAGACTGATTATAAAACTTTTAATAATATTACAATAACAATATTAGATAATCATTACGTAATACTTACTAAGTCTAAGAATCCTACTATTCACTTTGTTATAAGACATCCTAAATTAGTTGATTCAATTAAGAACTTTAATCCAATAATAAAAGAATAATTTAATTTCTTTTTTTTAAATTATCCTCTATTTCATCAAAGTATTTATCTAATATATCTATATTGTTATTGAATAGTTCCATAAATTTTAAAATGGTAAATTCTGCTTTAAAGGTTAGTTTTCCTTCGTAAATATCGCTAAATATTATTTTACTGTCTTGGAATGTTTCTCCTGGCATGACTTTGTAATTACCATGGGAAATGGAGTTTCTAATTCCTTCGATGATGCTTTTATTTTTTATATATAGTTCTCTGTTATTGTAATATTTAAGTTTATTTTCTAGGTTTTTAATATCCTTTTTTATAGTTTCCATGTCATTACATATTTTAATTAAGTTATTTTTAATTGTTGCTTTTGCTTTTTGGTTTTTTGCTTGAGAGATGTTGCAATAGTTATTTAAGTTATTGTTATAACGTGCTATAAGAGTTAATAGTCTTTTGTTTAAAGATTTTAGTTTAGTATCTATTTCGGAATAGAAACTGTCATTATTATCATTTTTGATGATACTATTATCATCAAATTTTAGTTTGGAGAAATCAAGTCCCTTCCCATCATTGTTTTTATATATTTTTTCTAGAGGAATACTGAAAAGGCTATTAAAGACACTGATAAGGGATGCAACTAGATTATCGTAGTTTATATAAAAACTTCCCCCATATTTTTTTGCTAGGGAATCTACTATAGAATTTAGATTGGTGGAACCACTTTTGGAAATTTCTTCAATTATGTAAAGATTGGTAAGATTTGCAAGTAAGGGATTAAATTCATTGTAGGATGATTCTATTTTTCTTTGAACTTCATTTGTAATGGTTGATACTTGATTGTCGTAGGTGTATCTTTCTTGAGTAAGTATAGTATTTTGGATTAAGGGGATAAGTTCCATAATACTTTTGTACTTGTTCATTTTATAATAGTCAGCTTTTAATATATATCCATTTTCTTTATATTCTTTTCTTAAATTTTGTATGCTATTAAAGTCCATATTAGTGGTATTTTTTAATGTATTTAGTTTTTTATTGAACTTATCTATTTCATATTTTTCTAGAAAATTGTTATCTTCTCGGGATAAATTAAAGTTAATGTTTGTACAATTGTTTATGACATGTTTAATTTCTTCTGTGGATGTGATTTTTTTTGGTTTTTTGTCTTTAGAGATTTCATTTACAGTTATGTTTCTAGAATAGTTTTTAGTTTTTGTATAGAAAAAGTTATTACGAAGAGATGTGATTATAAATTTGGAAAGTTTATTAATATCGATTGAGATGTTTGTGTTTTCGACGTTAATAATTACTTCTTCTTTATCAAAATCTATTAAAAAATCTCCATGAGCAATTTTGTTTCTTAAGGTGGCTACGAGAGTTGAGCCATCTTTAAATTCATAGTTATCTATCATATAACCAGATGCCGTTTTTTCGGAAATTATAGATACACTTTTTTCTAATGAATCATTATATAGTTTGGATTCATAATTTAAGTTTCCGGTATTTTCTACGATATTTTCTTTAATACTCAAGAATATATTAGAGATTGCTCCCATTTTAGCAGCGCATAAAAACCTTTTTTCTGTTATATAATTTGGATGATTAATTTCATATAGATTATTTAACATAAAACCTACAAATTCTTTTGTGCCTAAATAATAATTTGCAACAAATTTCAAGTAGTCCATTGATATCACCATCAAGATGATATCATAAAATTGCTTAGATGACAATCATTTTTCTTTTTTGCATTAGAAAAAGTCCAACTTTATTGGACCTTTCTAAAACAGTTCTTTCTTGTACTATATAGAAATATATAATAAATAAAGAAGTATGAAGATAATATATTTCTTACAGATAAGAAATATAATAAAGAAAGGAGTATCTTAGATGAGAACTAAAAACATCTAAGAACTCAAAATGAATTATTGTAAACCAAATTGCAAATTTTTTGATTTACATAATAATCATACAACTAAAGATAGTAAAAAAATGTCGATATTTGGACATTTTTTACTTTTTATTTTTTTATAAATATTGCTTTTATTTTATGATTTGCTTTTATGTTTTTGAAGGTATATTTTGTAGTTGTTTTTACTTTTTTTCCATCTACGTATAAAGATTTTATTTTATATCCTTTGTTAGGTGTAATTTTAATTGTTAAGTTTGTTCCATAATTTACGGTTTTTCCTTTTGTTATATAACCTTTTCCTTCTTTTGTTGTTGTTATTTTGTATGTGTTAATCATTTTTTTCGCTTTGTTGTAATAGGAATTATATATATTTTTAACTTCTTTTATACTGGTTGCTTTATTTATTTTGTTAATTCCTTCGTTTACTATTGGTTTTACTTTCTTTTGATTGTATTTTTTATTATTTAAAAATGCTTTTAGATAACCGATATATTTATTTTTAGCGGTTTTTAGTTCTTGTTTTAAGGTAGGAATGTCTTTGAGTATTCCTTCTAGATTAATAACGAAAAATTCGGAAACTTCAAATTCATAAATGGCATTTTCATAATATTCTTGGGCTACTTCAAGTATGTATTTAATTCTATAATAATTGTATCCAGAATATTTGCTTGAGTCTAAATAGTTAAGACTTATCTTGTATACTTCATTTTGAAGTCTTTGTTTGCTGGCATTAGAAAGTTTTTTAAATTTAATACCTGTTACTTTTATTAAATTGTCTTTGGCATTTTCAAATATATTTTCTAATTCACTAACGGAATCTGATGAATAAATTTCGGCACAGGCATCATAAAGGATGTCTACTGCTTCTTGGTTTTCTTCTCCTGTTGGTACATAAACACTATAGTAATAATAGTCTTGAAGCAAAGAAGTAAAGCTATCTTTTATATCATATACTTCGTTATTGGTATAGATTTTTTTATATAAATCTATATCTCTATATTTATATTCTTTTCCATTAAGTCTCCATATAATTTCATCATATGTTTCGCTTTCTTCTTGTAGTGTATATTTGTTTTTAGTATTTTTTGGACTAATTCTGTTTGTATGTGCTTTTGTTTTATCATATTCATAAATAGCGCTATCATAACTAAAATTTAAGTCTACATCAGAAATGTTTTCAGTGAAAATTACAAGTGCTTTGGCATTGGCATTTGCTAGGTTTGAATAATCAGAGACGTTATTATAATTATCATAGATTTCTTCTTTTAAACGGTCTATTTTACTTTTGTAATAGTCGTTGTAACCATTAAAACTTAAGTTTTCAAAGGCAAGATCTATATTGAGTATTGCTCTTTCTTTTATATCCTCAAAGTTTGTTTTTTCTTTTACAACTTCATAGTTAAAGTCCATTAGTGATGCTAGGTATAACTGTTTTTGATAAATAGTTTCATTATATTCAATAATTCCGTATGGTAATAGTTCAGTGTCAATTATATCTTCATAAACGACTGCATTATTTATAGTTTCCATTAATTGATTATAGGAATCATCTATTAGTTTTTTGATTTCATTGGTATATTTGATGTTTTGTGATTCATCATATAGTTCATCTATTCTTTCACTTAATTTTTGTTTTATATAATCAAGGTTATTATCAACCATAAATGGTCTATAGGTTTTTGATACTAATGGAGTACTTTCTTTGGCGAAGACATTAAAGGGAAATATTGTAATTAGAAGTGCAATTACTAGTAATAAACTTAATTTTTTCATATTATCACCTGTAAACCTTTCCGCTTATATTTGAATAAGTTCCTACTAATCTTTTTCCGTTTATTGTTTTGTATCCGGCAACTTTATAATAGTATGTTTTCTTTTTTGTTACTTTTTTGTCATTATAGTATAGTGTTTTATTAGAACTAATTCTTTTTATTAATTTATATCCAGAATTTTTGCTGGTGGATCTATAGATAAAGTATCCATCTGCACTTGGAATTTTACTATAAGAAACTTTGATGTATCCTTTTTTGTTATATAGTGATAAAGTTGTTTTTGGAAGTGTTGGTTTTATGCTTATAACATTAGAATAACCAAATACTTTTTTACTATTATATCTTGCTTTTACTCTATAGTAGTAAGTAGTATTCATATTTAATTTTTTATCTGTGTAATAATTATAATTGTCTTTTGTTGTATATATAACTTTGTATGGTCCATTTTTTGAAGTTGCTCTTTCGATAATATAGTTTTCTGCAACATAAATTTTGCTCCATTTTATGCTGGCTGTATTGTAGGTGTTTCCGTTAGTTTTAAGACTATATATTGAGCCTTCGTAGTTATTTCTACCTGTGTAAAGTTTAATTGTTTTTGTGGCCTTTACTCCGTTATCTGATGCTTTCACTGTTGCGGTTATGTAGGTATAGCCTGCTCTTTTGGCAGTTACTTTTCCGTTTTGATCGATAGAGGCTACTCTTGGATTTGTACTTTCCCAGATAATAGTTGGTTCATAAGAAAGTTTTTTACCATAGATTCCTGTTACTTTGGTTTTGTAGGTATAACTTTCTCCATTTAGTAATTTACTTATTGGATTTATGAATTCAACTTTTTTAGGTAGTTCTCTTACTGTAACATCGAAACTATCAGTTAAAGTACCGTCATAATTTTTAACAGTAACTGTTGTTGTCCCTGCATTTTTGGCTACTAGAGCATAACCAAGTAGGTTTTCTTCTATGTCTGCAACTTTTCTGTTTGATGATGAGTAGTAAATTTCTGGACTTTTTAATGTTTCTGGTGCGTATGATGCTGAAAGGTTGAATATATCACCAATGTAAAGTAAATTTTTTGTTTCAGCAAATTTAAGTTTAGTTAATTGTTCAGTGGCTTTTACTGTAACGGTAGTACTTGTTTTTAAGCCATCACAAGATGCTGTAATTGTGGTTGTCCCTTCGTTTATACCTCTTACGATTCCATTTGAGTCTACTGTGGCAATTCTTGGATTTGCGCTTTCCCAAGTAACTTCTTTTAGG
Source organism: uncultured Bacilli bacterium (assembly GCA_934097105.1). Lineage (GTDB taxonomy): Bacteria > Bacillota_I > Bacilli_A > RF39 > UBA660 > UMGS1449. Next base: position 20,124 of record CAKONI010000003.1, read on the forward strand.
GCTGTTGCAGGCCTTGTTAAAACTTCAAGTGAAATATCATCATCAAGTGGTACTATTTCTTCTTCTGTTTTCATTTTAATTGATGTGACTGTGCTATTTTTGCTTGCCATTTTGGCTGCTAAAACGGCATCTTTCGCATTAATGATACCATATGCTGTATAGTTGTTGAATACATTTTGAGATGTTGTGCCACAAAGGATGTTGTAAACTTGGCTAGGGGTTAAATTTGGATTTGCATCTAGCATTAGGGCTGCAACGGCACTGACAATTGGTGATGCCATAGAAGTTCCGCTCATTCTTCCGTATATATCTCCTGGAAGTGTGCTATAAATGTTATTTCCAGGTGCAGTTACGTCTTTATATTTACCATAATCTGACCAGTAGTTTGCTTTATCGTATTCGTTTGAGGAATTAACGCTAATAACTTCTTTAAAATCGCTTGGTGATGTGAAACTATTACTAGCATTGTTTCCTGCTGCTGCAACTAAAACAACGCCTTTATTGTATGCATCTTTAACTGCTGCTTCGATTACTCTATCTCTTCCTAGTCCTCCGAAACTCATGTTGATTACTTTTGCACCATTTTCTGTTGAGTATTTTATTGCATGAGCGATATCAGCACTATATAAAAATCCTTCTTCTGATGTTCCAACTACCATGACTTCAACTAAGTCGTTATTAAATCCTGAGGCAACTCCAGCACTACCGAGTTTGTTACCGTAGGTTGCACCGATAATTCCTGCTACGTGGGTTCCATGTTCTTCAGTATCACTATCGGATGTAAGTACTTCTCCCCCACTGGTTATAGGGTAGTTGTCTCTATTTATTAAGTTTTTTTGGAGATCTTCATGGTAAACATCAACGCCAGAGTCAATAACTGCTACCTTAGTTTTTCTAGGTGTAGTAATAAGTCTCCAAGCGTCTAATGCTCTAAGTTTGTCAAACCAATAACTAGGTTTTGTGTCTATTATGGTGTTTTCTGAAAGTTTGTATTTATAGTTTGGCCCTGCGTACAAAACTTTACTGCTGTTTGAAAAGTCTTTGATGGCTTCTTTTAAAGTAGTATCATCAGAAATTGTGGCTTGTACAATTTTACTTTCATCTACTTTTATTATATTTTCTAAAGAGGCATCATTTCCTTCGACTATTTTATTAATAGTTTTATTTGAGGTGTCATCTTTAAAGATTACAATAACTTCGTCTTTTTTATACTCCTTTCCTTTTAAGATATCATCTGCAAAAACAATAGGTGTATTAATAGCACATATGGCTATTAATAAAAATAAAATTTTCTTTCTCATATCCATACCTTCTTTCTATCTAAGAAAAGAATATCAGAAAAAATGGTCTCAGTCAAGAAGAAATAGAAAAAAGGAAAATTAGTGCAAAAAATAGGATCCTATTAATAAATAGAACCCTATAGTAATAATATAATTTATCTTATCATAATCTACTATTTTTCTCAGAGAAACTGGACTTTTGTAATTCATTTTCTGGTATATTTATAACCTTGCCACCTCTTGGATATAATTGTTTATCCCCAAAAACAATCCATATTATATCAAGATTTTTATTAGGCACTTTACCCCAGCCGTCAGTAAAAATGATTTTATTTTCAGTTCGTCTAGAAAAAGCATCAACCGCAACACTAAAATCAGTGCCACCACCACCTAAAAATTCCATATCTTCTATATCTTTTTCACTTCTAATATCATTAAAACCATAAAATTTTGTATCAAAGCAACCGACTTTTAACTTAGAGTGTTTTAATATATTTTTACACTCCATAAGAAAATTACGTAATAATTCTTCATCAATAGAACCACTAGTGTCAAGAACAATTTCAGTCTCTGCAAAAGGTAACTCTTCCAATCTTGGAACTATAACCCCATCTTCAATCTCAGCATTTCTGTAAGACCAATCAAGATCATACTTAGTAGCCTCTTTAAGTAAATATCTCCAGTCTAATAAAGGTTTAGATTTTCCAGATGAGTCAACATCTCTAGTATCACTACTAGTTAAATCACCATAACTCATTGGTTGTGATTCAATTTCCTTTTTTAAATCTTCAAGGGCTTTTTTCTTTTCTCTTCTATTTTCAGAGAAAGCACCTTTTTCACCCATTTCTTTTATTTTTTTCTTTAGTTCCTCTATACTACTATTTTCAGAATTTTTATCTTCATTTGAATTTTTTTCATTTTCTTCAAGTTCTTTTAAAGCATCATCCCATAGACTATGAGTATCGTGACCAACATCTTTTCTTTTGTTATTAGATGATTCGGATAAGTTTGAATTATCTTTTGATCTATTCTCATTTTTGGTTCCATCTTGTGATTTTGAATCTTTATTTTGTGGATCAGAATTCCCATTTTGCGAATTTGAATCTTTGTTTTGTGAATCAGAATCTCCATTTTGTGATTTTGAATCTTTATTTTGTGGATCAGAATTCACATTTTGTGATTTTGAATTCTTATTTTGTGAATCAGAATTTTCATCTTGTGAATTTGAGTCTTTGTTTTGTGGATCAGAATTCCCATTTTGTGATTTTGAATCTTTGTTTTGTGAATCAGAATTTTCATCTTGTGAATTTGAATCTTTGTTTTGTGAATCAGAATCTCCATCTTGTGAATTTGAGTCTTTGTTTTGTGAATCAGAATCTCCATCTTGTGAATTTGAATCTTTGTTTTGTGAATCAGAATTTTCATCTTGTGAATTTGAATCGTTGTTTGGTGAATCAAAATTTTCATCTTGATTATCATTTTCATTATTACTTTGATTTTGTTTTTCTTTCTCTTCTTCTATTAATTTGTCATAAAATTCTTCAGCATCATAATTTATAGCATCAGGCATGTCAACCCCATTTGGCATAATTGGAAGGCCATCCCTTTTCAAAAGTTGGTTTATAACTGCATCAGTTGCAACATTCCAAAAATACCTATCCTTATCTTTACTTCTAGGAACATGATCAAAAGCAATATGACAAACTTCATGTGCGAGTACAAAAACTTGCTCATTGGTGTCCAAACTACTTAGAAAATCAGGATTATAATAAATATTTTTACCATTAGTAGACGCAGTGGATATGTTGTTATCCTCAATATAATTGGTATTAGCAACTATACTACCAAAGAAAGGATATTTAACAAGCATTTTTCTTTTTAAAGCACCAATATCATAACTCATAGTATTATTCCTTTATATGTGCTACTAACGAATAAATTTCTTCATTAATAGTATTTTTGTTTATTTCATTTGCCGTAATGATTATTACACAATTTTTTGGTAACTCTAAAGTCCCTACTTTTCTATATTTCAATAATTCTAAAAACTTGACTTGTTCATCCTTTGAAATAGAATCTATTCTATCTATTACTAACAATTTCGCATCACTATTACTTTTTATTAGTCTAAACCATTCAGGTTCATTTATATCTAATAACTCTTCACTACTTACATCTGCTGAAATAACAACACTGTCAGGTATATCAAAAAGAAAATCTTCCAAAATAGGCGCTACATTATTACTTATATATGTTGATAATAACTCTCTCTTTTCTTTCATTATTTTCTCACTCCATTTTCCATATTAGATTCCAAAATCTTTTCCATTTTTTCTTCATCACCATGACACCACAAAGCATCAAAAATCTTTCTAAACTCTGGCCCCATTTCAAAAGCAAAATTTCTTGCTTTACTAAGATTTTCATCATCTACTCTAGAAAGACCCATCACTGTAGCATATCTTTCTGAGGTATTAAGCATTTCGATATCTCCCTTACTATAATTATCATTTAGCACATCTTCAAGTGTTATAACCCTTTGTCTACAAAATGCTACGAATTCTTTTGTTATCTCTTCTCCAACTAAACTTCTTAACATCTCAGGATTCTCTGTACTATAAAGCATTTTTGATGCCATTTCCCATTTCCTAGGATCAGCATTTGGTTTCTCACCATCATACTCACTTCTTAATACTTTATCTCTTTTAAATGCTATAAATGAATAAATTGCTGGATGTATATTATGCGTACTTGCCCACTTTAGCCAGTTTTCTACTGTTGTTTTTATATAAACATGTGCAAATCTATTAAACAAAGGCTCTGCCATTTGATTTGCTGCCAAACTATCTTTCATATCATTTCCCGCTGCCACTATTCTAGCGTTTGATGGAAGTTTCCAAATTCCATTTACTTCTTTATCTAAAACAATGTTAAATGCTATACCTTGAATACTAGGAAGTGCATTAGTAAGTTCATCTAGAAATACTATATGTAACTTATCGGGTTCATTCTCACATTTTTCATTTATCTTTTTAAGCCAAGATGGCATAACATCTATCATCTCACCAGTTGTAGCATTATATACACTTTTACCATTTAAACTTTCTGGTGTAGCATTACGAAGATATATAATTACACAATCAGAATCAAATTGCTTAACTCTAGCACTCTTTCCCTCAGAAGAAGCCCCATGCAAAAATACTGGAATATCACTGTCAATTGCACCTTTGATCATTTCTTCCTCACTTATCTTATTAAAGTTAAGGTTATATGGATTCCTCATTCTTTCTCTCCTTTTTTCATTTTCTTTTTTCATTTTTTCATTTTCTTTTTTCATTTTTTCTATTTCTTCTCTTTGCATTTTAAAATTTTCTTTAGCTTGCTCCATTTCTTCATTTGTTAGTTCTTCATCACCACTCTCTTGTTCTTTTTTCTCTTTTAAATAATCATCAAAAGACATTGTTTCTCCAGAAACTTTTGTTATCTCATTTGAAGGTATTATTTCATTAATGAAATATCTATTTAAATACATTTTCACATCACTATTTTGATAGTTGTTTCTGATGCTATCTACTTTTATTCCTGATACTAATACATCTTTGCTTATAAAATTATTTTCATTTTCATCGTAAATCCACTTTATTGGTGAAACTGAAAACCATATATAATTATACGAATCAGCAGATTCTCCATTAGAAAAAATAGCTTTTCTTGATTTAGAATTTGGAACTACTCTTATATACTTTTTACCATCAAATTCATATTCAGAATAATAGTCAGGTAAAAAACCATCACAATCATCAAATTGAGTTGAGTCCACTGTATAAGACTTATTTGTTTTTGCCAAGCTACCATTTTGATAAGAAAACTCTAAAAAATCATTCAAATAACCATCAACTATTTCTTGAGGATATTCTCCATATGAAACTTCCTTAAGACCATCAACCATCGAAATATTAGCCTCATCATCAGGTATATTTGATATGACAGGTCTAATTCCACAATAACCTTGATTATCATGAAGATTCGTAAAAGATCCTTCTAAACTATGAACCCAGTCATACTCTTTATTTTTATTCAAAGTAAGATAAAAACTTGTGCGAAATTTATCGCCATATGTAAACTCTTTAATACCAAGAAATCTAGCAAAATCAGAAGTATTGCTTTCCTTATTTACCATTTTCCTTATAAAGTCTGACCCTCCTTGTTTCTCGTTAGGTAAACTAATTTCAATATTATTCATACAAACACCTCTTAAGATAATAGTATCATAACTATAGATATTTGTATATTAATTAAAATTTATTTTACAGAACTTTACATAAAAAAAGAAATAACTAAGTTAAAATATTCTTAATTATTTCTTTTAGTTTTTCATCTTCGATAATATTTAGTATCTTCTTTTCCTTTTCATATAATTTGAGTTTGCACTCAAAATCCTTAAGTTCATCACTAACTTTTTTTAATCTTTTATGAATAGCATTCCTAGATATTCCCATATTAGATGAAATTTCTCCTAGTGATAAATTATCAAAATAATAACTTTTAAAACAATCTCTATCCTTTTCATCAAGAAGTTCTTCATAATAATCAAAAAGAATAGTTAAATAAACATTTTCATCCATCACATCATATCCTTAAAAAGACCATATATATACTTTTCAATATCAAATGTTTGAAGATCATTATAGGTTTCACCGAAGCCTACATATTTTACTGGAATGTCGACTTCATCTTTTATAGCAAGTACAATACCACCTTTTGCAGTACCATCTAGTTTAGTAAGAACTATTCCTGTTATGTTTGTTACTTCTTTAAATGTTTTGGCTTGACTTATACCATTTTGTCCAGTGGTAGCGTCGATTACAAGTAATGTTTCGTGGGGTGCATCACTAATAAAGTTTGATGTGACTCTATTGATTTTTTCAAGTTCTTTCATTAAATTAACTTTATTTTGCAAACGTCCAGCAGTATCTATTAAAACGATATCGAAGTTTTCTTCTTTTGCTTTTTCAAGACCATTATAGACAACTGAAGCTGGATCTTTTAATGATTCATCTCCTACAAAGGAGGCACCGGTTCTATCGGCCCATTCACGTAGTTGATTGACAGCGCCTGCTCTAAAGGTGTCTGCTCCAATCATGAGTACTTTTTTACCTTTTTCGATTTCTTTTTTTGCTATTTTGGCAATAGTGGTTGTTTTACCAACTCCGTTTACTCCTACGAAGAGGATAACAGTTGGACCTTCTTTTGCGTAATTAATTTTATCTATTAGAATATCGCCATCAACATAAATGATAAAAAGTTCATCAACTATTATTTCTTTAAGCATTTTTGGATCTTCTATTTTCTCGCTTTTTACTCTATCACGTAAGCGATCCATAAATTTCATAACAGTATTAACACCAAGATCTGCCATAATTAATATTTCTTCTAGTTCGTAAAAGAATTCTTCTGTTATTTTATTATATTTATTTGTTATATTAATAAGTTTAGATACGAAGTTATCTCTTGTTTTAGTAAGACCCTTATCATATACTTTTACTTCATTTTCTAATTTTGAATTGTTACTACTTGTGGTTTCTTTTTCTTTGGAAAAAGCATTTTTAATTTTATTAAATAATCCCATATAAATCACCCTATATAAGATTATATCAAAAAAAATACAGTATTAAAACTGTATTTTATAAATATTTTTCTAAAAGTTGTTGGAACTGAGGAAGAAGAACTTGTAATAGATTTGGATCTACTACTTTTTCTAGTGTTCCATCTTCATAGTGAACAACCATTACTTTGTATACATCTGTAACATCAGATTCATCAGGTAATATTTCATTGACGTAAACGTATTCGTTTCCTTCATATTTTAATGCTTCTAGTACCACAACTTTGTCATTTTCTTCAAATGTTATGACATCATATCTTTTAAAAGTCATATTTCTCCCCTTTCTATCTACTATACCCCATAGTTTGATTTTGAATACTTTCGTAAGTTGGTTCTACAACTGGATTTACGGTAACTCCTTCATTTAATTCACCTGCTAAAGAATTAATCTCTGCTTCTGAGATTCTTTTTTCTTCATTAATTGTTTCTGTATTACTTGAACTAGAAAATTTTGCTTTAATTTTTTCTATTCTATTTTTTAATCCTTCTTTAATTCTGGTTATAAAACTAACTTTTTTTCTTTTTTCAGGAGTTAAATGATTCTTTATATAATCCATTTGATACAATACATCTTGCATTTTATTTGGTTCTTGTGTTTGGTTATTTGAAATGTTGTTTGCTCTTAAGTTATCAGATAAATTTGGAATGTCTGCTACTTCATTTTCGTTTGTTTTTAATACTATGTTTTCTTGTGGGACAGGACCATTGACTACTCTATAGTTAAATTTATCATTACTAACTGTATGAATTCTTGCCTGTCTAAGTTCAGACTTTACTTCTGGACTATTTTCTTTTTCAGTAGGTTTTTGCTCTTCTGGTTTATTTTCTTTTACAACAGGTTCTTGCTCTTCTGGTGTATTTTCTTTTACAACAGGTTCTTGCTCTTCTGGTTTATTTTCTTTTTCAGTAGGTTTTTGCTCTTCTGGTTTATTTTCTTTTACAATAGGTTCTTGCTTTTCTGGTTCGTTTTCTCTTTCAACAGTTTTTTCTTCTTCTGGTGTATTTTCCTTTTCGATGGGTTTTTGTTCTATTTCTAGAACTCCTCTTTTTGAAAGCCTTTTCATTGATTTTAGAGCAAAGTTTATACGAAATTCAAGTTGTTCAATGTCAAAAGCAATCCTTTCTTTTTCTCTATCATTAGCAGGCTCTTTTTCTTTTAGCATTTCTTTTTCAGTATTATATGTATTGTAGTAATCATAGTAATACATAAGTTCAGTTACATAATGGTTTTCTGTTATATAGTTATCATATTCCATTTCGCTTTTACCTAAAGCTGCTGAAACTGGTCCGATAACGTCTATTCCTTTTTCCCATTCTTTACTTTTTACTGCGTCAACTGCTTTTTGTGCATATTCAACCTCAAGTTTTTTTAATCTTTCTTCTACTTTGAATGAAACAATTTCTAAATTAACTAGTTTTAAAAATTCATTAATATTTTCCATAATTTATCCTCCATCTTAAAGTTTTTTTCCAGAACTGTAATGTTTATAGGCTATACCAGCCAATGGTGCTACTACAAATACTGGGTTTGCAATTACAAGGGCTGCAGTTATAGCCCCTAGCGCTACTATTGCAGCGACTGTTTTTGAATTAATTTTGCTATTTAGGGTTGGTCCTGCTACTCCCATTTTTTTCGCTGTTTTCTTTTCAGGTTTTAATGTATTGTCCTCTTTTTGTTCTTCTGGTTTAGTAGCAGTTCCTGTAGAAGTATCTTTTTTTTGTTCAGGTTCTTTTTCTTCTTGATTTTCTTTTTCCTCATCTTGTTTTTCTTCATCCTGTTTTGCTTCGTCTTGTTTCGTTTCATTTTGATTTTCGTTATTTTTTTCTTTGTTTTCTGTTATTTCATTATCATCAGTATTACTTATACTATTTGCTTTGTTTTCTTTTTCTTGATCTTTTTTATTTTCTAAATCATCGGTATTGAATCTACTTCTATTTTTAGTTAATGATTTTAGTCTTTTAATTATGAAATTTTGCCTATTTTTAAGTTCTTCAATACTAAATTCATTTCTTGATTTTTCTCTGTCATTAGCAGGTTCTTTTGCAAGTAATGCTTTTAGTTTTTTTTCGTGTTCTTGATATTCTGCATAGTATTTTTTCATTTCTTCTACTTCTTTGTTTTGTGTTATATATTCATCTAAATCTTGTTGTTTCTCTTCAAGTTTTTGTTCAAATATTTTGATAGCCTCTGAGCCTTTATCCCATTTTACATTTTTAACCTGATCTAGGTCTTTTTGTGCATATTCAATCTCAACTTCTTTTAGTTTTTTGTCCACTTTGTATGAAGTTATATCTAAATTAACTTTTTTTAAAAATGCTTCTAAGTCGTTATTCATAGGATCCATCGCCCCTTTCAATTACTTGCATATTATATCACAAAATCATAAATTTTACAAGTCTAATGTCAAAAAATCATATTGATTCAAAAATTAAGTGAATATATTTTTAATTATTACCTTGATCTACCTGTACTTATTTCGTTATCATATAGCATTTCTTCGTATTCTAACATTTTTTCTCTTTCTTTATATGGTACTCTTGCCATTGTTTTCTTTTTGCCTATTTCTTTGTCAACAACACTGCAATATGCCATTGTAGCACCAGTACTTATTACTGTTGTTAATAGGTCACTGCCAAGTCCATCAAGTTGAGGAACTTCTGTAGTTTTCAATATTTCGCCATCTTTGTAGACTTCAAGTATTCCATTATTAAATTTGGTTACGGCGTCAGGATTTTTTATTATGTAGTCCATTGAATCAACAGTTGAAGATAAGTCAAATTGAGGATTATTTGCTTGGTATTCTCTTAATTGTTCTATTGCGTTTTCATATAATTTAGTTTGGTTTTTGTTTACTTCACTTGCAACTTCAGCAATTTTATTTAAGTATTCACTATCGCTTATCCTTTTATCTTTTAGGTCATTCACAGCATCAGTAAACTGTGAATTCATGCTTTCTATTTCATTATGTGAAGTTTGATGATTAATTTTGTCTGCAGCCCAATAATCGGTACTATTCATATCGTAAGTGTGTCCATCTAATGTTGCTGCTTGTCTTTCTCTTATATCAACGGCTCCTGCTTGATTAGCATATGAATTTGCTGTCATACCTTTACCAAAGTCATCTCTTTTTGATGTGATATCATTTCCTATAGAATGTATTTGATCTTCTACATCATTTAATTTTTGATTTATTTCTGCAACTAAGTTTGGATTGTCTATTAAGTGTGTAACGATTCCGTGTATAGATGAAACTGCAGCTGTTCCAAGAGCAATTGTACCCATAATGTCTCTGATATGTGTGTCTTGACTATAATCAAGTAATGTTGCCATTGGTGTATAACTTCTTTTGCCTGTTGAAACTTCTCCTACAAATCTTTTTTTGTCGTATGATGTGTTTTCTGCTTCAAGTCTTTGTCTTTCAATGAATGAACTTACTGCTAATTCGTCATTTCCTTCTTCGATTGCTTTTTTAAAGTCTGCTGATAAAATCGCTTCTTGATCCATAAGCTTTTGATCATTTCCATGTTTTACAGCATCAGCATATCCGACATAGTTCATTCCTTTTCCGATAGTAGTTGCCCTTACTATTTCTTCAAAGCCATGGCTTCCGCCACCTATATAATAATTTGCTTGGTCTTGATTACTAGTAAACTCTTTTAAAAGTTCTGCTTTTCCGTCATATAAATTTGCTCTTTCTCCTTCAAGTTGTATTCTTTTTTCTTCAGTTAAATCTCCTTCTAATTCTTTGTTTATTCCTTCAATAAGTAAGTAATCACCGGCGATTTTAGAGAAAATTTTCTTGTTTGTCATGTTTAAAGCATCTATTTTTTCTTGGCAGTATTTTTTCATTCTATTTACAATTGGTGCTGTGAATGCTTCCGGATACATTGATTGTTTGAAGAATGACGCTGTTCCATCTTTTAAAATTGTTTCTAAGTCTTTTTCTGGTAAATTATTAAGTCTTTCTTTTAAACTATTTATTTTGTCTATTTGTTCTTGTTTTACTGTTAACCCACGTATATTACAGACAATCTTATTCATCATTGTTCTAAAACTTTTACTGACCCCTGCAATATTATATTTTAGATTTCCAGTATGAACGTTTTTTTCAAATTCATCCCTTATTTTTATTTTTCTTAATGTTAGTTTATTATAAGCCCTTTTATCTTTTACCTTGAAATCAAGTCCTCTATTTAATTCAGCCATGATGACTTCTATTGTCCTAGGTCTTGATTGTAGATCTTTTTCAATTTCACTTTCTGGATCTTCTATTTCAGGATCATCTCTTTCTGGATTATCCTTTTCCGGATCATCTCTTTCTGGATTATCCTTTTCCGGATCATCTCTTTCTGGATCATCCTTTTCCGGATTATCTCTTTCTGGATCATCCTTTTCTGGATTATCTCTTTTTGGATCATCCTTTTCAGGTTCTTCCTTTTTTGGATTTTCTTTTTCTAGATCATCAGTGTTAAATAAACTTCTGTTTTTTGTTAATGCCCTTAATCTTTCTATTATAAATTTTTGTTTAAATTTAAGTTCTTCAATACTAAACTCATTTCTTGATTTTTCATTAGCATTAGCAGGTTCTTTTTCAAGTAATGCTTTTAATTTTTTTTCACATTCTTGATATTCTGCATAGTACTTCTTTATTTCATCCATTTCTTTATTTTCATATAAGAAATCCTCTAAGTCTTTTTGCTTATTTGCAAGCACCTCTTCTAGTACTTGAACAATGTTTGATCCTCTTTCCCATGTGTGCTCTTTTGTGGCGTCTACATCTTTTTGTGCATATTCAATGTCAGCAAGTTTAAGTGTTCTGGTTGTTTCATAAGAAACTATGTCTAGATTGACTCTTTTTAAAAATGCTTCTAATTCAGTATTCATCTTACTTTTTTCCGCCTTGGTTTAATATATCTAAAGCACTGTTAGCTAGTTCAAATTCTTCAGGTGTTTCAATCATGTATAGTTCTCCTGTGAATTCATTTGTTGGATAACACGCAAAAAGAACTTTTCCTTCATTATTAACTATTTTATCATCTGTAAATCCTACATATGTTTTTCCATTTTCAGGGCAATCAAATGTTAAAACTACTTTATAAACAATATCTCCTTCATCTGTTTGAATAACTACTCTTTCATCTTCTAACTTCATATATATTTTTCCTCCTATTTTAATTTTAAGTTAAAAAGAAAAAAATGTCAAATAAAACTCGCCATTTGGCTTGTTTTTCTTTAGTACTTGACATTTTTTATTCGGTTATTCCTCCGAATCTTCTGTTACGTTTGTAGTATTCGTCTAGAATTTTATTAAATTTTGAGGGGGTAAAATCTGGAAACAAAGTACTTGTAAAGCAAAATTCTGCATAAGATATTTGAAAAAGTAGAAAATTACTTATTCTCATTTCTCCGCTTGTTCTTATAAGAAAATCAACATCAGGAAGTTTATTATAAAGATTATCTGAGATTAGTTTTTCATTTATGTCATCTATACTTATTTCGCCTTTTAGAAGTGAGGCTCCTATTTTTTTAGTGGCATCTACTATTTCACTTTTTCCACCATAATTTAAGCAGAAGTTGGCTACTAAGCCTGTGTTACTACTAGTATCATCTTCAAGGTGTTTCATACTTTTTAGTACTTCTTCTGATAGGCCTTCTTTTCTTCCTGAAAAGATAATTTTAATATTTTCATTTTTATATTTTTTATTTACTCTTGTGAACATCTTAATAAATAGATTCATTAAATAGTCTACTTCTTCTTTACTTCTTTTAAAATTTTCTGTTGAGAAGACATATAGACTTAAATATTTTATGTTTGTATTTTTATTTGTGTATAAAATAAGTTTTTCAAGTGTTTTTGATCCTTTTAGGTGACCGGCACTTCTGGAAAGGCCTCTTTTTTTTGCCCATCTGCCGTTTCCGTCTACTATTATGGCAACGTGTTTTAGTTCATTCATAAATTTACTCCTAAAAAAAACTCTTAGATAAATCCAAGAGTAATATTCAAACTGGTCGGGAAGACAGGATTTGAACCTGCAACCCCTTGGTCCCAAACCAAGTGCTCTACCAAGTTGAGCCACTTCCCGAAGATGGCGTCTTGGAAGGGATTCGAACCCCTGACCCACGGCTTAGAAGGCCGTTGCTCTATCCAACTGAGCTACCAAGACAGCGCTTTACACTTTATTAACCAAGTGCTATTTAATTATACAATAAGTAATTACATTTTTCAAGTATATATAATAAAATTTCTTAAAAATTTTTCAAATTATTGTCTTTTCACTCCAAATTCTACGTCTTTTACATCATAATTTGCTAGAACTGAGGATTTTATAACTTTTTTTTCGTTTTCTTCTAGTTCTCTGTTTAGAATAATATAAATGCTTTTTGAGGTTATTTTATAATCTATTAATTCTACATTGTCAACCATTGAAATCAGATTAAGTCCATAAACCATATTTTCTAAGTTGTCGATAATAATTTCTAATTTTTCTTTTGTTCCGTTAACGTATTTGGTGACTGGAACTTCGTAATATGTTCCTTCATTTTTACCATAATAAGTCATAACTATTTTTACAATATCTTTAGTAGAACTGATTTCGTATGTTTTATTAATTCCAAAGTCTGTGGTTAGTAGCGTTGGGAGGGGTTTATTGGTGTGTGGTACATATTTTAGCATGTCTTTATCTGCATATATTTCTATTCCTAATATATCTTTGTTATCGCTTATTGTATATATTATGGATTCGATCATTTTTTCTGATTGTTCTTTATTTATATCATAAAGTTCATGTGAAAAATATAGTTTTACTATAGAATCTTCAATTTTAACATCTAGTATTTTTGTGTTTTTGGGAAGTATTGGTTTGAAGTAACTAGGAAGTAATGAATTTTTATTGTTTTCTTCGGTCATAATTTCTAGTTTTTCTTTTATTTTGTCTTCTAAGGAAAGTTCTTTGCTTACATAGACGCTTGCTTTTGATATGTAGTTGTCTTTGTTTAATGTATATATATAAGATGCTTTTACGAATTTTTTTGTATGTGTTTCTTCTAGTGTTCCTTTCATAAAAGTACATACTATGAATACTATAAAAAAGATAATTGTGGTTAAAAATATTCTATTAAAGGCTTTTCTTTTTAACATGTTATCCCCTCATGAAAGCATATGAAAAGACATGTAAACTTATACATGTCTAAAGTGTTATTTCATTTAATTTTAATAGTTCAACGACAGCGCCTGCTCTACCTTTAACACCAAGTTTTTGCATTACATTAGAAATATGATTTCTTACAGTCTTTTCACTAATTCCTAAATCATCAGCAATTTCTTTAGTTGATCTATTTTCCACTAAAAGAAGAAACACTTCTCTTTCTCTTTTTGTTAATATTGATTTTTTAATAAATATCCCTCACTTTCTAGATCTGGGTGGTTTTTATATTATTCATATTATTCTATGAATAAATGTTTAATATTGTGAGAGAGCATTGCCTAATTTAGGAAAATTTTATTGATATACTCATTGCTTCATCATATTCATTTTGAATTGTTCTCATAATTTTATTGGCTAGTTTTACATCATGTTTATCGCTTTCAATTACTACTTCTATTTTGTTATCATCTTGCTTAACATAGGCATTAAGGGAATAATCTTCTTTTATTTTTTTCTCTAAGGAGTCTTCTTGCCCCTTGATTGTATTAATTTCTTTCATTTCTTCATATGCTGTATTTTTTTCTTCACTACTTTTACTTTTATCGTTAATTACTTTATTTAAGGTATCGAGAATTTCTGCTCTTTCTGAGTCAAGTTTAATTTTTAAAGTTTCTACGTAACTTGTGTTTTCTTTGTTAACATTTTCTGTTTTTTCATCATTGCCTTTATTTTTTGTGGTATCTTTATTTTCAATATTGTCTTTAGTTGTACTTTCTTTTTTGGTATCAGTGGTATTGCTATCGGAGATAGAACTTTTGCTTTCGAAAATTTCATTGGGCATGGTAACATAGTATACACCAAGTACTAGTACTAAACTAAATAAAGTTAAAAACCATAATCCTTGTTTATTAATCATAACATTTTCCTCCTGATAAATTGTATGAGAAAAATGAAAAATAATCACAAAAAAAGAGCTTTATGCTCTTGAAACGTATTTACCATCTTTAGTAGATACTATTAATGTTTCTCCTTCATTGATAAATAAAGGTACTCTTATTTCATAACCTGTTTCAAGTGTGGCATCTTTTAATGCGTTTTGAGATGTGTTTCCTTTAACACCAGGTTCTGTTTTTGTTACTTTAAGTTCTACTTTGTCTGGGAGAATAAGTCCTAGTACTTCTCCTTCGTAGAAGGTAATATCTAAGTTCAAATTTTCTTTTAGGTACTTAATGTCGTCTCCTAGTACGCTTTTATCAAGTTCTACTTGAGAGTAGTCTTCCATATTCATAAATGTGTACACGTCGCCTGTGTTATATAAGAATTGCATAGGTTTTCTTTCAATTCTAGCAGTTTCGCATTTGATACCTGAATTGAAGGTATATTCAATTGTAGAACCTGTTCTTAAATTTTTAAGTTTAGTTCTTACAAAGGCTGCTCCTTTACCTGGTTTTACGTGTTGGAATTCTAATATGGTATAAATATTGCCTTCAACTTTAATAGTCATTCCTGTTTTAAAATCATTTACATTTATCATAAAATCACCTACTTATATTATTTTTCTTCTTTGTGAAGTGTATGTTTTTTGCACACATTACAGTATTTATTTAACTCTAGACGTTCTGGAGTATTTTTTACATTCTTATCAGTACGATAATTTTGTGATTTACAAACTGTACAAGTAAGTGTCTTATATTGTCTATTTCCTACTTTTGCCATGTTATTCCCTCCTCATTTCCATAAGTATTATATCAGATTTTTTATAAAATGCAAAATATTTTTTAATATTTATTAATATTTTTTTCACTTGTAAAGGTAAATTGAACCCTAAAGTAGAACTTAAACGTTTTTTCGTACATAATTTATACAATATTTTATTGTTTAATATATTTAAAAAAGCATAATAATACATATTTTTTATATTTATTTAGCATAATATATAATGTGCCTAGTATCCCGTGTGGAACTAGGACTTTCTTATTTGACCCCAACCATATGGAAAACCCATGGTTTTTTTTATGTCTTCTATACTTATTGATTCTAATTTATTAGCAATACTATATATTCTACCGTTTACTTTATTGTAGAAATGATTAAAATCTTTTTCAGATAGTACTATTCTAAGTACAATTGTTAAAGCAAATAAGTCATTTTTACCTTGAATATATTGATTACCATGAATTGGTATATTTAATGCACTATGATATTTTGTATCTGGTAAACTTATTTTTTTAAATGATGTAGAATCATATAATCTTTCATCGTGAGCACATAAGTTTCTCCAAAATGCTAACATTTTAATATAAATACATAAATTTCCTTCATTAACATTAAAATGTTTTGCTATTTTAACTCTTAAAGGTTGCTTCATAAATTCGTAAAATTTTGAAATTGTTCCTAATGTCAATGCATTTACTAGAACCCATAAGGGAATATAACCATGTTTCATAATATAATGATTAATGTAATCTTTTTTCTCAATAGAATCTGCTATTTCTTTTTGAATAGAGGAAATTAAATATTGAATATTTTTTATTCTTTTCTCTACTACTTCATCTTTATTACTATTAGTTTTTAATGTATCAAAGTTATCTATTTTTAAATAATTATCATGTCCATATTCTTCTGAAAAGTAATATGCTACTAATGTTTTTAATCTATTTTCAATTTTTAAAATATTTTCTAAATAAACAATTCTCATACTTCTATCAAATTCAGATAAATAAAATAATTCTTCATATTTTGCATTGTTTTTAAATATTTCGTTACCATTAGCATCTGTTGTTACAAATAATTTTTTATAACTATTAATCGTATTATAGTAGTTAGTTTCTAATAATTTTTCTTTTGCAAATTCTTCATCATCAAATACTAATCCTCTATTTTTTAGTATCTCAATTTGCTCATCTATTGTTTTAAATTCCTTTAGCATAGCATCATCTCCAAAAAAAATCTCTGGTCCACACGGGATCCAGAGCTCATTTACATATTCATTATATACCTGTTTAAAATAAATTGCAAGTTTTTTTGCGGTTTTTATTACTTTTTGCGGTTTTTATTACTTTTTTTGCGGTTTTTATCACTTTAAGAAGTAAAGAAATTTATATTTTATATATTTATAATCTTATGGGATCTAAGTCAATTTCTACTCTTACATTTTTGTCATTGTAGAATCTTTTTACTATTTGCATAAGTATTTCTCTTATGTTGTTTACATTTTTATATTTTATTATTATTTGAAATCTATATTCATTGTTTATCTTAAATACATTGGCAAGTGATGGTCCAATTACAGTTTCATTTACTTTTTGTTTTAGATAGTCTCCTATTTTTCTACTGAAATTGCTGGCGGTTTCATAATCTTTGGAAATTACTCTTATTAAGCATAAATTACAAAAAGGTGGATAGTATAATTTTTTTCTAAATTCCATTTCTTCTTTGTAGAATCCTACATAATCACTGTTAAGTGAGTGTCTTATTGCGTAATGATCGGGATTGAAGGTTTGGATGAAGACTTTTCCTTCCTTTTTTCCTCTTCCACTTCTTCCGGATACTTGATTAAGGAGTTCGAAAGTGACTTCACTGCTTCTGAAATCGGGGATGTTTAAACTGATGTCTGCATTAAGGGCGCCGACTAAGGTAACGTTTTCAAAATCAAGTCCTTTTGCAATCATTTGGGTTCCTAAGAGAATATCATATTTTTTTTCTCTAAATTCTTTTATTATTTTTTCGTGGGAATTTTTACCTGTTGTTGTGTCTACGTCCATTCTTACTATTCTAGCGTCTGGTATAAATTTTTTTATGGATTCTACTGCTTTTTCTGTGCCGAATCCAAATTCTTTATATTCTTCGTTACATTTTTTGCAGTTTTTTTCTTTTTTTAGGGCATATCCGCAGTAGTGACATCTAAGCATATTGGAACTTTTGTGATAAGTCATTGCTATGTCACAGTTCGGGCATTTTTCAGTGTGTCCACAATTTGGGCATACGACAATTGAGGAATATCCTCTTTTATTTAAGAAGAGAATTGCTTGTTCATTTTTACTTAATACATTTTTTATTTCTTCGATGAGTTTATTTGAAAAATAATCGTTATTTTTTCTAAATTCTTTGTTCATGTCGATAATATTTATACTTGGTTTGGTATTGTTGTATCTATTTTTTAAGGTTAAAAGTTCGTAGTCTCCTTTTAGTGCTCTGGTGTAACTTTCAATTTTTGGGGTTGCGCTTCCTAGAATAAGTGGACATTTATGATATTGACTTCGCCATTTGGCTATTTCTGCTGCGTTATATCTAGGATTGTTTTCTTGTTTATAACTTGAGGTGTGTTCTTCATCAATAATTATGATTCCGATGTTTTTTAGGGGTGCAAAAATGGCACTTCTTGCTCCGATTACGACGTCAACTTTTCCTTCATTTATTTTTCTCCATTCGTCGTATTTTTCGCCTTCACTAAGTCTACTGTGAAGACAGGCTATTCTTTCAAAGTAAGATGTAAATTTATCTACAATTTGAGGGGTAAGGGAGATTTCAGGTACTAAAAATATTGCAGTTTTTCCTTGGTTTATTACTTTTTCAATGAGTTTCATATAGACGTTTGTTTTGCCGGATCCCGTAACACCGAATAGTAAGAAGGTTTTATTTATGTTTAGGGAATCGCTGACTTTATCAAATACGAGTTTTTGTTCATTGTTTAACATGAAGTCTTTTTTTTCTTTTAGTTTGATATTATGTCTATATACTTCTTTTTCTTCGATAAGGATGATATCTTTTTTTATTAAGGTACTTAAACTACTTTTTGATATGAGTTCTAAATCTTTTTTTAATAATTTATTTTTTCCTAATTTTTTGATAATTTCTGTTTGTGTTTTGTTAAGAGTTAAGTCATCTAAATTAATTTTTTCATTTATATAAACGTATTTTTCTTTTTTTATTTTTATTTTGGGGGTATTTTTTGCCTTAAGGGCTTTAGGAAGCATGGCACTGTAACAACTCATAAGTGATGATAGGGTTATGTTTTTCATAAATGTTCCTAAATCGAGTAGTTCTTTGTTGAGTACAGAGTTTTGATCGACTAATTTTATTACTTCTTTAAGTTCTATATTTTCTTCGTTGGTTCCTAATGAGAGGACGAAGGCTTCAAGGGTGCGACCACCGAAGGGTACTAAAACTCTCATGCCTACTTTTATAAATTCTTCCATATTACTAGGGACTTTGTATGTGAATGTCTTGTCGAAAAAGACGTGTTTTAATTCTACTAAACAATTACAGGTCATTTTATTACCTCCTTAGTACCACTATAACATTTTTATTCATTAAATGAAACATATTTTTTATATTTTTAACTTATGCTATAATATTGTTAGGGTGATATTGTGTATATTATAAGGGAAACAAATGAGCATTTAAATATTTTTAAAAATTCTAAGTTTATTAGTAAATGTTTTTATGTGACAAGCAAGGAGGAAATAGAGGAAATAATTTTGAATGAGAGGAGAAAATATAAGGATTGCACTCATTTGACTTATGCTTTTAAACTTCAGAATGAGCAAAAGTATAGTGATGATAAGGAGCCTTTGGGTACTGCGGGAATACCGATTATGAATATCATTTTGAAAAATGAACTTGTGAATATTTTAATTATTGTGATTAGGTACTTTGGGGGTACTAAATTGGGGGCTGGTGGTTTAATAAGGGCTTATGGTAAAAGTGCGAGTGATGTTATAAAGGATTTAAAAAAGGAAGTATATATATCTTATAATTATTATGAAATAATGACTTCTTATGATAATTTAAAACTTTTAAATAGTATTACATTTGATATGGAGGTAACGTCAAAAAATTTTGGTGAGATTATTACATATGATGTAAGAGTTCCTAGGGAAAAAGATAATATAGAGAAAGTATTTAAAGATTATAAGGATTTTAAAATAGAAAAGATACCTACATCTCACTAGGTATCTTTATTATTAATAAACTGAGTAATTTTTCGATTACGTCATAAGTATAGGAAAGTAAGTTTATCCAGTCTAATTTTTTTGTATTATCGTCTAAATTAGAGATATTATTATTTTGATAGAAGGTGTTTGTAAGAACTGCTAAATCATATAAGTATTCTGCGATGTGGTGTGGCATTCTTTCTTCGGATGCGCGGGTAACGACTGCGTTTACTTCGAGTAGTTTTTTTCTTAGATTTCTATCGTCGTCGTTGTAAATGGTACTGCTTAAAGTACTGTCTTTAGTGTTAGAATTAATAAGTTTTCTAATTCTTACTGCAGTATAAAGTATATATGGTCCGGTTTTACCATTGACATCTGCGAATCTTTCTATATCAAAAATATAATTTTTTTCACGATTATTTTGAAGATCGGCGAATTTAAGTATTGCGTTGGTGATTATGTCTATATCTTCATTTTTCATATTTTTATTTGATTCTTTTTTTGATATGAATATTTCTTTTGTTTTGTTTATTAAATCGTCTAATTTTAAAGTTTCACCGCTTCTGGTTTTGAATGGTTTGCCATCTGGTCCATTGATTGTGCCGAAGTAATTGTGTTCTAAAATGGTATTTTTGGTAAGATTACTTTTTTTGCAGGCTCTAAAGACTTGTTCGAAGTAAAGTCTTTGTCTATTGTCAACAACATAAAGTATATAATCAGGATTCCAGTCTTTCATTCTTTGATAAATTGTTGCCATGTCACTGGTGGCGTATAGGTATGCTCCGCTTTTTCCTTCTACTATTAAAGGGGGCATTTCTTTTTTATCTTCTGGTTCGTCTACTCTTATGATTTTTGCTCCGTCGTCTATTTCTAATACACCTTTTTTGTCTAAATAGTTCATTAAATCGTCAATATATTTATAACTATCTCTTTCGCCGTACCAATAGTCGAAGGAAACTCCTAAGTAACTATATACTCTTTTTATGTCATTAAGGGATGCTTCGTACATTTTTTTGAAGTATTCTGTATATTCTTGGTTTCCATCTTGTAAGTCTTTGGTTATTTTTCTACATTCATTAAGAACGTCTTCGTTTTCTTTGCAAAGTGAGGACATTTTGGGATATATTCTTTGAAGCGTGTCAATATCAATATCCTCCTTACTTATACCTTCTTTTTTTAGACCGTAGATTACTTGTCCCATTTGTAGTCCAAAGTCACCAAGGTGTACGTCTCCGATTACGTTGTATCCTTTTGCTTTTAGGATTTCGTATATGGATTGTCCGATGATTGCGGGTCTCATATGTCCAACGTGAAGGGGTTTTGCTATGTTTGGTCCGCCGTAATCGACGACGCAGGTTTTATCCTCTTTTATTTTGGAAATCCCATAATTACCTTCGGTTATATTTTTATTTAGACAATCTAGTATTAATTTGTCACTCATTTTAATATTAATAAAACCGGGAATACATTCTTCTACTTTTAGGAAGTAATTATCAAAATCACTAAGTTCGTTTATTTTACTGGTAATTTCTTTGGCTATTTCTAAAGGATTAAGGCCTTTTTCTTTAGCGATTACGAAGGCACTGTTGTTTTGGTAATCAAATGGTGGTTTATTAGAGATACTTATCTTAGCATAGTCTTCTGAATAACCTAAGTCTTTAAATACAATTTTTAATTTACTTTCTATCTTTTCTTTCATAAATTCCTCCTTAAAAATAAAAAGGCACTACCAAAGGACGAATAAATCGTGGTACCACCTTATTTTTAACTCATATTTTAACGCAAACTTTTTTTGCGGATCCTTACTAAAGGATACGTTCGTAAGTAATTAATTATCTAGTTTTCACTATTCTAGACTCACTTTTAATCATTTTTCTTACTACTACTTCCTTATAATCGCAAGTTATCTAAAATAATATCAATCTTTTTTTAATTTGTCAATACCAAATTGTATCGATTTGAGCATTACTAGATAAAGGCATTGGATTAGGCATTTGTAGTTTAACTGAAATTGGAAGTTTAAAGGCTGTTCCAAATGTCATACAAGTACCGGGTTGCAAGGTTTTGATATTATCCATGGTTTCTTCGTTGGCATTGGGAATCATAGTTTCCAAATAGTTTAAATCACGGGCATGTATTGTTCTAAATATTAGAAAGTTTGAACATTGACTGATTGAGGTTTCACTAATTTCAGATGGTCTTTGGGTTACAAATCCTAGTAAAACGCCATATTTTCTTCCTTCTTTTGCAATTCTATCGAATATATTATAACCGAAAAGTTTAGTATCTAAATCATTTTGTACGTATCTATGGGCTTCTTCAATAACGATATGATATGCAACACTTGCTCTTTTTTCTGCTGTTACATTTTGCATGAAAATTATTCTTGATAGAACTTTAACAACAACTTTAGCAAATCTATCGTCGACGTAATTTATGTTGAAGTTTACAATTTGTGCTTTTCTTCCATCTGAGGTTGTCATAAGTCTTCTTATATATTCTTTTTCATCCATGTATTCATAACAATCGAAGTAAGTACTATAAGGGCCTTCGAGTAAAGCGTTGGTTCTAACGGCAAGGACGTTGGCATAATCGTAAACTTTGTCACTTTTTAAAATACCTTCAGAGATAAGAGCAAAACTAAGGGCTTTATCGAAGTCTGCTAAGGTGAAAGGAACAGGTTCAGCGTGTTTAAGATCTAAATCGTCAGTAATAAACTGAGATATTGCCCCTACTACTTTTTCTATTGCTTGCATACTGTTATTGTTATCAACGTATAAACATTGTTTTAGGGTTCTTGTGTAACCTGGTTCAACTATTTTTAAATCAAGGTTTAGGTCCCTAGTATTGTAATAAGTAAGAACAGACATGATTTGGTTTCTAATTGCTGAGGCACTTTTACCTGTTAAAATAATATCTTTAAGACATCTAGCAATTATATTATTTTTATATGCTAGGACGTTTTCATCATTACGTGTAAGTATTGGTAGCAAATTAAGAGTTTTTTCAATAATTGGAATTTGGTTTGCATCATTAACATCAAGGAGCATGGCAATGCCTTCGGTTCCCATAAGCCATAAAGGTATTCTAAGTTGTTCTCCGTCAGTAGCATAGGGATTAGTGGTAACGCTTTTATAGGCAATATTTGGGTTTACTGTACCAAGACTGCCAAAGGCATTATGATATTCACCATATGCATCGAATATAAAGAAATTAGAATTTACTGGGGCGTTATTTGAATAGAAAACATTTTGAATAACGGTTGCGGTTGCACAACTTTTACCAGAACCAGAGTTTCCTATAATTGCAAAGTGATTAGAAAAGAAATTATTAAGTCCTATATTAATTGTGTAATTATTATACAAAGAAGACTCACCAAGTAAAAAGGTACTTGGGCTTGGAGATGCAGGACCGAGTATGAGAACAAGTTCTTCCATATTTATGACTCTAACATTTGCTTTAAAACTAGGTTTTTTAGTAACACCTGGTAGATATCTGTCATTTATTATTTCTCCGATTATTATCATCCATAGATATTGTTCATCAATAGAATCAATAACTCCAACTACCTTCTTACCCTCTTCTTCAAAAATAACATGAAGACCAGACAAACTAGGTTGCAAATTAATATCAATAGACATTTTAACCTTTACTTTGTCACCACTTATTTCTACAATTTTACCTAACATATAAACACCTTCTTATCCTAAAATAAATTATATAATAAAATGAATATTATTACAAGAACTTTAATGCAATTTGCTTAAAAAATAGAAAAAAAGAAAATGCAACTTGTGTTGCACTTCCTATAAATTATGATTTTTGTTTTTGAATTTTTTTAATACTTTTTTTTACTTAACTACTTCAACATCTAGGTAAACTTTCAAATCATTAATTTCAAAACTTTTTTCTAAATTATCTTTTTTAATAAGTTGTGTTGCTAAAGTTTCTTTCATGATGTAATCACCGTATTCTTTTATTACTTCTTCGAATTTTTCATTAGAATTGTAATATAAATTTATTCTGTTTTCTATTTCAAAGTCTTTTTCTTTTCTTAGGTTTTGTACTTTTGAAACAACTTCTCGAGCGATTCCTTCTTTTATTAAGTCTTCTGTTAGGGTTGTATTTAGAATGATAAAGTTGTTGTTTTCCATTGCTACTTTCATTCCTTCTTTTGAAGATATTTTTATATCAACAAGTGATGAATCAATTGTAATTCCATCAAAATCAATAGTTTCATTATTTTTAAGTTTTTCAATATCTTTTTTATCTAAATTGCTTAGGAAAGAAACGAAGTCTTTCATTTTTGCGCCGATTACTTTTCCTGCTTCTTTAAAGTTAGGTTTTAGGCTGAAGTTCATATATTTTGATAAATCGTCTTCGAAAGTTATTTTTTTGACGTTTAATTCTTCTTTTATTAAATCGTCTAATCCTTTTAGTATTTCTTTGTTTTTTCCGTCAAGAATTATTTCTTTAATTGGTTGTCTTACTTTGATTTTTTCTTCTTCACGTACGTTTCTTCCTAGAGAAATTAGGTTTCTTACTAAATCCATTCTTTTTTCTATTTCTTCATCTATTAAGGTGTCATCACATTTTGGGAAACTGCTTAAATGAACTGATTTTTCGTCTGTTAAATTTTTATAGATTTCTTCTGAAATGAAAGGTGTAATTGGTGCGATTAGTTGTGATAGTCCTTTTAGTACTTCGTATGTGGTGTGGTAAACGAATTTTTTTGAGTTGTCTAAGGAACTACCCCAGAATCTTTTTCTATTTCTTCTTATATACCAATTTGATAGATCTTCTGATACGAAAATTGTAAGTTCTTTGACTACTTTGTTTAGATCATATTCTTCGAAATAATTTGTTACGTTTTTAACTAATTTATTGTATTTTGATAATAGCCATTTATCTATTTCTTCTAAATCACTATAGGATACTTTATAACTTCTAGGATCTATTCCGTCTATATTTGCATAAAGTGCGAAGAATGAGTAGGTATTTTTAAGTGGATTGAAGAATTTTGAGTGGACTTCTTTTAAACCATCCATATCGAATTTTAGTGGTGTCCAAACTGGTGATGTAAATGGCAGGTAGAATCTAACTGTGTCAGCACCATATTTTTTCATGGTAGTGAATGGTTCGACTATGTTTCCTCTTGATTTACTCATTTTTTTACCGTTTGCATCTAGTAGTAAGTCATTTACAAGTACGTTTTTGTAAGGGGAAATTCCTTTTACGAAAACGGAAATTACTAAAAGTGTATAGAACCATCCTCTTGTTTGATCTATTCCTTCGGCGATAAAGTCTGCTGGGTATTGTGTTTCCCATAGTTCTTTGTTTTCGAATGGATAGTGGTATTGGGCAAATGGCATTGATCCTGAGTCGAACCAGCAATCTATTACGTCTGTTACTCTTGTCATTTGTTTTCCACATTCACATTTTAGATGGATGTTGTCTACATATGGTCTATGCAGATCTATATCTTCTGGAACATTTTCTATTGCTTTTTCTCTTAATTCTTTTCTTGATCCTATCATTTCCATGTGACCGCATTCACATCTCCATAGTGGAAGTGGTGTTCCCCAGTATCTATTTCTTGAAATTGCCCAGTCGTTTAAGTTTTCTAGCCAGTTTCCAAATCTTTTTTCTCCAACGTAGGCTGGGTGCCAATTAACTGTTTTGTTGGCTTTTACTATTTTATCTTTTAGTTTGGTTACTTCTAGGTAAAAACTTGGTTTTGAGTAGTAAATTAATGGGGTTTGGCATCTCCAGCAGTGAGGATAGTTGTGTTTTATTTTTTGTTTTTTGAATAGTTTGTCTTCTCTTTTTAGATATTTTATTACTTCTAAATCTGCTTCGAAAACATTTTGTCCTTTCCACATTCCTTCGGTGTAGCAACCGTCTTCTCCGACTGGATTTAGGTATGGAAGGTCGTATTTTTTTCCTACTTTGGCATCGTCTTCTCCGAATGCTGGTGCTAGGTGTACTATTCCTGTTCCATCTTCCATTGTTACGTATTCATCACATGTTATATAGAATGCTTTTTTATTTACTTTTAAACTTGGTATTAATTGTTCATATTCTGTGCCTTCTAGATCTTTTCCTTTGTATTTTTCTAGTATTTTTACGTCTTCTCCTAGAACTTTTGATACTAGTTTTTCTGCTAGGATGAATTTGTATCCCATGGATTCTACTTTTACATAGTCTTCATTTGGATTTACACAAAGTGCGACGTTTGCTATTAGGGTCCATGGTGTTGTTGTCCATACTAGGAAGTAGGCATCTTCGTCTTTTTTCTTCATTGTTACTACTACTGTGTCTACGCTTACTTCTTTATAACCTTGTGCTACTTCATGGGATGCAAGTCCTGTTCCACATCTTGGGCAATATGGTACTATTTTGTGTCCTTCGTAGAAAAGTCCTTCGTCGAAGAATTTTTTTAATATCCACCATTCTGTTTCTATGTAATTGTTATCGTAAGTTACATATGGGTGCTCTAAATCTATGAATTGCCCCATTTTTACTGTTAAATCTGAAAAGGCTTTTTCATTTTTCCAAACGCTTTCTTTACATTTTTTATTGAATTTTTCGATTCCATATTTTTCGATGTCTGTTTTATTTTTAAATCCTAGTTCTTTTTCTACGGCAAGTTCAACTGGAAGTCCATGTGTGTCCCAGCCTACTTTTCTTAATACTTTTTTCCCTGTCATTGTGTGGTATTTGCAGATTGAGTCTTTTATAAATTTTGCGACCATGTGGTGTAGTCCGGGAAATCCGTTTGCTGTTGCGGGTCCGTCGTAAAATACGTAGTAATCTTTTCCTTGGTCTATGCTTTTTTGTAATATATTTTCTTCTTTCCAATATTTTGTAAATGATTCTTCTACTTTACTTGTTTCATCTTTTTTTAATTCTTTAAACATAATTTTTCCTCCTTACAATATAAAAAGATGCTACCAAAGGACGATTATTATCGTGGTACCACCTTATTTTACTATATTAGTCTTATTTGCTATAACGCGCATACCGTTTTTATTTTTAATAAAAATCATCGGAAGTGATCTAAAATATATTATTTTTACTAGCTCTCACCAAACCTAGTTCGCTTAAAAAAGTCACATATTTTCGTCTTCGTCGTTTGATTTCTTATATAGAATAACATAAACAAATAAAAAATTCAAGAAATTTTAGAGTATTTCTATTTCATCTATTATGTCTAGTTGTTCTTTGATTGCGTTTTTTACTTTTTTCTTAAATGAATGGACACTGTTTACTAGAATTTCTCTTTCATTATTTATTTTTGCTGTTTTTAAAAGGGCGTCATTGACAATAGCACTGGCGTTGTCTTTTGCTTCTTTTATTATAAGTTCTGCTTCATATTTAGCGTTACTTTTTATTTCAAAAGAGACATTTTCTATTTGTGTTTGTATATAAGTATATGAGTCTTCAAGTTTTTTTAGTCGTTCATTTTCTCTTTTTAGGAACTCTATTTCATCTTTTTGTTTTTTTATTGTGAGAATGTTGTCCTCAGTTTTTTTTATAACATAATCAACAAAATCATTAACTTCTTTTTTATCATATCCTAAAGGAGTATTAGTAAAATTATCCATACTTACCACCTATAAATATTACCAATCAATTTCTTCTTCTTGCTTTTTTTCCTTTTTTAAACTTGGTTTGTCTCCATCGCTTATTTTTCCTTCAACATTAACATTATTTGGTGTGCATAAAAATATTCCACTGCCTAATTTTTGAAGGTCTCCGCCTATTGCGTAAACTGATCCGCTTAAGAAGTCTACAATTCTTTTGGCTACTTCTGGCGTAACTCTTTTTAAATTTACTACGACAGTGTTTCTACTTTTTAGGTAATCTGCGATAGTTTGTGCTTCGGAAAAAGCGCGTGGTTCTAGAAGTATCATTTTGTTTCCAGTTCCACTTACATCTTTAAATGTGTCTTTGTAATATTCATCGTTTGATGCATTTGTCTCGCTTGGAGCGTCTCCAATAAATTGTTGAATTTTGTCTTTTAAAGCCATAATATTCCTCCTAACCTATGACAACAGATTTAAGTTTATAACTATCTATTTTTTTTATATCTTTGCCATCTACTAATGCAATTGCTTTAAAATCATAAACTTTATCTTTTTTAAGTTCGTTTAGTCCTGCAACTGCTGTACCCATAAGTTCATTTTTTTTATTATAAAGATTAAATGTTATTACTGAGAATCCTTTGTCAACCTTTGATGATATTTTTCCTGTGATATAATAAGCGTTTTTGCTTGCCTTATATCCATCTACTACCATTTTTGGATCATATTCTTCTATGGAGCCTTCTAATCCTTTATAGATTGTATAATCTTCATATTGTAAATCGCTATTTGAATTATCTCTAAATAGTAATAAGCCACCTGCTATTATCATTAGTAAAGCGACTATTATTATTGTAATAATAAGACTTTTTTCTTTTAGGAATTTAATTATTTTTTTCATTATATCACCCCAATGCACATGCATAATACTTTTATTCATATATTAGTTTATCATACTTTTTTAACTTCTTCAATAAAAATATTTATTCTTTTTTAAGATTTGACACAAATGACTTAATTTCTTTTTGTGTTTAGAAAATTTTATAGATTTTTTTTGTCAAATTTTGTTTTAAGTTGTCAAGTTATTTGGATTTTTTTTAAAGAATTGTTAATGATTTGGAAAATTATGTTATACTAAGTTTAGGTGATATAATAATGCTTGGTAGTATAAAAAGATTTATAAAAAGGGAAATTGTTTTATCTATTGCGATAGTTTTGACTGTTATAACTTGTTTTTTTGTGCCTGTTGATAAGGAGTATTTGAATTATTTTGAGATGGATACTCTTTTATCTTTGTTTTCGATGTTAGTTGTTGTTACTGGTTTAAAGAAGTCTAATGTTTTTGATATAATTTCGCGGGGGATTATTTCGGTATTTAAAAATAGAAGATCTTTGATAACTGGGCTTGTTTTTGGGACTTTTTTCTTTGATATGATTGTTGCGAATGATATGTCTTTGATTACTTTTCTTCCTCTTACGTATATAGTTCTTCATGCGACCTCTAATGATAAGTATTTGGCTATTACTTTTATTTTACAGACTATTGCGGCGAATATGGGTGGAATGATTACTCCTTATGGTAATCCGCAGAATCTTTATCTTTATTCTTTTTTTAATATTGGTATAAATGAGTTTATTAAGATTCTTTTACCGCAGTATTTGTTGGTTGTTGTTTTATTATTTTTTGCTTGTAGGTTTATTCCGAAGAGTGATTTAAAACTTAATAATGATAAGGTTAATGTTTTGAAAAGGGAACAATTTTTCTTATATTTTTATCAGTTTATTATTGTAATTGCTAGTATATTTAGACTTGTTCCTACATGGTATGCTTTGTTTATTGTAGTTTTGCTTACCCTTATGATTGATAAGAAAATTTTTAAGGATGTTGATTATGCTTTGCTTGCTACTTTTGTTGTTTTCTTTATTTTTTCTGGTAATATTTCTAGGATTGATTTTTTATCTAATTTTATTACTAGTCATATTTCTAAGAATATTTTGCTTGTTGGTATTATTTCTTGTCAGTTTATAAGTAATGTTCCTAGTGCTATTTTGATTTCTAAGTTTACTTCTAATTATAGTGATTTATTGATTGCTGTTAATATTGGTTCTTTGGGGATACTTATTTCTTCTCTTGCTAGTTTGATAACTTTAAAATCTTTTTTGAAGTATCAGCCTGGTAATTTTAAGAAGTACATTGGTATTTATACTGTTGTTAATTTTACGTTTTTGTTTTTGATACTTATTTTTACTTATTTGATTTAAGAAAAAAAAGTCTTTCTTGTTTGAAAGGCTTTTTTAAATCATTATTATTAAGGTTCCTAGTAGTACTGCAGATGATATTAAGGATAGGAATGCTCTTAGTACGTATTTGTATACTTCTTTTTCATTTTTTGATATTTTTATTATGTTTGCTACTGCGTATGATATTTGGTATATTATTAGTACTGCTATTCCGATTAGAAGTGATGCGTTTAGTATACTGTTTTTATAGACTATGTTTAGTCCCATGATTAAGATTAGAATTATGTTAAATATTCCTAGAACTGTTTTTAGATAGTTATATTTATATTCATATACGTATACTTCTTTTAGGTTTTTTATGGATAGTTCTAGTGATGTTATGAATAAGGTTATGTAAGATATAACTTTTGTTAGTGTTATGTGATTATTTAATAGTGTATATGCTAGATATAGTACGCATAATGGTATTATTATTGTTTCTAATATTATTTTTTTATTTTTCATAAGTACTCCTTAAATAAATTAAATTTTGAATATGTTGGTATTTTGGTGAATGTCATTTTTTCTTTTGTTACGGGATGGGTAAATTCTAGTTTGTATGCATATAGTAGTAATTGTTTTTTGTCTTGTTTTCCGTATTTTTGGTCTCCATATAGGGGAAATCCTCTTTCTGAAAATTGTACTCTTATTTGATGGTGTCTTCCTGTTTGTAGGTTTATTTTTACTAGTGAGTAGTTTTTTATTTGTTTTATTTTTTCAAATGTTAGTGAAGCGAATTTTCCTTTTTTGCTTATGACTGATTTTTCTTTTTGTTTTTCTATGTAGTCGGTAAATGTTCCTTTTTCTAGAGGAAAGTTTTCTATTACTGCTAGGTATGTTTTTTTAATTTTGTTATTTTTAAAGTCTTCGGATAGTCTTTTTGCTGCTTTACTTGTTTTGGCGAAGATCATTATTCCTCCGGTTGGTCTATCTAATCTGTGTAGTAGTGCTAGGTAGACGTTTCCCTTTTTGTTATATTTTTCTTTTATGTAGTTTTTTATTATTGTTTGCATGTCTATATCTTTTGTGCTATCGCTTTGGGATAGGATGTTGTATGGTTTTACTACTACGATTATGTGATTGTCTTCGTATAGTATTTCTAATTTATTTTTCATAACGTGCGTATACTCCGCATGGCAGGATTAGTCCATTTTTTGCTTTTATTCCTAGTTCTCCGCTTGTTATTTGTCCTTTTTTTTCTTTTAGAGTTATTTTTAGAATGTTTTGTAGTACTGCGTGTGACAGTCCTGCGGTGTAGGAATTTATTATGAAGAATAATGGGTCTTCAGTTAGTATTTCTTGGCATAGGGTTACTAGGTTAAATAAGTCTTTGTCTATGCTCCATACTTCGTTTTTTGTTCCTCTTCCATATGATGGGGGATCCATTATTATTGCGTCGTATTTGTTTCCTCTTCTTATTTCTCTTTGGACGAATTTGATGCAGTCGTCTACTAGGAATCTTATTGGTTTATCCTCTAGATGGGAACTTTTTACATTTTCTTTGGCCCAGTCTACCATTCCGCGTGATGAGTCGACGTGGACTACTTCGGCACCTGCTTTTAGGCATGCGACTGAGGCGCAACCTGTGTAGGCGAATAGATTTAGTACTTTTATACTTTTATTAGTTTTTTCTTTTTCTTTTGTTATTTTTTCCATCATGAAGTCCCAGTTTATGCTTTGTTCTGGGAAAATTCCTGTATGTTTGAAGCCCATTAGTTTTACATTAAATACTAGATCTTTGTAGTTTATCGTCCATCTGTCTGGCAAGTTTTTCTTTTTTTCCCAGTAGCCTCCGCCTTTATTACTACGGTGGTAGTGAGCGTGGGCAAGGTTTTTATCTATTTTTTCTTTCCATATTATCTCTGGATCTGGTCTTAGAAGATAGTAGTTTTTCCATCTTTCTAGTTTTTCTCCATTGTTCATTGAAATGATTTCGTAATCATCAAAGTTTTTTACTAATAACATATTAACACCCAAGTAGAGTATAACATTTTTTTTGTTAAATGAAAAGTTCTTTGCAAAGAAAAAGAATCAAGTTCGATTCTTTAGTTTCTATGTCCTGCTTTTTTTATTGGGAGTACTACTAGACTTGTTTTTCCTTTTATTTGACTTTTTTTTACGCAGCCGATTATTCTACTGTCTTTGGAGTTGTCTCTGTTGTCTCCGATTACGAAGTAACAATTGTTTGGAATTTTGTCGTATCCTAAATCTTTTATGTTGAAGTCTTCGGTTTTTTCTTTTAGATATGGTTCTTCTTTTTCTTGACCATCTATGTAAAGGGTTCCGTTTTCATATTTTAGGGTTTCTCCGGGAAGACCGATTACTCTTTTTATTATTTTTTTACCGTTTGTATTTACTACGACTATGTCGAATCTTTTGATGTCATTAAATTTATAGTCCCATTTGTTTAGGAGCATTATTTCTTTGTTATTTAGTGTTGGGTACATGCTTTCTCCGTTTACTCTTACGGGGGTTACTATAAATGTTCTAACTAGGATTATTGCTAGTATTATGCTTCCGTATATTATTAAATCTTTTAAGGGATTTTCTGGTTTTTTAACTTTTTCTTTTTTCATATTTTTATTAACAAAAATAAGGCATTATGCCCTATTTTATACCTCTTTCTTTTATTCTGTATCCACTTACACGTCCTTTTAGGAAGTTTAGTTTAGCACGTCTTACTTTACCTTTTTTAACTACTGTAATGTTTGCTATTTTTGGTGAATGAACTGGGAATATTCTGTCTACTCCAATTCCATAAGACATTTTTCTTACAGTGAAAGTTTCACTTACTTGTCCACCTTTACGTGAAGTTACTATTCCTTCGAATGCTTGGATACGTTCTTTTTTTCCTTCGATTATTTTTACGTCAACACGAACTGTATCTCCTACACGAAATTCTGGAATATCTTTTTTTAATTGTTCTTTTGATACTTTTTCAAGTAAATTCATATTATTCCTCCTTTTCCTTTAGCGCAATCATGGTTTTTTTATTTAATACCAGCGGATTGACAGGCCAGTAATAATGATAGCATATTTTTGTTTGTTTGTCTAGTTTTTGATGTGATCTTTTTTTGTTTTATATATTTCTATTAGTAATGAGAATATTTCGTTTTCTTTTAGACTTTCTAATTTTTTGGCTATTTGATCTTTTTCTTCTCGTGACATTGATATTAACATTTCTTGTTCTAGGTTGAAGCATTTGTCGCATTTGTCCATTAGTTCTTTATCTTTTTTGTTCATTAGTTTTTCGAAATGTTCTTGATTTGGTTCTATTTCGTCGTTATTTATTTCGTCTTTGAAGTTAAATTTTTCTTTTAGGATATAGCCTATGATGAAGAGACTTTTGTAATCGTAACTTTGGTATTCGTCTTTTAGAACGCTACTTACTATTTTTTCTGTATCATATATTGTGAAGCCTTCTTCTAGGGCTTTTCCTTTTTCGTTTGTTATTTCTAGGTATATATCGTCTTTGTTTTTTATTATTTGCATAACTTCTTCTGAAATGCCATATCTTTTGGTTAGGATGTTTTCTTCTATTTTATATTCATCTTTATATGATTTTATTAGTTTACAGAGTGCGTATGTTAGAACTTCTTTTCCTTTTGGGGAGTCGTAGTTAAATTGGTGTGGTGTTATGATTACTCTTTCTATTTTTTCTATTTCGAAAGTGTTTGTTGGTTCGTTGTAAATTATTTTGGGACTTGAGTAGTAGACGCCTTCTCCTCTTATTAGGTCTATGTCTCCGACTGGACTCATTCCTATTTTTTTGGTTTGTTGTTTTTCTTGTTTTACTTTTGATATGTTTTGGTAGGAATTACAGGGAACTATTATGCAATTTAGTAAGGCTTCTAGTACTGTTAATTCGTTTTCTTTTCCATAGTATTCTAGTACTTTTGGTATTATTTCTTCAAGTGTTTTTATTGTTTTATCATCATAATTATATTTATCTTTTAATTTATTTATGTATTCTTTATCAAACATGTAACCACCCTATCGTCTATTTCATTATACAACATTTTTTTTACTTTTTGAAGATAATTTTTAAAATTTATTACTTTAAGAAGTGTAGTGTTACAATTGATGTGAGACTTTTATATATAGTAAAAAAGCAATAAGTCTAGTAAAATGTAATTATCAATAAACATTTTTATTAGAAAGGACTTATTGCTATGACAAGTATATCACATTATCCACATAGTTTAAATACTAAATATTA
>CAKONI010000004.1 GCA_934097105.1 uncultured Bacilli bacterium
TTGTTGAAATATAACTGTGAATGTTAAATGGAGAAATGCTTACTATTTTGTCAGTTCCTAGTATTGTCATTACTGATGCGTAATTTGTATCTTGTCCTTCTTTGGTTCCTATATTAGAGTCAAAACCAATTAAATAGTAATCTATACCTCCTGAGGTTGTTGCATAGTTTTCTTCATTTATTTTTTCTTTTATAATGGGAAGGTTTTTTTCTAAATCAAAATTGTCATAAAAAAGTTTTTGATTATTTTCTATTATTTTGTTTTCATCATAATTGATTAGTTGTTTGTAAAAAACGCTATCTTTATTCCATTTATTTTCATTTAATATGCCTAGATTATGCTTTATATAGGATTCTAATCTATAGAAGTTTCTAAGATCGCTATCTTTTTCTATTGAATTATAGGCTTTTATTAGATAGAATAAAGCACTTTCAAAGTCATTTTCTCTGGCGTAAAGATTAGCGAGTTCTAGGAATGTTTTATAATTTTGATCACTTTCTAAGTACCATTCTTTTGCTTCGTCAAATTTTCTTATTTTTTTGGCTATGGTACCTAATAGTGGCTGATAATTATAATAATTTTCATAGGCAATTTTTAAACAGTCGTAGGCTTTTTCAAAGTCTCCTTGATGATTATAAATTTTTCCTAAATTAGAGGCTGTCGCCCCGTCTTTATTCATAGAAAGTGCTTTTTCGTAAAGTTTTTTACTTAATTCTATATTATTATCGTTATATTCAAGTGTTGCAAGTTCTGAGAGTGCAATGTAATCTTCAGGATTTAATCTTATAATTTTTTTAAGAATTTTTTTTGCACTTTTGGTATAACCTTGTTTTTTCTTAATTTTAGCAAGACTAAATAAGGCTTTGGAATCATTTTCTTTTACTCGTAATGTTTGCTCATAGTATTCAATAGCGGTTTTATAGTCTCCTTTTAGTTCATAAGTTTTAGCGAGTTCAAATGAGGCGATTGGATCGTGATGAATATTTGCAAGTTTTTTTAGTTTTTCTACATCGAAAATATTATTTTCTTTATCTATTCTAATGCTTTCTGATAGGGATTCTCTATTATTTGGATCGAATGATAATACAGTATTTGTATATTCTTTGGCTTTTTCGTAGTTTTTGTCTAGAAATTCTAGTCTTGCTAAGGAGTAATAGACATAAGGTGTATCGGCATAATTAAATAAAGTGTGAAGTATTTCTTTGGCTTTTTCTCTATACTTTTTATCATATCCAATATTTCTGGCTATAGTTACTAGAAGATCGTAATCGTCTTTATTTTCATTATAAATTTTCATTAATTTTTCGACCTTTTTATTCTCATCTTTTTCATATCTACATATTTCCCCAACTTCTAAATGTTTTTCTTTTTCTCTCATATATACCCCTTTCCTTTCAGGAATGTATATTTTACTACGTTTTATTTATTTTTTCAAGGTAAAATTCATAAAATATTACTTTAAGAAGTAATAAAGATAATTTCAAGTCTTGAAAAAATAAGATTTTGTGGTAATATATGGGCAATTTTTAATGTAGATGGGTGCTTAAATATGGATTTTATGATGAGTACTTAATATAAAAGAAAAGTACTAAGTATTATAGATATTATATTACTTAGTACTAATTATATTATTTATTATTTATGAAAGAGTGAAACTCTTACCTGAACATGGTTCTGCATAGACACTACTAGAGGAACCATACCATTTACTGGTTGTGTTAGTTAGATTTCCTGTTGTACTTGGTATTTTTACAGTCCAGGTTGTGGCAGATAAGCCTGCAGAAGAAAACATTTCTTTCATATTAGTAACCTTTGATGTATTCCAATTTGATAAATTTAAATTAAAATTCGTAGCATTTTGGCCTGCTCCCAAAAACATTCCTCTCATACCTGTTACCTTTGAGGTATTCCAGTTTGAAAGATCTCCTATGCTCCATGTTGTGGCTTTTTCGCCTGCGTGATTAAACATAAAACTCATATTGGTTACACTTGATGTATTCCAGTTTGATAAATCTCCTATATTCCATGTTGTGGCACTGCTACCTGCATAATAAAACATAGAACTCATACTTGTTACATTTGAGGTATCCCAGTTTGATATATTTCCTATACTCCATGTTGTAGCAGAAGAGCCTGCATTTGAAAACATAGTATTCATATATTTCACTTTTGATGTGTCCCAATTCGATAAATCTAAGTTAAAAGTTGTAGCATTTCGGCCTGCAACTTCAAACATATACCTCATATCAGTTACATTTGATGTATTCCATTTTTCTAAACCTACTAAGTTAAAAGTTGTGGCAGAAGAGCCTGCATTTGAAAACATACTGCTCATATCAGTTACTTTCGAGGTGTCCCAATTTGATAAATTCAAATTAAAAGTTGTAGCATTTTGGCCTGTTTGATAGAACATATAACTCATATTTGTTACACTTGAAGTATTCCAGTTTGACAAATCTCCTATACTCCATGTCTTGGCATTTTTGCCTGCTCCATTAAATATAGAGTTCATATTAGTTACTTTCGAGGTGTCCCAATTTGATAAATTCAAATTAAAAGTTGTAGCATTTTGGCCTGCAGAATCAAACATAGATTCCATACCTGTTACATTTGATGTATTCCAGTTTGATAAATCCAAATTAAAAGTTGTAGCATTTTGGCCTGCAGAAGAAAACATTCGCTTCGTATTTATTACATTTGAGGTGTCCCAGTTTGAAATATCTCCTATACTCCATGTTGTAGCAGAAGAGCCTGCATTTGAAAACATACTGCTCATATCAGTTACATTTGAAGTGTCCCAGTTTGACAAATCTCCTATACTCCAGGTTGTAGCTTTTTCACCGGTTCCAAAAAACATAGACCTCATATTTGTTACACTTGAAGTATTCCAGTTTGACAAATCTCCTATACTCCAAGTCTTAGTATCAGAGAATTCACCAGCATCCTCTGCAAACATATAACTCATATCTGTTACCTTTGCTGTATTCCAACTATCCAAACCAACCAAATTAAGAGTTTCAGCGTGATAACCTGCTCTAAAAAACATATAACTCATATCTGTTACTTTTGCTGTATTCCAATTTGACAAATCTAGATTGATAGTTTTGCCATCATAGCCTATACCCCAAAACATATAATTCATATTTGTTACATTTGACGTATCCCATGAGGATAAATCTAAATTAACAGTTGCGACGGTGTTACTTTCACCTAATCCCACAAACATATACCTCATATCTGTCACTCTAGAAGTATCTAAATTAGAAAAATATCCCTTTTCCACATTATCAAATTGATAGAACCAATATGCAGTAGAAGTGGGTTGTATTGTTTTTCCTATTTCTACACCTTTTACATTTCTACGTTCACTATACCATAATGAACTGTTATAGGAACTAAATGCATACGAATTATCACTATCCATAGCATTATATTCATTAGCAACCTTTCCATGTTTTTCTATATTAGAATTTCTATTAGTATTTTGTTCATTTATTATAAATGTTCCATCTTCATATAATGATGTTACTTCACTTGTTACTTTTACTGTACATGTTGTATTATTTGTTATATTTTTTATTGTTACTTGATTATCTTTAAATGTTCCTTTTTGATTATTTGTACAGGTTACTACTCCAAGTGCATTTTCTATATCTGAGATTATATTGAATATTCCATCTTCATTATATTTTACTCTCTTTGTAGAATCTCCATTTATTACTCCATTTTGTACTACTACATTTACTTCATACTCTTCTTTTTCCCATACTGCATATAAATCCACTATAGTATTATTATCTTCTGTTAAATCTATTACTTCTTCTTCATCATTATATTTTACATTTCCATTTAATTTAGTACTCCATCCTTTAAATATATTACCTGTTTTTGTAAATACATTTTTAGTTAATTTGCTTTTAACTCCAGTTGTAAAACTAGAATTAGTCATTGTTCCAGTACCACCATTTGGATTGTATTTTACTTGATAAGTAACTCCCTCTTTAACCCAAACTGCATATAAATTAACTACTCCATTATATACATTTGTTAAATTACTTACTTGTTCTTCATCTGTATAAACTACATCTTTACTATTATTAATACTCCATCCTTTAAATGTATAACCATTTTTTGTAAATGTATTTTTTGATAGTTTTTTTGTTTCTCCTTGTTTAAACGTAGTACTATTCATTGTTCCAGTACCACCATTACTATTATAATTTACTACATAAGTCTCTTCTGTATCTGTTTCATTTACATTAGTTTTTACTCCTAATTTAAATGCATAAGTAATATCATTTTCTTTATTAAAATCTATATTAGTATTTTTTTCATCTATCCATACTCTAAGTTTATATTTATCTTTTGTTTCGATGTTAGTACTATTATGATTATTAGTTTTAGTATATAAAACATAATCTTTACTTATATCACTTACGTTTTTTAATAATAACTCATTACCATCAAAATCTGTTAAATATACTTTTATTTCATCATCACTTAACTGTTGTACATTTCCATCTTCTGTTTGTAATTTTTCTAAAACTATACTATAACTAATATTTTGATTTTTACTAGTTTTTGAAGTTACAACAAAATCAAATGCATCACTTTGAGTTTTACCTTCTTCATCACTCATAGGTATTGCATTAGGTATATTTATTACATTTGTATTACTTTCTAAAAATTCTAAGGATGTACTATCTGTAATAATTTTATTTTCATTTTTTCCGGTATAAGTGCTTTTATAAATTGCATATGATCCTAAGATTAATCCTAATATAAATACTATTATTAGTACAATAGTAAGTTTTTTATTTTTCATAATAAGTAACACCTCTATTTTCTTATAGTTTAATAATATCAAAAAAACATCTTTTAACAAGATGTTTTTATAATTTTTTTATATTTGAATTTAATTCTTTTACGTAATCTGTTACTATATTATCATGATTTGCACCTTTTATCATTACTACTTTTTTTCTTAAATTTTTACTTAATGTTTTGTTCATTAGTTCTGGATTTACAGCGTCATCTTTATCTCCATATATTAGGATAATGTCATCTGGATCTATTTTTTCTAATTCTTCTCTTAGATCTCTTCTTACTATTATTTGGTAGGTATTTCTAAGGAATTTTGTACCATATTTCATTTCTGGGGTTCCTACTACGTAAATTACATATAAATTTCTTAGTACTTTTCTTAGTTTTTCTACCATTTTTGGAGTTTTTGCGAACTTTTTACTATTATCGAAGTTTCTAATTATTGCAGGTGCGACTAGAAATAATTTTGCTTTTTTATTATATTTATTTTTATATATTGTTGCGACTGCTCCACCAAAGGAATATCCAAGTACTATATCAACTTTTATTTTATTTTTGTTTACGTAATCGTTTACGTATGATGCAAAGTCTTCGACATCCCATTCTTTTTTTGGTTCTTTTTCTCCGCAGAATCCTGGGAAGTTTAATGTATAAACGTTATAGTTTTTTTTAAGGGTTTCTATTAATTCTTTGCAATAGTCCCAGGCGTCTTTATCTGTTGTTTGTTTTGTATATTGTTCATAGTCCCAGCCATGTAATAGTAATATGTTTTTTTTCATTATTCTAAGTTCTCCTCACAAATCTTATCAAAGTCGTAGCAATATTCGTGGTAATGATAAAATATTTCTCCGTCTAGATCTTTCATAAAATCATGATTTTTTACAACTTCTACGTTAGGATGTTTTTTTAATTCATCGAAGTAATTTATTCCTTCGAAGATGAATACTTTATCAAATTTATCGAAGTATTCTGTTATACCTGCTAAATCATCGTCGTACCAATCTGTATCTCCATATTTTCTAATTACTAGGTAGCATTTATCATATAGATGAAGAGATAGTTGGTGCACTCTTTCTTTGAAACTACTGTCTCCATCGAATATTACATTTTTTCCGAAAAGTTCTACTCTTTGTAATCTATTTTCTACTGGTTTGAAGTTGTTTAAAGTTTCTATTATTTTGTCTTCATCTATGCTATAGTACATACCTATATTGTATACTATTAGATATTGTATTATAGAAAGTTCTGTTAATATTGGTACATATATTTTTTTACCGTTTATGATTATTCCTTCGTTATCTCTTTCTACTTTACTTGGATAAAGTTCTTTTAGCTCTTTTAGGTTTGTTTCAAATAAAAATTCATCTTCGTAGTATAATTTATTATCTTTTAGTGATAATTTTTTTAATTCTTGATCGTCTTTATTAATAAATCCCATTTTTGCATCTTTAAATACATAGGCTTTATTTTTACATGTGTCTGCGATTGTATTAAGTCCTGGTTCTCCTAGATGGGCATTTCCTATATTTATCATTGCAGATGTGTCTGGTTTTATTAATTCTGCTAATTTTTTTACATGATCTTTATAGAATATTCCCATTTCAAGAGCCACTATATCATGTGTTTTATTTAAGAAATTTATTATGTATGCTTTTAATAATATTGGTGTAATTCTATCACTATAAATTCTTAATACTTTATATTTATTTTTAAGTACATTTTCTACAAGTCCTATAGTAGTTGTCTTACCAGCGCTTCCGGTTGCCGTTATGACCTCAAAGTCATTATTTTTAATTTGATAATCATATAATTTATCAATTGATCCCATTATATCATCTACTACTAGTAGTTTAGCATCATCATATTCTATTTTTTCTTTCATGTCTTCTTCAATGACAAATGTATATTCTTTAAATTTTCCAACAATTTCATTTATTGGTGTTTTTAGATCTGTTTTTACATCAATCCATCCTTCTTCTAACATTTCATCGCCTAATACAACTGGAAAGAAAAGAATATTTTTTGATCTATCTTCTATTCCATGATGTTTCATTGAAAGAATTCTTAAAAAGTCGAATTCTTCGTTTTCTTCTACATTAATCAATTCTTTTACGTTTATAATTTCTTTTAATTTTTCTACACTATACTTATTTACTTCAAATTTCATATTTTTCTCCTTATATCCAAAGTGCAAATATTATACCGAGTGCTGCGAAGACTATACCTGCGAGCCAGAATCCTTTTACTATGTCTGGTTCTTCATAGCCTTTTCTTTCAAAATGATGATGTATTGGTGTCATTAAAAAGACTCTTTTTCCTTTTAATGTGTACCAGAATACTTGTATCATTACGCTTAAGGCTTCTAAGCAGAATACAAGTCCAATTAGGAATAGTGTTAGTTCTCTTCTTGTAAGTATGGCAACGGTTGCTAGGACTGCTCCTAGGGCAAGGGAACCGGTATCTCCCATGAATACTCTAGCGGGATAGGCATTGAACATTAAAAATCCTGCGATTGCTCCGGTTAAGACGAAACAGAAGAAACCAACGTCTTCTTTGCCTATAAATAATGATATAAGGGCAAAGGCTACGAATGCTATGGAACTTAGTCCTCCGACTAATCCATCTAATCCGTCGGTTAGATTAACTGCGTTTGAGAATCCTACTAATAAGAGTAATATTAGTATTCCATATCCCCAGCCTAAATCGACGTTTATACCTAGTGTTGTTACTACGAATGTTGTATTGCCATTAAATTTCATATAAATAGCAAAGAATATTAAAGCTATTATTATTTGTCCTATGAATTTTTGAATTACTGTTAAACCTTCGTTTTTTCCTCTTTTTATACTTAAAAAATCATCTAAGAAACCTAAGAATGCGTATAAGACAAATACTATCATTATTATAAGTAAATTATACGTCATATGAAGTCTACCACTTATTATTAAGTAGATCATTGCGAGTATTGTAGGTATTATAAATATGATACCTCCCATTGTAGGAGTTCCTTCTTTTTTTCTATGTGATTCTCCAACGTATTCGCTTATTCTTTGACCAAAGTTTACTCTTTTTAAAAATGGTATTAGAATAAGACCTGTAACTACTGCGATTATGAAACCTATCATTACGCAAAGTATTGATTTTGTAAGCATTAACATAAAATGCACCTCATTTCTTGATAATTATACTACATTTTTTTGAATTAGACTATATTTTGTTCTTTATTTTTTTCTTATTTACACTTTTCTTTTTAATTTTATTAAAATGTAGGAAAAAAAAGAACTCTACTTCTCTAATACTCCAATTACTAATGTATTTTTATTATCAGAATAGCCTGATTCTACATTACATGTTTGAAGTATTATTATATTAGAGTTTTCTTTTAAATTTATATTTGTATTATAAACTGATTTGTTTTTTAATTTATTTATGTGTTTTAAGTATGAAAGTCCATTGTAATTATTTAAATTTACGTAATCAAAGTCCTCTTTCTCTATATAACTTGAAAATATTTTATATACTTTTGTACCATTTTCTGTATGAAGATAAATCTTTTTATGTTTTTTGTAATATTTTTCATTTAAGTATTTATCTAGTTTTACAAATGGAAGATGATTTCCTCTGGTTGAATTATGTCCATATATTAATATTTTTTTATCGTTTAAGGTATTTCTATAGTCCATGAATACTGCACCTTTTTTATCTTTTTTATTTTTTATGTTGTGGTTTAGGTAATAGTCATTATTGGTGTGTTTGACCACTACTGTTTTTAGAACGTTTGGTATTTCTAGGACTCCTACTATGTCATTATTTTTATATTTTTCTTTTAACTTAGTTATTTTATTTTCTTCTTGATTTTCTTTATTCATATTTATACTATTTATAAGTGTTGTTTCATTTATTTTGGGAAGTAGTAGCATGGTTATTATTAGTATAAGTGCTGGTAGTAGTAAGAATGTTTTTTTCATATGGACTCCTTGTTTTATCTAGTTACTTTTTTTATTATTACGTATGTTGAAAATAAGGTTATTAATGATAGTAATGTTAGTGAAATTATATTCATTTTTGTATCTTTATTTTCTATTTTTATACCTGTTTTTGGTGGGGTTATTTCTAATATATTGTTTGTATTTATTGTTATATTTTTTTCAATTAATTTGTTTATTATGGTGTATCCATCGTAGATGGTATT
The DNA here is from genome assembly GCA_934097105.1 of uncultured Bacilli bacterium. Classification (GTDB taxonomy): domain Bacteria; phylum Bacillota_I; class Bacilli_A; order RF39; family UBA660; genus UMGS1449. The sequence goes on from CAKONI010000004.1 coordinate 9,017, forward strand.
GTATCCTTTTATTTTATGTTCTTTTATTTTGTAAATTATTTCTTTGCCGTTTTCGTATTTATCTAGATCTTTTAGCACGTAAATCCAGTTATTTTTTTTGGTTATTTTTATTTGTTTTATTAAGGTGCTTCCTTTATAGATGTCTACTAGTATTTCGCTTGGTCTTAGGCCTTTTTCGTTATTGTTGTCTTTCCATATTTTTGTTATTTTAATATTTATTTTCTTTGTGTTATGGGTATTGGTGATGGTTGTTTGAACTTCATTTTTTACTTTTGTTACTGAATTTTTTATACTTGTTTTGTATCCTTTTACTTCGCTTTCTATTATTTCATATTTTATTTCTTGGCCATTTTTGTATTTATCTAGATTTTTAAAGATATAGGTCCAGTTATTTTCTTTTGTTATTTTTTCTGTTTTATATAAAATGCCGTCTTTATATAGTTTTACAGTTATGCTTTTTGGTCTTATTCCGTCTTGGTTATTGTTATCGTTCCAGGATTTTTTTACCTTTATATTTATTTTTTCTGGAGCGTGTTTATTTGTTATGTCGAAGTTATTTATTGTTGTTTCGTAGCCGTTTACATCTATTTCTTTTACTTTGTAATTTATTTCTTTGTTGTTTGCATATCTTATGATGTTTTCAAAGGAATAGGTCCAGTTTGTGCTTTCGCTTGCTTTAGTTCTTGCTATTTCATTATCTAGGTGATCGTATAAAATAATTGTTATTTCATTTGGTCTTATTCCGTCTTGGTTATTGTTATCATCCCATGATTTGGATCCTGTTATAGTTATTGTTTCGGGATTATAAGTATTTATTATGTCGTATCCATCATAGGTTGTGTCGTAGTCTTTTACTGCTTCTTCACTTACTGTGTAGTTTATGAATTTTCCTTTGCTATATTCTGGAAGATCAGTAAATTCATAGGTCCAGTTTTCTTCTTTTGTTATCTTTTTTTGTTTTTTTATTATGGAGGTTTCTCCGACTTTTCCCTCAAGGGTTATGGTTATGCTGTTTGGTCTTTCATATTTGTTATTTTCATCTTTCCAAATTTTTTTGCCACTTATCGTAACATCTTTAGGATTATGAGTATTTATAATTATAAATGGGTTGTCTTCGTCGTATGAAGTTTGATAGTATTTTTCAGTTTCTTTATCCATTTTTTCATTTACTAAGTATTCTATTTTCTTTCCGTTTTCATATTTTGGCAGGTTTTCGAATTTATAAATCCAGTTTTCTTCTTTTGTTATTTTTGTTGTTTTTATTATGTTATTGCAAGTGTTTTTGCAGAGATTAATTGTAATTTCATTTGGTCTTAAACCATCTTTATCGTTTTGATCAACCCATCTTTTTTCTCCGATTATATTTATTTTTTCTGGAATATGGGTGTTTGTTATTGTGAAGTTATTTATTGATGTTTCGTAACCATTTATTTTTTCTTCTTTTATGGTGTAGTTTATTTCATTTCCGTTTTCGTTTTTAGGAAGATTTGCAAATTCATAAGTCCAGTTTTCGTCTTTTGTTAGTTTTTTCATTTTTATTACTTTGTTATTTGCGAATAATTTTACTGTTATTTCGTTTGGTCTTATTCCGTCTTGGTTATTGTTATCATTCCATATTTTTTCTATCTTTATATTTTTTACTTCTGGGGTATAACTGTTTGTAATATTGTAGCCGTTTATAGAAGTTTCGTAATCCTTTACTTTTTCTTCTTTTATAGTGTAATTTATTTTATGGTTTTCGTCGTTTTCATAACCTGTTTCATATTTATAAAGATTAGTAAATGCATGAGTCCAGTTTTTATCTTTTGTTAATTTTTCTGTTTTTATTAGTTTGTTGTTTGCGAATAATTTTACTGTTATTTCATTTGGCCTTTTTTGATCGCGATTGTTATCATCGTTCCATGTTTTTACAACTGGTATGTTTATTTTTTGGCGATTTAGTATATTTAAAGTTACTGTAGAGGTATTACTTGTAACTTTATCTGTTTCATTTTTTTGATTTATTTTTGTTGTTATTTTATAATCGAAGGTTACTTCTCCGGTTGTGTTTTCTAATGGCAAAAATGTAAATGTCCCATCTTGTTTTATATTAAGGGTTCCTTGTAATAGACCATTTTTATAAATATTGTAAGTACCATTTTCATTTTTTATAGTACTTTTATTTGTAATTATTTCTATTTCATCAGTAACTCTTACTTTATCATTTCCGGTTTTTATGTCTTCTTTTTTGTTATTTATTAGATCGTTTTTTAAAATTGAACTTCCGTTTATTGTGCTTTCTTGGTATCCTATATAAGTTGAATTATTTTCATAGTGATCATCTTTTGTTATTGCGGGAATATCTACGGCTGGTTTATCAAACTTAAGATTTAAATTTGTTTTGTCGTAGTATGGATTATTTTCTGAGACTGTTGTTTTAAGGGTGGCATTTTCGTTGGTGTAAATACTTCCATGATAGGTGTCTTTTGCTTTTACTGTGTAGGATAAGTTATAATTTTTGTTTGATTCAAGATTTCCAATTTTCCATTTTAAAATGGTGCCGTTTTCGGTTTCTATTACTTCGACTTTCTTGTCTATTAAGTTCTTTTTAGAGTCACTAGTTAGGGTAAATTCTTTTGGAATTATATCTGTTAGGACACTATCTTTTCCAATTTTATTTATACTTTCTTCGATTACTTTTTCGAATTTTTCTTTTAATTCTTTGCCTGATAGGGCTTTATAGTTTTTGTAAAGTGGACTTTCTGAGGTGTTTTTTGGATTTATGGCCTCTAATTTTTTTAGAATTTCTTCGACTTCATTTTCATTATCTGTACTACCGAACGCTATTGTGTAGATGTCTGCGGTTTTGTTTTCTTGTTTTAATGAATCAAGTGAGTCTTTGGCTGCTTCGGATGGTCTTTTTGTTTTAGTGCAATCATAGTAGGTGTATTCTATACATACGGGATCGTCACTGCTACCTGTTCCAAGTCTTTGTCCATTATAATTAAAGTATGTTGGAAGGCCATCGGTTAGAATTATTACTATTTGTTTAGCGTCTTTTCTTTTGCCTTTGTTTAGGAATTCTTTGGCTCTTACAATTCCTTGTTCTAGATTGGTGCCTCCACTTGCTTTTATGTTATCTATAAAGTTTATTACATCTTTTTTGTTTGTTGTCATTTCAAGTTTATTTTTATTTGCAGTTGTTGCAAATTCTACGACTCCGATTTTTACACTTTCTTTATCATCCATAAGGGTGTTTACTAGATCTTTTGCGGCTTCTTTGGCATTTTCTAACTTTTTAGAATTTTTCATGCTTTTTGATTTATCGAGTACTAATACTATATCAAGTTTGTTGCTTTTTCTTGTTTCTTCATTATATGGATTTGCTTTTATATTTAGATTTACTTTTGCAAGGCGTCCATATTCTAGATTGTCGCTTGTGAATTCTTGGGATATTTTGCTTGCCTCTTTTGTAATTTCTATTTTTCCGGCATTATTTTGAGCAGATATTGTGAAAATTGTAATTAGTGATAAGAAAAGTGTACTTAAAATTAGTTTTATTTTGTGTTTTTTTAGTTTATTTATCATTTATTCTCCCTTCTATAATTTGAAAATTTATTTTTTTTTCTAAATTATAAACTCCTAATAATAATATGATTAAAACTTAAAAAACTTTACTCTTTTTGATATACAAAAAACTACAAAATAATTTTTCTGTAGTTTGGTTTGGTTATTTTTTACCCATTAAAAGTTTTATGGTGCCTGTTTCATAGTATCTTACTCCGGCTTTTGGGGTTTGATCTACTACTATGTCTCCGTCGCCGACATATGTTATTTCAAAGTTTGATAAATATTTCTTTGCTTCGTTTTTTGTCATTCCTATAACATTTGGTACATCGTAATATTTTTTGTCCATCCATTCGTAATCTTTTTCTTTTTGGTTTGGTTGTTTTTCTATGTCCATTATGTTTATCATATCTAGGAGAATTTTTCTTACGAAAGGTGTTGTTGTGTAACTTGATAAAAGGGCTGTTTTTTTAGGATTGTCTATGGCTAAGTAGAGTACTACTTTAGGGTCATTACTTGGAAGTACTGCCATGAAACTCATTATGTAGTTGTTTTCTAGATATCTTCCGTTTTCTACCTTTTGGGCTGTTCCGGTTTTGCCTCCTATTCTATATCCATCTATGTAAGTTACTTTACCTCCGCCTTTAGCGACGACGCTTTCAAGGGCCATTCTTAATATATTTGAGGTGTTTTTACTTATTGTTTTTCTCACGAGTTGTTTATTTTTTTCTTTATAAATATTTCCAGTTTTACTGTCTAAAAGACTTTTCATTATGTAAGGTTTGTACAAATTACCACCATTTACTATCGAAGAGACTGCTGTTATTTGTTGAATTGGTGTTACACTTACTCCTTGACCGAATGCTGTTGTTGCAAGTTCTAGATCTTTTACATCTTTTAGGTTAAATAAGATTCCTTTTCCCTCACCATTTAAATCTATTCCTGTTTTTTCGCCGAAGCCGAATAAGTTTATGTATTTAAAGAGTTTATCTTTTCCTAGTGAGAATCCCATTTTCACAAATCCTGGGTTGCTTTGTGTCAATACACGAACACTTTAAAACAGGAGTTTGTCTTCTACAAGCAGGGGTTTGCAACGACTTAGACTTAAGTTCGTTTTTTGTGTTCATATCCAAATCTATATCAATATCTGGTGTATTAAAATCAAAATAAATAGATAATTTTATATACTTTCTATCACCATTAACTTTTTCAACTATAACCTTATCAACTAATAAATTTACCAAATAAGGTAAGTTTTCTTTAATATCCAATTTTACACTTAAGCAAGATTCAATATCACTAAATTTTTTACGCATTTTTTCTTCTTCTAAGTTCTCTCTTTTCGAACTGTCTATTTGCTTTTGTAAATTAAATAATTCAGTATTAAATTTATCATTTCTTTTTTTAAATTCAAAGTCATCAATCATACCTTTTAAACTTAAATCTAACAATTTATCTTTTTGTTTATCAATTTGTTCTATCTTTCTTTTTATTTCTTCTGTATCTAATTCATCAGTAAAATTCTTAACAATATTTTTATATTCTGATAAAACTTGTCCCAAATAGTCTTTTTTATGTTTAATGAAATCACTAAATAGATTAACAAATATTTTATCAAGATAACTTTCTTTTATAATTGGAGATTCACATTTTGACACTCCATCAGTTTTATAAGTTTTACAAGCCCATGTTGGATTTAAAGAACGATTCGATCCACCATTACGAATAAATATACTATTACAATCTTTACAATATAATTTAGCCGAATACTTATATTTTTTTATGTGTTCTTCAGAATTGAGTACATGCCTAGATGGTAATTTTTTTCTTCTTTCATGCAAAGCATTTGCTTTGTCCCAAAGTTCTTCTGATACAATGGCAGGAATTCTATCATCTTTTTCTATAATTTGTTCTTCTTTAGGTATTTTTTTCTTTTTATGAGTTTTATAATCTTCCACCTCAGTAAGTTTAGCAGTATAAAATCCCTTATATCTAGGGTTGGAAAGCATTTTTGCAAGAGCTGTCCCTGAATATGGTTTTCCTTTGGAATTTAAATATCCCATTTGTGCTAGTTCTTCGCCAATTTTTTTTAAGCCAAGACTACCACTTGCATAAGTAGTAAATAAATACTTTATGATTGGTGCTTCATTTGGGTTAATTTCATATATTCCATTTTTCTTATAATATCCAGTTAAATTACCACCGATTAATTTTCTATCTTTAATCATTCTATTAATACCAAATTTAACTCTTTCTGATAATTTACGAACTTCATCTTGTGCCATACTAGACATGATAGTAAGTCTAAACTCAGAATCTTCTTGAATTGTATTTAGATTATCAGATAAAAAATATACTATAACACCTTGTTTCAATAAATATTCTGTATATTTGATACTATCAACCGTATTTCTGGAAAATCTAGAAATTTCTTTTGTTAAGATTAAATCAATTTTTCCTAAAGTTGCATCTTCAATCATTTTTAAGAAAGAATCACGATTTTTAACAGCTGTTCCACTGATTCCCTCATCAATATATCCACGAGTAAAAATCCAATTAGAATTTTCTTTTATCATATCTTCAAAATAATTTTGTTGATTTTCTAACGAATTTAACTGATCATCTTTATCTGTTGAAACACGACCATAATATGCAACTTTTAAATTCATATCATAAATTGTTTTACCTTTCCTTAATTCTTCTCTTGCTTTTTTTATTTCCATAAATAGTACTTCCTTTCATGTGTTCCTAAAATTCAAGATAACTAGGATGCTTGCATGGTAGCTCCATAATCAGCATTTGTCAAATCATTTTTTTCGTTCAATAAATATTCTTTTCTTACCTTTTTAAGTCTTCCCATAATAGAATTTTCCATTTCATTATATGTTCTTAAATCAATAACTTTTTCATCGTATAATTCTTTATTAACAATTAGCCTATATTCCAATAACTTATATTCAAAAGGTAATTGTTTGGTACTAAACCTAACTTCTATATCATTTTCTAGCATTTAGATTTACCTCCAATAAAACCTATGTCAAAGTTTTTGGACTTATTCATTAGCATCACCTGTTTTAATTATCCCTTTTTGTAGAGAATTATCTTTTTCTAACGGATCTTTCAAATGAATTTCAATAGTATATTTAGTATTGTTACCATTATCAATTTCTAGATGATATGCTTCTTTATTTTTTTGTTATTCCTATTTCTGTATAATCTATCATATTTAGTTTGTATATTTTTAAGCTTATTGCAATTATTATTTTCTTATACTCATTATCAGTATAAATATGATAAATTTCATGCTTTTCAGTTTCTAATTCTTTAATACTTAACCTGTAATCAATTAAATTTTCAATTCTTTCAACTTCACTATTTGTCTTTTTTATTTCCATACTATAACCTCCTTGTAAGAAAAAAGAGCAATGCAATAATACACATCGCTCTTTAGAATTTTTTCTTACAATACCATATTATCATAAAAGAGTGATTATGAATGTCCATCTTATATTTTTTAAATATTTCTTTTTTGCTTATAAACCCTATAAATAAGTCTACATTGCGATACAGATAAATTAACCTTATTTGATATCTCAGTCCATTTCAATTTTTGTGTTAAATCTTCTTTATAATAAATAATTCATTTTTCCTTTTCTTTATATTTATTTAATCTTTTTAATTCCATGCTAACATATTTTAAAAGTATTTCTTTTTCTTTATAAAGCATTGATAATTTTTCATCATATTTTTGATTGTTAAAAATATAATATAAAAACTTATTTTTTTCTACTCTACTTGTAAAAACAACATCTTTTTTATATACAGTAGCTTGTGGTAAAACTTTTGATTTTTCACATTCTTTTTTATTCAATATATTATTTATTTGACTCTCTAATACAATAATCCTATCATTGGCCACTTTCAAGTTCATTTTCATTTCCCCCAATCTATTTTAATACTATAATTACTTATAAGATTTTTCTTGAGGAGGAAATGAATCTTATAATTTCTATAAAGCAAAAAAAGAGTGAGAAACAGCCTATTTTCTAAACTATTTTTCACTCTTTTAATTATTTCAACTTTTTGAGGACAAAATTCCCCATTCGATTTGTAAATTAACGATATAAAACGATCAAATTCATAAAACAATAGAAAAATACGTAGCGCTATACCATACCCCTAAAATATAAATCTGAAACCTATAGTAATGTTGATATTATTATTTATCAAGATTTTTTTCACTAAACTTAGTAATAAAATAGGACAGAATTTTTTCATGTAGATTTTTTTCAATCAAATGTATTATCCATACTGAAATATGCTTTTTTTTACAAGTTTCTTTGTGCTGTCAGAAGTATTATAACAATTTTTTTTTAGCAATTTCTCTATTTAACTTGAAATTTTTGGAAAATAACATAATAAATGAAATGAATAATTAAGCTTTACATCAAATTCAATTCCATTTATAACTTTTATATCAGTATCTAATGTTTCTATATAATTATGCTCTGTAAATGAAATGTACTTTAAATTTTGCTGTTTTGCCATTGTTAATATTTCTACTCTAAAACGCTTTTCACCAGTAACCAAAGAATGTACATGCAAATCATACTTCATAGTTATATCCTCTTTGAATTATTTAATCGATAATTCAACTCCCAAAGAGCATTTTTATTGCTATCCCATCTTAATTTTTTTATAGCATCTTCATAATAAAGCCATTCCATTTTAGAATGTTCATGGGAAAGTTTTATGTTTTTACTTTTGCAACCAATTCCAAAACAGTGTTCATATATTAATATCACATCTTCTCCCCAAATGAAGTCCTTTGTCACATTGGGAACTGGCATTGTACAAACAGATTCTAGTTCAATTAAATCAGTAAAGTCAGTAATGCCTGCTTCTTCATTAGCCTCTCTAATACATGCATCTTTATAAGACTCATCTTCATCTTCTACTCCGCCAGCAATGCCTTGCCATATTTCTTTTGAACCATTTCTACAAAAAATCCCATATAAGTATTTGTCATTTTCTTTAATGAATGGAAACGCCAATATCTGATGTGGTTTTCTCATAATATCTCCTCACTTCTTTAACTAACATTATATAATTCTTAAATAAAATATGCAATATTAAAAAAACCATTTTTATAGAAATAGTTTTATGTGTAATTATATCTTCTGACAATGTTTTTATTTTAAAACTTAATATATCTAATAGTTTTGCTCCAATATCTTCTTTTAGAGAGTTTATATAGTTATATAATTTTTTTACCAATCTTTTCACATATAATATATCTTCATTATTTTCAACTATCATACAATAACAAAGACTGGTATTTTCATATCCTTTCTTTATTTCTAATTTATTAAAATTATCAAATTGTTTAGACTCTTTATGAAATGTAACTAACAAATTATTTTGATTTATCTGAATTTCTAAAATTTTATTTATAAATCTATATGCTACATTTTTAATTAAGTAATTTCTTTTTATCCCATTATTAATACTTAATATTTCCTTATCTAATTTATCAAATAATGATATAGCAATTTTTTCTTATTAAATATAAGATTTTCATAAGTATTAGTATCAATATTATTTTTAGAATCTTCTTTTATTTTAATTACATTAAATGATTGTTTCATATTATTATCAAATTCAATCCTTTCATTACTAGAGTATTCAACACCATCATAAATCAAATTATATGTAGAACAAACATCAATTTTGGCACTATATTTTATACTATTTGCAAGGGTTTCTTCAAATTCAAAAGTGTTCCTGTATTTACTCCAAGATTGCATGAGTTTTCAAATACTTGAAGAAATGTTTGAGCACCATGGCCACCGGGTTTCCAGCATTTAATTTTTGCACCGGATACTTTTACGGATCCACTGTCATAGAATGTATCTTTTTCTAGGTTTACTGCGCCCTCTTCTACAGCAGCCGCGGTTGTTATTATTTTAAAGGTAGAGCCTGGTTCATATGTCATCCATATTGGAAGATTTCTATTTAATGTTTCTGTATCATATTTTTTATAATTGTTAGGATCAAAATTTGGTCTTGAACTCATTCCTAGAATTTCTCCAGTATTAGGGTCCATAGCGACCGCTAAAGCATGATCGGGAGTAAAGGCTTTTGCTATGTTATCTAGTTCTCTTTCAATTGATGTTTGAATATCAAAGTCTACTGTTAGCATTACATCAAGTCCAGATGATGGTTCAGTATATACTTCGGCCATATCTAGTTTATTTCCTTTAGCATCACTATAATATTTAATCGCGCCATCTTCTCCGGTTAAATACTCATCATATAAAAGTTCTATTCCCGAAAGTCCTTGGTTATCTATTCCTGTATAACCAAGTACATGAGAAAGCATTTTTCCATTTGGATAATTTCTTTTTGCTTCTTTTACTAAATAAACCCCATCAAAATTATAACTATTTATTTTATCTGCTATTTCATATGATAAGTTTCTCCCCTCTGGATGAACCCTTTCTATCGATGCTTTTTTAGTTACATGTTTGTACATATCATCATAAGGAGTATTTAAAATATCGCTTAGGGTTTTTGCAACTTCTTCCGGATTTTTTATTTGATTAGGAATTATTATAAGACTAGTTATTGTTATATTATCCGCAAGAATCTTACCATTTCTATCTAGGATTTTTCCCCTAGAAGCACTTATTGGAAGTTCTCTACTCCATAAATCATCTGATAAAGTGCTTAATTTGTTATATGAAAATACTTGTACATATAAAATACGAATAAATATTATTATAAATAAAAGGACTGCTCCAAGAAATATAAATTTCATTCTTTCATTATATTTTTTAGTAAACATGCTATCACCTAGTGAAATATATGCATAAAATAAATATTTATAAATTATTAATATAAAGAGTTTTGGTGAATTTTAAAGATAATAAAAAGCATTAGAATAATATCTAACACTTTTCATCTTTAGTAAGTTTTAATTTTTCTTAGAATTTGTAATATTTATTTAATAAGTTTATTAAAAACTTCTATGATACTTTCTTCCTTATCTAAATTAATATAAATATAATTATCAAAATTGTTTTTACAAAATTTTTCTAAAATATAGGTTTTTCCTGTTTGTTTTGCTCCGACTAGCATAAGTGGCATTTTATAATTATCTATCCATTTTTTTAAGTTCCTCTTCTATTTTTCTATACATAATAGTCACCTCTATTTAGCATTTCAACATATTTTGTACAAAATCCACTAAATATGTTTTCTATAAAATATAAATACTATAAATTATTGTAATTGAAAAGACATGCCTTTCTTACTTTTGCTCAAAATATATACATGTGATTTTTTGAACTGTTCTTTATTAATTAATTCTTCTACTTCATCTTTTTTTAACCATGATATAGAAGTGACTTCATCTTCATTTAGTTTTATATCTTTTGGATTAATTGTTTGGTTGGTGTAGTAAATAGCAAAGAATGCTTTTCCGTTTGGATGTTTTTCGTATCCTAAAAACTTTATTTTATCTTTTATTAAATGAATTCCTATTTCTTCTTTGGTTTCCCTTATTATGGCTTCAAGCGGTATTTCTTTATGAAGAACATGCCCACCAGTTAGTCCGTATTTACTACCTTTTTCACTTGAACTTTTTTGAATTAAAAATTTGTTGTTATTTTCTATAATTATAGTAGAAAGCATAATATAATTATTTTCTACTTTTTCTCCTCTTGTTATTGTTTTGCCAGTTAAATTATGATTTTCATCATATAAATCTAATATTTCCATAAAAATCCTCTCAACTTATTATTTTTATTTTTTAATAATTGTTAGTTTGTCTTTGTATACTTTTAATTCATTTAATATACTTTTTTCTTGTTTTTTATATAACTTTACATCTGATAGTTGTTTAAATAAATTTTTAAATGTGGGCTTTACATTATAATCTTCTTTTCCTTTTCTTTGCAGAAACCATCTTTTTATCATTTGTTTATAAGTTTTTAGTTTTGATATTTTTATATAATATATTTTGTCTGCTTTTTCTCTTCCTTTTATGAACCTTTTTCTTCCTATATCTTCGATTATCCATGATGAGGAGTTTATTATTTTAGAAAAGGTTTGTTCTATTTCTTTATTGCTTCTTTTTTTAGTTAAATTATTTTGGTCATATACGATTTTATCTAATTCATAAGATGTTATATTATATTTTTTACTTAATTTTTTTGATAAATATGTCTTACCAGATCCGGTTGAGCCCATTATATATATTTTCATATTTTTATTTCCTTATTAATTAGTGATTTTGTTTTGATTTTAATTATTTTTTAACCACATGTACATTCCATCTTCTGGTATTTCTTTTTTTACTTTAAATCCAAATTGCTTGTAGAAATTTTGTTTATTTGGTGCGGACAAAAGTTGGATCATTATTTCTTCATTGCTTTCTAAATTCCTTTTTATATAATCGATTAGTGAACTAATTAATAGTTTTCCATATCCTTTGTTTCTGTACTCTGGAATAACTATTACGTCCATTAATAGTCCGGCATATCCACCATCTGTAACAAATCTTGCCATGCCTATTGTTTTGTTGTTTACAATGCATTTAACATTAACTCCATTTTTTAATGAAATGTTTAGTAATCTTTCTGAGGGCATTTTCCATCCGACTGAATCTAATATTTCTTTGTATTCTTGGATTGTTAATTCGTTAAATTTTATCATTTTATTATTTCTCTTTTCTTTATAGTTTTTTTTATAGAAAAAGGATTTCTACCAAATGATAGTAATCCCTTTTTATTATACTATTGATCCTCCACCATCTACTACTATAAATTGTCCTTGTGTGTAACTTGATGCATCGCTTGATAGATATAAAATTGTTCCATTTAGTTCTCCATCATTACCTGGTCTACTACTTGGATTTAGCATATTATAGCCATTTAAGAATTCTTCAGATTTAAATAAAGTATCTTCTGTCATTCCTGTTTTAAATAAAGCAGGTCCGATGGCGTTTACTGTTATTCCATATCTTGCATAAGAACAAGCCATTCCTTTTGTAAGACCTAAAATAGCGGATTTTGAAGCGTTGTAACTATGTCTTATAAATATATCGCTTTTATCTGCAATTATTGCATTTACTGAAGCAATATTTACTATTTTTCCATATTTTCTTTCTTTCATTCCTGGTATTATATATTTACTTAATAGATACATACCTCTTACATTTACGTTGAATGATTTGTCCCATTCTTCTACTTCTAGAGTTTCTACTCCTCCGCGGATAGCAACTCCTGCATTGTTAAGTAAAATGTCTATGTGACCATATTCTTCTAGTATTTGGTCCACGGCATTTTTGATCATTTCTTCACTTGTTACATCGCATTCGATTGCTAGTGCTTTTCTTCCTGTTTTTTTTATTTCTTCTTTTACTATATTTAGTTTTTCTAAACTTAAATCTAGTAATGCTACGTCTGCACCATACTCAGCATACATATTAGCAGCGCTTCTTCCAAGTCCTGAAGATGCTCCGGTAATTACTGCTACTTTTCCTTCTAAATTGAATAAATTTTTCATATTTATTACCTCCTTTTATTATTATAGCATTTATGTGATTTATATGTAAATATTTTATTTTTATTTATATATCAAATTTTCTTATTATTACATTTACTGAAGTTATTTTTACGTTTCCTGTTACTGGGGTTCCTAGTATGCCTGCCATAACTTGTAGTGTCATTGGTTTATCGAAGGTGAAGAAGTTTGTGTTTAAAAATTGCATCATACTTATTCCTCCGGCTGGTACCATGAATGATAAATCGCTTAAAACTGTTCCGTTTTGATCTTTTAAATAGAATATTCCTCCATTTGTTGCGGTTACTTCTGAAATTGTACCGCCTAGGGTTATTTCATAGTTACCTGGTTCGTTTATTATTATGTCATTTAGGCCGTTGAAGGAAAAGTTATTATTGTCTACAGGAAGTATTTTTTTATCATCGAAATTTAAAAGTCTAGATTCGGTAGTTTGTCCGAAACTTGCATAACAAATTGCATTTAATAGTGAGTCGCCCTTTTCTCCTTTTGGACCTCTTTCTCCATAGATGCCGATTTCATATAATCTTTTTTTTATTTTTCCATTTTGAATAATATAATTTATTTATCGTTATGTTTCATTTTCCACATCTCATATTTCATTATATGTACAAATGTTTTTGGCGGTTGTGATAAAGTAACAAAAAAAGGCTTATTGTTTTACCTTTTTTGCCTTTTCTTTTATTTTTTCATAGACTTCTTCATAGGTACTTACGAAGATAAATCTAATTGAACTTTTTATTTCTTCTTCTATTTGCATGACTTCTTTTTTATTGGATTTTGGTAAGAAAACTTTATTTATACCTCTGTTTTTGGCACCGATTATTTTTTCTTTTAATCCTCCGACTGGAAGAATTTCTCCGCGAAGTGTTATTTCTCCGGTCATGCTTATTGTATTTTTTATTTTTTGGTTTGTAAATGCACTTATTATTGCTGTTGTAATTGCTATTCCGGCGCTTGGTCCGTCTTTTTTTACTGCTCCTTCGGGTACGTGTATATGAATGTCGTTTTCTGTTAGTAGATTATAATCTATATTGAATTTTTCATAATTACTTTTTATGTAACTTAGGGCGATTCTAGCGCTTTCTATAAATACGTCTCCTAGGGAACCGGTCATTATGATGTTGCCACTTCCTTTGTAGTAATTAACTTCTATTTTTAGTATGTCTCCGCCGAATGGTGTGTAACTCATTGCGTTTACTACTCCAGTATATTCTTTGGGAAGTGTTTCGTAGGTGTTATATTTTTCGTTTCCTAAGTATTTTTCTATTTGATATTCATCTATTATTTTTAATTCATTTTTTTTGTCTATTACTATTTCTTTTACTATTTTTCTTAGGATTTTTTGTACTAATCTTTCTAATTCTCTTACTCCGGCTTCTTTTGTGTAATTTCTTATTATTTTTTTTATTCCGTCTTCGGTGAATTCTATGTTGTATTCTTTTAGGTTAAAGTCTTTTATGTTGTTTGGAATTATATGATTTTTACATATATTTATTTTTTCGTATTCAGTATAACTAGATATTTCAATTATTTCTAGTCTATCTAGTAATTCATAGGGAATTTGATCTAGATAGTTTGCTGTTAAGATGAACATTACTTTTGATAAGTCATATTCTTCTTCGATATAGTGATCTTGAAAGTATTTATTTTGTTCTTTGTCTAGGACTTCTAATAGGCTGGATGCTGGGTCGCCTTTTATGTCTTTGGTCATTTTGTCTACTTCGTCTATTATGAATACTGGGTTGGAACTTTTTGCTTTTTTCATTCCTTCGATTATTTTTCCTGGGGCTGATCCGATGTATGCTCTTCGGTGTCCTACTATTTCGGCTTCATCATTTATTCCACCAACTGATATTTTGGTGTAGTTTTTGTTTGTTGCTTTTGCTATTGTTTTGGCAAAGGTTGTTTTTCCTACGCCTGGTGGGCCTACAAAGCATATTATTGGATTGTTTTTGCCTTTGGTTAATTTATTTAGTGCTAAATATTCTAGTATTCTTTCTTTTGCTTCTTTTAGGCCATAATGGGTTTCGTCTAATACTTTTTTGGCGTCTTCTATTTTTTCGTTATCTTTTGTATAGATTCCAAATGGGAGTGATAATACTGTGTCTATGTAGGTTTTTACCATTCCTATTTCGCTTGACATTGGTGGTAATGATTCGTACCTTTGTACTTCTAGTTTTAATCTTTCTTTTATATTTTTTGGAAGATTTTTGTTTTCTATTTTTTCTTTTAGGATACTTATTTCTCTATCTTTGTCGTAAGATGTTCCTAATTCTTCTTTTATTACTTTGATTTTTTCGTTTAATATATATTCTTTTTGTTCTTGTTCTAGGGATGTTTGGACTTTTTCTTCTATTTCTTCTTCTAGGTCTGCTAGGCTTATTTCACTACTTATGTCATCAAGGAGCATCATTACTCTTTTTGTGGGTTCTTTTTCGTTTAGATATTCCATTTTTCTTTCATATGTTCCTGGGACAAATACTGTTAGAATATCTGTTGTTTTGTCTATATTATTTACTCCGAGTATTTGAGAGAGGATGCTGTTGCTTACGTTTGGCATTCTTTCGATGTATGTTTCTACTTGTTTTATTAGGCTTCTTGAATAGGCAGTTTCTTCTAGGGGTAGTAATTTTTTTGTTTCTAGCTCTTCAAATTTGGATACTTTTATTTTATCTATTTCTTCTTGATATGATAGTACTTTTACTCTTTTTAGACCTTTTATTATTATTCTAGTTCTATTGTTTGGTAGATCTATTTTCATATTAATGTAGGCAATTACTCCAATTCTTGGAAAACTTGTTTTGTCTATTGTTTCTTCTAGTTCATCGTTGGGATGAATTATTAATATGTGTTTATTATAATAGGATTCTGCCAAGGATATTAGTTCTTTGTCCTTGTTATTTTCTAGTTCTAGTCTTATTTCATTGTAAGGAAAAAGGATAATATTTTTAAGAATTAGTATTGGTAGTTTTCTATTATCCATTATTTTCCCTCCTTGTGTAAATATTTCTTTTTATTATATATTATTTTTTTAATTTATCAAGTAAAATCTACAAGTTTTTTGATTTTTTTTGTTTATTATTGTATTGGTGATACTTATGAAAGTTAAATTATTTGATGAAAGTCATGAAAAGGATTTGGAAGATGCGATTAATGGTTTTTTGAGTGAGGATATTGATGTTATTGATATTAAATATGAGGTGGCGATTGAAACATTTGGTGAAGAGCAAATATATTGTTTTTCTGCGATGATCATTTATAATTAAAAAGATACAAGGTTTTTAGAAAACACTTATATCTACATTGGTTTCTATTCCTTGTATTTTGCCTTTTGAGGTATATTGCCAGCCGATGTATTTTTGATCATAGTCGCATTTGTCTGACCACTGGGCTACCCATATGTTATATTTTTTTATTTTGTCACTGTTTAAATAAGAATTTGTTAAGGCGTTTAGATTACCATATACTCCGACTTTGTAGCCTGCTTTTGTGATTTTGCTTGCGAATGTTGTTATTGCTACTTCCCATTTTTCTTTTTTTATGCTTGCTTCTTCAGCATCGTAAAATACTGGATATGCTAATTTTGCTTTATATTTTTTTAGGGTGTTTATTACAAAATTTGCTTCTTTATTGGCGATTGTTTTTGTTTTTCCATAGCCATAGTAATATATACCAAAGGGAATATTTAATTCTTTTAGTGCTTTTATATTTTTTTCAAACTTAGCGTCTTCGATTTGTTTTAATGAGGATGTTCCAGTGAAACCTATACGGAGTATTACTCCATCAACGTCTTTTTTATTTTTTATGACGCTCCAATCTATATCTTTTTGAAATTCTGAAACATCTATTATTTTTTTGGCGTTTCTTTTTATTAATTGGCCTTTGGTATTGAAGAAGTATTTTTCGTCTTTTATAAATGCCCATCCTGTTACTTTTTTATTTTGTCCGTCGTAATAATATATATCATTATTTATGGTTTTAAAGCCGTTTATTAATTTTCCATCTTTGGTAAAGAAGTAGGATAATTTTTTTATTGTTATGGTGCCTTTGGCCATGACTCCTTTGTTATTGAAGTAGTAGGTTTCTCCATCAATTGTTTGCCATCCTGTTTTCATTCTTGCATATTTATCGAAGTAATAGGTATTTTTTTTGCTTTGGGCGAAGCCTTTGTATGCCTTGCCATCTTTTTTGAAGTAATAAGTGTTTTTTCCTATTTTTTTCCATTTATTTTTTAGGAGTGTATATTTATTAAGGTAATAATATTCTCCGTTGTATTTTATAAATTTTGTTTTTCGTATTCCCTTTTCATCAAAGTAATATGTTCTGTTTTTTATGTTTATGAAGCCTTTGCGCATTTTACCGTTTTTTCCGAAGTAATAGGTTTTTTTATTTATTGTTTGGAAGTATTGTGACATTTTTCCTTTACTATTAAAGTAATAGGTTTCTCCATTTATTTTTTTAAATCCATATACTTTGCGGGCGTTATTGTCAAAATAGTAAATGCCGCTTTTTGTGTGTAAAAATCCTTTGTGGGCTTTGCCATTTTTTCTAAAGTAATAGGTATATTTTCCTATTTTTTTTGTTTTATTTTTTAAAAGTTTGTAATTTTCTAAATAGTAATAATTGTTGTTATATTTGATGAATCCTGTTTTTCGCACTCCATTTTCGTTAAAGTAATAAATCTTTTTGTTTATGGTTACGAAGCCTTTGCGCATTTTACCGTTTTTTCCGAAGTAGTAGGTTTTTTTATTTATTGTTTGGAAGTATTGTGACATTACGCCTTTACTGTTAAAGTGATAGGTTTCTCCATTTATTTTTTTGAATCCATATACTTTGTGGTAATTATTGTCGAAATAATAAGTGCCGTTTTTTGTATTTGCAAATCCTTTGTGAGCCTTGCCATCTTTTTCAAAGTAGTATGTGTACTTTCCTATTTTTGTTATTCTATTTTTTAGGAGCGTGTAACTGTCTAAATAGTAATAATTGCCGTTATAGTTTATGAAACCTGTTTTGCTTATTCCGTTTTCATCAAAATAATAAGTTTTTTTACCTACTGATACAAAACCTGTTTTTAATTTGTTATCATTATCAAAGTAATAGGTTTCGTTTTCTATTTTTTGAATACCTTTTAAATTTAAATCTGTTTCATAGTAGAGAGCGTTTTCTTCTTTGTAAATTTTCACGTAACCGTTATCTAAGTTGTATGTTTTTATTAATTTTTGTTCTGCGAATACATTTGGAATTATTGTTAGTGATATTATCGTAAGTAGTATACTTATTACTATCTTTTTCATATTTTCTCCTTATTATAAGTATATATTAGGTTAAGTAAACATTGTCAATGTTTTTTATCTTGTTTTATGTATTAACAATGGACTTTCTTTATATATAAAAAACTCTTATAAAAGAGTATATTTTTTAAATATGGCGCGCCCAGAAGGATTTGAACCCTCAACCTCTTGGTCCGTAGCCAAACGCTCTATCCAATTGAGCTATGGGCGCTTAATGAGTTACAAATAAATTATACTACATAATTGATATAAATTCAAGTGGTGTTTTGTGTTTTTTTAAAGAAAAAAGAAGCGCTTTGCTTCTTAATAATGGTAACATGTTTTGTATGAGGTGCAACTATTATAGGTTTTACAACCACATACTTTTGATTTGCAACTTTTATATTCACTGCAACCACAAGATTTACATCTTTTGTAGGTATTACATGTACGTGTATATATGTTTTCTGTTTCGCAGTATTTATATGTATACTGGCCTCCGACGACTCCTGTGGTACATTTTTTATATGCTCCGCCTGTACAGGTTGTTTTGGAATATGTTTTTGTAGTTGTATAACAACCTGATGCTGGTTTGGTTCCTACTCCTGAACCTACGCATTTAGAGCATCTTGGTGATGTTCCTGCTTTTGACCACTTTGAGTATGTATCACAGCCACAAGATTTACATCTTTTGTAGGTGTCGCAACTGCAGTTTGAGTTTTTACATGAATTATATTCTTTGCATGTAACATTTTGAGCACAACCGCAGTCTTTGTCTTTTGACCATTCTTTTACATTGATTGTTTTTGTTACGGAATTACTATTTCCTGCTTTATCATAGCATACTCCAGTATAACTTATTTCCTTTCCCACTTTTGTATTTGTTACTTGCAAAGTGCTTGAGTTTGAGGTTTTTGAATTTAATTTTACTGATTTTACTCCGCTTCCTTTATCTGTGCATTTTAAAGTTACTTCAACACCTTTTGCGTAAAAACCATCTTTTTTCTTTGAGGAATTAAATGTTATGGTTACTACTGGTTTGATAGTATCTATTTTTAAATCTTTTGACCATACTACTTTATTGGAGCCATTGGAATCTTTGATAAAACTTTCGCCTACTTTTACATTATCTGTTCCAGTTTTATTGGTTTTTGGTGTATATGTTGTGGTGTAAACATAATTTGATTTTTTATTGGCGCTTGTTAGGGTTCCTAAACTGTTTTTTGTTGATATTTTTTTAGTGGATTCTACTACATCTTTTCCTTTGCTTTTACATGTTATTTCTAATTTAGCACTACTGCCTATTTTTAGCCAACCGCTAGGACTGTCTTTTGAAAACCAACAGTATGGAGGTGTATCGTCGGTGCTTGAGGGGTTGGGATCTGGGTTGGTTGTTGGTTCTTGTGGAGGCGTGGGATCTGGATCCTCTTTTGTATTTTGTGTTATATTTTTTTCGCATATTCCAATATTTCCGGCTTCATCCATTACGTGACCATAGTATTTACCATAACTTACGCTTATGGGATCTGCTTTTTTGTTTTTTAATTCTTCACTACTTGAAACATTTTTTTTATTTATTAAAGTGTTTAAGTTTTCTTCTTTACTATAGTTGTCTTTGGCTTCAATGCCAAGTTTTCCATTGTTGTAATATAATTCACAGGTGGGATTTTCGTTATCAAAGACGATGTTATCTATGCATTTGGTTTCTAATGCACCATTATTAAATATTGTTATGTTATATTTTCCGTTTTCTGTCTTTCCGCCTGATTTGGGAAAGTAATTTACTAAGTTTGTACTGGAGATGTCTATTTTTTTATTTTGTAAATCAATTATTTTTTCACTGCCGGTTGTTTCATTTTTTATTTTTATTGAGGAAAGTTCCTCAGTTTTTATTTTTTCCATTCTTATATCTTCTGGATTGTAATAGATGCCATTATTTTTTCTTTGGTAATTACTTATATTTATTTCTTTACATGTTGGTTGTTCGGTGGCTTCGAAGTCTGTTATTTTACAGTATTCGTCGTTTTCTGAATAATTTTTGTCTTCACATATTAGGCATGCGTGATATTTATTTTTTGTTGTGTTTTCATCTTGCCTTACGAATACATAACTTTTTTGACAATTTCTACCATCTGAGTCCACTAATTCTTTGGTTAGATAGTTGGTGGTTCGTAAGGTTGGTTCTAGGACGTAACTTGTTGCTACTTTATCTATATAATTTGATTTTTTTACTGGAAGTAGTATTTTATTATGAGAAAAATATGATTTTCCCGCTAATTCAAGTTGTTCTTTTAGGCTTACGTTGTATGTGTCTTTTCCTTTTCCTACATATTTTGATACTACTGGAATTGCTATGGCCACTAGTATGGATATTAAGACTACAACTGCCAAAATTTCTACGAAAGTAAATCCTTTTTGAGTTTGTTTTATCATTTTTATCCTCCTTATTTTATAGTATGAATATATTTTTTTTATTTATGTTATTTTTAATTTTGTTTTTTAATATAATTTCAATTTTTTACATTATTTTTTATTTTTCTTGTTCTTTACTTACTTTAGGCGTATAATAAGGACAAAGGAAAAACTGTATTAATTTTTGCAGTAAAAAATGTCCGATAATTAATAATTTTGGAGTTAATTTAACAGAAAAATAAGTTTAATTACTATAAAAATATGGAGGAGGATATATGAAAAAAATAATTACTAATAATTTCTTTTTATTATTTGTAATGGTTATGATGGTTATAACGACTCAAACTGCGTATGCCAACATAATGTGTAACGATGGTACAGAAAGTCCAACTTGTACTGATTGCCACAGAGGTTGTTGTTCCCATCATGGAGGCTGTGCTTCTTCTTACAGTTCTTCTAGCAGTGACGATAGTTATAGTGAACCTAAAACTGCAACATCATCTTGCGATTGTTCTTCGCTAAAAAGTAGAATAGAAGATTTAAAAGATGAGATAGAAGGTTTGAATGATGATATAAGAGATTTGGAATATGATAACAAATATTTAGAAAGTCAAAATGAAAAGTTGGATTCTAAATATGATGAATTACTAGATGAAAATTCTGCACTTCAAGAAGTAACCAGTTCTAAAAATGAAAGCAGTAGTGAAGATAATAACTTAATTTTAAAAATTTTGTTTTGTCTAGCGTTTATAGTGGCCATTGTTTATATGGTAAAGTATTATCTTATAAAAACTGGTAGTGAATTAGAATCAATTGTTCCAATAACTGATGAGGATATTGATATAGATGATGAGAATAGTTTTATGTGGGAGTAAATTTTAAAAATTCTATTATTGTTAATATTACTTGCATTTTTAACTATTTTTGTTATTTATAGTAAATTTACTTTTTAATAAAAAAAAATTCACGCCAGAGCATGAATTGATATTTAAAAAAATTTTGATATAACAAAAGTGTGTTTAATAGTGTGTT
This sequence comes from uncultured Bacilli bacterium, assembly GCA_934097105.1. GTDB lineage: Bacteria > Bacillota_I > Bacilli_A > RF39 > UBA660 > UMGS1449. The sequence continues at coordinate 30,865 of CAKONI010000004.1, forward strand.
TCAAAATATTAAAGCATAATAAAACCCTTGATATACAAGGGTAATAATCAATATTGGTGATCCCTCAGGGGCTCGAACCCTGGACCCACAGATTAAGAGTCTGTTGCTCTACCAACTGAGCTAAGGAACCAGTAACATGATATAATCATATCATGTTTTTTTGAAATTGAAAATACTTTTTTTGAATTTCTTTTATATTTTACATATTTTTATTAGCAATTTCAATTCCTAATTCTTTTAATTGTTTGTTATCTACTATATTTGGAGCATCACTCATAAGGCAAGTAGCGTTTGCAGTTTTAGGGAAAGCCACTACATCGCGGATATTTTCAGTACCTGCTAAAACCATAATTAATCTTTCAAGTCCTATTCCTACTCCACAATGAGGTGGTGCACCATATTTGAATGCATCTAGGAAGAATCCAAATTTTCGTTTTGCTTCTTCTTCGGTTAGACCTATTGCTTCGAATACTTTTCTTTGGACTTCTCCGTCGTGAATTCTAATTGAGCCACTTAATAGTTCATAACCATTAAGTACTAAATCGTATGCTCTAGAATAGCAATGTTCTTTGTCTGTTAAAAGTTTGTCTAAGTCTTCTTCTCTTGGTGATGTGAAAGGATGATGTGCTGCGACGAATCTGTTTTCTTCTTCTGAAAATTCATACATAGGAAATTCGGTAACCCATAGAAAATTGAACTTATTTTCATCAATTAGTCCTAGATCATTACCTAATTTTACACGTAAGGCTCCTAGTGATGTTTTTACTATTTTGTAATTTCCAGATACTAATAGTACTAGATCGTTTTCTTTTAGATTTAATTTTTTTATTAGATTATCTTTTTCTTCTTTACTGATTACCTTTGCAATTGAACCTGTTAGTTCTTCATTATATTTTAAGTAAGCAAGGGCTCCTGCTTTATAGACTTTGACGAAGTCATTTAATTTGTCTAAATCTTTTCTTGAGAATTTATCGCTAGCATTTTTTACTACTAAGCAATTTATAATTCCTTTGTTAGAAAGTGCATCTTTATACATGCCAAATTCAGTATTTTTGAAAATGTCTGTTATATCAGTAATTTCCATGTCAAATCTAGTATCTGGTTTGTCACTACCGAATCTTCTTATACATTCATCATATGTAAGTCTGATGAAATTATCTAGTTTTATTCCTTTTATTTCTAGGAATATTTCTTTCATAAGGTTTTCTACGACATTCCATATGTCTTCTTCTTCGGCGAAACTCATTTCAATATCAATTTGTGTAAATTCTGGTTGACGGTCAGCACGAAGATCTTCATCTCTGAAGCATCTTGCAACTTGAAAATATCTTTCTATTCCTCCGACCATTAGAAGTTGTTTGTAAAGTTGTGGTGACTGAGGTAATGCATAGAATTTTCCATTGAAAATACGAGATGGTACTAGATAGTCTCTTGCTCCTTCTGGAGTTGATTTGCAAAGAATTGGTGTTTCTACTTCGATAAATCCATGTTTTGATAAGAAATTTCTAGCGAGCATAGTAACTTTGTGACGTAAAATTAAATTGTCTTTAATATTTTCTCTTCTTAAATCTAAATAACGATATTTAAGTCTTGTGTCTTCAAGAGCGGTAGTATCTTTTGATATTTCAAATGGAATATCTAGGCTTTCATTTATTAGTTTAAGGTTTTCTACTAGTACTTCTATTTCTCCAGTTGCAATATTTTTGTTTTTGTTTTCTCTTTCGATAACTTTTCCTGTTGCTTCAATTACGTATTCACTTTTTAGGGATTCTGCTAAAGAATAGAATGATGATTCTGGCTTTATAACAAGTTGAATTATACCACTTCTATCTCTTAAGTCGATAAAGATTAGGCCTCCTAGGTTTCTTTTCTTTTGAACCCAACCGTATAGTGTAATGGTTTCACCAATATTATTAATACTTATTTCACTGTTAAATATTTTTTTCATTTAAATTCTCCTTCCATTAAAAAAACAGTTATCCAAAAGGGACGAATAACTGTTAAATCCGCGGTACCACCCTAATTATTATTAAATAATCACTCTTTTATTATAACGGTTTAAAACCGGCTTATTCTACTAATTTCAAATAAAGCACTCATGGTGTCTTTCGTATTAAATATCTTGTTAGTTTGCACCTTACACTAACTCTCTGTAAAGTATTTAATATTACTCTTCCAATCAACGTTTATATCTATATTATAATAAGTTAAAATACAAAAGTCAAGATTCTTTACTTTTTTCTTTTTTTAGAAATTTATAATTATTAGTTTAGAATGGTAATTTGAAATTTCCATTTGAGAATTGTTTCATCATTTTTTTACTTTGTTCAAATTGGGTAAGAAGTCTATTTACTTCTTGAATGCTTCTTCCACTACCTTTTGCTATTCTTTGCTTTCTGCTTGCCTTTATTATATCTGGATTTTTTCTTTCGCGTGGTGTCATTGAAAGTATTATTGCTTCGACATGGGCAAGATCTTTTGGATCTATATTTATATTGTTAAGTCCCATTTTTTTGGCTCCTGGAAGTAGTTTTAGGATTGATTCTATTGAACCTAGTTTTTTTATTTGTTTCATTTGTGATAGGAAATCTTCTAAGTCGAATTTTCCACTTCTCATTTTTTTAAGGGATTTTTCGGCTTCTTTTTCGTCTATTACTTCGTTTGCTTTGTCTACTATTGATAAGATGTCTCCCATACCAATTATTCTAGATGCCATTCTATCTGGATAAAAGTAGTCTAGTCCATCTAGTTTTTCGGAAATTCCAATAAATTTTATTGGAACGTTTGTTAAATGTCTTACGGAAAGAGCAACTCCTCCTCTGGTATCGCCATCTAACTTGGTAAGGATTACTCCGGTTAAATCTAGTTTTTCGTTAAATCCTGTGATTACATTGATTGCGTCTTGTCCCATCATTGAGTCTATTACTAATAATATTTCTTCTGGTTTTACTTCATCTTTTATGCATATTAGTTCGTCCATTAGGCTTTCGTCTATATGAAGTCTTCCGGCAGTATCTATTAGAACGTAATCGTAGCCATTTTCTTTGGCGTATTCTATGGCATTTTTACTTATTATTGAAGGGTCTTTTTTTCCCTCTGAGTAGACTTCTATGCCAAGTTCTTTCCCTATTTGTTTTAGTTGATCGATTGCTGCGGGTCTATATACATCACAGGCTACTAGAAGTGGTTTTTTCTTGTTTTTCTTTCTAAGTAAATTGGCAAGTTTTCCAATTGTAGTAGTTTTACCGCTTCCTTGAAGCCCCACTAACATAAGGCAAGCAGGATTTCCTACTGTATTAAGTGGTGCGTTTTCTCCGCCTAGAAGTTCTTCTAATTCGTCTCTAATTATTCCTACGAACATTTCTCCTGGAGATAGGCTCTTTTTTACTTCTTCTCCTAGGGCTTTTTCTTTTACTTTATTTGTAAATTCTCTGACTACTTTATAGTTTACGTCTGCTTCGAGTAGAGCAAGTCTTACTTCTCTAAGCATTGGATCTATATTTTCTTCTGTTATTTTTCCGTGTCCTTTTATATTTTTTATGACTTTTTCTAGTCTATCGCTTAATCCTTCAAACATTATATCACCCTTTAATAATTGTACTAAATTTGAAGTGAAATGTCTATTGTTAAGTCCCATTTTTTTATAAAAAAAAGGATTATAGTAATTCTATATCCTCTTCTTCTTGTTCTTCTTTCTTTTCTATAGGTTCTTCTTTTGGTTTTATTGGCTCTTTGATGATTTCTTCTTTTTTTATTTCTTTATTGTATTCAGTATTATTAAATTCTAAATCAAAGGCATTGATTGTTGGTAGTACTTCTGTTATATCTTCTTTTTCTGGTTCGTCTATATTTGCTATGTTTGCATCTACCAAAGGAATTTCGATTTTTTCGTTATTTTCTATAGTATTTACTGGTTCTTCTTTTTCTTTAGTTTCAGTTATATTTTCGTTTTCAATAGTGTTTGCATTGTTATTCATAACGTCGTTGATACCCATATTGGTGGGAACGTTATAGGGTTCTGGCACTTCTTTTGGGCGATCTTCAACGCTAGTAATTGGCGTTATGTTGTTTTCTTCATTTGGTTGCATGTTGTTTTCGCTATTATATATACTTAAACTTGTAGCATCTACTGCTTTTGTTTCTGATCTATATGCTATTATTATTATAATTATTGAAATTAGTATTAAACCAACACCAATTGTTATTAAAATTCCTGGGAATTCTATAAGTGTGTTTAAATCCATGAAATCAACTCCTCTTTATTCTACTTAAATCATATCAAAAAGCAAGTAAAAATGCAATGTTTTTTTGACATTTTATTTTCTACTTTACTATATTTCTGTTAAGTTTTGGTGTCATTTTTACTGTTGATTTAGTATTAAAGATAATTTTTTCTTTTATTTCTTTTAATTTATTGAAGTCTAATTTTTTAATTATTTCAATTTTATTTGGTATAAATTTTTCATAATCTAACACATCATCTAGGATTGAATATAGGATGCTGTTTATATTTGAAATTGTTTTTACTTCACTTGCTATCCAAGATTTTTTTTGTCTTTCGAAGTCTTCTTTGTTTATTTTTATATCTTTTAAGTAGTCATCTAATTCTTTTTCTAATTCGTCTGGTTTTTCTGATATGGCATCGAATTCTATTACGTAGTGGCTTTCGGTTTCTATTATTTTATAGAAACTTGATGAGAATAGTTTTTGTTTTAACCATTTTTCTCTTATTTCTGAGGTTAGTCCTAGTCCCATATTTAATAATGCATTTAAGTAAAGATCTAGTTCGAAGTTTGTTATTTTTAAATCTTTTAAAGCATTTTTATTTATTTTATAGGCTACGGCTATTTTTGTGTTATCTATATTAAATTCTATGTTTTCATATTTTTTGTAAACGTGATCTGGTTCGTTTTTGTATATTTTTTCTATTTTTTGGTTTTTGTTTTGGAAATTTTTTGTATTTTCTTTTATTATTTCTAGAGCCATTTTTGGATCGAAGTTTCCTATACTTATTATGAACATATTGTTTGGACTATAGAAACTGTTATAACAGGTTTCTAACTCTTCTTTTGCGATTCTTTTTATGTCTTCGTCGGTTCCTATTACTTTGTTACGATAGGGATCGTTTACGAAGACATTTTCTTTTATTTTTTCACTTAGTACTCTGTTTGGATTATCTTTATACATGCTTGCTTCTTCTAGTATTATTCCTTGTTCTTTTTTTACTAGATCTTCTGTTAGGGTAAGGCCTTGAATCCAGTTTACTAAATAGGTTAGATTTTTTTTGTAACTTTTGTTTCCATATATGTAATAACTTGTAAAGTCGTGTGATGTTGAGGCGTTTACGTCTGTTCCAAATTTTTCATAGAATGTGAAAGGATTTTCTTTTTCTTTTTCGAATAGTTTATGTTCTAGAAAGTGGGCTATTCCTGTTGGAGTTTGAATTTGTTTTCCATCTATAGAGAATTCTATGTTTCTTCCTCCGTATTTTGTTACGAACATACATGTATAACTTTTTTTTGTTTTTAGTGGCACTAAAAATACTTCTAGGCCATTTTCTAATTTTTCGTAATATAATTTTTCTTTGAAGTTGTTTATGTTTATTTTTTCCATTTTATCTCCCAATTTCTTCTGCTAAAAGTATGGTGTCTATATTTATTTTATTTGCTACTTTTATTATGCTTTCTTTGTCTATTTTTTGTATATTTTCTTTTTGTGTTTCGTATAATTCTCCGTCAAAATATAGGTAATTGAAGTAATAGTCTACAATTGAACCTTGGTAATCTGTTATTTCTTTTAAGGTGCTTAGTAATACTTCTTTGGCATTTTTTACGTCTCTTAAGGAGAAATTTCCTTTTTTCATTTCTTCTATTTCTTTTAAAACTTCTTCTTTTACTCGTTGGAAGTTTTCTTTTGATATTCCTGCTTGTATTAGGAATATTCCGTCTATTCTATTTATTCTTGAGGTTATGTTATAGGTATACGAGTGTTTTTCTCTTACGTTTTTAAATAGTTTTGAGTTTGGTGAACTTCCTAGTATGATGTTGTAAGCAAGGGATGCGTATTTTTTTTCAAAGTTGGTTAAATTCTTTATGGAACTTCCCATTATTAGTGTTGATTGTGAGTAATCTGTTTTTTTGATTTCTTCGCTGTAGTCTTTTTCATATGATAGGTAGAAGTCTTTTACTTTGTTTTGGGTTCCTTTTAAGAGAAATTTGTCTTCGATTAGTTTTTCCATATTATTAAAGTCTATATCTCCGAGTACTAGTATATCTATATTGTTTGTGCTATAAAATGTTTTATAGAATTCATATAGGTTTTCTGGTGTTATTTTTTCTAGATCCTCTATTTTTCCTTCTGCTTTGTAGGTGTATATTTTTTCTCCTAGAAGTTTTTTATATTCTGTGAAACTATAGTAACTTGGATTTTCTTTTTGTCCTTGCAGATATAATTTTAATTTTTCATAGGTTATTTCAAATCCTTGTTTATTGAATTTTTCGTCTTCTATATTTGGTTTTTTTAATATTTCCATGAAGAAATCTAGGCTTTCTTTTAGGAGACCTTTATTAGTATATTTTTCGTCTATTACTGAAATGTTCATTTCTAGAAACATGTATCTACCTTTTCTATAGACGTTTGACCAAATACTTGCGCCATATAGATCTTGTCTTTTTTTTACTATTTCTTTTTCTGTTTTATATTTGTTTGATGAAAAAAGAAGATTGTCCGCTAATAGGCTTCTTTTGGTTAGTTCTTCTTCTTTGATTTCTTTCCAAAATATTATCTTAAATAGTGTTGTTTTAAAGTTTTTGTTTTTTATTAGATGTAAGTTGTAACCATCTTTTTGGATATTTTTAATGTCCATTTCATCACCCTCTTTTATTATGGATTGTTTTTGTTATTTTATGGCTTCTAGGGCCAATTTTATTGCTTTTTCAAAGCCTTTTTCTCTTTCTTCAGGTTTTAGGCTTTCTCCTTTTAAAGTATCGGATACTGTTAGGATAGATGTTGCTTCTTTTTTTAGGGAATTTGCTACTAAGAGAAGTGCGAAACTTTCCATTTCAAGTCCTAAAGATGAGTATGCTTTTTTGTTTTCTTTGTTTGTTGTTTTATAAAATACGTCGCTTGTATATATTTTTCCTTTGTTTATTTGAATGTTTTGACTATTTGCTGTCTTTATTATTAGATCGTTTAAATAGGTGCTTGATTTTATTTGTTTTTTTCTTTTTTCCATGTATGAGTGTGAGAAGTTTGAGGAGGTTTCGGCGGATAGTGCTAGTAATATGTCATTTAGTTTTATATTAGTTTGCATTGATTTACATGATCCTACTCGTATTATTTTTTCTACGTCATAAAACTTAAATAGTTCATAGGCATAGATTGACATGCTTGGCATTCCCATTCCTGAGGGCACTACTGAAATTTTTTTATTTTTATAGGTTCCTGTGTAGGCGGTCATACCTCTTACGTCGTTTATTAGTTTTGGGTTTTCTAAAAAGTTTTCGGCAATATATTTTGCTCTTTTTGGATCTCCGGGCATTATTACTAGTTTTTCTATCTCACCTTTTTTGGCGTTTATATGGGGCGTCATATTTCCTCCTTATTCGTCTTCTAATTTTACTAGGACTTCACGTGGTTTTGAGCCATTTTGGGGTCCGATTATTCCGCGTTCTTCTAATAGGTCTATGATGCGGGCTGCTCTATTGTATCCTAGTTTGAATCTTCTTTGTAATAGTGATGCACTTGCTTTTTGTTGAGTGATGACGAATTCTACTATTTCGTTGTATAGAGGGTCGTCATATTCTTCTTTTTCATTTGATATAGTGTTTTCTTTTATTTCTGAGTCTACATTTTCAAGGTTCATGAAGTTTTGATCGAATGATGCTTTTTGCTGAGAAATGCAGTAGTCTACAACTTTTTTTATTTGTTCTTCATCTATGAAGGCTCCTTGAATTCTTTCTGGAACGTTTTCACCCATTGGTAAGAATAGCATATCTCCTTTTCCTAGAAGTTTTTCTGCTCCGACCATGTCTAGGATGGTTCTTGAGTCTATACTTGATGATACGGCGAATGATATCCTAGATGGGATGTTTGATTTTATAAGTCCCGTGATTACATCTGTTGATGGTCTTTGGGTCGCTATTACTAAGTGGATTCCGGCGGCACGGGCCATTTGGGTAATTCTCATGATTGAGTCTTCTACTTCTTTGCCTGCTACTAACATAAGGTCTGCTAATTCATCTACGATTACGACTATATATGGCATTTTTGTTAGTTGTTCATCTTCTGGTAATTTTTTATTTTTTTCTTCAATTATTTTATTGTATCCGGTTATATTTTTGGTTCCTAGTTCTTCGAACAGGTCATAACGTCTTTCCATTTCACTTACTGCTCTTTTTAAGGCTACTGAGGCTTTTCTTGGATCGGTTACGACTGGTGTTAAAAGATGAGGAATTCCATTGTAGATGGAAAGTTCTACCTTTTTGGGATCGACCATTACTAGTTTTACTTCATCAGGTTTGGCTTTCATAAGGATGGATACTAGCATTGTATTTATACAAACAGATTTTCCTGATCCTGTGGCGCCCGCTACTAAAAGGTGTGGTGTTTTGTCTATGTCGCACCATTTTACTTTTCCCATGATGTCTTTTCCGAGCGCTACGGAAAGTGGATGATTTTTAGTTTGTTTGGGCATAAGTTCTAGGGTTTCTCTTAAGGTTACTGGTTGGGCTTGTTCGTTTGGCATTTCTATACCTACGGTGCTTTTTCCTGGAATTGGTGCTTGTATTCTGATATCTTTTTTAGCGAGTGCAAGTGATATTTCTTTGTTGATTGTAAGTATTTTTGATACTCTTGTTCCTGATGATAGTGAAAGTTCATATTGGGTTACAGTTGGTCCGATATTTACTTCGACAACTTTTGCACTTATTCCAAAATCACGAAGTACTTGTTCTAGGGATTCGATATTTTTTTCTATTTGGGTATGATCTGTAACTTTTTTCTTGTTTTTGGCTTCGGGTAATATATCTATTGGTGGAAGTGTGTAACTTCTATTAACTGGAGATGATTCTTCTTGGGCTGGTTTTTCTTTTTTATCATCTTTTATTTTTGTTAGTTCTTTTATGTCGTGTACTACTATTTTTTCGTCATTGTGATCTACAATTTTTGGTTCTTCTTTTGATAAGGAAGCGCTTTCTTTTATTTTTTCCTCTTTTTCTTTTGGCGTACGTTTTAGGCTTTTGGCTTTTTCTTTTCCTTTATCTAGAATGTCTTTGATGCTTAGGCCTGTGAAAATCATAAAGCCTGAGACAAGCAGAATTGGTACGACTACTTTTGTTCCTTGAGCATCGAATAAGGCATAGAAAAGTGATGAGAAAATGGCTCCGAATATTCCTCCGCCTGTATTTGATAGGGCTGCGTTAAATACTCCAGTTTGAACACTTTTGTTCATAATTTTTTCTATTCCTAGCATTAAGTAATCTATGGTTTCTGTAAAAATTTTGCTTGGATTTATGTTGTCTAGGACATAGTTTTGATGCATTAGAACTGTAAGGCCAATTACAAAAAGATAAACTCCGATCATTTTTGAGGATAGAAAGTTTATACTTTTTCTATTTACAATTATAAAGATTCCTGATATAAGGAGTACTATTAGTAAGAAAAAATATAGGTTTCCAACTAAAAATAGAGAAAATGATGCGACTACTCTACCAGCAAATCCATATTTTCCTATTCCTAGTATTGCTAATAATATAAAAAGGATTCCATAAAGTTCTATTAAATAAGATGGTTTTTTGTCTTTTGCTTTTCTTGATTTTTTTTTGGCCATTTTATCACTCCTACTCTATTTACATTATAACACAACAAGTTTTGTAAATACTAGTACTTTTTATAAAATATTTTTTGGTTATTTACATATTAAAAGTCATAAATATTTTTGTAATATCTATGACTTTTGTATTAATATTATAGATTTAATTTAAAGGATAAAACTTTATTTTTTATTTATCATTATTTATCTTGTAGAACTTTTTTGAATAGTTGGACTCATGAATCCATATGCTACAGTTTTTAATGGTTCTTCGTCCATTTTTTCTATTTTGTCATCTATATATTTTATGCTAGATGCTAAACTACTTTTGTAATCTTCTATTTGAAGTTTTGTTACGTCTTCTGGAACGTTTGGCACTTTATCTACATTTTTAAATAATGTTAACATGTTAGTGTATTTTTCTTTGGCTCCTAGATCTTGTAGTGTATATAAATCTTCAATTACTAGATTTTTTATTTCTTTATCGCCTGTACTATTTTTGTAGTTATTTATTCTGCCATTGTATATAACTGTTGCATTACTGTTTGTAAGTTCTTCGTATTCTTCTTTTTGAAGACTGCTGTATATTTTTAATGAATATAAATATAATTTATAGATTGGGTCGTTTAATATTTTATCTTCATTTGTATTTTCATCTACTTGGAATGGAACTTTGGCATGTAAAAATATATCGCTATCTTCATTTTGACAATATGGTAAGATATCATAGCCTTCTATTTCACATTTTCTGTATTCTCCATCTCCATTTACTAGTTCTTTTTTAAAATTATCTTCCCACATGAGTAAACTGTCACAAGCTTCTATAAATTCTTCTGGTGAGTAATTTTTATTTGCATAGCTTTCTTTTATGTTTCTAGCGCATTCTATTTTTAAATTGTTAAGCATATTTTCAAGTCTTACAATTTTTTTTGCTTGTGTGTCATATAGTCTTGGTTTTTCGTTTAAGATGTCTTCTAATCTTTTGGTATAGTATTTATAATCTTTTTCCATAGTTTACTCCATTTCATATATTTCTAATTTTTTATCATTATGAAGTAGTTTTACTACTACTTCTTTTGGATAGTCTAAATCTTTTTTATATTCTAGATTTACTGTTACTACATATGCATTGTCGTCTTTTACGTTTTTTTTGTCTAGTTTTTCTGTTTTTATTTCTTTTACGCTTGAATTTGTTACTTCGGGTAGTTCTTGTTTTCTATCACCGGATACGTTAATTTCTATATATTTATAAACTGTGTCTGAAGCTTTTAGGGCAAAGTTTTCTCTACTTTTTTCACTTATAAATGTTATGCCTCCGATGTCGTTTTTGGATGTTTTGCTATTTAAATCGTAGAAGTCTACTGCGAACATTTGTGATATTAGTTTTGCATATTCTTCTTCGTTTACTTTATCTGCTTTTAGTACTTTTACTAGTTCTTTGAATAGTTGTTTGTACTGTTTTGGCTTGTTGTTTTCTAGGACGTATCCATATTCTTTTATTTCGTCTACTACTTTGACTTTATTTTCACTTTTTTTACCATTTGTTAGGATAAGTACTCCGATAAATATAATGAATGCTAATGCAAGTATTAAAAATATTACTACTTTTTTCTTTAGTTTTCTTTTTTGTTTCATTTTTGCACCTCTACTTTATTATTTTTATCTTTTTCAAAATAGTTATATACTATTATATCATTTGAAATATCTATTATTTGTTCTGTATATTCTTTGTTTTTTCTAATATATTTTTTGCTTACTTTTTTATCTGTAAGTAGTTTATATTCGTTTTTGTTTCCATTGTAATAAACATAGTTTGTTACGAAGTTTCCATTTGGGAAAGGTACAACATTATCTTTTTTATTCATTATGTCAGAACCTAAGTAGTATTTATTTTTTACTCCTAACATGTTGGAAAGGGTTGGCGCTAAATCATACATACCCATTGCTGTATGGATTGTTGTTTGGTATTTTTTGAAGTCTTCATCATTTGACCATATTATTAAAGGTACTTTTCTATTTAGTTCTTGCCAGTAATAATCTAGTTTTTTGTAGTTTGGATCTGTTTCGTCTAAAATAGAGTCTTTCTTATAATCGTAATTATAGTATCTATTCCAATTTGTTGTTGATATTCTTGCGTCGTGATCTCCGTATAGAACTATTGCTGTGTTTTCTAGAAGATCGTTTTTTTCTAGTTCTTTTATTAAGTATCCAATTTGTTTATCTGCGTAGTGTGCTGATATAATGTAGTTACCTAATTTAGTATTTTTTAAGTATGAGTATTCTTTTCCGTTTTTCTTTAGGCCTACATTAAATTCTCCGAATAGTTCGTTGTAATCGAATGGTGTATGATTACTTAGGGTAATAAGGGTTCCGTAATATTTTTTGTGTTCTTTATTTATTTCTTTTATGTACTCTACGGATTGTCTTATGAATGATCTGTCTGATAGACCGAATCCAATTTCTTCGTCTATTTCATATGATTTTTTGTCATAGAATTTGTCATAGCCTAGATTTTTGTGCATTATATTTCTATTCCAGAAGTCTCCGGTATTGGCGTGCATACTGAAAGTGTAGTATCCTTTTTCTTTTAAGGTTTTGTAGAGACTGTTATATTCTCTGTTTGAATAATTTATGAATACTGTTCCGCTTGAAACTGGAAGTAATGAGGTTGCCACGGTGAATTCTGTGTCACTACTGGTGCCGAAACTTACTTCTGAGTAGAAGTTATCGAAGTAGATTCCTGATTTTGTTAGTTTGTTTAGGTTTGGTGTTACTTCTTTTCCATTTATTTTCATACCTATTAATATTTGTTGCATACTTTCAGAATGTATTGCAATAATATTTTTCCCTTTTAAGGAATTAGTATACTTATTTTTTTTACTATCTTTTTTATTTTTGTAATAATCATTTACTTTTCTATTGGCTTTGTCTTGTCCAAATAATGTTGCCATTTTGGGTTCGATACTTTTTACTATATCATTTATTTGATACATGTAAACTCCGAATCTTGATACTAGATATTCTCTGTTCCACTGACTATATAATCTAGAAAAATCAACTGGTTTTAAACTTAATAGAAAGGGAATAAATAGTAAGAGTACCCATATATATATGGTTTTTAATACATCTTTTTTGTGGACTTTTTTAAATATACTTGTGTTTTCTTTTGGTTTTAGTTTTTTATTTAATATAGGTAAAGTTATGGGAAGCCATAAGAATATGAAGAATTTTATTTGAAGGAGATCTCCGACGACGTTTGAGTCTCCAGTATCATGGTTGGCTAGTACGAATGAGAAGAATGTTATTGATATAAAAGAACTGTAATAAAAATAGTAAACTATATTTGAAAGACATACTAATGTACTTACTATGGATATTATAAATAAGTACAAAAAGCGGTATTTTTTCTTTACTAAAAAGTATAGTGATGAGAAAATTAGGGTTACTATCATGTCTGCTAATACGGGTCTTATGCTAAGGGCGTTTCCTATTGTGAATGCTCTTAGTATTATACCGTTTAGTACTGCTCCTAGGATGTATACGAATAGTAATTTATTGTCTTTTATTATATTTTTTGTGTCTTTTGATATGTTTTTTATAAAATTAATTATTTTCTCTTTTAGTTTAGTTTTTTCATTATTGTTTTTCTTTATTTTCTTTATTTCCTTTTTTTCTTTTTTCATAAGTACACTTCCCTTGTTTTACAAAAACTTCTGCGTTTATGGCCATGCCTACGACGAATAAGTACGCTAATAAGTATAACCACATAAGTAAAATTAAAATATTTGCAAAATTACCATAAATTACATCATATGAGGCAATATTGGTAATGTAAAATGCATAAAGTTCTGTAACGATCATCCAACTTATTGTTGTGAATATTGCTCCTTTTGTTGTGGCTTTGCTTTTTATTTTAGTTGATGGTGCCATTGTAAATAGTAGTTTAATTATACTAAATACTATTAAGCAGGAAACTATTATTTTTAATAGTTTGTATATTATTCTATAACTGTATAAATTGGTGCTGAATAAATCTATTAATACTTTTACTATTAGGTCCCCTAGTAAGGGTATTAATATTACGAACAGTAGTAATAGTATTAGCATTATGGTCATTACGAATGATTTTATTTTTAATTTGATAAATCTTGGTTGTTTTACCCCATATAACATATTTGAGGCTATTATTATTGAGGAAGGAGCATTTGATCCTAGTAATATATAAAGTATTATTACTACAAAGAATCCTTCAATTTGTATGTTTGATGATAGTTGCACTAGTATATCGGAAAAAGCATTTGGCATTACTGAACTTAAAGAATCTAGAAAGCTGAAGTCTTTATTTATGTAAGAGGCCACGGCTGTTGTTATGGCTGCGATTGGTACAATAGACATTAGAAAGTAAAAGGCTATTTGACCAGGTAAGATTTGCATTTCGGGCTTTTTTAATATACTTAAAAATGTTTTTTTTATTTCATTTAGGGTTTGCATTAATAATTTTGCTCCTTATCCATACGCATTTCGATACTTGCTTCGTTTATGGCGTCGTCGATGGTTTTGATATCGTCTTCTATCATACTGAATCCAATTGCTGCGCCGAATCCATGTGGTAATTTTTCAAATTCTTTTGATAATTTGCTTATATAAGTACTGACTTGAGTTTTGTTGTAACCTATTAAGTATATTAAGAATTCGTTTCCATCGGTTCTAATTATTTCGCTTTTTTCAAGTTGAGTATTTATAAGAATTGCAGCGGCTTTTTTTATAAGAAGGTTACCTTCTTCTTGACCATAGTTATCGTTTACATATTTTAGATTATTTAAATCTGCGATGATTATGGTTCTAGGTTTTATTTTTGCTTCGTCCCATTCATCTATGTGGGCTCTTAGGTAGTTTCTATTTTTTAGTGATGTAAGCATGTCACTATATTTTAATACGTCTTGTCTACGTAGTACGCTTAGGCTTTTTTTGTTTTTTAAAAGTGCGAAAAGGCATACTGCTACGATTGGCAATATTAGTACTACTAAGACTAAAATGTATAGGTTTTTGAATCCGCCTTCGTTTGTTTCTTTGGCTATTAGATTGTTTACACTATTAAGTTTTAAACTGTTTGAGTCTTCATACATTAGAACAAAATTAGTAAGATTATATAGTGCTTCTTCATTATTTTTGACGAAGAATCTATAAGATGCGTTGTAACTGTCTTTAAAGATTAGGTTGTAATCTGTTAATTTATTTTTATTTGAGTAATAATAGTAGTCTATTTCATCTAGTACAAGTATTGCATCGTCTTCGATATTTTGATTAATATTTTTTAGATTTTTTATTATGCCATTGTAGTTATCGTTTAAATATGCATTTAGATATGTGTCTTTAAAGGCATAAATTTTTCTATTTTGAAGACCATGTTTATTGGTAATTAGGTAATTATCTTTACTTAGTGCAACCATTTTTGAATTAAATCCTGGTATGGTGTAACTACCTGATTCGTTTTTATAATCGAAGTCTATAAAGGCTATGTCTACTTCACCGCTTTTTATTGCTTCGTCTAGTTTTTCGCTTGTTTTATATTCTTTGTAGTTAAATTCTATATTGGCCATTTCAGATATTTGATTTATATATTCTCCGGCGTAACCGTATAGTTTTTTTCCATCTTTTATGTTGTAATTGCTATCTTTTACATAACCATAGTTATAAATTTTTCTAGATAATGATGTTGTTTCGATGTCTGTTGCGGATGTGTTTTTATGGTAGAAATCCATATATTCATTTTCTAATGATTTTGTATAGTATTTTTCTTTAAATAGAGAAATATATTTTTCCATTATACTAGATAATTTTTTATTGTTTGTAGTTCTTAAAACTATTTTATTTGTTAGATCATCGAATGAATAATTAATATATAAGTTGTTTTTTACTATTTCTTGTAATGAGTAATATCTAGGTACTATAGCGAATTTAATCTTTCCTTTATTTATATCTGATGTTATGTCTGATAGATTAGAATAAGTTACTAGATTTTGATTTTCTAGGAAGTTAGATATTGTTTTTTCTTCTTCTGAGAGTATACCTATTTTTTGATTATAAAGGTTGTTTAAATTGGTATAGTTTTCATTGTTTTTACTGATTACAACGTAGTTATCTTCAGTTATTAAAATATCTTTTTCTTCTAGTTTGTCGGTATTTTCTAGGATTAAAATAGAAAGTTCTTTGCTATCAATTGAGTTATTATAATTGTAGGCTTTTTTATTGAATCCTAAACCGGTATCTCTTTCTATTCTTTTTAATAGAGAAAAGACAATTCCATTTCCATCTTCTGCGACTATATTGATGTTATTTGGAACATTTATGTCTATTAAGGTTTTTTTGTTTTTCATTATCCATTGTTTTTCTAAAATGGTAAGACTATTTTTGTCATCTTTTGCTGTTAAAAAGAAATAAATTGCTGTTACTAGAAGTACTATTATTATACCTATAATACAGTATTTTAAATAGTTATTATTTTTGTTTTTACTTTTGTTTGTTTTTCTTTTTTTACTTATTTTCTTGTTATTTTTCATGGGCTTCCTCCCTAGTATGTGAATCCTTTGGCTGTACTACTTTTGTATCCAATTATAGGAAAATTTTTAGATTTTTCATTTTCGCTAGTTATAAATAGTTGAATGTCGTAAAATGACAATTGAGATTTGCTTAAATTTTTGGTTACTGTGGCTCCTAATTTTTTTGCTGTTTTTGTGGTTGTGCCACTTTTTACTTCTATAATTACATTAACTATTTTACCTTTTATATCAGTTTTTGCTGATGAAACTATTTTTTCGTCTTTTAAACTACTGATAATTTTTTCTTTTTCATCGTTTGTAATTTCTACTTTTTCGATACCATCAAGACGATTTCCATAGACTGGTTTTCCTGATTTTGGTATAACCATTCCATATAAAATCCATCCTAGGATAAATAAAAACAAAAATATTAAAAACACTGTTGTGGTAAATTTATTTTCTTTAAGTTCTTTTATTATATTATTCATATGAATCACTCCTTATTATAAATTATAGCTTATATTGCTATAATAATCAAATATTATTTATTTCTTCTTTTAAATATTCACTAGCGAGTTTGGGATTTACTTTGCCTTTTGACTCTTTCATAACCATTCCCATTAGGAATTTGAAGGCATTTTCTTTACCATTTTTATATTCTATAGCAGAGTTTATGTTTTTTTCTAGTACTGTTTTTATTATTTTTATTATTTCATCTTTGTCTGAGATTTGACTTGCACCTTCTTTTTTTATTATTTCATCTAGAGAAGATGTGGTTTCTAGAACTTTGTTTAGAATTTCTTTCATTATTTTTGAGGATATTTTTCCTTCTTCTAGATAGTTTACTAAAGGTATGAATTTTTCTTTGGTTAGGTTTGTACTAAAAATACTAGTTCTTTTACTGTTTAAGTATGATGAGATATCTCCGAGTAATATATTACTTGCTATTTTGAAGTTTATGTTTTCTTCTAGAAACTGGTTAATGTAATCTGATAATTCTTTATTTTGAATAAGTTTATTTATATTTAATTCTGGGATGTTTTTTTCTTGATATAGTTTTCTTCTTTCGTTTGGTAAAATTTCTAAGTTTTCTTTGGCTTTTAGAATCATTTCATCAGTGATGTATAGATATGGGATATCTGGTTCTGGAAGAAAACGATAGTCTTTGTTTGGTTCTTTTTTTCTCATGAAGATGGTTTCTTCTTTTGATGAGTCGAATCTTCTTGTGTCTTCTTCTAGTGCTTCTTTGGATTCTAATTTTTTTATTTGTCTTTTCATTTCCATGTCGATGGCATCACCGATATTTGAAATTGATCCTATGTTTTTTATTTCTGATCTAGTTCCTAACTTTTCTGTTTTGCTTACTGAGATGTTTACGTCACAGCGCATTGAACCTTCTTCTATTTTACAGTCTGATACTCCGGCATAGTAAAGTATTTCTCTTAGAGTTTTGGCATATTCCATTGCTTCTTCTTTGCTTTTCATATCTGGTTTTGATACTATTTCGATTAAAGGTACTCCACATCTATTGTAGTTAAGTAGTGTTTTATCTTTGTGATGAAGACTTTTGGCGGTATCTTCTTCGATATGGATTCTTTCTATACCGATTTTCTTTTTCTTTTTATCTATTTCAATTTCAAGGAAACCATCTTTTCCGATTGGAGTTTCCATTTGAGTTATTTGATAACCTTTTGGCAAATCTGCATAGTAATAGTTTTTACGATCGAAGTGCATAACTTTTGCGATTTTCATATTAAGAGCAAGGCATGCTTTTATAGCGTTTTCTATTACTTGTTCGTTTACTGTTGGTAGTGTTCCTGGGTATCCTAAGTCTATTTCGTTGATGTTAGTATTGGCGGGATCGCTATAGTTATTTTTTGAGGGAGAAAAAACTTTTGAGTTTGTTTTTAGTTCAAGGTGCACTTCTATACCTATTGTTGGTTTGTAATCATTCATTGTTATTCCTCCTTGGATTTAAGTTTAGATTTAAGGTTTGTTCTATAAAATATGCTAGTTTATAAATTGTACTTTCGCAAAAGGCGTTTCCTATTATTTGCATTCCTATAGGCATATTTTCTTTTGAAAATCCTATTGGTAAGGAAAGTCCTGGTAGCCCGGCCATATTTACAGGGATTGTAAGTATATCATCTACGAATGATTTGTTTGGATCGTCAAGTGATGAGCCTATTTTATAAGGCAAGGTTGTTGTTGTGGGTCCGATTATAAGATCGTAGGATGCGAATACTTTTGAAAATGATTGTGATAAGGCTTTTCTTACTTTTAGGGCTCTGTTATAGTAGTATTCTACATTGTCTCCGCTTAGGACATAAGATCCAATCATGATGCGGCGTTTTACTTCATCGCCGAAGGCTTCACTTCTGGTGTTATAATAATAGTCTTCTAGTGAGGTGAAGTTTTTTGTGTGATATCCATATTTTATTCCGTCGAAGCGCGCTAAATTTGATGATGCTTCAGCGAGCGCTATTACTTGATAAAGTGGTACTGCTTTTTCTAAGTAAGGAATGTCTATTATGTCTACTTTTGCTCCGCTTTTTTCGAGTAATTCTTTTATATTATTAAATATTTTTAATATTTCGTCATCTATTACATCGCTAATATAAAATTTAGGGATGGCTATTTTCATATTTTTTATGTTTTCTCCTAGGTGTTTGGTAAAATCTTCTTCTTTTGATACACATGTTAAGTCTTTGTTATCTTTTTTGCCTAGGACTCCTAATAAGGAGGCATTTTCGTAGACGTTTCTAGTTATAGGGCCTATTTGATCTAGACTTGATGCGAAGGCTATAAGTCCAAAACGAGATACTCTTCCGTATGTTGGTTTAAGTCCTACTGTACCGCAAAAGGAAGATGGTTGGCGAATAGATCCTCCTGTATCTGAACCTAATGATAAGGGTACTAATCCTTGAGAAACTGAGGCGCATGATCCTCCAGATGATCCACCGGATACTAGGCTTTTATTCCATGGATTTAGTACAGGTCCATAAAAACTGGTTTGATTAGATGATCCCATGGCGAATTCGTCCATATTTGTTTTTCCTATAATAATCATCTTTTTTTCGTTTATTAAGGAAACAACATGGGCATCGTAAGTTGGCACGAAGTTTGAAAGCATTTTTGAGCCTGCTGTTGTTAGAATATTTTTTGTTACTATGTTGTCTTTGAGCGCTATTGGGATTCCATAGAAAATATTGTCTTTTTCTACTTTTCCTTCAAGTTCATGGGCTCTTTTTATGGCTTCTTCTTTATTTAGTGTGATAAAACTATTGGTGTCATCATTTTCAATTTTTGTGAATGCTTCATTAACTAAATCTATTGGTTTTATTTTGCCATCTACTAGTAAGTTATGTATTTCTTTTATATCTAAATCTAAATAATTATTCATCGAAAACACCTGCCACTTCTATAAAATTTTCGAATTTAACTGGTGCATTATTAATTATTTCTTTTGGATTTTGACTATTTGAAAATTCATCTTTTCTTAAAGAACAATCTAGTCTAAAAGGGGCAATTAATGCCTCTTCGTTATCAATTTCAACATCAGTTATTTTATTTATTTCATCCATTAAGGATTTAAGTTGATGAGAGAATTTTTCTGTTTCTTCATCACTAAGTTTTAATCTAGCAAGTTCTGCTACGTGGAGAACTTCTTCGTTAGTTAATTTGTTCATAAAGTCCCTTTCCTTTCTGTAATATTATATCATGTATGCCATAAATTGTAAATTTATTAGAATTAAATTGTTGAAAGAAAAAAGTACATAGAAATTTATGTACTTAGTTAGTTTAAGTTACTTATTACAGCACGGGTGGAATATACAGAAAAAGCATTTCCAAAATATCCATTAAAATAGAAAAGTCCTACATATGAACCAACATAATTTCCACCACGTATAAACCAAGAATCACCACCAGTAGATGGTAAATAAGCATAATCGTTATACCAGCCATACCAATTAGATGGTGCCATTTCCTTAGTGGCATCTCCTAATTTAAGTTTTTCGTATTCATTTCCTTTCGTTAAATAACTATAACTATCATAATATCTCTTACTTGGAAAATCATACGTTAATGTTTTCTGACCTCCTTGAGATAAATATCCTGTAAATCCTGAGTGCTTAGGCTCTCCTCCATAAATCGTATATCCACTCATCATTGTTCCATCAGTATAAACTAAATCACTCATCATATATTCATCAACTCCACCACTCATGTCGTATATACCATATATATTTCCTGTGGTACTTGCAAGTACTCCTTTTTCTCCATTATATTTGTTTGCATCTGTTGTACAAGTTGATGTGCTATAATCAGATTTAATAGAGTCCGCTGCTATACCAGTCAAATGACTACTACAATTGTTTTTTGTTACTTCGGTGCACGTACCACTTTCGCATCTTCCATATTTTGAATGATAAAGATATGTTACAGCACCCCATTCAGTATTTTTCATCATGTGGGTTTCGTCGTTTTTATTAAATCCATACTTGTTGCCACTTTCTCTCATGTTATATATATCATTAAAGAAAGTCCCTACCATTGCCCCTTGCCATGAAACTGCATTCGGTATTATATTAGGTCTTATTGTTGTCAAGTTACATCCTGAACCTACATCAGCATTATCACTATAATTGCAATCCGTATCACTTGAAACTTCAAACTTACCTACCCATATTCCTGTTAGTTCTTCTCCAGATTCTCTCTTGCTATTATCATTTTTGTCCCACCAAAATGCTGGATGTGTATAGGTAGAAGTCCCTGCTTTTAAACTTCCATTTACACTATCTGTGCAAACCTCTGATATAGCATTTCCGTCACTATCTGTTTGATTTATCGCATCAGTACAAGAAATTGTACCACTACTAGTTGTTCCTTTTTCAAACTTTATTTTTATTTCTTCTGGGGTATTTGTATTTAAATAAGTGTATGTGTATCTAGGTATCCATACCCACATTGCATTTATTGCATCCATTGGTATTTCTGTTCCTAAATTTGCATCAACATAATAATTGCGCAAAAAAGCCTTGGCAACATATTCATCAACTTTGGTTATTGTGCTAGATGCCTCCGTTATTTTATATGGCTTCTCACAAGATTTTTCAGTAACTGTTGGACACACATATTTACCCACCAAACTACTGGATATAGTTTCTGTACTTGTATTATTTAAATCATATAATCCAGAAGACTCACTATAAGAAATATTATCTCCAACTATCACCCCAGAACTAGTAAAATCTTTCTCAACTACAGTCCAGTCTTGATGAGCATTTCCTCCTGCATCACTACTTGTTGTATAACTTACTAAAGTATTGGATGGATATGTAAAACTATCAAGTACCCCATTATCATTACCACTATTGCCACTACTATCCTTTGCATATTTTGCAGTTATTACATATGTATCACCTACTGAAGCACTATCTGAAAATGTATTACTACTTTCACCACTTGCACCATCCATGACAGTAGTTATATGACCACTATTTTTAGTAACTGTTACGGTAAGTTTATCATATTTAGATTCACTGGATACAGTTGCTTTAAATCCAAAAGTTCCTGCGGTATTAATCCTTACTGTTATATTTATTCTACTATCTGCATTATTAACGTTATATCCACCACTTGTAAACTCATTGGGTAACTTTACAGAAATAGTCTTATTCGTCAGGGAAACGCTTTTGTTTTTAGTGATAGACTCTCCGATCTTAGAATTTTCTTTAACAGTAACAGCATTTGCCCACATTTTATTATTATAATCATACCATTTATACTTCTTATCACTGTTAGTGCTATCTGCCTTTCTCCATGCATCGCTTGTTTCGTCATAATAAACTGATATCATATTGCTAGAAAGAAGTGGCGCATTTGCTCCACTTTTATCTAAATTAGGTTTAACATAAGTCATTTCTATAGTTTCTTTACCTT
>CAKONI010000005.1 GCA_934097105.1 uncultured Bacilli bacterium
TCTAATATAGCAAATCATGGAAAAGTAATAAAGGAATATAACGCTATGGATAGTGAAAACTCATATGTATTTATTAGTCCTGAAATAGGAGCAGATCGTCCATGGGATAGTAATAGTAGGAAAGTAAAAAGTGTAGAAATAGGAAAAACAATACAACCTACTTCTACTGCATCTTGGTTTACTGATTTTAGAAAAATGGAAAAAGGAGATTTTACTAATTTAGATACATCAAGCACAACAGATATGAGTTTTATGTTTGATCGCGCAGGTTCTAGTGTTACAACTTTCAATTTAGATTTATCGAACTTAAATACATCAAGTGTAACTGATATGAAAAGAATGTTTAGTGATGCAGGCTCTTCTGCTACAACTTTTAACTTAAATTTATCCTCATGGGATACATCAAATGTAACAGATATGAGTTCTATGTTTAGTGCTACAGGTTATCAGTCTTCAACCTTTAATTTAGATTTATCCTTATGGAACACATCAAATGTAACAGATATGAGTGGTATGTTTAATATGACTGGATCCAATGCAACAACCTGGAGTATAGGAGATTTATCTTCGTGGGACACATCAAAAGTAACAGATATGAGTGGAATGTTTTCAGAAGCAGGCTCTTCTGCCAAAACCTGGAACATAGGAGATTTATCTTCATGGAATACATCAAAAGTTACTAATATGAGAATGATGTTTAACAGCACAGGCTCTTCTGCTACAACCTGGAGTATAGGAGATTTATCTTCATGGGATACATCAAAAGTAACAGATATGAGTTCTATGTTTTCTGGAACAGGCTCTAATGCCACAACCTGGAGTATAGGAAATATATCAAACTGGAATACATCAAATGTAAAAGGAATGAATAGTATGTTTGCAATGGCTGGAAGAAATGCCACAACTTTTAATTTAGATTTATCAAATTGGGACACATCAAATGTAACAAATATGGGTCATATGTTTTATTATTTTGCAGGCTCTAATGCTACAACCTGGACTGTAAAAATACCAAGTACAACAGGAAGTCTAACTAACACAACTAGTAAGTGGTATGGTTCCTCTAGTAGTGTCTATGCAGAACCATGTTCAGGTAAGAGTTTCACTCTTTCATAAATAACAAATAATATAATTAGTACTAAGTAATATAAATATCTATAATACTTAGTACTTTTCTTATGCATTTTATATAAATATATAAAAACTTTACGTAAACAAACCCTAAATATTTGTAAAAACTAATAATTATATTATATAATAATAAAAGGTGATACACATGCGAGATGTTTTAGAAAAAATACATAATTATTCCCTTGAAGAAATCATGGGAGAAAGATTCGGAAGATACTCAAAATATATAATCCAAGATCGTGCTATACCAGATGTACGTGATGGTTTAAAACCAGTTCAAAGAAGAATATTATATGGAATGTTTAAAGAACACAATACCTATGACAAATCATATCGTAAAAGTGCCAAAACAGTCGGAAGCATCATGGGTAACTACCATCCTCACGGAGACAGTTCAATCTACGATGCAATGGTTCGTATGAGTCAGTGGTGGAAACAAAATACTCCATATGTAGACATGCAAGGAAACAACGGTTCCATAGATGGAGACAGCCCCGCTGCAATGCGTTACACCGAAGCACGCCTTGCTAAAATAAGCAACGAACTATTAAAAGACATAGACAAAAATACCGTTTCATGGGCACCAAACTTCGACGACACAGAACTAGAACCCACTGTACTACCAGCAAAATTTCCTAACCTACTAGTAAACGGAACAACAGGAATAAGTGCAGGATATGCAACAAATATCCCCCCACACAACCTAGGCGAAGTAATTGATGCCACTATAAAAAGAATAGATTCACCAAACTGCCACTTAGAAACAATCCTAGAAATAATAAAAGGCCCAGACTTCCCAACCGGAGGCTTAATATATGAACCAAAAGGAATAATAGACGCCTTTACTAAAGGAAAAGGAAAAGTAGTAGTAAGAGCAAAAACAAAAATAGAAAAAGAAAAATCAAAAACAAACATAATCGTCGAAGAAATACCATTCGATGTCCTAAAAACAAATATAGTACGAAAAATAGATGAAATACGTATAGATAAAAAAATCGAAGGAATTCAAGAAGTAAGAGACGAAAGTGACAAAGATGGACTTAGAATAGTAATAGAACTAAAATCAAACAAAAACGCAGATTTAATACTAAACTATCTATTCAAAAACACAGAACTTCAAACAACATATAACTACAACATGATCGCAATCGTAAATAGAAGACCAAAACTACTAGGAATAATAGACATACTAGACGCCCATCTAGCCCACTATAAAGAAGTAATAATAAAAAGAACAAACTTCGACCTAGAACACGCCAGAAAAAAACTTCACATAACTGAAGGCTTAATAAAAGCAATCTCAATTCTAGACGAAGTAATAAAAGTAATAAGAGAAAGTAAAAATAAACAAGACGCCAAAGACAACTTAGTAAAAGAATTTGACTTTTCCAAAGAACAAGCAGAAGCCATCGTAATGTTACAACTATATAGACTAACAAACACAGACATAACTGTACTTCTAGAAGAACAAAAAAACCTAAACATCATAATAAACGCCTTAGAAAAAATCCTAAACGATGAAGAAGAATTAAAAAAAGTAATGAAAGACGAATTACGCACTATAAAAAAAGAATACGCAACACCTAGAAAAACTCAAATAATAAATGAAAATGCAAACATAAAAATAGACGAAAAAGCAATGATACCAGACGAAGAAGTAGTAGTACTCCTAACAAAAGAAGGATACGTAAAAAGAACATCAAAAAGAGGTTACACATCAAACACAGAATCCCCAGCCCTAAAAGAGGGAGACTACGTAATAGGCTTATTCGCCCAAAGTACAAAAGACGTTCTCTTAGTATTCACAAACCTAGGAAATTATCTATATCTTCCAGTATATGAAATACCAGACATAAAATGGAAAGCACTAGGAAAACACATAAGCAACATAATAAAACTATCAGAAACCGAAGAAATAATAAGTGCCATCCCAGTAAAAGACTTCACCAAAAACATGACAATTTCCCTAGTAACCAAAAACGGTATGATAAAAAGAACAACTCTAGAAGACTTCAAAGTAAACCGTTACTCAAAACCAATATCATGCATAAAACTAAAAGAAAAAGACGAAGTAATAAATGCATTCCTAGTAACAAACAAAAACATATTTATCGCAACCCATAACTGTTACTCACTATGGTTTAGCATAACCGAAGTCCCAATATCAGGCATAAAATCAAGCGGAGTAAAAGCAATAAACCTAAAAGAAGACCACGTAGTAAGTGCCCTCCCATTCGAAGACTTAGCAGAATGCGTAACAATATTTACAGACAAATCAACAGCAAAAAGAGTACACCTAAAAGACTTCGAAAAATCATCCCGCGCAAGAAGAGGCTTGCTAATTCTAAGAGAAGTAAAAACAAACCCATATAAAATACTAAAAGTATTCATAGAAAACAACAAAACATACTTTGGAATAAAACAAGGCCTAGACATAAAAAATATCAAAAACACAGAAATATCTATATCAGATAGATACAAAACAGGATCAACAATTTCAAAAGAAAAAATAACTGACGTATTTCCCCTAAAAGAACTAGAAACAGCCCAAGAAGAAATAGAAATAAAAGAAGAAAAAGACAAAATACATCAAATATCATTACTAGAAATAGATGAAGAATTAAAAGGGATAGATAAATTAATAAATAAGGAGTAATAGAAAATGGAAAAACTAAAAGTAGACAGAAAAAATTTCTATAATTTATTAGAAAATTTATTTAACCAAATATATGGAAAAGATTACGTAAAACAAAAAGAAATAGTAAAAGAAGACAACACCTCAGAAAAAAATACAATCTATGTAGAAAATATAAAATATTTAGAAACGCAAGATAAAAAAGAACTAGTAAAAACAACCCAAGTATCAAAAATAATAACAAACAAAGGAGTAATAGGAAAAGAAAGCCACATATATCTTAATGACACTCAGTTAACAGAAAATCAGTTAAAAGCAGCCCTTCAAAAAGACGCCTTAGAATATAACTTCCTAGCAAAACTACCAATAATATTAAAATCAATAAATATAAAAGAAAACCAAGAAGGAAAAGTGCTAACACTTCCCAAAACTCTAAACAAAATAATAGTAGAAGAACTAGTAAACTACGAAAAAAAAGACATGCAAAATCAAGAAGAACTAGAAATAAATCTATATGAAAAAACTAAAAACAAAACAAGAGTTAAAACAGAAAATAAAATTCAAAAATTAATGAACTAATAAATAAGCAAGTACATTTCATTATGTACTGCTTTTTAAATGCATAAAAAATCTGAAAAAATTAACATATTATCAATTATATGTTAAAAAAAAGACAAAAATTTAACATATTTATTGTATATGTTAAAAAAGTTGTATACAAAAAATTTATTAGGAATTTATTAGAAAAATACTAGGAATATTTTATATTATAACTAAAATGTAAAAAATACATAATAGTACTAAACAATTTATTAGATAGTTCGATTCTTTATTTAAGTAACTATATAAATAAAAAGCCTCTAGAAAAAATCTAGGGGTTTTCCCATCTAAATATAAAACTTAAATAATCTTCGTCTTTAGTATCCTACTAGTATTAGAAAAATTCTTCTTAGCACAACTATCAAGAACATCCCTTCCATATTTAGAAACAAGTTCCTCACCAATCTTATCAACATTCGCACCACTTCCCTTAGGTAGTGGCACATGATACTTATCAGATAACTTATCAAACTCATTTAAAAATATATACCTACTAATAATCGAAGCAGATGCAACCGCAAAATTCTTACTTTCAGCCTTAGTAACAAAAGTAATATCCCGAACAACATTAGGAATCTCACTCAAATAACCATAATATCTATTTTCCTTAGCAAACTCATCAACAATAACATAATCAAGCTTCTCATCAACCTCATCAAGAATTAAACTCAAAACCCTATTATGCATAATAGCCTTTATTTTATTCATATTATTTTCCTTAGAATACTTCTCATTATATTCACTATTACTCAAAATAAGACTCTTATACTTAATCCTCTCCGTAATAAGCGGAGCAATCTTCCTAATCTTATCATCAGTAATCTTCTTAGAATCCGTACAACCTAAATCCCTAAGAAAAGGAATATCCTCTTTCTTAACAAAACAAGAAGAAACAACAATCGGACCAAAATAATCCCCCGTACCAACTTCATCAGACCCAACTGAAGTAACATTCATATAATCAGTTTCATCAAAAGAAGAAGAATCATTATCCTTAACCGCTTTCCACATATTCGCATCAACAAAAGCACTAGTGCCCTGAAACATACACTTACCAGAATTATAAAGCGTAATAATCGTATCCTCCTCCTCAGCCTGAAATATAGCATAAGGCGGAGTCTTATCTCTAACTTTATCTTTATAATAATCAATCATTTTCTTTTTAGTCTCTTCATCAACCTTTATAACAACATTCATCTTTCAATCACCACATTAATTCTAACACAAAAACTAGAAAAATGTACACAACTAATCACAAATTGTTTCATTATGTCAAAAACTAGAAAACTTTAACTAGAAAAATTCAAAAAAATGTAGAAAAAAAACAAAACTATGTTATAATCAAAGGGTAAAACAAATTATGAATGGGGGAAAAACAATGAAAAACGGAAAAACAGGTTATCCACACATAGATAAACCATGGATGAAATACTATGAAGGAACACATATTCCTGAAGAAGAACCAAAAACAAATATGGTCGAAGTACTAAAAGAAAGAAACAAATGGAGAATGCATAAAACAGCATATGAATACTATGGAAAACAAGTAAGTTATGATGAAATGTTCCATAATGCAGACGTAGCATCCAAAGTACTTTCTAATCTAGGAGTAAAAAAAGGAGAAATCATCCTAACAATGGTTCCAAACATTCCAGAAGAAGAAGAAATCTGGTTCGGTGCAACACAAATCGGTGCCATCTGTGATTATATAGATCCAAGACCCGATAGTATGGACATCATGCAAAACGCCAAAAAAACACTAGAAATAATAAAATACGAAAAACCAAAATACATCGTTGCTCTAGATAAATGCTATCTTGGAATGCTAAAACCAATAGAAAACGAACTAAAAGAATTAGGAATAAATGACATAATCCTACTTAATCCAGCAGAGTCTATGGATATGAAAGGACAACTAAGTTACCTAAAAGATGCAATAAATTATGAAAGATTAGCCAAAGGAAAAGATCTTCTAAAAGACGATATAGATAAAAATGCACTAATGAACTTCAAAAGCACCCTAGAAAGACTAGATCAAATGGAAAAAGAAGATCAAATATTAAAAGATGCAATAAAAACATCACCACTAAAAGTTCATAAATATAAAGATCTATACAAAGAATGCGAAAACTCAAAATTCGAAATAGTAAGAGATCCAGAACTAATTAACTACATAGGACACACATCAGGAACAAGTGGTGCAAGACCAAAACCAATCGCACTTTCAAACAAAAATGCAATAGCGTCAATAGTGCAATGCGAAATCGCCGGAGTAGGACCAAAAGAAGGAGAAACATCACTACATCTCTTACCAGGATTTGCACCATTTGGAAGATACAACAACGGTATTCAAACATACTACAACAAAGGAATAAACATCCACGTTCCAGAATTCGTTCTTGGAGAATTTGGTTACTTAGTAAAAAAATATAAACCAAATGCATTTATGACACCACCAGCATTACTAACATCACTTCCAGATTGTAAATATCTAGAAAACGAAAATCTATCATACGTAAACAAAGTAATCTATGGTGGAGATGCCATGACACCAAAAGATGAAGAAAAACTAAATAAATGGTTAAAAGCCCACGGAAGCAACGCCGAAGTAGAAAAAGGACACGGAATGAGTGAATACTGTGGCTGCGGAACCTATGCAAAAGATGCCTACAACAAAGAATACACCATAGGAATCCCCGCACCAAAAACAATCTATACAATAATAGATCCAAACATAGAAGACCATTTAGTACCACTAAAATTTAAAAAAGGCGAAGACAAATTACGTGGTGAAATTGCCGTATCCGCAGACCATATAACAAACGGAAAACTACACGGAGAAACAATCGTTCCTCGTTATGAAATGGATGGAAGAGAATATATCCGTACAAAAGACATCGGCTACATGGACAAAGACGGCTGCTTCTTCATAGACGAAAGAAAAGGAAGATCATTCGCAAGAATAGATGGATTCAAAGTAAAACCATCAGAAATAGAAAAACCAATCGAAGAAAACGAAATGGTAAAACACGCTAGAATAGTAGGTTACTATGATGAAAGAATAAAAGGAACAATGCCAATCTGCCACCTAGTTTTAGAAAAAGATAACTTAACCGAAGAAGAACAAATAAAACTAGTCGAAGATATAGTCTATAAAAACATAATATCAAATCCAACAATGAACTCAAGACAAATACCATCAAAATTCAAAATCAGAAAAGAAATGCCACTTAACAAAGGCAACAAAATAGACGATATCGCTCTAAGAGAAGAAGATGTAACAGACACAATAAACGTCGACGTAGATGAAACAAACGTAGCAGTTGGAAACATAGAAATATATAAAAATAAAAAAGGCAAAGTAAGAAGCCTTAAATAATTGGAGTGTGATACAATGAATAGTATATTAGGATTTTTATTAATTAACATTTATGCATTTTTACTTATTTTATCAACAACAATCGTCTTCTTTAGTAAACAAAGACTAAAGCAATTCGAAGACGAAACATACAAAAACTTTCTAATCGCAACAATATGCATATCATTAAGCGGACTAATACTAGGACTCGCTGTAAGTCCAAACTTTAACACAAATGAATTTCTAATAATTATACTAAATAAAATATATTTAATATGCTTAATAGTATGGATTGCAATATTAACATTCTATTACTTTTACATATCATTAAAAGATAAAATAAATAAAGACAAATGGTTCAAAATATTTAAAATAATTACAATAATAAGTGTATTTATAAACGCACTACTACCAATAAACGTAGATGTAACAGAAAAAGGAGCCGTAGCAACCGGTCCCGCAATAATGTTCACATACACAATGTTCGCCCTAGGATTTATACTTCAAATAGTATGTATGCTACTAAATTATAAAAACTTAAAAAACAAAAAATACATACCACTTTACTTATTAATATTCCTAGGAAGCCTAGTACTAGTATGCATGATATTTAATCCAGAACTAAACTACTTAGTAAATCCAATATTCATATTCATTGCCTTTATCATGTACCACACCATAGAAAATCCAGACATGCAAATGATAGAAACACTTCTAAGAAACAAAGAACTAGTCGAAGAAACAGTAACAGATAAATCAAACTTCCTATTCAAAGTTTCACAAGAAATGAAAAAACCAGTAAGAAACATCATAGAAAACAGCAAACAATATAAAACTGTAGCATCAAAAAAAGAAAAAGACAACTTACTAGAACAAATAGAACAAGACGCAAACAATGCCTATTTCATAATAAATGACATCACAAACGTATCATCAATGGACGTTAAAAAAATAAAAATGCAAGACAACATATACATGACAAAAAAACTATTCGTCACATTAGAACGTAGCATTTTAAATCAACTAGCACTAGAAAACAAAAATAATGACATCAACTTTAGGCTAAAAATATGTAACAGTTATCCAGAAAAACTATGCGGAGACTATATAAAAATAAAACAAGTACTATTATCAATAATTTCAAATAGTATCAAATATACCAAAAAAGGCTTCATTGACCTAGAAATAGACACAATAACAAGATACGATGTATGCCGTTTAGTATTCACAATAAAAGATTCAGGATGCGGAATGAGTATTTCAAAAATAAATAATATCCTATCCCAAAGCGACAGCACAAACATAAATGACTTCGAAAATATAGACAATTTAAATCTAAGCCTACCAGTAGTAGTTAAAATAATAAAAATGCTAGGAGGCGCAATAAGTATCAGAAGTGAAGACACAAAAGGAACAATAGTAGTAGTCACAATCGATCAAAAAATAGAAGAAAATAAAGAAAATAGCGCTATAAAAGAAGCAAAAAAATATAACCTAAACGTAAAAAGTCGCAAAAGAGTACTAGTAGCAACCGATACAAATCTAGAAAGTATAGAAAACGCTCTATCAAAATACGATATAGACATAATAACAACCCTAATGGGAAAAGATGTAATAGATAAAATAAATCAAGGAGATAAATTTGATTTAATTCTATTAAAAGACGAACTAAAACCAGAATCCGCTTACACGGTACAAAAAAAATTAAAGAAAAATAAAAAATTCCAAACCCCAATCATAATAATGATAGAAAAAGACAAAGAATTCATAAAAGAACACTTCATAAAAGATGGATTTACAGACTGCATAGTAATAGACGATAATTTAAATAATTTCAAAAAAATAGTAGATAAGTACTTATAAAAAAAACGTACTTATCTTTTTATTTTAAAAAAAATGTGTTATAATAACCAAAGAAAAAACAAGAACTGGGGGAAAAACAATGAAAAATTATGGAATAAGAAATTTTAAATATGCAAACGTAGAAAACTTCACATCAAATACCGGAATAAAATTAAGAAGAGCAATAAATCCAGCACTAAGACCAATACTAAAATTAGCAACCGATGGAAAAATATGTCTAACAAAAAAATTAAGTTTAGAAGAAAATCAAGAAAACAAAGAAGAAAAATACTATCCAGATTTGGAAAAAGGCAAGCCATACATCTTTGTATCAACACATAACTTTGTCGAAGACTCAATTGCAAACTTAGCAACAATAGACAGAAATGTATACCTATTATTTGGAACATCCGATCAACTAGAAGTTAACAAAGACATGTACTTCGCTTGGCTTAATGGTTTCGTATACGTAGATAGAAAAGATGAAAAAAATAGAAAAGAAGCCCTTCAAAAATTAGAAAGATTACTAAACGCTGGAACAAGTGTATTAATATTTCCAGAAGGAGGTTTCAACAACACAGAAAACTTACTTTGCCAAAAACTCTTTTCAAGTCCATACATACTAGCCAAAAAAACAGGATGCGAAGTAGTACCCATCGCTCCATATAATGAATTTGGTAAAAAAGAAATATATATGAAATTCGCAGATCCAATAGACTTAAAAGAATTCTCATCAAAAGAAGAAGCAAACTTATACCTAAGAGACATTCTATCAACACTTCTTTATGAAAACCTATTAGAAAATGCACCACACATAAAAAGAAGTAGTTTAGGAAAAGATCCTAGAATGGACTACATGATAGAACGAGCAAAAGAATATCAAAAAACAAAATGGACAAAAGATGTTTTTGATGAAGAACTAACAAGATACTTAGATAAAGATGATAAAGAACTAATAAGTTTAAGAGAAAGTATAGACAAGATTGAGGTAACAGAAAAAAATGCCCACATATTAGGACCAACATTAGTAAGAAGAAAAGAAGACGAAAAATATAATTTTAATAAATTTATGCACAATAATTGGAATAAAAAACTATAATTTTTATTCCATTTTTCTTACCAAAAAATATTGCCTTCACAAAACAATTTTGTTACAATGTTACTAAAGTAGGAGGTCTTTATGAAATTTAATTCAATGGAATTTGAAATACCCTTAATGTCATTTATATTTATTTTACTATTAGTAATAATTTTTTACTCAAAAAAAAGAGTAAACTATGAAGAAAACAAAGCATATAAAATAATTTTAATAACATCCTTAATTTCATCTGGTTTAGACACAATAGTACACACCATAAGCGCTTTAACAACTCTAGAACAATTAAACACAAAATACTACTTTTTAGTAGACTACATAAATAAACTAGTATCCACCTCATTTGTAATAATATTCACATCTTTACTAGGCTACGTCCTATTAATATCATATAAAAAAGTAAGAGAAAATAAAGAAATACTATGGAAAGGAATACTTATAACAAACATCATATTTTTCATCATAGTAAATTTTACACATGTAACAATAACAGAAGAAGCATTCGCAAGAAACACAACCGGACCTACAATTACCTTAGGATACCTACTAGTAGCCATTTCCTTAATATCATCCATGGTAGTAAATATCAAAAACTTCAAAAAAAACGATAAAAGATACTACACAATATTCCTAATCGCATTAATAATGATCTTTCTATACATACTATCATTAGTTTATCGTGGACTAATAATATATGACTTAATAAGTGCTTTACTTTGCTATATAATGTATTTCACAATAGAAAATCCAGATATACAAACAATAAATACACTTTTAAGAAATAAAGAACTAGTAGAAAAATCAGTAAATGATAAATCAAACTTACTATTTAGAATTTCACAAGAAATGAAAAAACCAGTAAAAGAAATAATAAAAAACACAAAAAACTATGAACAAACAACAAGCAAAGAAAAAAGGCAAGAAATAATAAACAAAATACAGCAAGATGCAAACAGTGCCTACTTTATAATAAATGACATAACAGACATCTCATCAATGGACGTAAAAAAGATAAAAATATATCAAGAAAAATATCTAACAGAAAAACTATTCCAAGACATAAAAGTAATAACAAAAAACAAATTAAAAACCAAAGAAAAAGAAAACAAAATAGAATTAAGTTTCAAAAAACTAAGCGAATGTCCAAAATATTTATATGGCGATTATGTAAAATTAAAACAAATACTATTATCAATCATCTCAAATGCAATACAACATACAGAAAAAGGCTTCATAGACATAGAAATAGAAGCAATAACAAGATATAATATAGCAAGATTAATATTTATAATAAAAGACTCTGGATGTGGAATGAGTATAGAAAAAATAAATGAACTTCTAGAAACAAATGACGATCTAGATATTAAAAAATTTCAAAATAAAGACAACCTAGAATTAAAATTACCTACAGTAATAAAAATATTAAAATTACTCGGAGGCTCAATAAATATAAAAAGTGAAGAGCAAAAAGGTACAATCATAACAGTAGTAATAGATCAAAAAATAGAAGAAAACAAAGAAAATAGTGCTATAAAAGAAGCGAAAAAATATAACCTAAACGTAAAAAGTCGTAAAAGAGTACTAGTAGCAACCGATACAAACCTAGAAAGTATAGAAAACGCTCTATCAAAATACGATATAGACATAATAACAACCCTAATGGGAAAAGATGTAATAGATAAAATAAATCAAGGAGATAAATTTGACTTAATTCTATTAAAAGATGAACTAAAACCAGAATCCGCTTACACAGTACAAAAAGAATTAAAGAAAAATAAAAAATTCCAAACCCCAATTATAATAATGATAGAAAAAGACAAAGAATTTATAAAAAAACACTTCATAAAAGACGGATTTACAGACTGCATAGTAATGGATGACAACTTAAATGATTTCAAAAAAATAGTAGATAAGTACTTGTAATAAGGGTACTTATCTTTTCATTTTAAAAAAAATCTTGCAACTATAATCTTTATATTGTATAATTTTATTGAGGTATAAGAGGGATGCATATGAGAAAGATTTATACAAGTATTGACATAGGTACTGACGAAATAAAAGCAGTTACCATAGAAGATTATAACGAAAAACTAAATGTACTTGCAACCGCTAGTGTAAAAACAAAAGGCGTAAAAAGAGGATTAATCGTAGACGCAAACCAAATAACAAGCGCCCTAAAAAAAGTAATAAAAACACTAGAAAGCAAACTAGGAACCAAAGTAGAACAAGTACTAGCAATCGTACCATCTAACAACATAGACATAAACATAACAATGGCAGAAGTAAATATAACAAACGAAAATAAAATAATAACAGGAAGCAAAATCTTTTCATGCCTACAAAAATCATTAAAAAATAATGTAGAAAGCGACATGGAAGTAGTAGGTATAATGCCAATAGAATACAAAATAGATGGAATAAAAAAAGTAAAAAATCCTCTAGGCTTAGAAGGAAGTACCCTAGCAGCAAAATCCGTAGTAGTCTCAGTACCTAAAAAAAATGTTTACTCAGTAGTCGGAATCCTAGAAAGTATAGGAATTGAAGTAGTAGACATTACAATTTCATCAATCGCAGATTACTATGCAGCAAAAGACAAAGAACTAGACAAAGAAGTAGTTTCCCTAATAAATATAGGAAAAGAAAAAACAGTCATATCCGTCTTCAACAAAGGAATCTTAATAAAAGAAAAAATATTACCATCAGGGGGAGACGAAATTGACAAAGTATTAGAATTTAACTACAAAACAGATATGCAAGAATCAAAAAGAATAAAAGAAGAATATGGAGTAGCCAGTAGAAGATATGCAGATGGCGACGAAAACTATCAAATAACAAATAGATTAAACCAAAAAATAGACATAAATCAGTATATGTTATCAGAATTAATAGAATTTAAACTAGTAGAAATGCTAAAAAATATGAAAAATGAAATAAATATCTTAACAAATCGCGAAATAAGTTATATAATAGTAACAGGAGCAATAGGATCTATGCTAGGCTTTAATGCTCTTTTAGAAGATACATATGGACGAAAAGGACAAGTTTTAAATAATAATATAATAGGAATAAGAGATAATAAATACTCGAGTGCATATGGATCAATAAGATATTTTATTGACAAACTTAATTTAAGAGAAAAAGAATATACAATGTTTATAGATGAAAAAGTTGATGAAATGCTAAAAGTAAGAAAAAAAATGGGGACAGGCAGTGCACTAGGAAAAATATTTGGAAAAATATTTGAATAAGGAGATGAAGTTATGTTTGATTTAGCAATGATGGACCAACTGGCAAAAATAAAAGTAATCGGAGTTGGCGGCGGCGGGGGAAACGCCATAAACAGAATGATTGACGCAGGAGTACGTGGAGTAGATTTCATTGTGGTAAACACAGATGCACAAGTGCTTAATGCATCAAAAGCAGAAAACAAAATTCAACTTGGTAAACTAGGAGCAGGCGGAAACCCAGAAAAAGGAAAAGAAGCTGCAGTAAAAGCAAAAAAAGAATTAGAAGAATGCCTAAAAGGAGCAGACATGGTATTTATAACATGCGGTATGGGCGGAGGAACCGGAACAGGTGCAGCCCCAGTAATCGCAGAAATAGCCCAAAACCTTGGAGCATTAACTGTAGCCATAGTAACAAGACCATTCTCATTCGAAGGCAAAAGAAGAATGGACAATGCCTTAATAGGTATCGAAGAATTAAAAAAACATGTAGATACACTAATAGTAATACCAAATGATAGATTAAGAGAAATAATAGATAAATCTACATCAATGTTAGACGCCTTCAAAGAAGTAGATAACGTTCTATTACGTGGAGTACAATCAATATCAGATCTAATCGCCGTAGTAGGACTAGTAAACCTAGACTTCGCCGATATCCGTGCAGTAATGGAAAAATCAGGAAACGCAATAATAGGTATAGGTATAGGTATGGGAGAAGATAGAGCAATCGAAGCAGCAAAACAAGCAGTTTCATCTCCACTACTTGAAACATCAATCCATGGAGCAACCGATGCAATCATAAATATAACCGGAGGCGCAAATCTAACACTATTCGAAGCAGAACAAGCCGCAGAAGTAGTAAGAGCAGCAGCCAACACAGATATAAATACAATATTCGGTTCAGTAATCAATGAAAACCTAACAGATGAAGTAATCGTAACCGTAATAGCAACCGGCTTTGATAAGAAAAATAAAAAACAACCACTATATAACCCATTAAACAAAATGGAAAACAAAGAAGAAAGTTATATAGACGACGATGACGATACAACATCTGGTGGATTTGAACCACAAGAAATAGAAATACCAACATTTATGCATAGAAATTTCTAAGAGTAGCAATACTCTTTTTTTGTTGATTTACATTTAAAAATATATATGATATAATCATCACGTAATAACTTTTATTAAAAATGTTATGAACAAGGGGGAAACCAAAATGGAAAAATTTGAAAAGAAAACTTTACATGAAAAAAGAAAAATGAATATAGAAGAGTTAATTAAATACTACACTGAATACAGAATCCATTGTTACAACAAAGGAGATAAATTAAAAGGAATCAACCTAAGAAAAAAAATCCACTTTTTATGTAATGCAATACTTAAAATCGATCAAACTCTCTCTAAAGAAAAAAACGTTGTAATCTCTGATAAAAGTAGCAACAATGACAACAAACCAAAAATATTCGCCTGCACTCACATCGGAGGAAATGACATCCAAAGAACATTTCAAGTTATAAAAAAGCCTGCTTATTTAATGCTTGGCGATCCCGGTATACTATATAAAATGCCAATATATAAAGCCTTAGAACTGAACGGAGTAATTCCTCTAGAAACAAAAAATAAAACTGATAGAAAAATCGCCTACAATAGAGCAATTGAACTATTAAATAAAGGGGGAAATCTATTAATCTATCCAGAAGGCGCTTGGAACGTATCACCAAATGAACTAGTAATGAAAACATTTCCAGGCACTGTAAGAATGGCAAAAGAAACAGGAGTCGATATAGTACCAATCGCAGTAGAACAATACGATAAAACCTTTTACTTTAGTATCGGAGAAAACATAAAAATAGAAAAGACAACCCAAGAAAGTGAAAAAGAATTAAACCTTAAATTAAGAGACGAACTCGCTACTTTAAAATGGGAACTATTAAAAAAACAACCAAAATTACAAAAAAAAGACATCCCAAGTATAGAGAATTTTCAGTCTGAAATAATAGAAAGATGTAATTATGGATACGGCTTTTCCCTAGAAGACGCATTAAGTGAAAGTTTTCACGACAAAACTATTACAAGTGAAGAAGAAGTATTCAGTTTTCTAGATAATATAGAATTAAAAAAAGAAAATGCTTTCCTAGCCAAACAAAAAACAAAAATATTAAAAATATAAAAAAAACATGAAACATTATTTCCTAAAATTAAATGTAAACTCTACCGTAAACTTTATCTCAAAAAGTTTTTGAAGGTTGACATAATGAGATTTATAGTATACAATACTAGTCATTATCAAAAAGAGGTGTTGTTATATGTTTACGTTTTTACCAGTTACAATTTTTTTCATATTTTTTCACCATCTTTTTATAAGAGCAAAAAGGTTTGTTTTTGTAGTATAAAGAAGCCATGATATTTTAACAATAGTCATAATATCTTTTTCATTATTTAAATACAAATCTTGTAAAATGGGATGGAAGTGGAAATGGTATGGAGATAATCTCATTAGAAGCGGGCAAAGTTATTGTTAAAGATAACGAAGTAATAAAAAAATCATCAGCATTAGAGTTAAATTATCTATTAAGTGCTTCTAAAATAATAAAAGGACAAAACATATGTGTTGATGGAGTTGATTACACAATAAAAGTACCAGAAGTTTATGATTTTGTTGACAACAATATTATAATGGAAAGGTGTTATGGAGATAATTTAGAAATTATGCTAAGGAATCATGATTCGCACAAAAAAGGAGTTATATATACTAACCAAATCTTAAAAGAGTTTTTGAATAAAAAATTTTTTTGGAAAGATTATGCACCAAGAAATATTTTGATTGACAATAATAATATTTCTATAATGGATTTTGAACGTGGAATTGATAAAGAAAATACAGAATTGGTTTGTTATTTTTTAGATAGTGTATATGAGGAATATAGTTCATTTCTTCTTTCTGAAGAACGGATATTTAAAGAAGAAGACGTCTTTAAATTTGACCACAATAAAATGATACATATTACAGAAATTAATAGTAAGAGAGTCAAAAATATACTTCAAAAACTTGGATATATAGATAACATACCCCTACATGCATATGCATCAGCAGTTAAAATGATAATAGTGAATGAGGAACCATATTTGCAAAACAACGATATTATTTACCCATTAATTGAATTAGAAGATTATATTGTAAATAATGGTTATGATAAGTACACAGAAAGAATAATAGGAGGTTATTATGAAAAAATTAAAGGTTTATAATCCATTTAATACAAAAAATTATTATATTTTAGAAAAAAATGATAAAAAATATTTTTTATATCATAATTTAAAACTAGAAATATCATCTGACGGGTATATACCAAAATCTGGATTACTTTTTGATATGATATTGTCAGAAAAAAATTGCAAAGATAAAAAAGTATTAGATTTAGGGTGTGGGTATTTAGGTATTTTAAGTTTAATTGCCTATGTAAATGGTGCTAATAATGTTGTATCTATAGATTACGATAATAATTGTGTTGAATGGTTTAACAAGGTTATATCTGACAATAATTTAGAAAGTATTAAATGTTTCAATAGTAATTATTTTCAAAATATAGATGAAAAGGATTTTGATTTAATATTAACTAATCCACCACAAATGCCTATGCTAAATGGAACCCTTCATGATTTTGGAGGAGAAGATGGAAGAAAATTCATTTTAGAAATATTAGAAAATTCATATAGATATTTAAAAGATGACGGTAATATTTATATGTTATTATTTGATTTTCTTGGTATAGATCAAAAAACAGGAGCCAATCCGCCGATAATAGAATTAGCAAAAAAAATAGGATATAAAGACTTTAAAGTAGTGTATGAAACTTACAAAGAAATAAAAGAGGGTAGAATAACATATCAGAATATGCCTCATATTAATAAAATTTATCCTAATTATGATTTTTATCAAGATCAGGAATGTAAGTGTAAGATGAAAGTATTAAAAATAGGAAAGTGATAAAATGGAAGATTATTTAAAAAGAATATTAAATAATGATATGAGTATTGTACACGGTGTATATGAACCACCTAATAATATACCTATATTGAGATATAAAATTAATAATGAAGGATATAAATTGATTTTGTTGGGAACTGATTCAATGATTCTATCCTGTATTAATTGGCTAGCCACAGAAAATATCATCCCTGATTATGTGTGTAACAGTTTAGATGATTTAGATAAGTTAAACCAATCTGGCAAGTATTTTTTAATACTAACAGACTCCAACTACAAATATCCTGCATTTCAATCTGAATTAATAAAAAAAATGAGCGATAATAATATAAAAGATTATATGTGTCCATATGATTATGAAAAAATGCCTAAACACGATACTGAATATCTAGAATATTTCAGGAAAAAAGAAAGAGAAATAATAACAATGCTAAATATGTTACATGATGATGAATCTAAAGGAGTTTATGTGGAATATATAAGAACAAAGATGTATGCAGATTTTTATAGATTAAAACAGAATCCTACTTGGATTAAATATTTTGATAAAGATGTATATAATCATACTTCAGATGAAACTTTTGTCAATTGTGGAAGCTCTAATGGAGATACATTGTTTTATTATTTAGAAAACTTTAAAGATGATTTTAGAAGAATATATGCATTAGAAGGGGATAAAGAAAGAGTAAAACAATTTAAAAAAAACTTAAATTATATTCCTGAAAATATAAAAAAGAAAGTAATAGGTATTAATACTTTTGTTGACAATAAAGAAAATAAAATCGATTTTATTTGCAATAATGATAAAGTATCCTTAATAAATATGGATATAGAAGGAATGGAACTTGAAGCTTTAAAAGGAGCCAAGCAGACAATATTAGAAAATAAACCAGTAATAGCTGCGTGTGCTTATCATTTGCCGACCGATTTATATGAACTACCAATGTATATAAAAAATTTACATGATGATTATGAAATTTTTTATAGAAAATATGCTTCTACATTTAGAAATAAATTAAGAAATGCAGAACTAGTAATGTATGCAGTTCCACAAAAAAGATTGGTGAAATAATCACCAATCAATGTTTATATTATCCTTAAACATAAAGTATCTATCCGCTACCGAATTTACAATTTCATTATTTTTAATCATTTTGATAAACTCTTCTTTAGTGACAAACTTAAATTCTGAAACTTCTTCTAATTGTAGTTTTATGCTTGAAGTGTTTATTGTTTTATTAGTTTTGAAAACATCAACAAATTGCTTCTTATAAAGTTGTGTGCCAATTAGTTCTAGATTTTCTTCAGATAAAGATACACCTATTTCTTCTTTTACCTCTCTAATTATTGTGTCTATAGAGGTTTCTGATTTTTGAGAACACCCACCAGGAGTTTCCCATTCTCCAGGATGCGATTTTTCCATACTACGCTTAGTGATGAGAAGTTTGCCATTGTTTAATATCCAAAGTTCAGCTCCTTGATTATATTCATTGCTTCTTAACCTACATTCTCTGTGCTTGGTATAATTCAACTTTTGTCTAGTTTTAGATAATATATCAAAATACTCCATAATTATTCACCAAATTTATTTTAGCATATTTTTGATTATTTATAAATTAAAAATTGCAATTTTTTAAAATTCATATATAATATATGTATTACTTAATAGAAAGAAAGGAGTACCCAATATATGAACGAGTTAGAAAAAGAAAAACAATATTTAAAGGATGTAATTACAAGATTTAGCCATTTAATAGAGGAATACGAGATACAAATTGATAAGTTACCTTCTCAATACAAGGAAGATCCCTATTTGTTAGAGCATTTTTTGATTATGTATTCTAATAAAGTGAAACTATTAAAAAAAACAAAGGATAAGCCATATTTTGCTAGGATAGATTTTAAAGTTGATGGTGAAAATAAGATTAACAAATACTATTTAAGTAAGGTTGGAGTTGAAGACAAAAATAGTAATCAGATGACCATTGATTGGCGAGCACCAATTGCCTCAGTTTATTATGATAGTAATGTTGGTAGAGTTTCTTATGAAATACCAACTGGAATTATCACAGGTGATTTGTTATTAAAAAGACAGTATAATATTGAAGATGGTGAGTTACTTAATTTTAGAGACGTTGATACCGTATCAAATGATGAAATATTAAAACCTTATTTAAACGTTAATGCAGATAGTAGATTAAAAAATATAGTAGCTTCTATTCAATCGGAACAAAATGATATAATTAGAGAAAAAATAAATAAGAACCTAATTGTACAGGGTGTTGCAGGATCAGGAAAAACAACAGTTGCACTACATAGAATTGCATATTTAGTATATAATTACATGAACAATATTGAGCCAGAACAATATTTAGTTATAGGGCCAAACAAATTTTTTATAAATTATATTTCAGGGGTATTACCAGATTTAGATGCTCCTAATGTTGAACAATTAACTTATGAAGAACTTGTCAAATCTTATATAAAAGAAAATTTCACATATTTACCAAGTGAAAATAATTTAATAAAATCTATAACTAATGAAAATGAATTATTCTTTGAAAAATTAAAAACATCTATGGTTTACAAAAATGCTCTCGATAAATTTATGGATAATTACATGAACTCTATTTTTGGCGGACAAGACTTTGAAATAAATGGTTATAAGATTATTGATGGTAGTATAATAAGAAACTTTTATGATGAAACAAAGGACAACTTTTTATTTAAAGATAGCCATAAGAAAAAAATAGACAGAGTGATGCTTCTTATGGAAAATTATATTGAAAATTATCAATCTAGTATTGTTTCAAGTGTATGGAAACAATATCTAGATAAAACTGATGAGTTAACTCTGGAACAAAAAAGAGATGAAAATCAAAAACACCAAAAAGTTAAAAATGAAATAAATAAAAGATGTAAGGTTGGTATTAAAAAGTATTTTTCAAAAGCAAACCCAAAAATCATTGCTTTATATTTAAATTTTTTAAATACCATAGATGAGTATTTAGATAGAAAAGAATATGATATAACCTCATATGTAAAAGAAAATATTGCAAATGTTAAGAAGAAAAAGATAGAATTTGAAGATTTAGCTGCGCTCCTATATTTGAAAAATAAATTGCAAGAGCCAGAAGAATTGCAAAAATTTAGGCATGTTGTCATAGATGAAGCACAGGATTTAGGAGACTTTAACTTTTATGCCTTAAAACAAATGATGCCAAAAGCAACATTTAGCATTTTTGGAGATTTAACACAATCTATATACCAATATAGAGGTATAAAAGACTGGGAAAGTGTAATCAATAAATCATTTGATCAAAATTGCGATATGAAGTATTTATTAAAAAGTTACAGAACTACTGCTGAGATAATGAATTCTGCAAATAATATTGTAGAGCATGTAGGTATGAAAAAAGCAGAGCCAGTTATAAGACACGGCGATAGAGTTAAATATATTGAAACAAATGATAATCAGTTAGATACTATTATTAATACTATAAATGATAATTTATCAAAAAATTACCAATCAATCGCAATTATTACCAAAACTGAAGGAGAAGCTATAAGTATAAATAAGCAATTAGGCAAACTTGGGGTGACTGCTGAAAATATAAATTCTAAAAATGATGAATACAATGGTGGTATTTGTACTATCCCTTCTTATTTATCAAAAGGTCTAGAATTTGATAGCGTTATTATAGCAAATGCATCAGAAAAACTATACAGCAGTAAAAGGGCAATTGATATGAAACTTTTATATGTAGCAATGACTAGAGCATTGCATGATTTAACAATTCTACATAGTGGAGAACTAACTTTGCCTTTAAGAGAAGAAATTAAGATGGAAGAAAAAGAAAAAATTAAGGAAAAAGTAAGATGAA
The DNA here is from genome assembly GCA_934097105.1 of uncultured Bacilli bacterium. Classification (GTDB taxonomy): domain Bacteria; phylum Bacillota_I; class Bacilli_A; order RF39; family UBA660; genus UMGS1449. The sequence goes on from CAKONI010000005.1 coordinate 21,765, forward strand.
ATAATCTTACTTTTTAAAAATGTTGAAAAAGTTCGAAATAAAAGCAAGTTACACAGGATTTTATAGTAATCAGCAAATTAATGTTGCAAAAATAAATGGGTTTTATCACTGGTAGAAAGTTAGATTAAATAAATTCGGAAAGATATCAAAAGGGCATTTACAAGAATATTTAAATTAATTTGCATATATGTTTACTATGAAAAAGGATATTCAACTTAAATAAAGAAAAAATGGAATCTTATTCTAATATAGCAATGATAATAATTACATTAATTCAAATAGAATATTTTTCATAAAAATGCTTATTGATTTAAATATTACATATGTTAAATATGCGAATCATTCATAAAATTTATCGAAACCAAACAAAAAATAAGAAATATTATTTTCTAAAATCAAATGTAAACTCCACTGTAAACTTTATCCCAAAAAGTCAAAAATTTGAAAAAAGTATCAGAATATGATATAATTACAAGCGGTGAGAAAATGAATAACAAAGAATATCTACAAATAATAGAAAAAATTCTTAACAATAGAAAATTTATAAAATTAAAAGAAGAAAAACATCATCACAACAGCAACAGATTCAATCACAGTCTAGATGTTTCATATAAAACATATAAAATATGTAAAAAACTAAGGCTCAATTACGGAAGTGCCACAAAAGCAGCACTTCTACATGACTTCTTCTTTGACGAAGAATTTGAAAACAAAAAACAAAGAATGTTCAAACATCCAAAAAAAGCCCTAGAAAATGCAAAAAAAATAACAACTCTAACAAAAAAAGAAGAAAACATAATAATATCACACATGTATCCAATCGGAGGGCACCTCCCAAAAAGTAGAGAAAGCATAATCGTTGATTTAGTAGATGACTACGTATCTCTAAAAGAAAAATTTGGAATAGATTATAAAAGTTTCAAAGCAGCAATAAATTTTCTATTCATATTACTAATAAATGTTTTAATAAAATAAAACATTTCCTGTCCCCGTAGCTCAGCTGGATAGAGCAATTGCCTCCTAAGCAATAGGTCGAAGGTTCAAATCCTTTCGGGGACGCCACTAAAGATTATTACCCTTGTCCATCAAGGGTTTTATTATACCTAAACTCACAAAAATACACAATTTACATCCTAACCAATAAATGGTATAATAAAAATATAATAAACGGAGGTAACATGAACAAAGAAGAATTATTAGATCATATAACAAAAATAGTAGTCCAAAAATTTGACATAAATCAAGCAACAAAAGTTATGCTAAAAGAAATAAACAAAATCTTAAATGCAGGTAATTATGAGTACGAAAACAATCGCTTAACATGGCAGAACCAAAACAAAACACAATACAAAGCATTTCTAATCGAAGAAAACAGACTTTCTTACTATGGTAGTATCATTAGAAAACAAAATAATGAAACCGAAGAAAATTCATATCTTACAGTATGTGAAAATAAAAATGGCAAAATAAGTACGCACAAAAGCAAAAAAACGCATAAAAAAACATACACTCCATTCGAAACAACAACAGAATACAAAGAAACACTATATCACGATTACTATGATGGAGAAAAAATAACAGGAAGTACCAAAGAAACAACAGAAATAGATAAAACATATGACAAAGAAAACAATCTAAAAACGGACGTTCAAACATATTCATCAAATCTTGTGTATCAAATCTCAACTGGAGAATACCTAACAATGGAGTTAAAAAATAACCAAACACATTACTATATATGCGACAAATGTCCAATAATTTTCAAAGAAGAAGACCAATCAAAAGAAAATAATCAACCAAAAGACCAAAAACAAAAACAAAAACCAAAACCAACCGAAAAAATAGAAAAAACAGAAATTTCCAAAGAAACATTCGAAAACTTAATGAAAAAAAGTTATGATCCATATCTATTAGTAAACGATGATTACTATTACGACTATAAAGATGGATTTAAAATAAAATGAAAACATGATATAATAACCAAAGAGGTGATTTTATAAAAAACAAAAAAATAGTAATATTAGTACTATTATCAGTACTTTTTCTATTAACAACAATTCTAGTAGCCACTCAAAACATAAACTTTTACGACAACTTCATAATAGAAAAAGTAAGAAACATAACAAAGGCCAAAACAACCTACTTTAAAATATCAACAAACTTTGGAAGCGCCCTAATAATGATTCTAATAACAGTACTATCATTACCACTATTAAAAAATAAAAAACAAACCCTGTTCATAGCAATAAACCTAATCTCATCCGCAGCAATAAACACAGGCTTAAAAATGATTTTCCATAGACAAAGACCACTAGACATGCTAATAAACGAAACTGGATACTCATACCCAAGTGGGCATTCCTTCGTATCCATCGTCTTCTATGGATTCATAATATATCTAATAATAAATTCAAAAATAGAAAAAAAGAAAAAATATATAATCACAGGCCTATTATCATTACTAATACTAACAATAGGCACAAGCAGAATCTACCTAGGAGTCCACTATCCATCAGACGTACTAGGAGGCTTCGCTGGAGGATTATTATATTTACTAATATTTATAAAAATATATAGGAAGTACGGTGAAAAAAATGAAAAAGAAAGAAAAAAAACAAAATAAAAAATTTACAATCTACAAACTATTCGGAACCTTATTACTAATATCATCCCTTATTCTTTTAGGAATGGTATTATACATAAACGTTCTACCAATAAAATATTTATCCATCTTACTAGGAGTCTTATTATTCATAAACCTAGTATTTAACTTCTTTCTATTTAGAAAAAAAGTAAAAAAGAAGCCAAAAAAAGTATTCTCAGTACTATCAATAATATTCACACTAATATTCTTACTAGGATCATTTTACATATATAAAACATTCGGAGTCCTAGAAGACATGAGCAAAGAATATCAAACCTACACATATCATGTAATGGTAAGAAACGAAAGTACTTATAACGAAATAAAAGACATCGAAGGAAAAACTCTAGGCTACTACAACATCAGTAGCGAATCCCTAAAAAAAGCCCTAGAAAAAGTAAAAACAGTAGTAAACGTAGAAAATGAAACATTCGGAAATCTAGACGGACTAGGAACAGGACTACTTAACGAAACAACCGAAGCAATTCTAGTCGAAGACTCCCAAAAAACACTACTAGAAAGTGCCGGAAATAATGAAAACAACAGTTTAAGTGGCTTCACAGGAAAAACAAGAGTAATCTACACATTCAAAGTAAAAGCAAAACCAGAATCAAAAACAGTAAACGTAACAAAAGACGTATTTAACATCTACATAAGCGGTATGGACGAATACGGAAAAGTATCCGAAGTATCTAGAAGCGACGTAAACATGATACTAACAATAAATCCAAAAACAAAACAAATCTTACTTACAAACGTACCAAGAGACTACTACGTACAACTTCACGACACAACAGGATACAAAGACAAACTAACTCACGCCGGAATATATGGAGTAGACACCTCAATAAAAACACTCGAAGATCTTCTAGGAATAGAAATAAACTACTACTTCAAAGTAAACTTCAGTAGTCTTCAAAACATAGTAAACGCTCTAGGTGGAGTAGACGTATACTCAGAATACGACTTCCAAAGTTGGAATGGCTACAACTTCACCAAAGGATATAACCACGTCGAAGGAAAATCAGCACTCGCATTCGCAAGAGAACGTCACACCTTCACAGACGGCGACAACCAAAGAGGAAAAAATCAACAAGCATTAATCGAAGCAATCTTTAGAAAATGCACAAGTCCAGACATAATAATAAAATATAATAGTTTATTAAACTCGCTAAAAGATAGCATGATAACAAACATGTCAACAAAATCAATGATGTCACTTGCAAAAATGCAACTAAAAGATAACGCAAAATGGAGCATAACATCAAATAGCGTAAAAGGAGTAGGAAGTTCAGAACCAACTTACACATATCCATATCAAAATCTATACGTAATGGTTCCAGATGAAACCACCCTAAAAGAAGCAAGTGAACTAATAACAAAAGTTGCAAATGGTGAAAAGTTAGAATCATCATATAACGAAGAAAACAGTAACGTGCATTCCGTAACAAAATCATACGTCGCACCAAAAACAACAACCACAACTACCAAGAAAAAAACCACCACAAAAAAACAAACAACCAAAAAATCTACAACCACTAAGAAAAAAACCACCACAAAAAAACAAACTACAGAAACACCAAAAGAAGAACCAAAAGATGAAAATCAAAACACAAACGATAATACTACAACACTACCAGATGAAAATCCAAAACCAACAGGACCCACAACACCACAAGAACCAACAACCCCACAAGAGCCACCCCAAGAAGAAAATACAAATAACTAAGGAACCAAAAAAAGGTTCCTTTTTCTACGCCAAAAACTTCTTAAGTTTAATATACTGATAAATAGTAATAAAAATATATTGAAAACCAATAGAAATAAGTAAAGCATACATACCAATATCAAGATAAAGAGCAAAATATAAAATCAAAGTCTTAAAAATAACCCCAATCAAACTAGACTTCATAACAACTTTAGCCTTATCCATAGCCTGAAGAGTTGAAACAATAGGCCCTTGAATATAAGTAAGCAAAAATATCGGCGCTGCAAAAATCAAATACTTATAGCCATCACAACTACCAAACATAATCTTCAAAGACTCCCTAGGAAAAAGCATAAAAATCGCAGTAAAAAAAGCCCCAATAATTAAAGAAATAAAAATAGCCTGATAAAGTTTCCTCCTAATAGCAAGTCCCATCCCTCTTTCATTATACTTAGAAATCGTAGGAAGAAGAGCAGACGCAATCGCACCACTAAGAAACTGAGGAAGCATAACCATCGGAAACACAAATCCCGTAATAATTCCATACTCATTAGTAATATAACTATTACCATATCCCAAAGCCAAAAAAACAAACGTAATAATAACAGGCTCTAAAAAACCACCAACAGAATTAATAATCCTACCAAAAGTCGTCGGAACAGAAATAGAAAAAATATCCCACACATTATGAGGATCAGGCTTAATATCCGCCTTAGTAATCTTAACGTTCCTAGGTATAAAGAAAAACAAAATCAAAATAGACAAAAGTTCACTAACAACATTAAAAAGAATAAGCCCACAAACCGCCGAAATGATACCAATCTTCATAAGATAAGGAGTAATAAAAATAGTCATACCAAGCCTTACAATCTGTTCAAACAAATTAGAAACAACATGCGGAACCATCCTCTCCTTACCAAAAAAATAACCCCTTATAATACTAGAAAGCGTAATAAAAGGAAGAGTAACTGAAGAAGCAAGAATCGGATAATAAAGAAGTTCATTCTTTAAAAGACCATCAGAAATAACCCTAGATAAAAGAATAAGAACAGTAATAACAACAACATTAAACAAAAGAGCAATAGGAATAATTCCCAAAACAACATTCTTATTATTCCTAGTATTCTCAGAAACAAGTTTAGAAATAGCAATAGGAAGAGAAAGAGTACAAATTGTAATAAAAAGACCATAAGTAGGCATAACAAGCATATAAAGCCCAATACCCTGAACTCCAACAATTCTAGTAGTAACTATCCTAATAAGCATACCCAAAATCTTAGTAATAAAACCACCAATAATAAGAATAATTGTAGATCTAATAAATTTTTCCCTCATAATAAAATAATATGAATAAAATCAAAAAATATCTTTTAATTGATTTCTCAAGTCAAATAAGTTATAATAAGTAAGACGAAAAAGGTGATATAATGAAAACAGAAGAATTCGATTACTACTTACCAGAAGAATTAATCGCACAAACCCCACAAGAAGATAGAACAAGTTCAAAACTAATGATTTTAGATAAAAACACAGGAAAAATAAAACATGAAAATTTCAAAAACATAGTAAACTACCTAAAAAAAGGAGACGTTCTAGTACTAAATAACACCAAAGTAATCCCCGCCAGAATAATCGGAGAAAAAGAAGAAACAAAAGCAGTAATAGAACTCTTACTTCTAAAAGATTTAAAAGAGGACATCTGGGAATGCTTAGTAAAACCAGCAAGAAGAGTAAAAGAAGGAACAATAATAAACTTTAGTCCAAAACTAAAAGCAAAATGCATCAAGATAGAAGGAGACGGAATATGCAAATTTAAAATGATATATGAAGGAGTACTACTAGAAATCCTAGACGAACTAGGAACCATGCCACTTCCTCCATACATTCACGAAAAACTAAAAGACAAAAATAGATATCAAACAGTATATGCAAAATATCCAGGATCAGCCGCCGCCCCAACCGCTGGACTACATTTCACAGAAAACCTATTAAAAGAAATAAAAGAAAAAGGAGTAACAATCTGCTATATAACACTCCACGTAGGCCTAGGAACCTTTAGACCAGTAAAAGTAGAAGACGTAAAAAGCCACATAATGCACTCCGAATACTTCGAAATGTCAAAAGAAACAAGCGAAATACTAACAAAAGCAAAACAAGAAAAAAGAAGAATAATAAGCGTCGGAACAACAACCACAAGAACCCTAGAATCCATCTATACAAAATATAATGAATTTAAACCAACCAAAGAAGAAACAAATATATTCATATACCCAGGATATAAATTCAAAGCAGTAGACGTTCAAATAACAAACTTTCACCTACCAAAATCAACCCTAGTAATGCTAGTAAGCGCCTTCGCAACTAAAGATATAATATTAAACGCCTACAAAGAAGCAGTAAAAAATAAATATAGATTCTTCTCATTCGGAGACTCTATGATGATTGGAGATTTTAAAAGTGACAAAGATGAAATATGAATTAATAAAAAAAGATAAAAAAGCAAGATATGGGAAAATAACAAGCAAATACGGAACATACGAAACACCAATGTTCATGCCCGTCGGAACAAGAGCAACCGTAAAAACCCTATCACCAGAAGAATTATACGATGCAAAATGCGGAATAGTCCTAGCAAATACATACCACCTATGGCTAAAACCAGGAGAAGACATAATAAAAAAAGCCGGAGGAATCCATAAATTTATGAACTACAATGGTCCCATGCTAACAGACTCCGGAGGTTTCCAAGTATTCTCCCTAGCAAAACCAAAAGACATCGAAGAAGAAGGAGTAAAATTTAAAAGCCATATAGACGGACAAAATCTATTCCTAACACCAGAAAAATCAATAGAAATACAAAACAAAATAGGCGCAGACATCATAATGAGTTTCGACGAATGCCCATACTATCCCTGCACCTATGATTACATGAAACAAAGTATAGAAAGAACCCTAAGATGGGCAGAAAGAGGAAAAAAAGTCCACAATAACAAAGACCAAATGCTATTCGGAATAGTACAAGGCGGAGAATTCAAAGACCTAAGAGAATACAGTGCAAAAAAAACAGTAGAAATGGACTTCGACGGTTACTCAATCGGCGGAACAAGCGTCGGCGAAGACAAAAAAACAATGTACGAAATGATAGATAATTGCATAGACTTCCTCCCAGAAAACAAATTAAGATACCTAATGGGAGTAGGAGCACCAGAAGACATCCTAGCAGGAATAGAAAAAGGAGTAGACATATTCGACTGTGTCCTACCAACAAGAATAGCAAGACATGGAAACGCCTTCACCCAAGAAGGAAAGCTAAACATAAAAAATGCAAAATATAAAGAAGACTTTACACCAATCGAAGACACATGCGACTGCTACGCCTGCAAAAACTACACAAAAGCCTACATAAGACATCTAATAAATACCGGAGAAACATTCGGCCAAAGACTATTATCAATTCACAATATAAGATTCCTAGTAAGACTATGCGAAAACGCAAGAGAAGCAATTAAAAATGATAATTTTGATAAATACAAAAAAGAATTCCTAGAAAAATACATGAAAAAAAGATAATAGCAAGAATTAGCCCTTGAAAAATAGGACTTTTTTTGTTATTATAAAAGCGTAATAAAAAGTAGCATAGGAGTATATTTTATGAAACAAAAAAATAAAAAAATAAAAACTAATACTAGTAAAAATGGAATATTTAATCTATTAAATAAAAACGTAAAAGACTTTAACAAAATAATACTATCACTAGGATGCATATCTTTCCTATTTTTAATGGGACTTTTATCATATATAATAAGCAATTCTTATGCATATTTTACAGAAAATTTAAAAGGTAAGAACGTAATAGAAATGACCTATACAAAATCAAATTTAGATAAAAGCGGAGCAAATGAGCCACTTTTATCAGAAAACATGATACCAGTTTATTATGACGAAACAAATAATGTATGGCGAAAGGCAAGTGCAAATAATACTAGTGAAAAATATAAATGGTACGATTACGACAATCAAATGTGGGCCAATAGTGTTACAGTATCTTTAAAAAATGGTACAAGAGATGATTTAGTAAAAGCAAGTAATGGGACAGAAATACCCATGGATAGAATACTTACAATGCAAGTTTGGATTCCTAGATACAAATACAAAGTTTGGAATTATAATACCGATGGAACAAAAACAAGTAATCCTCAAGAAATAGAAATAACATTCGAAGAAAATACATCAAAAACTGGAGAAATTACATGTACAGACAATATAACAGGAACAGATGGAAACCCATCAGAAACTTGTACCATAAATAATGAAGAATGTAATGACAAAACATGCAATGAAAAAACATATACCCACCCAGCATTTACATCAAAAGAAAAAAAACTAACAGGAATTTGGGTAGGCAAATTTGAAACAACTGGAACAATAGATGAAATAACAATAAAGCCCAATTTAACCAGTTTAACAAATCAAAATATATCAACTTTCGAAGAAACTGCAATTACTATGAATGAAACAAACAACATTTATGGCTTCAAAAGCACAGATGATATCCACATGTCAAAAAATTCAGAATGGGGAGTAGTAGCATATCTTTACCACTCAAAATACGGAAGATGCGAAAATGGAACATGCGCTGAAATAAATAAAAATAATTGTGCCGACGGAACAACAGGAATAGGCGCTGACTCAGTATACGACTCAGCACTAGATGCAACCTGTACAAACAGTGTAAATAAATATGATGGAGCAAAAGGAATACTTGCCTCAACAACAGGCAACATATATGGAATATACGATATGAATGGCGGAAAAAGAGAATACACAATGGCCAATATAAAAAGAAATGGTAAAATGATTTACGGTTCATCAGGTTGGACAAACTCAAATTCATATCCAGACTCCAAATACTATGATACGTACAATTACACCTCTGGAGACACAAAAGTAGAATCCAAAATATATAGTAAATTAGGAGATGCCATAAAAGAACCATATTATAGCAGTTCAAATAGAAAAGGATGGTATTCCAATAACTCCGACTTTTTAAGTAATGCACTTCCTTGGATAGTTAGAAGTGGCTACGCCTACAGCACATCCGGATCTGGTATTTTCAGTTTCAGTGGCGGTTCAGGAAAGGGAAGTAGTGAATATTCATTCAGGCTTACAATAAATGAACAATAAAAAAGTATAAAAAGTACATAAAATCAATATGTACTTTTCTTATGTGAAAGTTTAGTGAAATACTAGGAAATAATCATTTCCCTCCTAATGATAATAGTGAGGGGGAAAGAAATATGAAAAAAACTTACGACTACATACTTAGTCAAAATCCTTACGACTGTGGCATCTCCTGCCTAATAACAATACTAATGTACTACGGAATAAAACCATCAAGAGAAAAAATAGTAAATTCCATAACAAAAAAGCACGGAGGCTACACCGCATACGATTTGATAAAAGTAAGTAAATCCTATGGTATAGACGCGTATGGCATAAAAGAAAATATAAAAAAAGTAACCAAGCTTCCCGCCATAGCACATACCATAAAAAACGGAAATATGTTCCACTTTATAGTAATCCTAGAAAAAAATAATAATTATCTTAAAATAATGGATCCATCCCTAGGAATAACTACTATCACATGCGAAGAATTTGATAAAATAACAACAGGTATTTTTCTTATCTTTAATGGCAAAAAGAAAAGAAATTGTCATGACACAAGATTTAAAAAAGAACTAATTTCCATTTGTAAATCTAATAAAAAACTGATCATAAAAACAATACTTGTCTCTTTGATTCTTGTTCTATTTTCACTTATATTTAACTACTTCTTAAAACTAATTCTAGAAGCCAAAAATATAAACCAAGTATTAAGGCTCTTCATTCTATTTATAGTAGTATTAATTATAAAAAACTTATTAGATTACAAAAAAAATAAAAAAATTTTAGAACTCAATCTAATTCTAGATAAAAAAATAACAGAAAAAGTTTCAAATCATATTTTATTACTCCCTTATAAATACTATATATCAAAAACCACCGGCGAACTCCTTACAATAATCGAAGATATAGAAAACTTCAAAGAAATAATAAGTAAAATTTTCATCCTTTCATCAGTAGATCTAATACTCTTGTCAATAATAATTATTTACGTAAGTTTTTTAAGTTTACCAATAGGCATCATTCTAGCAATATACGTCTTATTAATGATACTAATAACAAAAAAGTACCAGTACTTATTCAACGATTCATATATTAAATACAAAAATAAAAAAATAGACTACTCAAGCACCCTAGTAAACACAATCTCATCATTTGAAAGCATAAAAAACTTAAATATAATAAAAGTTATAAATAATAAACTAAAAGAAAAGCACCAAACACTATTAAAAGAAGAAAAAACTTATAACGAAAAATTCAACAATTACAATCTAATAGTGGGAATCATAACAGACTATTTTTACATTTTTGTAATAGTAATAACTTCCATAATATCATTAAATAAAGGCATAAAATTACTAGACATTGTTCTATTCTCATCAATATTTTATATGCTTTCAAACTTTTTAACAAACATAACTGAAAGTATTTCCCTTTTAAAAGTATATCAAACATCAACAGACAGAATATTGGATATGTTAGAAATTAAAAAAGAAACATTCAAAAAAAGTAACCATTCCCAAATAAATAGTATAACTTTTAAAAATATTAACTACAAAATAGAAGAAAAAAATATCTTAAAAAACACAAATTTACAAATCAAAAAAGGAGAAAAAATATTCATAACCGGAAAATCAGGAATAGGAAAATCAACTTTAATAAAACTTATGCTAAGATATTTTAATCTAGATAAAGGAAAAATCTTAATAGATAACATAGACATAAAAGACTATGATTTATCATTCATAAGAGAAAACATAACTTATATAGGACAAAACGAAGTACTATTTTCAGGAACAATAATGGATAACTTAAAACTAATAGAAAGCGATGATAAAAAAATAAAAGAAGCCACAAAAATATCACTTCTAGAAAAAATGATTAAAAACAAACAAATAGACTACAACTATCCAGTTGAAGAATTCGGTTACAATTTAAGTGGTGGAGAAAGAAAAAAAATAATTCTCACAAGGGGGTTACTAAAATTTAACGAGGTTTTGGTTTTAGATGAAGTATTTAATGAAATATCTCCAGAAGAAGAACGTATAATCCAAAAGAAAATTTTCGAAAAATACAAAGATAAAATAATAATAGTAATATCACATCACGATAAAAATAAAGACTTATTCACAAAAAAATATGAATTAAAAGAGGAAGGTGATTTAATTGAAATTAAATAACAAACAATTAAAAAATATAACAGGTGGCGCTTCAATATGGGCAATCCTAGGAGGCCTCGCAGCATTTATATTCGGGATAGGAGCAGTAAATGGCTATGGTAGACCAATTAGATGTAAGAAAAAATAGGCTAACAAACAAAGAACTAAATCAAATAGTCGGAGGTTTTTCATTCACAGGATCACTCGTATCCGCACTTCATGAAGTATATAAAACTCTATACGGATATGGAGAAAGTTTCGGAAAAACCATAAGAAGATTTAGAAAATATAGAAAATGCAAAATATAAAAAAAGAAAAGTCAAAACATATCCCAAAAAAAGTACTAATTATTTTATCATTACCACTATTTTTAGTAGCATTTTACTACATAAATTTACTTGGAATATACTTCGGAAGCACCCTAAAAAGAATAATATCTGGAGTAATATGTTAAGATTAGAAAAAATCTAATCTTTTCATTTTTTTTATAAAAAATCATATCTTTTATAAAGGAGCCAATATGTTTAAAGATCTAAAAAATATAATATACGATAAAACTTTTAGAATAACTATATTCGAAGACAAAGTAGACATAATAAACTACGAAAATATACTAGTCTTCGAAGATGAAAAAATAATAATAAAAACAAACAAAGGACTAGTAAAAATAATCGGAAAAGATCTAGTCGTCTCAAAACTATTTAACAGTGAAGTGCTAATAAAAGGAAATATAAAAAAAGTAGAACTAGGGTGATTATATGATAAATTATTACTTAATAGAAATAAAAGGAAAGAATGTAAAAAATCTATTAAACCGCATCATAAAAGAAAAAATAAACATAATAGAAATAAAATACTATAAAGATTCTATAAGACTAAAAGTCTCATATGAGGATTATAAAAAAATAATAAAAATAAAAACAACCTACAAAATAACCATAATAAAAACCGCAGGAAAAAAAAGTTTATACAATAATATAAAAAAATACAAAACGCCTATAATAACATTCGTACTAGGAGTTATTTTTATTATTTTTCTATCAAATCTTACACTAAATATAGAAATAGAAACCAATAACGAATCTCTAAAAAGCCAAATAGAAAAATCACTAAAAGAAAATAACATCACGCTATTTACCTTCAAAAAAAGCTATAAAACTCTATCAAAAATAACAAAAAATATAAAAAACACCTCCCAAAATATAGAATGGATTGAAATAGAAAACAAAGGCATAAAAACAAAAGTAAAAGTAATAGAAAGAGTAAAAAAAGAAGAAAAAGAGCAAAAAGATTATAAAGATATCGTCGCCTCAAAAAATGGCTACATAAGAAAAATAAACTCACGAAACGGCCAAGTAATGAAAAATATAGACGACTACGTAAAAAAAGATGAAATAATAATAAGCGGTAATATCTTTAGAAACGATAAACCAGTAGCAAAAACCAAAGCAAGCGGAAAAGTATACGCAGAAGTATGGTACATAGTAAAAGCCTCCCACGATGTAAAAACAACAAAACTAGTAAAAGAAGAAAAAGGCCTAAGTAAACTAACGTTAAAAATACAAAATAAAAAAATAGATTTAATAAAAATCAAAAAAGACATAGAAACCCCAAAAAGCAAAGTATTATATCAAGGTAAACTATTTACTCTATACAAAGACAAAGAAAACATATACAAAAAAGAAAAAACAGTTTACAAAGACGACGTCCTAAAAAAAATCCTCGAACTAAAAGCCAAAAACAAAATATTAGAAACCCTAAAAAAAGATGAATACATTATTAGTCAAAAAACTTTGAAAAAATACAAAGAAAATGGTAAAATGTATATAGAAGTCTTTTTTAAAGTCTACGAAGACATTGCAGTAGAAAAAGATATCCAAGAAATAACCGAAGAAAAAGAGGAATAAATATGATCGAAGGATTAAAAGGACAACTAATATCAGTTCTATACTTTTCATGGCCAACCGTAGTAATCGGCGCAATGATCGCAGTACTTCTTAGAATAACTTACTTAGTAGTAAACAAAAAGAAATTCATATTACACGACGAACTATTAAAACTATGCTTCATCATTTACATACTATGCTTATTCTACGTAGTAACCTTTCAAGATGTAAGTTGGTCAAGCCACAACTACATACCATTTAAAGAAATATTTAGATACGATTTTGGAAGTGCTTTATTCTTCAAAAACATATTCGGTAACTTACTACTATTTCTACCATACGGAATAATCATAAAAAAATATATAAAAGTAGACAAAATATCAGTAGTACTTCTTCTAGCATTCATAACATCACTATCAATCGAAGTAGTACAATTTCTAATAGGAAGAGTCTTCGACGTAGACGATGTCATTCTAAACGTAATCGGATGCCTACTAGGATACATCCTCTACACACTCTTCGTAAAACTAAATGATAAACTTCCTAGTTTCTTTAAAAAAGACATATTCTGGGATATAGTATCTATCCTATTACTCGGAGGTTTAATATGGTTTTTAATTCCCTAAACGAATACAAAATTTATAACAATACAAACTATGAAATAAAAGATGAAATAAAAAGCATGAAAAAAATACTAAAACACGCCCTAAAAAGCGAAAAAATAAAAAATGCAAGTTTCAACGTAATACTAATAGACGACAAAGAAATAACAAAAATAAACAAAATGTATAGAAAAAAAAATAAACCAACAGACGTCATAAGTTTCGCCCTAGAAGACAATAAAGAAAGTATATCTGCCTATAACAAAAGAATACTAGGGGATATATACATCTCAGTAGAAACCGCTAAAAAGCAAGCAAAAGAATATAATCATAGCCTAAAAAGAGAACTTTGCTTTTTATCAGTTCACGGACTACTTCACCTTTTAGGTTACGATCATATAGAAGAAAAAGATGAAAAAATAATGTTTAAAAAACAGGAGTTGATATTAGATGGACAAAGATTATGAAATGTTAAAAAACCACAAAAAAAGTTTCAAAAGATTTATAAAATCATTCGGATTTGCAAGAGAAGGAGTAAGATACGCATTCTATCATGAACAAAACATAATAGTAATGCTAGCACTAGGAATAGTAGCAATCATTCTAGGACTAATCTTTAAAATAACATACACTGAGCGCCTAGTAATACTAATTCTAATTGGATTCATCCTAGCCCTAGAACTAATGAATACCGCAATCGAAGCAACAGTAAACCTACATGACGGAAACAAAAAATCAAAATATGGAAAAGTCGCAAAAGACTGTGCCAGCGGAGCCGTAGCAATCGCCAGCATATTCGCCCTAATAATAGGATTCTTAATATACTTACCATATATTATAAAAATGTTTTAAGGAGGCAAAATGTTAAACGAATTAAAAAAACTATTAGAAAACTCATACGCACCGTACTCCTCTTACCACGTAAGTGCAATTCTAATATCAGAAACAGGAAAAAAATATGAAGGAGTAAACATAGAAAACGCCTCATATGGAGCAACCATCTGTGCAGAAAGAGTAGCAATATTCAAAGCAATAAGCGAAAAAGAAACATCATTTAAAGAACTTCATATATTAAACGATAAAGGAAAAATAGGAATGCCATGCTTCATGTGTAGACAAGTATTCCTAGAATTTTTTAATGAAAATACAAAAATATATGTCTATAATACAAAGGGAGACTACGATACATACACAGTAAAAGAACTATGCCCACATCCATTCAGTAAAGAGGACCTAAAATGAAAAGCGGTTTCGTAAGCATCGTCGGACGCCCCAACGTCGGAAAAAGCACACTTCTAAACAACATACTAAATAAAAAAGTAGCCATAACATCAGACAAAGTCGGTACAACAAGAAACATAATATATGGAGTTTATAACGAAAAAGACACTCAAATAGTATTCATAGACACACCCGGTATAGGAAAAGCAAAAGACAAACTAGGAACTCACCTAAATAAAAAAGCCTACTCATCATTCGAAAATGACATAGTACTTTTCTTATTAGATGCCAAAACAGGATTCGGTAAAAACGACGAAAAAATCCTAAACAAACTAAAAAATGACAACAAAAAAGTAATACTAGTACTAAACAAAATAGATATGATCACCAAAGAAGAATTATTTAATCAAATTCTAAAAATAAAAGATCTATATGACTTCCTAGACATCGTCCCAGTATCAGGCTTAAAAAAGAAAAACACCGAAGAACTAATAAAAGTAATAAAAAATCATTTACAAGATGACATAAAATACTTCGAAGACGACATAATAACAAACACAAGTGAAGAATTCATGATCGGAGAAATAATTAGAGAAAAAGCCCTAATGCTAACCAAAGAAGAAGTACCACATTCCATAACCACACTAGTAGAAAACATAACATTCAAAAAAGGAACATGTTACATAAACGCTCTAATAATTGTCGATCGAAACAATCTAAAAAGCATAATAATAGGAAAAAACGGTTCCATGCTAAAAAAAATAGGAACCCTAGCAAGACCAGAAATAGAAGAATACCTAAATAAAAAAGTATACCTAGAACTCTTCGTAAAAACAATAGACAACTGGAAGCAAAAAGAATCAATGTTCGAATATTTAAAAATAAATGAAAAAGATTTATAAAAAAACACCATTATATAATTGGTGATAAAATGGAAAATAAAATATGGGACTTATTCAAACTAACTGGAAACATAAAATACTATATGATGTACAAAGAAATGGAGAAAGAAAAAGAAGATGAACCAAATCAAAACAAAAGGAATAATAATCAGTGATACAAACTACGGTGAAACAAGCAAAATACTAAACATTCTAACTCCAGACAAAGGAATAATAGGAATAATTTCAAAAGGATGTAGAAATATAAAATCAAAACTAAGAAGCGTATCAACAAAATTAACCTATGGATATTTTTACCTAAACTACAAAGAAAATAGCCTATCAACACTAACAGAAGTCGACGTTTTAAATGACTTCAAAAATATAAAAACAAATCTAACCCAAATAGGATACACTTCATACTTAATAGACTTAGCAAAACAAACATCAAACCAAATTCAAAAAGAAGAAATATTTAACATCTTAGAATCCGCTCTAATAAAAATAGAAAACGGCCTAGATCCAGCAGTAATAACCAACATAGTAGAAATAAAATACTTACCATTTCTAGGAGTAGAACCCTCACTAGATAAATGTGTAAAATGCGGAAACACAAAAGACATAATAACAGTAAATAGTGATGCCGGTGGATACATTTGCAAAAACTGCTATAACAACGAATACATAACCGAAGAAAAAACACTAAAACTATTAAGAATGCTAAAATATGTAGACATAAGCAAAATAAAAGACTTAAATTTACAAGACAAAAACAAAAAAGAAATAAACAAATTTTTAGAAGACTACTACAGTAGATATACAGGACTATATTTAAAATCAAAAGACTTTTTAACGCAAATTAAGTGAAAAAACTTGATTTTTTCTTCATTTTATACTATAATTAATAACCTTGAAGGGGGTTATACTATGCAAATCGGAGACTGTCCTAGTATGAAGGACTGCTTCTCAGCAGCATTCGGTGGACCAGCCAGTTGCAGACTAACACAAAAAACAGAAGAAAAAAAAGATTTTTCAAGAGTACAAAGACTAAAAGAATTTAAAATTCACGGATTCTACGGACCAACAGAAAACTACTTTAAAAGATTTATAAGATTAACCAAAGACCTAGTCGCCGGAGAAGTATCATTACCAAATTATGAAGAAAAATGGATGCTATTTGATAATCGCGGTTACATGCTATCACTAAAAAATACAGATAAAGGACTAGATGTAAAGCAAAGAGGAACCGAAGAACCATTAGATATATTCGATCTATCAATCGTCGGATATGAATTCTTCACACTAGAAAAAATGAGAGAAGAAGGAAAAATACTTCTAAGAAGAAGAGACAACAAACTATCAAAAGTTTCATTCTTCGAACCAGTAACCGGACGCCTAGCCTGGTTAAAAAATGAACAAACAAAAAACTACGAACTAAAAAATATAGACACAAACAAAAAAATAATGGAATCCGAAAGCTATCCAATAACCAGAATAATCAACAGCAAATATTTATTCATTCTAAATAAAGAAGAAAAAAAAGCAAACTCAGTATTACTAAATTATAAAGATAGCACAACTCCAGAAATAGTAAAAAGAGCACGCGTTGACATAAATTTTAAAGAACTATTAAAAATGGAAGAAGAGTTAAAAAAAGAAAAAGAAGCAAAGCAAAAACAAAGAAAATTCTAAAAAATACACAAAAATAATAAATTAACTTGTATTTTACCAAAAAATAGTGTATACTTTATAAAGCAATGACATCAAGTCAAGTATAAGAAAAAGGAGTGATAATATGGCAGTTCCTGCTAGAAAGGTTTCAAAAACAAGAGGTAGAACACACAGAGCACATATGGCAATCGAAGCAAAAGCAACTACAAAGTGCCCTAATTGTGGAGCTATAATAAAATCACATAGAGTATGTAAAGAATGTGGATACTATAAAAATAAAGAAGTTATAAAAAGTGAAACAACTGAAGCCAAAACTGAAAAATAAAATAACTGAGAAATCAGTTTTTTTTTACAAAAAAATATGATAAAATATACACAAGGAGTTGACTATAATGAAATTAAAAAACAACTTTTTCTACACAATACGTGAAGATTCAAAAGAAGAAGAAAGTAAAAGCGGAAATCTTTTAGTAAAAGCAGGCTTCATCAAAAAAAGTTCAAGCGGAATATACATGTTAATGCCCTTAGGATACAAAGTATTCAAAAACATAGAAAACATAATTAGAGAAGAAATGAACAAAACCGGAGCAAATGAACTTCTAATGCCAGCACTAATTCCAGAAGAAGTATATATAAAATCTGGAAGAAGAGAAAACTTCGGAAGCGATATGTTCTCACTAAAAGATAGACTAAATAGAAACTACGTTCTAGGCCCAACCCACGAAGAACTATTCGTAAACGCTGCATCAAGCGTCATAAAATCATACAAAGACATGCCATTTAATATATATCAGTTTGGAACAAAATATAGAGACGAACCACGACCAAGATATGGACTTATAAGAGTACGCGAATTTGTAATGAAAGATGCTTACAGTTTTGATAAAGATTATGACGGACTAGACATCTCCTACAGCAAAATGTTCAATGCCTACAAAAACATCTTTAATAGAGTAGGACTAAACTACAAAATAGTAACCGCAGACACCGGAGTAATGGGAGGCCTCCTGTCCGAAGAATTCCAAGCAATAACAGACATAGGTGAAGATACAATAGTACTCTGTGAAACTTGCGACTTCGCATCAAATATAGAAGTATGCAAGTGTCTAACAAATAAGCAAGAAGAAACAGAAAAAGAAAAGGAAAAAGAACTAATTCACACACCAAATATAAAAACAATAGAAAATTTAAAACAAAATGATTTCCAACTAGAAAAACTAGTAAAAACACTAATATACAAAATAGATAATAATTACTATGCCTGCATGCTTCCAGCCTCATACGAAATAAACGAATTAAAACTTCGAAAAATGCTAAACGCCAAAGAAGTAGAATTAGCATCCAAAGAAGAAGTAGAAAAAATTACAAACGCCGAAGTAGGCTTCGCCGGACCAATAGATATAAATATTCCAATCATCATAGATGAAGACGTCCTATTAATGAAAAACTTCATAACCGGAGCAAATAAAACAGATTATCACTACAAAAATGTAAACATAAGCGATATAAAAGACTATCAAACCGGAGAAATAAAACTAGTAAAAGAAAACGATTACTGTCCAAAATGTCACAACAAACTAAAATTTAAAAAAGGAATCGAAGTAGGGAACACATTCAAACTTGGAGAAACCTACGCAAAAAAAATGGGACTAACATACCTAGACAAAGACAACAAAGAAAAATACCCAATAATGGGCTCATACGGAATAGGCCTAGGAAGAATCCTAGCAAGCATCGCCGAACAAAAAAACGATGAAAATGGGCTAATCTGGCCAATCGAAATTGCCCCGTTTAAAGTAGCAATAGTACTTTTAAACAAAGAAGCAGAAGCCTACGCAGACTCTTTATATGAAAACCTAAATAACGAAAACATCGAAACCATTCTAGACAACAGAGACGAGCGACCAGGAGTAAAATTTAAAGACATGGACCTAATCGGAATCCCAATAAGAATAACAATAGGAAAAAAATATAACGAAGGAAAAGTAGAGTTAAAACTAAGAAACAAAGAAGAAATAAAAGAAATAAATCTAAACGATGTAACAGAAAAAATAAAAAATATAATAAAAAGTCAAGAAAACTAATTCTTGGCTTTTTTTAATGAGACTTAATTCTCCTAACAATAACAAAAGTAAAAACAAAAATTAAAATATAACAAACACCAGCAATAATTAAATTTCTATAATACCCAAAAAATCCCTTAAAAGAAACATGAGTATCCAAATCAAGATAAACAGGAACACTTTTTATAAACTCATCCTTATAATAAACATTAACATTTCCAAGAAAATCATTCTTCTTATACTTCGGAGTAACAACACTAATCCCCTTATACCTTAAAGAAAGATTCTTCTTATCGTAACTCTTATCATAAAAAAGTCTAATATCATCCTTTGCCCTTATATTAACTTTATCAAGTTTCAAATACTTAGTATCCAAACTAGCCAAAACATCACCCTTATCAATAACATTATAATACTTATAATTCTTAAAATAATACTCATAAATCGTTTTCGCATCCATCAAATGCTTCGGAGTCCCATACTCAAAAGATGCATTAGTAGTTATCAAAATATAAGTAGAATCACCCTTACTAGCATAACTCATAAGAGCATACCCAGGGATATCATTATTACCAGTTTTACCACCTTTCAAATAAGGCATATCAAGTTCAAAAGTCTTAAGATAAGAATATATCGTATGATAAATAACCTCACCACTAGAAACCTTATACTTAAAAGTACTCATCATATTCTTAAGAAGTTCATTATCAAGAGCGCTCCTCATAAGAATAAGCATATCCCTCATCGTAGTCTGATTATCAACTTCATCAAGCCCAACAGGATTACTAAAACTAGAATTTTTCATACCAAGCTTCTTAGCCATATCATTCATAAGACTAGGAAAATCAGAAGAAACATCCAAAGCCAAAGCATAACCACAATCAGCACTACTTTCCATAATCAAAGAATAAAGAAAATCTCTATAAGTATAATCCTTTTTCCTATCAAAAGTAGAAATAGCAAGATCCTTCTCTTTAAGAAACTCATAATCAATCCCCTTAAGATTAATCTTCTTATCCAAATTAGGCTCCTTATCAAGAACAACCATCGCAGTCATAACCTTAGTAAGCGATGCAATATAAGCCTTTTTATCAGCATTTTTCTCATACATAACCTTATCCTCATCAACATTATACAAAATAACATTTCTAGAATAAATATCAAATTTCTCAGCATGTACACTAGAAAAAGTAAAAAAAACAATAAATATACAAATAAAAAAAATTAATTTTCTCACAAATATCAACCTCTATTTTTAATATGTAACAATATTATAACACACAATTTTAAAAATTGTATAATTGTAAATGATGTGAGACAAAATTTATAAAAAAATTAAAAGCAATATGATATAGTTATTATGTAATTATTGAATATTGTTTTTTTCTATAATTTTTTGTCTCATTTCAAGAGGAGATAACCAATTTAATGATTGCATTGGAATATTATTGGAACGTTTTAGATAGGCTTTCATTTGTTTTAATAAATCATCATATGAGTAAAATTGTAAATATGAATAAAATCTTTGTTGATCGTTTCTATGGCTTCTTTCCGCTTTACCATTATGTCTAGGTGTACGTGGTCTAATTAGTTTATGAGTAATATTTAATTCGTTTAATAAAGCATCAAGAGGATGAATTTTATCTGTTTTCATTGTATAAGTGAATTTTTGTCCGTTATCTGTTTGAATTATTTGTGGTTTATATCCGAAATAAACAATAGCTCTTTTAACAAAATCAATAGTTGAATAGGATGATTGTTCTTTATAAGGATAAAT
>CAKONI010000006.1 GCA_934097105.1 uncultured Bacilli bacterium
GGTTCATTGTGGTTACTACTGATAAAAGAGCAATGAAGAGGAATAGTACTGTGAATACTCCTGAGTAGGTTTTTCCTTCTTCCATTTCTGATTTGTATGTGGCGTATGATGGGTTTGAGTTTCTGTCTGTTGTTGCGATACTGCTTTTTATATTTTTGTTTATTTGATTTTTTACGGATGATACTTGGTTATTATCTTTTACGTCTACTAGAACTTGGTTGAAAGTATAATAGTCTTCGATGGAAAAGTTTGGTATTATTTTTGATATGTTTTCTTTTAGAGTTGTTTCTGGGATACCTATTTTTTTTGCTAAGTTTTCGTAGATGTAATTGCTTGGAAATTCTGTTATGTTTAAGTAGGCGTAGCCATATTTGGTATGATTTGGAAATATTTCTATTTCGTCTTTTACTGAGTAGATGTGATCTGGGGTGGTTACAAGGCCTTTTATTTTTTCTTTTATTTTATATTTGTCATATGATAGTGTGATTGTGTCTCCGACTTTAAGGTTTAGATTTTTTGCAAGGTAATAGTCTAGCCATATGCCTGGCGTTTTAGAGAATTTTTCTCCTTTTATGACGTTCATTTGTGATATGTTATTTGATTCGATGAAGTTTGCTTCGATAGTTACATCTTTGTAGTTTTCTAAGGTCGTTTGAATGGTTAGGACTCTTTCTGCTTCTTTGACTTTGGAGATATTTTTTATGTTTTTTAAATCTTCTGAGGTAAAGTTTTCTCCGGTTACCCAAAGATCTGGGAGGTTGTTATTTTGATAGTATTTGTCTCCATCTATTTTCATGCCGTCCATATAGGCATGGATTCCGGAGAATACGAATATACCAAGGAAAACCATTAAAAATACTGTTATAAACTCGGATATATTTTTTCTTAAATCGCGTATTAGTTTTTTGAAAAGCATTACCAAACTACCTCGTCTATGTCTTTTGGTTTGTTGTTTGTTATGATTTCATCTATCTTTCCGTTTTTGATTTTTATTATTCTATCTGCTATTTCTGCGATTAAAGAATTATGGGTTACTATTACAACTGTATTGTTTTGGTTATTGTCCTTGCAACAACTTTTTAGAAGTTTTAGGATTTCTACTCCGGTTTCTGAATCTAGAGCGCCGGTTGGTTCGTCGCATAGAAGAATTTTAGGGTTTTTGGCGATGGCACGGGCGATTGATACTCTTTGTTGTTCTCCACCAGATAGTTGGTTAGGAAATTTGTTTTGATGTCTGTTTAGGCCAACTTCTTTTAAAACGCTTTGGGCATTTTTTGTGTTTTTAACGATGTCTTTTACTATTTCGACGTTTTCTAGTACTGTAAGAGTTGGGATTATGTTGTAAAACTGAAATATGAAGCCGATGCTTGATGCTCTGTAGTTGGTCATTTCGTTGTCGGTAAATTTTGAGATGTTTTCGTTATCAATGATTATGTCCCCTTTTGTTGGTTTGTCCATTCCTCCGAGCAAGTTTAGTAAGGTGCTTTTGCCGGCACCGGATGGTCCTAGTATTACTACTAGTTCTCCTTTTGGTATGGAGAAACTTACGTCTGATAAGGCGTTGAATGTTTTGTCTCCGATTGTGTAACTTTTTGTAACTTTTTTGAATTCAATAAAATTTTTCATTTAATCACTCCTTAATATGAAACTTATTTCACATTAAGTATACTCTTGTTTTTGAAAAAATACAAGTTAAAATTTTGAATTATTGAATAAAATTGTGGATAATTTTAATTATTTTATTATTTGCTTTGTTAATTAATAAAAATTAGTACATGATTCATATTTATAAATCATGTACTGGTGCTTTATTTTTACCTTTTTATTTTGAAATTATTATCATATTTTTAAATAAGTTTTTTTGTATAGTAGTATTATTTTAGTTCTTTTTTAATTTTGTGTACCTAAAAGTATACCTAGAATTACTTAAGAGGTCTAAAACCCTTTAATATAAACAAAAATGAGAGCTTTCGCTCTCTTCAGGGGGTTTTGGTTGAATACTGCTCTTCACAGTTATCGTAAAAAGCAGACAAGGTAAACTACCTTGTAATTTAATGGTAATATATTTTTTTATAATTGTCAATGAATATTTTTAAATTTTTTAATTTTGCGTTTTAACTGTTTTTTATTTCTGAAATTATTTTTTCTAATAGTAGTTTATCTTTTATATCTTTGCTTTGTAAAAACTCTTCTGCATCGCTTTTGGCTTCTAGTAAAAGTTTGTAATCTTTTTTTACATCTGCTATTTTAAATGTCATATCTCCACTTTGTTTTGTTCCGAATAGGTCTCCGTGTCCTCTTAATTCGAAGTCTTCTTCACTTATTTTAAATCCATCATTTGTTTTTGTCATTACTTCTAACCTTTTTGCATCTTTGTTACTTATTAGTATGCATTTTGATTTTAGTTCGTTTCTTCCTACTCTTCCTCTTAATTGATGAAGTGTTGAAAGGCCGAATCTATCTGCATCAAATATTATCATCATTGTTGTATTTGGTACGTCTACTCCTACTTCTATTACAGTTGTGCTTATTAATATTTGAATTTTATTTTCTATGAATTCATTCATTATTTTATCTTTTTCTTTTGAATTCATTTTCCCATGGACTACGCCTATATTAAACATTTTTCCAAATGCTAGTGTCATTTTGTCTTTTAAATCATTTACTGTTGTTAAATCTAATGTTTCTGATTCTTCGATTAGTGGTGCAATTACATATACCTGATGGTTTTCTTTTAATTCTTCATACATCATGCGTAGTACGTCTTTCATTTCATTATTTGTTTTTAGAAATGTGTCTATTTTTTTTCTTCCTTTTGGTAGTGTTTCTATTGTTGATACGTCCATGTCTCCATATATTGTTAGGGCATATGTTCTAGGAATTGGAGTGGCTGACATATATAGTACGTCTAGCATGTCTCCTTTTTTGTTTAAATTCATTCTTTGTAGCACTCCGAATCTATGTTGTTCGTCTGTTATTACAAATCCTAGATTGTGATATTCTACATTTTCTTGAATTAGGGCATGGGTTCCTATGATTATGTCTATTTTTCCATCTTTTAATTCTTCATGTATTTCTGTTTTTTCTTTTTTTGTTAGTGATCCTATTAAAAGTTTTACATTTATTTTTGTATTTTTTAATACTTTTTTTATAGTTTCATAATGTTGGTAGGCTAATATTTCTGTTGGAACCATTAATGCGCCTTGATATCCGGATAAATAGTTTGCATATAGAGCGATTATGGAAATTATTGTTTTTCCGCTTCCTACGTCTCCTTGTAATAGTCTATTCATTTTTCTTTTGCTTTTTAGGTCTTCTAGGATTTCTTTTAGGACTTTATTTTGATCTTTTGTTAGTTCAAATGGCAAAGAGTTTATCATTTCTTTTAGTTTTTCTTCATCATATTTTTTTATTATTCCGTTTTCATTTTGTCTATTTTTATTTTTTAAGTAGGTTATTTTGGTCATGAATAGAAATAATTCTTCATATTTTAATCTGTTTTGCGATTCTTGTAGTTTTTCTCTATTTGATGGGTTGTGTACTATATTTAGGGCTGTTTTTTTATTTAGAAAGTTGTATTTTTCTATTAAGTTATTTGGTATGTAGTCTATTATTTCGTTACCATATTGCATTAGGGCTGTGTTTATATAGGTTGCTATTGTTTTTGAGGGCAGTCCGGCAGTTCCGTGGTAGACGCTTTCTATTTTTTCTCCTTTGGGAAGAAGTCCTATTCTTATTTCTGAGGCGTTTATTATATTTTTTGATTTTTCATATTTTCCAAAGATGGTTATATTGGTGCCTACTAGTAACTGGCTTTTTAGGAAGGCTCTGTTAAATATGGAGATTCCTACTACTTTTCCTGTTGTTGTTACCATTCTTATGTTCATTTTGTTTAAATTTCCTTTTAATCTTATTAGTATTGGTGCACTGTCTATTTTTCCGTCTATTATTACTTTTTCTTGTTCTTTTACATCGTCTAGGTTTGTTTTTTCTATAAATTCATATCTATATGGGTAATTAGTTACTAAATCTTCTACGTTATTTATGTTTAGTTTTTCTAGTAGTTTGGCTGATTTTGGACCAATTCCTTTTACTTTTTCTAATGATATCATGAGACCACGTCCTCTTTTCTTACAAATTATACCATATTCTTTTTATTTTTTCAAAGTTATTTTTTGGTTTTTGCTTAGCTTTGACTGAGATTTAATTTTTCTTGAATTTTTTTCTCGAAAATTGTTGACAAAATGGCTTTTTGCGATTATTATATATATCACCAATTCGCTTAGACGAATTGGATGCTAGTATCACACTAGCCAACCCCTTTTTATTCTTTTTATTGAAGCCGTCCTCAGGGGGTACGGCTTCTTTTTTTTATTTTTCTTTTTATTAAATATTTTTTGTGTTATAATTTTATATAGAAACTAGGTGATATATTGAAATTTATTAATAGAAGTTTTTTATTTATTGGACTTGTTTTGCTTGATGTTTTTTATTCTTATACTGTTGTTTTGTTTTTTAAAAAGTTTGGTATTGATATTAATAGTTTTTCTTTAGTTAATAAATGTGCTGCTCTTATTATTATTGATATTACTTTTATGTTTATTTTATATCTTATTTTTAGAAATGAACTTAATAGAGAGTTTTCTAGATATGTAAAGAATTTTAATAAGTATTTTTCTTTTGGGTTTAAGTGGTGGATTATTGGGCTTATTGTTATGATGGGTTCTAATTTTATTATTCAAAGTGTTTTTGGGGTTTCTACTGCTACGAATGAGAACTATGTACAAGATGCTCTTTCTAAGATGCCTGTTTATATTGTTTTTTCTTCTTGTATTATGGCTCCTTTTGCTGAGGAAATTATTTTCAGAAAGGCTCTTAGGAAGATGTTTAATAATGATTTTTTGTTTATAGTTATGTCTGGTATTATTTTTGGATTTGTTCATAATGTGTCTAGTATTGGTAGTATGCAAATGCTTTATATTATTCCTTATGGGGCTTTTGGGGCGGTGTTTGGATATATTTATGTTAAGACTAATACTATTTTTACTTCGATGACTTTTCATTTTATCCATAATTCTATTTTGGTTGGTATTTCACTTCTTAGTTTGGGGGTGTTTTAGATGGGTTCTAGATATCAGCGCAGTAAGGCGAAGATTGAGAAAGAAAGAAAAAAGAAGAGGAAGAAGTTTTTTAAGTTTTTAATTGTTTTTGTTATTATTTTGATTTCTTTTCTTTTTGTATGGGGGAAGTTTATTGAGCCTGGTATACTTGTTTCTAATGATGGTGTTATTTCTGATAGGGATATTCCTAGTTCGTTTAATGGGCTTAAGATGGTTCAGTTTTCTGATGTTCATTATGGTACGGGGTTTGATGAGAAGAGGTTTGATAATTTAGTTTCTAAGATTAATTCTTATAAGCCTGATATTGTGGTTTTTACAGGGGATCTTATTGATAAAAATTATAATGAGAGTTCTGATGATATTAAACTTATTACTAAGTATTTGAGCAAGATTGATAGCAGGCTTGGTAAGTATGCTGTTTTGGGTAATCATGATTATAATAGTGATAGTTTTGATGATATTATGTATGATTCTGGTTTTATGGTTCTTAAGAATAATTATGATACTGTTTATTATTTGGAAAATGATCCTATTTTAATTTATGGTGTTGATGATGTAACTTATGGTAGTCCTAGGCTTGATGTTTTAAATAGTAATGATGTTTCTAAAATTAAGTATAGAATTGTTATTATGCATGAGCCTGATTTTATTGATGAGTTTGTGAATGATTATAATGTTAATTTGGTTCTTGCTGGGCATTCTCATAATGGACAGGTTAATGTTCCTTATTTGAAGAATTTTATTCTTCCTAAGTATTCTAAGAAGTATTTTGAGAAGTATTATAAAGTGGGTAATACTGATATGTATGTTTCTAATGGTGTTGGTAATTCTCTTTATGATTTTAGACTTTTTAATTTTCCTAGTATTAATGTTTTTAGATTTGAAAAAAAGTAGGTTTTGTCCTACTTTTTTAGTTTCTATATTCGAACTCGTAGTCTAGTATTTTTACTATGTCACCTTGTTTGGCTCCGAGTTCTTCCAATTTTTCGTCTACGCCCATTTTTGTTAGTTTTTTTGCGAATCTTAGTATTCCTTCGTCTGTGTTAAATTTAGTCATTCTGAATAGTTTTTCTATTTGTTTTCCTTTTATTATGTATATTTCTCCTTCTTTTTCTATTTCGAATGGTTCTTCTTTTTTGTATTTATATAATATGTAGTCTTCGTATTCTTCGTCTTCGATTGGTGTTACTTGTATTTTGTCTAGAAGGTCTGCGATATATGTTAGGACGGGGTCTAGTCCTTCTTCGTTTAGGGCTGATACTTCAAATATTTTTGTATCTTTTACTTTTTCTTTGAATGCTATTAGGTTTTCTTTTGCTGATGGTATATCCATTTTGTTTGCTATGATTAGTTTTTCTTTTTTATTTATTTTTGGATCGAAGTCTTCTAGTTCTTTTAGTATTGTTTGGTAGTCTTCATAGGGGTCTCGTTCTTCGGTTCCGGCCATATCTATGATGTGGGCGATTACTCTTGTTCTTTCTATGTGTTTTAGAAATTTGTCTCCTAGGCCTTGTCCTAGTGAGGCTCCTTTTATTAGTCCTGGAAGATCTGCTACTGTGTAACTTCTTCCGTCTTTTGTTTTTACTACTCCTAGGTTGGGATTTAGAGTTGTGAAATGATATGATGCGATTTTCGGTTTTGATCTTGATATTTTTGATAGAATGGTGCTTTTTCCAACGCTTGGGAGTCCTACTAGTCCAACGTCTGCTAAAAGTTTTAGTTCTATTTTTAGGTATCTTTCTTCGCCTGGTTCTCCTTTTTCGGAGAAGTTTGGTGCAGGATTTGAGTGGGTTTTGAATGCTGTATTTCCTCTTCCGCCTCTTCCGCCTTTTGCTATTATGCATTCTTCACCTTGTTTTTTCAGGTCACATACTAAGAGATTTGTGTCGCTATCTCTTACTACTGTTCCTGGTGGGACTTTTATTATTATGTCTTTGGCATTTTTCCCATTTTTGTTTTTTCCTTGACCATTTTCTCCGCGCATTCCTTTTATTATTTTGTTGTATTTTAAGTCTATTAGTGTTCTTAAGTTTTCATCTACTTTTAATATTATGTTTGATCCACGGCCTCCGTTTCCTCCGAATGGGCCGCCTAATTCTACGTATTTTTCTCTCCTAAAGGCTGTGCAGCCGTCTCCTCCTGCTCCAGCTATTGTTTTTATGTTTACTTCATCTATGAACATGTTATCACCTCTTAAATTCTTCTAAATTATACCAGAAAAAAAAGAAAATATCAATTATTTCCTTTTGCTAATTCTAAAACTAGTTCTAGTTCGTCATCGTCTTCGACTGATTTTACTATTTCTTTACCATTTTCTATTTGTTTTTTTAGAACTGTTATTGTATCATTTTTATTTTCATCCATTGCAATCATGTAGTGGTTGTTGTTTACTTCTATTTCTTTTGTTATTAAAAAGTCGAATCCTGCGATTGTTACGTATTTTACGTTATCCACTTTTTCACCTACCTTTAAATGTATTTGTGATAGTATCTGCCATTTGAATTACATCACCTGGTATTCTTCCTATGAAGTCTGAGAATGAACTTGCTCCTTGGAATTCTGCCATTGTTGTGAAGTAGTATTCTGGGTGACATATTACGTCCATTCCTATTACTGCAGCTGCGCCGGCACCTAGAACTAAGCCTACTGCTTCACCTGTTTTTATTAACATTTCTTTGCGTTTTTCACTTGAGATTTGTTTTTGTTTTATTTCTTGGGCTGGGCATTCTGTTAATAGGTATTTTTGGTAGTTTTTTTCTATTTCCTTTTCTTTATACTGATTTATTGCTTGTCTTTCTTTTATTACGCTTATTGAGTCATCGTATCCTTCTGGTAATCCTTGCATATAAAAACCTCCTTATATTTATATTATAACCTTTTATTTTTCTTTTTTCAATATTTAATTTGCTTTTAGGCTTTCATCTATGGTTATTTCGTATATTTCATTTTTTTGATAATTGCCTTTTAGTTTTAGATATAGGTAGTTACTAGTGTGTCCATAGTAGTAACCGTTTTCTTCTTTTTCTATTAGGACTTTTTCTTTTTTATTTATTTGACTTTTGTAATAGTTTTCTTCTAGTTTTTCAGATAATTCTAGGAGTTTTTTTGTTCTTTCTTTTTTTGTTAGGCCGTCTATGTGTCCTTCCATTCTTGCTGCTTTGGTTCCGTTTCTTTTTGAATATGGGAATGTGTGGACTTTTGAGAAGTTTAAATCTTTTATGAATTCTAGGCTGTCTTTAAAGTCTTCTTCTGTTTCATTTGGGAATCCTACAATTACGTCTGTTGTTATTGATATGTTTGGTCTTATTTTTCTTATTTTTTCTATTATTTGTTTGAATTTTTCTCTTTCATATTTTCTGTTCATTAGTTTTAAGATTTTGTCATTTCCACTTTGAAGTGGTATGTGTAGGTGGTTACATAGAATATCATTTTCTAGTAGTTTGAAGAATTTTTCATCTAATTCTGTTATTTCTATTGATGATATTCTTAGGCGTTTTAGTCCTTTTATTTTTAGGATTTTTTCTAGTAGAGTGCTGAAGTTTGTATTTAGGTCTTTTCCATAGTTTCCGGTGTGGATGCCTGTTAGTACTACTTCTTTGTATCCATTTTCTACTAATGATTTTATTTCTCTTAGGACTGTTTCTTCGTCTTTTGATCTGCATCTTCCTCTTACGAATGGGATTATGCAATATGAGCAGTAGTTTTCGCATCCGTCTTGTATTTTAACAAAGGCTCTTGTTGTTTCTGCTTTTTTTATTTCCATATTTTCGAATGGTACGTGCATAATGTTTTCTTTTGATATTATTTGTTTTTTTGTTTTTAGGTTTTCTTCTACTAGGTCTACTATGTTTGATTTGTTGTAGTTTCCTATTACTACGTCTATGCCGTCGAAGTTATAGTTTTTGGCGCTTTCTACGAAGCAACCGCATACTACTTTGCAGGCATTTTTGTTTTTTATACTGTTTATTATTTTTCTATCTTTTCTATCACTGTTGTTGGTTACTGTACAAGTGTTGATTATGTAGATGTCACATTCTTCATTAAAGTCTCCAATTTCGTATCCTCTATTTTTGAAAAGATTTAAAATAAAGTTGCTTTCGTATGTGTTTACTTTACATCCTAGTGTATATATTCCTACTTTCATTTTTTCACTTCCTTTAAAAAAATAAATTAGATTAATCTAATTTATTCTTTAATCTTTTTAGTTCTGTTAGAAAATCTTCTGTTTTTTGTATTTCTTTTTCTAGATCTTGCATTTCTACTATTTCGTTTTCTTCTTCTAGAAATTCTATTTGTTCTTCTTTTTGGACTGGTTTATTTTTATGGTATACTCCGAATACTGGAGATATTATTTCTGAATTTTTGAATTTTCTTTCTCCTTCGTCTTCGAAAATTGGATTATCTATTTTTTGATTTTTGTTTTCTTTTTCTATTTGTTCTTGTTCTTCGATGTGTTTTTGATAGAGTTCTTCTAGAGTTATTGCGGCTTCGGTTTCGTCTTCTAGAAGTTTGTCGTTTTTTTCATCTATATCGTGTGATGCTTTTACTAGTTCTTCATAACTGATTATTGATTTTTCTTCTTGTTCTGTTTCGAAGTGGGTGTGTTCAATTGGTTTTGTTTCTTCTTCGATTAGTTTTTTTGTTACTTCTTCTAGTTTTTCTTTTGCTTCTTCTTGGATGTTGGTTTCTTCTACATAATATACTTCTTCTTGTTTTATTGGTTTTTCTTGTTTTTCTATTGTGGTTTCTTTTTGAACCATGTTTTTATTATCTGTTGTTTGATTTACTTGGGGCTTTTTATAATTTTGTAATTCTTTTGTTATTAAGTTTTTTCTTCTTTTTTTTGCTTGAATTTTTTCTATTAAAACTATTGATATTAGTGTTAAAACTATTAGTATAATGACTACTGCGATGATGATAATGTTTTCTTTTCCGAAGTCATTAATAAATTCTTTCATACTGCTCACCTTTTTTTCTAAAATTATTCTATCACGAATTATTAAATATTACAATAATTGTTTTTAATTTTTGAAAGTAAAAAGAAGCAGGTTTTTTATGCTTCTTTATTCTCTTAGAAATTTATTATATTTTTCTATTTCTTTGTCTGTTAAATCTGTTTCGTTTAATTTTTCTATTAGTTTTTTTTGCTCTCTTGTTAGTTTTTTTGGTGTTACTACTTTTATTATTACGTAGAAGTCACCGCGTTCTGAGTAGTTGACGTCTTTTATTCCTTTTCCTCTTAGACGGTGTTTGTCTCCGCTTTCTGAGCCTGCGGGAATTGTTAGGGTTACTACTGAGTTAAGTAGTTTTACATCTTTTTTGGTTCCTAGAATTGCTTCGGTCATTGTTATTGGAAGTTCTAGGTAGATGTCGTTTTCATCACGGGTATAGTATTTATGATTTTTTACTCTAAATTCTATATATAAGTCTCCGTTTGGGCCACCATTTTTTGAGGCTTCGCCCATTCCTGTTAATCTTATTCTATTTTGATCGTTTATGCCTTCAGGAACTTTTACAGTTACGTCTTTTGTTACTTTTATTCTGCCTTTTCCCTTGCATTTGTTACATACTTTTTTGTAGGTTACTCCCTCGCCTTTACATGTTGGACAAGTTGTTTTGGTTAGGAAACTTCCGAATATTGTGCTTTGGGTTTGGGTTACTGTTCCGCTTCCGTGACAATCTGGACAGGTTTCTTCTCCGGTTCCTCCTTGACCATTGCAATCTGGGCATGAGTCTGTTGTTGTTATTTCTATTTCTTTTTCTGTTCCTAGGGCTGCTTCCATGAATGTTATATCCATTTGAAGTAGGCTGTCATTTCCTTTTGTTTTTCTTCCTCTTTTTGATGAACGGCCGAATGGACTTCCTCCCATATCGAATCCGAACATGTTTTCAAAAATGTCTGATAGGTCTATGTCTGAAAAATCGAAGCCTGATGGTCCTACTCCAGCACCGTTTTCAAAGGCTGCATGCCCGAACTGATCATATTGCTTTCTTCTTGTTTCGTCTGATAATACTGCGTATGCTTCTTGAGCTTCTTTGAATTTTGCTTCTGCGTCTGGTTCTTTATTTACATCTGGATGGTATTTTTTTGCTAGACGACGAAATGCCATTTTTATCTCTTTTTCGTCTGCATTTTTGTCAACGCCTAGGATTTCATAATAATCACGTTTTGCCATATACTACCTCTTTTCTATTAGATTAATGTTTTGAATTCATTTAATGTTTCTCTAAACATATCTAATGCTTTGTCTATTGTGTCATCGTTTTCTATATCTATTCCGACTTTTTTTAGGATTTCAAGTGGATAGTCGCTTCCACCGCTTGATAGAAATTCTATATAATTTTTTAGCGAATCTTCTTTATTTTGTTCAATATCGCTTACTATTTTAGATGCTACTGCTATTCCTGTTGCGTATTTATATACGTAGAAACTTGTATAGAAGTGGGGAATTCTTGCCCATTCGTATGCTATTAATTCGTCTATGTTTGTGTTTTCTCCAAAATATTTTTTGTTTAATTCTAGGTACTGATTTGATAATTCTTCTGCGGTTAAAATTTTTCCTTCTTCTTCTAGTTTATGTATTTTTAATTCAAATTCTGCGAACATTGTTTGTCTTATTAGGGTTGTTCTATAGTTTTCTAGAAGGTTGTTTAGAAAGAATATTTTTTCTTCTTTTGTACTTGCATTTTTGCTACAGTATCTATTAAGCAGTATTTCGTTTACTGTTGATGCGATTTCTGCTAGGAAAATTGGATATCCATAACTATGATATTCTTGGTTTTTAACGGAATAGAAACTGTGCATTGAGTGTCCTAGTTCGTGTGCTATTGTTGAAACGTCTGTAAATTTTCCTTCGTAATTTAATAATACGTATGGATGTGTGTCGTATGATCCCCATGAATAGGCACCACTTCTTTTGTTTTTGTTGTGATATACATCTATACAATTACTTTCGAATAAATTTTTTAGGTTTTCTATGTAGTCTTTTCCTAGGGGTTCTAGGGCTTTTATTACTAATTCTTTTCCTTCTTCGTATGTGTAGTGTTTTTCATTTTCTGTTGCAAGTGGAGCGTATAAATCATACATATGTAGTTCGTCTACGTTTAATACTTTTTTTCTTATGTCCATGTAATCGTACATTATATCTAGGTTATTATGTACCTTTTCTATCAAACCTGTATATAATTTTTCATTTATGTTGTCTCCATAAAGAGACATTTGTAATGGGTTTTCGTATTTTCTTGTTTTTGATATGAAGAAGTTTGACTTTACGTTTCCTTTTAGGAGTGACGCGAATGTGTTTTTTAACTGTTTGTAACTTGTGAATAGACTTTCGAATGCTTCTTTTCTTACTCTTCTATCTTTTGATTTTATATAGATGCTGTAGTTACTGTTATTTAGTTCTACTTCTTTTTCGTTTTCGTCTTTTATTTTTTTGAATTTTATATTTACGTCATCTAGCATGTGGAATGCATCTGTTGGAACTTGGAATATTTCTCCAAGTCGTGCCATCATTTCTTCTTCTTTTAGTGAAAGTACGTGGTCTTTTTCTCTGAATAGTTCTTTGAATATGAAACTGTATTTTTCTAGATTTTTGTTTTCTTTTGTATATTGTTCTATCTTTTCATATTCACTTTCTAGTAGTTCTGGAGTATAAAATGCTAATTTTTCTGATAATTCGTCTGTTAATTTATCTATTTTTCCTACGAGTGCTTCGTTTTCCGAAATTGACATGTCTTCATGAAATTTCATGTTTGCGTATACTATGAATTTTTCCATTAGTCTACTTATTTCATAGTATTTTGTTGTTGCTTCTTCTAGGGTTTTGCTTGTGTCTAGAATGTGCGTTTTATATTTTAAAAATTCTTCGGTTAATTCTTTTGCTTTTTGCATGTCTTTTTCTACTTCTTCTTTATTTTTATATATTTTTTCTAAATCCCATTTATATTTATTATCTATTTCACTTCTTAGGCTTTCTTTTTCCATTTATTCTCCTTTTTATAAATATTAAGCCTTACATTGTTTTGTAAGGCTTAATTATTTTAGTTTTTTTATTTTATTTTTCTTCGAATTCTGCTTCTTTTACGTCGTCTTCTTTCTTTTCGTCATCTTGTTTATTTTCTTCATTTTCTTTGTTTACTTGTTCGTAAACTTTTGCTGCTAATTTATAAGTTACTTCTTGTAATTCTTCTTTCTTTTTATTTATTTCTTCGATGTCGTCTTTTTCTAGCGCTTCTTTTAATGCTTTTATTTTTTCTTCTGCTTCTTCTTTTTCTTTGTCTTCTACTTTATCTTTTAGATCTTTTAATGCTTTTTCTGTTTGGAAGATTATTGCTTCGGCTTCATTTTTTGCTTCGACTTCTTTCTTTTTCTTTTCGTCTTCTTCACGGTTTGCTTCGGCTTCTTTCATCATTTTGTCTATTTCTTCTTCTGATAGACTTGTATTTGATGTGATTGTAATTGATTGTTCTTTGTTAGTTCCTAAATCTTTTGCTGTTACGTTTACTATACCGTTTGCATCTATATCGAATTTTACTTCAATTTGTGGTACTCCACGTGGTGCAGGTGGTATATTTGTAAGTTGGAATCTTCCTAGTGTTTTGTTGTCTGCAGCCATTGGTCTTTCACCTTGAAGTACGTGGATATCTACGGCTGGTTGGTTGTCTGCGGCAGTTGAGAAGACTTGTGATTTTGATGTTGGAATTGTTGTATTTCTATCTATTAATTTTGTCATTACGTTTCCTAGCGTTTCGATTCCTAGTGATAGAGGTGTTACATCTAGAAGTACTACATCGTTTACATCTCCGGTTAAAACTCCACCTTGAATTGCCGCTCCCATGGCTACTACTTCGTCTGGGTTTACTGATTTATTTGGTTCTTTTCCAAGTTCTTTTTTGATTAGTTCTTGTACCATTGGTATACGTGTTGAACCTCCAACTAAGATTACTTGGTCGATGTCTTCTTTTTTCATTTTTGCATCTTTTAGTGCATTTCTTACTGGTGTTAGTGTTGAGTCTACTAAGTCTCTTACTAAATCTTCAAATTTTGCACGTGTTAGTGTCATGTCTAGGTGTAATGGTCCATCTTCTCCTTGTGTTATAAATGGGCATGAGATTTGTGTTGTTGTGACACCTGATAAGTCTTTTTTTGCTTTTTCTGCTGCTTCTTTTAGACGTTGCATTGCCATTTTATCTTTTGATAAGTCGATTCCGTTTTCTTTTTTAAATTCTGAAACTAGATGTTTTATTATAACTTCATCGAAGTCATCACCACCTAAATGGTTGTTTCCGTTTGTTGCTTTTACTTCGAATACTCCTTCACCAAGTTCTAGTATTGAAACGTCGAATGTTCCGCCACCTAAGTCGTAAACTAGAATTGTTTGCATTTTGTCTTGTTTATCTAGACCGTATGCTAGCGATGCAGCGGTTGGTTCGTTTATTATTCTTTCTACTTCAAGACCTGCGATTTTACCTGCATTTTTTGTTGCTTGTCTTTGAGCATCGTTAAAGTATGCTGGCACTGTGATTACTGCTTTTGTTACTTTTTCTCCAAGGTAACTTTCAGCACTATTTTTTAGGTCTGTAAGAATCATTGCGGAAATTTCTTCTGGTGAATATTTTTTTCCATCTAATTCTACTTTTTCTTTTGTTCCCATTAGTCTTTTTATACTACGACATGTATTTGGGTTTGTTTCGGCTTGACGTTTTGCAACATCTCCGACTAATTTTTCTCCTTTTTTGAATGCTACGATTGAAGGAGTTGTTCTGTTTCCTTCTGGATTTGGTATTACTTTTGCTTCTCCGGCTTCTAAGACTGCGACACAACTGTTTGTTGTTCCTAAGTCTATTCCTATTATTTTACTCATATTATCATTTCCTTCCTTTACTCATTTATTATAACCATTGCTGGTCGTAAAACTTTGTCTTTATATGTATATCCTTTTTGATATACTTCTAGCACTATGCCACTTTCTTTTGTTTCATCTTTTATCATTGAAACTGATTGATGATATACTGGATCAAATTCTTTGTTTAGGGCTTCTATTTCTTTTACTTCGTAAGATGATAGAATTTCTTTTATTTGATTGTATATTAATTTTACACCCTCATTATATTTTTTTATTTCTTCTGAAACGTTTTTATCTATTGCCCTTTCTAGGTTGTCTAATACTGGTAGTAGGGATAATATTATGTCTGCATTTGAATATTTTAACATGTTTGAAACTTCTTCGTCTTTTCTTTTTCTATAGTTGATTAAATCTGCTTTTGCTCTTAGGGCTTCTTCTTCTAATTCTTTTAATTTTATTTGAAGATTTTCTAGTTCTTTATTTTTTTTATGTTTTTTTGGCTTTGTATTTTCTTTACTTTCTTGTTCTAGTTTTTCTTCTTCTTTTTTTTCTTCTTTTTCCATATTATCTCCTTGCTATTTTTTATTTAAATTCTCTTTTATATAATTTAGAAGTGATACTACTTTTGCATATTCCATTCTTTTTGGTCCGATGATTGCTATTACTCCGTCGTCTTCGTCTGTTTTGTAGTTTGTTTTTATGACTGTTACGTCTTCGTCTAGATTTGTTTCGTTGCCAATATAAATGTTTATGTCTTTGTCATCTTTTTGAATTTCTTTTAAAAGGTTTTCATCATCTAATTTATTGAAGAGTTTTTTTATTTTTTCGATGTTATTAAATTCTGGTTGGTTTAATATTTTGTTTTTGCCTACGACTGATATGTCATTTTTTATGGCAAATTCGTTGAATACATCATAGAAAGCATTGTAAATTGCTTCGTGTTGTTTTACGTATTGATTGATTATTGGTTTTACTTCGAACTCTAGTTTTTCTTTTACTTCATCTATAGGGGTTCCTACGATTAGTTTGTTGATGAGTTCTACTGTTTTTTGAATTTCTTCTAGTTGGACGTTTTCTACTGTTATTTGTTTATGTTCGATGTGTCCTTTGTCTGTTACTATGATTGCTATTAGTTTTGATAATTCAAGGGGTAGAACTTCTACTTTTTTTAGTTTGTTTTCACTGGAGTTTGAGCCTAATACTATTGATGTATAGTCAGTTAAGTCTGAAATTATTTCTAAACTTCTTTTTAAGCAATCGTTTAATTCTAGTTTGTTATTATTAAATATTGCTTGTAGTTTTAGCATTTCTTCTCCTGACATTTCTTTTGGTCTCATTAGGTTGTCTACGTAGTACCGATAGCCTTCTTCACTTGGTACTCTTCCTGATGAGACGTGTGTCTTTTCTAGATAGCCTTTGTTTTCTAATGCGGACATTTCATTTCTTACTGTTGCTGATGAACAGTTTAATTCATCGCATATAAGTTTTGATCCCACTGGTGTTATGTTTTTTACGTATTCTCTTATTATTATTTCTAGAACTTTTTCTTGCCTTGTAGTTAGCATATTAACACCTCTTTTGGCACTGGCATTTTTCAAGTGCTAATACCATTATAATATTATATTCTGGCATTGTCAATATATGAGTGCTAATTTTTTTAATTTTTTTTGGTTTTTTATTTTTTTCTTGTTTTTATTGGATTTTTTGTGTACTCATTTGTTAGTAAAATTATAAAAGTTGTTAAGATGCCTGTTGCGCCGACGCTTTTTATTAGGTCTTGATCTATGTTATTTAGTTCTAAGAATTCCGCTACTAAGGAGGCTAAGTCTATAGTGGTTATTCCTGCTAGGGAGATTTTTTCTTTGGTGCTTGTGTTTTGTTTTAAGTTTAATAATTTATTTTTTAAATTTTTTAATTTTTCTTTTTCCATATAATAGAATATACAAAAAAAAGGATTTTGTTCATCCTTTTGTTATTTTACTATTACTACTGTACCACGTGGTACGGTTCTATATAGTTTTTTGGCTGTTTGATATGGCAAGTTTATACAGCCGTGGGAACCATTATATTTATAGATGCTTCCTCCAAATGTATCACGCCATGAAGCGTCGTGGAGTCCTATTTGTCTTTTTTTATCTATTAACATCCAGTAGTTTACGAAACTTTTGTAGTCTGGTCCGATTAGGTATATGTTTCTAGATTTCCATATTACTTTAAATGTTCCTCTTGGTGTATCGTATTTATAACGTTTTCCTGTTACTACTTTTGATGATAGTTGTAGTTTTCCATTTTTGTAATACCATAATTTTTGTTTTGGTATTGATACTAATATATATGTTTTATTTATTTTTTTAAATTTTGCTTTGTATGTAAATGAGCCTTTTTTGTATACGTAGGTGTCTTTTTTGGTTGTTATTCTTTTGCTACCATTGTACCATCCGATGAACTGGTATCCTTTTTTAGGTACGGCTTTTAATGTATGTTTATATCCAGATGATGTTTGTTTATAGAAAACTGATATGGTTCCTCCGGTTGTTGTTTTTAAAATTCCGGTGCTTTTTGAAGGCCCAAAATTATATTTTATATATGTTGCTGGATTGAATCTTGCGGATAATGCTTTTAATTTGCTTCCAGTTACTGTTATTTTTGCAAGATTATTGTTGTAAACATAAACGCCTTCTAGTTTGGGGTTGTTTGTTATAGTAAGACTTGTTATTTTGTTGTTTGGAACGAATACTTTTTTTAGTTCAGTGAAGTTATTTAGGTTAAGGGCTCCGGTTAAGTTTTTGTTTTCATCCCAGTATAAGTTTACTGCATTTCCATAACCGTCATTAGTGGTTTTTGTTTTTTTTGAAAACCATGTTTTTGAATTATTTTGATTGTATGATTTATTTATTCTTTTTCCGTTTGTCTTTTTGTTTTTTGTTTTATTTAAGAATGCTTTTATTTGTTTTGTTTCATTTGGGTTAGTGATGTATTCTGCATTTAATTTTCCTTTTGAATAATTTAAAATTATGTGAGTTTTTGATAGTTGATTTAGGCTTGGACTATAGTATACGTTTGATGATGGAACTTGTATATATTCATTTGTTGTATCACTATATCTATTATTACAGTCTGAGGTTGGATCAAGGGATATCCAGCTTCCATATAAGTATACTTCTACCCATTTGTGATTTGCATTACTTTTTGTTAGATAAAGTGGTGTTTCTTTTTGCGGTAAACTTTCGTCATAATAACCTTCGACTATTCTGGCTGGGATATTTTCAATTCTTGCAAAGGATACAAATGTCGCTACGAATCCATCGTTTTTTGCTCTTATTTTGCCATTTCTTTCATATTCTTTTGTTATTAAGCTGTATGGATTGTTGTATTCTTTAGTTGAAGAATTAAAGTAAAAAATCTTATCTGGAGTTTTGTAATAATAAAAGTTTTTAAGCATGAAGTCATATATTTTTGCTATTTTTTCACTTTTTGTGTAATTAATATTTTCAAAGACAACATTTGTTGTGAAATTTTTAATTTTTGTTTGTTGATTACTTGTTAATCCTTTGTAATTTAATTCTTTTAGGTCTTTTAGGCTTTTTTCTGTGTAACGTTCTGCGGCTATTTCAGAATTGTTGCTTTTATTTCCTAACATTTTTGTATTTTGATTCACCCTACTTTGGAAACTTTGGTAATTTTCTGCATTTACTTGAGCAAATGTTATCATGCTTATTATTATTGCCATTGTTAATAGTATTTTTCTTAACCCTTTCAAACTATCACTCCTATTCTATTTAAATATACCTTGTTAAAAACTTGTTGTCAATTTAATTTTCTTTTATTAGACACTTAATTGACACTATTTATATTATATGATGTAGTTTTGTTTTGCATTCTTTGCATTTTAATACAAATTATTTTTTTAGTTTTTGAAATGTTTATTTTTATGGTTATTTTGATGACAGTTAGAATAAAATGGCACTTAATTCTTATTTGAATTAAGTGCCATCCTAATTAATTAGATAACATTCAGCATTGTAAGTGATGAATGTTATTTCTCGTTTTGATAATATTAGTATAATTTTTTTCCAGTATCTTAATTTTGTTTTAATCTTTTTTTATATATGGTTCGTATATATTTTTATATTTTTCTAAAGTTTTAATTACATCAAACCAATAAACATTTGTTAATTTTCTATTTGATGGATTCATCTCTGTTCTTTCAAGTTTTCCACCTAATGCTTTTAATGTTTTGTCTGATCCAAGGTTATCAACATCGCAGGTTAACATTACTTTTTCTAATCCGACTTTTTTTGCTTCAATCATACCTAAATATAGATTTATTTTATTGTAACCTTTTCTTCTTTCTGTTGGTCTGATTCCATAACCTATATGGCCACCAAATTGTAGCATTGTTTCATTTAAGTCCCATCTAAGGTTGATGGTTCCTACGACTTTGCTATCATTTTCTCTAACAAGTAAAAAGGTTTTACCTGGGCATCTATTAACTTTTTCTGCATATTCTTTGTTTTTCATACTTAAGCATCTTTCTAATGCTTGTTCAAAAGTGTATCCTTCTGATATTTTTTCAAGTGATCCGATGCCAGCAATATTTGATTTATATTTGATAAATTCATCAATGTATTCTATTATTTCATTTTTTCTTTCTATTGAAGGCTTTTCTAAATAGAATTGTTCCACTCTTATCACTTCCTATCATTTATTTGATTATATCATAAATTTTTTTATATTTTTTTGTTTTTGATGTAAAAGGCAATTTTTTATATTAAATTATTATATTTTATTCTAATCAAATTGTCCTTTTCTTTGTTTTTCTAATATAGGTCCTTTTTTCTTTGCCCACTTATATGGACTTCTTACACCATAATGTTTTGGATCACTATCGTAGCCTTTTGTATCGCTAAAGCCATAAAGATATGCCATATCAGTACTATATTTAATCATTTCGTTTTGTTTTAAATAATCAAATAATTCTTCATCTATGTCATAGTTTCCAATTAATTCTTGGGGAATAGCGGGACTAGCATACTTTTCTTCTGCTTTTACATCATAGGTATAATGAAAATCTTTACCACTTAAAACAAATCTTGGTTTAAGTTCGATTCTATTAAATGAACTTAAATTTAATGTTGGGCAATCCATTGTATTATCATCAAACACAATAAATTCAAAAGTAGTATCATTAAATGATGCTGCATAGAATCTTCCAATTTCTTGTTTTTTCATGCTAATGTTTACCTCCTTTCTTTTTCGTGATTACCATCCTAAAATAGAAAAAGCACAGTAAATCACTATTTAGTGACTCCGTACTTTTTAAAGTTCGTGTAGGTTCATACCCGAGATAGCTCACAAATGCTTATATCTCCTCACTTGTTTGTTTATTGTATACTATATTCTTTTGGATGTCAATCCTTTAAATTATTCTTATTACTTTAAATGGTAAATGCAATTTATATTTTATTGGAAAGTTTGAGTTTTTTATCAATATTGTCGCCTTAAGGGAAATAAGCGGAACAACTTCTATGACAAAAGGCATAGTTAGTAATAACTATTAACTAGCACAAATATAATATTTATATAAAATAAAAGCAAGTCAGACGCATCCAACTTGCTCAGGTGTAGTCCGAAGACATTCACCGCCATTCACATTTATAATATACCATAATTAGTAAAATTATGCAATATATTCATTATTTTTTTATGTAATTTCGTAAAGCATTTAATTTTAGTTTATTATCTGTATAAATAACTTGATTATAAATATTAATAGAAATCTTATTTCTAAATTCTTCTGTTAATTTTTCAAAATCATTTATAAATCTGTTAATTTCAGTCTTTGGAATTCCATAACTTTTCAGCAAAAATGAAATTAGTATAATATAATCTGTAATGGTATTAAAACCTATATTTTGGCAATTGATTTCATTTTCTATAAATTTACATAATGAACTTGCTACCTTGGTATCTTTGAATCTAACATCAAATACTACATCATTATGGGCAATAGAATTCCTTAACGCCTTTATTAAATACATTACTTTTTCCGGAAATGACCCATTCGTGTCATAGGCCTTATTAATATTCATTTGTCTAGCAATTTTTAATCTTACATTTAATTTTAAACTTTTTATTAAATCAGCAAATGTACCTAAAGTTATTATTTCAAAAATACCCCACAATGGCACATATCGATCTTTCGAATAAAAATGACTAACTATTTTATTCCCATTACTGTATCCTTTTGATAATGAAGAATATATGTTGTTTTGAACTTTAATACGATGTTTCATTTTTTCTTTATATTCGTTATCATTTTTGTAATTTCTATAATCAGTCATGCCATATTCATAAACATCATTAAAATTATCCGTTTTATATTCTTCAACTAAAGTTTGTAAAACACAATTTTTAGAAATAGTTTCTATTTGCATTATTTGCAAATAGAATAAACTCTTTAATTTAGTATCAAAATCAACAATAGATACTATTTCATCAAAACTAGTTAATATTATCCTATTTTTAGGGTTTCTAATATATCTATGGCCTTTGTAACCATGATAATAACCAATATTTCTTAAATTCTTTTTATCTTTTGAACCATCAATAGAAATATTATGTTGTTCTCTTAAATATTTCATTAATGCATTAGTTGTTTTTATTTTCATGGATATATTTCCTCCTTATTTAAAATAATTAATGTTTAATGCCGGT
This sequence comes from uncultured Bacilli bacterium, assembly GCA_934097105.1. GTDB lineage: Bacteria > Bacillota_I > Bacilli_A > RF39 > UBA660 > UMGS1449. Next base: position 21,686 of record CAKONI010000006.1, read on the forward strand.
TTGTATCAAAACTTTCTTTTTTGGTGTAAATTCTAATTTCTATTATTACAGTATCAGTTCTCCCATTTGTTTATAGAACTTAATTTTATTCCATATTCTATTTATTTTTTCTTTATAACTATAAAATTTTAACAGCATTTCGTATAATTATCATATAAATCAAATTTTTCAAGTTAAGATACAACATTATCTTTAAAGTTTGCTGAATCATTAATGATCTTTCATTCTCACTGTTCTAAATACTTATCATCTGTTTCATCATCATTTAAAAAATTCATAATTTTTTTTGTTTCGCATCAAAGTACTAGTTATGATTTCTTAAAATATGATATCTAATATCAAATTTTCTTGTTTCATTCGCTTGTGTTGTGCTAATGTAGAAAGAACATAGTTCATATATTGTGAATTTGATTTTGACTAGTCGGATTAATACACCTATCAATATTTATAAAAATAGTGTTATCGCCACTTATGCCCATATCATCTAATTTTTCTATATCAACCACATTTGTATAGACATTTGTTAGTTGTTTATTATAACATACTTTTACTAACTATTTGCATTTTATTATAAATTTTTTTATTTTTGAAAAAATAAGTCATTTTTCACAAACTAATTAATATGCCAATTTACAAGTGTGTTTTCAAATTTTTAAAAGAAAACTACTTTCAATTTAATTTGAGAGCAGTTTTTATATTATCTCGAAAAGTTCGAGTTTTCTATCAATATTGGTGCCTGTGGTGGGACTCGGACCCACACGATATTGCTACCACTGGATTTTGAGTCCAGCGCGTCTACCAATTCCGCCACACAGGCATTTAGAACTATAATTGTTCTACTACTTCTTTTGGTTCTTCATATTTTGAATCATATAAGTCTACTTCATTTTCTTGTACTTTTATTTCTTCTATTTTAGGAAGTGAGTCTTTTGAGTCTAATCCAAAATAATCTAGAAATGAGGAAGTTATTCCATATAAAAATGGTCTTCCTAATTTATCACTTCTTCCTACTTCTTTGATTAAATCTTTTGAAATTAAATTTCTAATCATTTGAGTAGAGCCCACCCCGCGTAGTTCGTCTACTTCTGCACGGGTTATAGGTTCATTATACGCTATTATGGCTAAAGTTTCAAGTGCTGATTGTGATAAGTTTTTAATATTGTCTAATTCTACTAGTTTTGCATAATATTCTTTGTGTTCTTTTTTTGTTGTTAATTTATATAATCCGCCTAGTTTTTTGATGGTTATTCCTCTTGATTCATCTTCGTAGTCTTCTTTTAATTCGTTTAATAATTTTACTGCTTCTTCTTCGCTAATTTCTAAAATTGTTTTAATGTTTTCTATGCTTAATCCATCTTCTCCAACTAGGAAGAGTAAGCCTTCTAGTACTGATTTCATTGTACCACCTCACAGTATATTTTATCGAAGTTATTTTCTTGTTTTATTGTTAATTCTTTTTCTTTTGCCATTTCTAGTATTGATAGAAAGGTTACTACTATATATGGTTTTGTAAATTCTTCGAATAGATCAAAAAATTCTACTTTTTTTCTTTCGTTTAGTATATTTTTTATACTTTTTCTTCTTTGAGAAATTGACATTTCTTTGCTTGTTATTTTTGTGTTTAATGGTTTGTTATATTCTTTTCTTTCTAGATATTTTTTAAAGGCTTGTACTAAATCGTTTAGGGAAATATCATCATTTAGTACTACTTCATTTGGTTTATATTCTTTTAGGTTTGATGGTGTTTTTGTGTAGAAGTTTCCTCTTCTAGATTCTAGTATTTTTAAGGTTTCTGTTACTTCTTTATATCTTTTGTATTCTAAAAGTCTATTTACTAGGTTTTGTTTTGTTTCTTGGTATTCTTCCTCTTCTTCTTCGGTTTGTTTTACTGGTAGTAGGTATTTTGATTTTAGATATATAAGTTCTGATGCTATGTTTAGGTATTCTGATGCTATGTTTAGGTTCAAGTCTTCCATTTTGTTTATATAGTTTAGATATTGATCTGTTAGGCTTACTATTTGTATGTTCATTATGTCCATTTCTGATTCTTTTATCAGATGAAGTAGTAAGTCTAAGGGACCTTCAAATTCGTTAATTTTAAATTTATAATTCATATAATCACCATCGTAACAATACTTATTATATCATAATGTTTTTGTTTTTGAAAGTGTATTACGTTGTTTTTTACATATAAAAAGTTCTTTTGTTTTTTAAGAACTTTTGTATTTGTTATTGAATTTTTCTATTTGTGATTTTCTTGTTTTTGGTTTTTTGTTTGTGTATTCTTTTTCTTCTTTTATTTCATTTATTATCCATTCTGAGTTTTTATCTTTTTTTACTGGATACATTGTAAGTATTTCTTTTTTTTCTGGTATTGTTATTACTTTTAGGGTGTCTGTTTTTTCTCCGGTGTTTATGTTTATGCCTATTTCTGGGATGTTGTAGTAATAGATGTCTCCCATTTGATAGTCTATTGTTTTTTGTGATATACATAGTGCGTTGTTTATTAGATTGTATAATTTTTCTATTTTTTCTTCTTCTATGTAGAAGTTACAGTGTTCGTCATTTTCTTTGTGTTTTTTTATTATGTGTTTTAGTGCGTAGTAGTTACTGTAGAAATATAACTGAATTTTATAGTAACTGTCTTTATCTTTTATGCCTTTTTCTATTGATAATTCTTTTTCTAATAGTTCTAAGCATCTTTTTATGTTTTGGTATAGAGTTTTTGTTGATGTGATTATTTCTTTTGAGTCTACTCTTTTGCATATTTCGTATGCTTCTTTGTATCTTTTTTCTTTTGTTAATAGGCATGCTAAGTAATAATAGGCTTGTGATACTTCTTTTTGATTGTAGTAGTTTACTAGATTGTATAGTTTTTCTATTGCTTCTTGCACTTTTCCTTCGTAACCTAATATTACTGCTTCGTGGTATTTGAATACGTAGTGTTTGTCTGTGTAGTTTTTTCTATATTCTTCTAGATATTTTCTGGCTTTTGTTATGTTTCCGTTTAAGTATTCTTTTCTTATTATATCTAGATCTTTTTTCTTAAATGTTATAATTCTTTCGTCTTTTGGTTTTTTCATGGCACCACTTCCTGATGTTTTATTATATTATTTTTTTTGTTTTTTGTAAATATTAGTTTTTGGGTCTTGCAAATAGTGCGAATATGAAACTAAATACGATGGCACTTGTTATTCCGGTTCCTGTCATGTCGAACATTCCCATGGCGAGTCCTAGGAATCCTGATTCTTGTGCTCTTTCTAGGGCGGCGTGGATTAGGGAGTGACCGAAACTTGTGATTGGTACAAGTGCTCCACCTCCGACTAGGGCGATTATTTTGTCGTAGATGTCGAATATATCTAAAAATGCTCCGGCTACAACAAATATGCTTGTTATATGGCCTGCTGATAGTTTAGTGTTATCTAATATCGCTTGGGCAATAAGACACAAAATTCCACAAAAAATGAATGAGTAAATGTACGTCATTATACAGCCTCCAATCCTACTGCGTGCGCTATTGATAGTATATTTTGCTTTTGGAATACATAAGTTGGGGAGAAAAGTGCTCCGGTTGCTATTAATAGAACTCTTTTTAATTTTTTTGTTTTTAGCATGTTATAGATGTATCCGTAGTTTACTAGTGTGCTACAAACTGGGCCTGATCCTCCGGCGGTTATTTCTTTTTGTTTGTCCATATCGTAGAGCATTGCTCCGCAGTCGTTGTAGTTTTCTAGTTTTATGTTGTAGTTTTGTTTCATGTAATCTTTTAAGATTTCTTTTCCGTATATACCTAGATCTCCGGTTAGAATTAAGTCATAATAGTCTGATGTTATTTTTAGGTTTTCTAGGTGTTTAAATAGTGTGTCTGCGGCGGCGGGTGCCATTACGGCGCCCATGTTGTTCGGATCTTTTTGATCTAAATCTACTATTTTTCCTATAGTGAAGTCTGTTACTTTTACTTTTGTTTGTTCTTTTGTTAATAGTACTGCGGATGCGCCGGTTGATGTGAATGTTGCTGTTTTTGGTTTTGTATATCCATATTCTGTTGGGTTTCTAAATTGTTTTTCTTCTGCTAAATTGTGGGAACTTGTTGTGCATACGGCATTTTCTATGTAACCATTTTCCATTAGGGAACTTGCTATTATTAGGCTTTCTGTACTTGTTGCGCAGGCGCTGAATACTCCGATGAATGGACTGTTATAGTTGTTTACTGCATAACTTGTTGCGCATATTTGATTTTGGAGATCTCCTCCGATGAAGATGTTTATGTCTTCTTTTTTCATTTTTGTTTTTTTTAGGAGTATGTCTATTGCGTCTTTTTGCATTTTTACTTCTCCTAGTTCTAGGGATTTGTCCATATTGTAGTCTTTGTAAGTTTTGTCGAAGTATTCTCCTAGTTTCCCTTCTTTTTCTAGTTTTCCTGCGACTAGTGCTGTTTCTTTTATGTATATATTATTTAGCTTTTCTGTCATTTTAACCTCCAAAAAATAAGTATCTTATTATTGCGAATATGTATGCTGATACTACTCCATAAAGTATTACTGAACCTGCTAGTTTGAATATGTTGGAACCGAAGCCGTATACTGGCCCTTCTTTTTTATAGTCTAATATTGCGCTTTGAACTGAGTGAGCGAATCCTGTTATGGGGATTATAAGTCCCATTTTGAATTTTTTTACTAGTGTGTCGAAAACGCCTAGTGCTGTTAGTAGACATGCTATTATTATTAAGGTTACTAACATCCATGTGCCTGCACTTTTTGTTGGTATGTGAAAATAGTAGGAATATACATCTATTAAGAGGTTTCCTATTAGGCCCATAAAGCCTCCGGTTAGGAATGCTATTAAGAGATTTTTTCCTCTTTTTTCTTGTGATGTATGTTTGTCTACTATTTTTTGATATTTTTTGCTTTCCATATTTTTCCTCCACTTTTATTATGGTTTTTGTAGTTTTTTTTATTCACCAAAAAAGCAAGACTACATGAGCCTTGTTTTTAATCTTGTTTTTATTTTATTTTCGTACCTTGATACTTTTACTTGACTTATTCCTAATTGTTTTGATACTTCGCTTTGGGAAAGACCATCTATATATCTTTTTTGGATTATTGTTTTGTCTAATTGATTAAGTTTATTTATTTCGTTTTTTAGATCTAATAGTTCTTCTTTATATCCTTGTTCTTCGTAACCGTAGTAGTTGTAGATTTCTGCTTTTTCGTCTTGTTCGTCGTCTAGGCTTGCTACGAATAGGCTTATTTGTTCTGCTTCATTTATTTTATTTACGTCTTCTTCTAGGAAGAGTGCTATTTCTTCATTTGTTGGAATGTATCCTAGTCTTTGGGACAGGGCGTCTCTTGCTTTTTTGATGCTACTGTTTAATTTAGCGATTTCTTTACTTACTTTGAATGTGTTTGTTTCTCTTATGTATTTTTTTACTTCTCCTAGAACGTAGAAGTAGGCATAGGATGAGAATTTTGTATTTTTGTCTTGTTTATAATTATCACAGGCGTTTATGAGGCCGATCATTCCTACTTGATATAGATCTTCTTTGTCGAAATAGTTAGTGTACTTATTTATTATATGGTAAACTAGGTTTTCGTTTTCTTCGAGGGCTTTTACTTTATCTATCATAGATTTACTAAGTCGTATGCTGCGGGTTCTTCGTTTATTTGGTATAGATGTTCTGTTAGGTTGGTGTTGTAGTTTAATATTTTTTCCATACCACATATTATTAGTTTACCATTGTTTGCTACTACTTCGTCATAACTTTTTTTCATAACTTCTATTCCGTATTTATCTACGTAGTCTAATTTTTTTAAGTTTAATAGAACGTATTTTATTCCGTTGTCTCTTATTACCATTTCTAGGTTGTCTTTTAATATATAGGATGTGTCTCCGTTTAATATTCCTTTTAGTCTTACTATTAGGATTCCTTGTTTGAATTCCATATCTATGTTTAGCATTTTTCCTCCTTTTGGTGTTAAAAATATATCAGATGTTTGGAAAGAAATATGTCGAGTTATGATTGTTTTTTGCTTTTTTGTAATTTAAAATTAGACAAAAAAAGAAGATATGATTTTCTTCTTGTGATATGTTTTTATTTATTTAGTTCATATAAGATGATACTGGTTGCTACGGCGACGTTTAGGCTTTCTACGTTTTTTGTTTTTATGTAGATATTTTCATCTACTAGTTCTTTTATGGTTTTACTTATCCCGTTTCCTTCGTTTCCCATTATTATGCAGTATTTTTCTGTTTTTATTTCTTTTACGTCTGTACCGTTTGTGGGACTTGTTCCGTATATTTTGATATTTTCTTTTTGCAATTTGTTTATTGTTTCTGCTAGATCTTTTCTTATGATATTTGTTTTAAATAGGGCTCCTTCGGTGGCTCTTATGGTTTTGTCATTATAAAGATCGCAGCAATCTTGTGATAGGTAGATTGTTGTTACTCCGAAGGCTACGGCACTTCTTATAATCGTTCCTAGGTTTCCTGGGTCTTGTATTTTGTCTAACATTAGGTATTTGTTTCCTTTGTCTTGGTAATTTTTTTTGGTACAAATGCCTATTACTTTTGATGTGTTTATGTCTTTTATTTTGCTTAGTACTTCTTTTGTTATTTGGTATACTGGACAGTTTATTTTAAATGGTAAGGTTTCTGTTTCTAGGATGTATACTTCTTTTAATAAGTTTTCTTTTGATGCTTCTTCGATTAGGTTTTGTGTTTCTATTAAGAATTTATTTTCTTTGTCTCTATATTTTTTTTGTTTTAGTTTGTTTATATATTTTATTTTATTGTTTTCTGGACTTGTTATTAACATAGGTACTCCTTTTATAAGTTTTTCATTTCTTTTCTTATTGTTTTGTAGTTTGGACAGTATTTTTCTACTTCGTTCCAAAAGTTTTTTGAGTGATTTTGCTCTCTTAGGTGGGATAGTTCGTGGTAGATTACGTATTCTAGGTATTTTTCTTCATATTTTATTAGTTCTAAGTTTATTGTTATTGTGTATGATTTTATGTTGCATACGCCCCATTTGCCTTTCATTTTTCTTATTTTTAGTTCTGGCATTTTTTCTTTTTGTTTAAAGTTTTCATAACATTTTATATATTTTTCTTTGAATATTTCCTGGGCACATTTTTTGTACCAGTTGTCTATATTTAGTGTTTTTCCTATGAATGCATGGGTTTGTCCTAGTTCTACTTTTTTTTGGTTGATGTAGCATATTTCGTATGATTTTCCTAGGAAGAGTAATTTGTTTTCTTTTTGTTTTTTTAGTAATTCTTTTTTTGTTATTACTTTTTCTATGTAAGAATAGTTTTCTTTTATAAATTTTTCTATTTTTTGGTTTGAGATTGTTAGGGGTGCGGTTACGGTGATGGTTAAGTCTTCTTTTATTCTTAGATACATGTTTTTATTTGGTTTTTTTATTATGGTTACTGGGTATTCTTTGTTATTTATTTCTAGTATCATAGGTTGTATCCATTCTTGCTGAAGTATTTTTTGGCTTTGTCGGTTGCTATTCTTCCTCTTGCTGTTCTTTTTAGGAATCCTATTTGAATTAGATATGGTTCATACATATCTTCGATTGTTGATACTTCTTCGCCTAGGGCTGTTGCAAGGGAGTCTATTCCTACTGGACCGCCGCCGAATTTTTCTATGATTGCTATCATTAGTTCTTTGTCTGTTTCGTCTAGACCTGATTCGTCTATTTTTAGTCTTTCTAGGGCTTTTTTTGTTATTTCTAAATCTATTTTTTCTTTTTGTTCTACTAGGGCGAAGTCTCTTACTCTTCTAAATAGTTTGTTTGCTATTCTTGGGGTGCCACGGCTTCTTTTTGATAATTCTTGGGCTCCTTTTTCTGTTATTTCAAAGTCTAGGACGTTGCTTGTTCTTTTTATTATGTCTTCTAATTCTTCTTCTGTGTAGTATTGTAATTTGTTTACTATTCCGAATCTATCTCTTAGTGGAGATGTTAGGTCTCCGGCTTTTGTGGTTGCTCCGACTAGGGTAAATGGTGGTAGGTCTATTTTTATGTTTCTGGTGCTTCCTTCACTTCCGATTATGATATCTAGGGTAAAGTCTTCCATTGCGGGATATAGGATTTCTTCTATATATCTTGGCATTCTATGTATTTCGTCTATAAATAAGACGTCTCCGGGTTCTAGTGATGATAGGACTGCTGCTAGGTCTCCTGGTTTTTCTATGGATGGTCCGCTTGCTGTTTTTATGTTTACGTTAAGTTCATTTGCTATTATGTAAGCCATTGTTGTTTTTCCTAGTCCTGGAGGGCCATATAATAGGACATGATCTAGTGATTCTTCTCTTATTTTTGCGGCTTCGATAAAGACTTTCATATTTTCTTTTACTTCTTTTTGACCGATATATTCTTCGATTAGTTGTGGTCTTATTGATTTTTCTAGTATTTCTTCTTTCATTTTTCTTCTCCCCCATATAGTTTTTCTTTTATTTCTTCTAGATTTTCTTTGTTTACTTTTTCTAAATAGCATTTTCCGCATAGTGGTACGTAGGTTATGTCTTCTGTTCCGTCTATCACAATTTCTTCGCCGTCTTTTACGAATTTTTCTCCGACTTTTCTTCCTACGAATCTTGCTATTTGTCCACATGGACATAGGGTTTGTAGTTCTTCTAGGACGTCTGATATTTCAAGGAGTCTTTTACTTCCGGCGAAACTTTCCATTTTGAAGTTGGTTCTTAGGCCATAGCAAATTACTGGTATGTTGCAGGCTTTTGTTATTTTGTATAGTTCGTTGATTTGATTTGTTGATAAAAACTGGGCTTCGTCTACGAGAATGCATTTTACATTTGATAGTTTTCCTTTTATTTTTTCTATTACTGATTCTGAATATAGTAACATAACATCTACTTTTTTAGTTACTCCTACTCTTGACGAGATTGAATCGTTTGCTTTTGTATCTATGTAGGATTTTATTATTAGGACTTTGTAGCCATTTTCTTCGTAGTTATGGGCGGTTCTTATTAAATCTATGCTTTTTCCTGAATTCATGCTTGCATATCTAAAGTGCATTTTTGCCATATTTTCACCTTCTTTATTTTAATAGTAATTTTAGCGCTTCTTTTACTTGATCTTCTATTTTTAATTCATTATTTACTTTTGAAATAATTGTTTTGTAGTCTTTTTCTTTGTAGCCTAGGCCTTTTAGGACTTCGATTAGTTCTTCTTTTGTATTTATTTCTTCGTTTTCTGTTTTAGTAAGTTTTCCTTTTAGGTCTAATATTATTTGTTTTGCTACTTTTTCTCCAATTTTTGGAAATTTTTTTAGGTATAGTATATTTTCTCTTTCTACGGCGTCTACTATTCCGTTTATTGATCCTGTTGCTAGCATGGGGATGGCCATTTTGGGCCCTAGTCCTTTTACGTTTATTAGTTTTAGGAATAGTTCTTTTTCTTCCCTGTTTTTGAATCCGTATAGGGTGTGTTCGTCTTCTCTTATGTGTTCATATAAATATATTTTTTCTTCTTTTTCTAGTTCGTATGAATATGGATTTGGTACATTTATTTCGTAACCTATGTTTCCTGTTTCTAGTATTACTTGGGTTGATGTTTGGTCTTTTATTTTTCCTATTATGTATGAGTACATTTTATCACTTCCTAGTTCTATTATATCATACAAACATGCGTTTGCAATACTTTTTTGCTTTTTATTAAAAAAAGTCCTTTATTCAAGAACTATTTTATAAATTTATCTAGGTTATCTGGTACGTTGTCGTTTAGTATTGTTGTGATTATTTTGTCTTCTTTTTCTTTTGGAACTTCTTTTCCTGTTAGGGCACCGATTTGTTTTATTACATCTCTTAGGGCTGTTTCATTTTTCATGTTGTCGTCGCTTAGTTTTTCCGCTAAGGAAAGGATTGTGTTTTTATCGACATTTGTTTTTTTTTCTACTTTTTTGAAAAAGTTATCGCTTAGTTTCAAAATTAAAACCTCCTACTGATATAGTTTATGTGGAGGTTTTTTGGTTTGATACTTTTTTTGGTACTTTTAACTATTTTTTTTACATTATGTCGTTTTTATTTTTAAATTGTAATTGTATTGGTGTGCCTTCTAGGTCTATGTTTTCTCTTAGTTTGTTTTCTAGATATCTTTCATAGGAAAAGTGCACTAAGCCTTTGTTGTTTACGTTTAGTGTTATTTTTGGTGGTTTTGTTCCTGTTTGGCAGGTGTAATATATTTTTAATCTTTTTCCTTTATAACTTGGTGCAGGGTTTAGTTGATAAGCATCTGTTATTATGCTATTTAGTACACTTGTTTTTATTTCTTTTTTTATGTTTTCTTTTACTTTTTCTACTTCTGGCATTAGGGTGTGTATTCTTTTTTTGGTTAGGGCTGATAGGAATACTATTTTTGCGTATGGGATGAATTTAAATTCTTCGCGTATTTCTTTGGTGAAGTTTTTTATGTCTTGATCTTTATCTTTTACTGTGTCCCATTTATTTACTACGATTATTATTCCTTTTCCTTTTTCTATAGCGTATCCGGCGATGTGTTTGTCGTGTTCTATTATTCCTTCTTCTCTATTTATTACAAGGAGGCAGATGTCTGCTCTGTCTATTGCTCGCATGCTTCTAAGGAGGCTGTATTTTTCTATTTTTTCGAAGATTTTGCCTTTTTTTCTCATTCCTGCGGTGTCTATTAGGATGTATTTTTCTTTGTTGTATTTAAATGGAATGTCTACTGAGTCTCTGGTTGTTCCGGCGATGTTACTTACGATTACTCTATTTTCATTTATTAGGGCGTTTACTAGACTGCTTTTTCCGACGTTTGGGCGTCCTATTATGCATATTTTTGTTTCGTCATCTTCTTTTTCTTCTTCGTTTTTAAAGTCTTTTGTTATTTCGTCTAGTAAATCGGCGATTCCGCGGTTATGTTCGGCGCTTAGTTCTATGTAAGTGTTGAATCCTAGTTCATAGAAGTCGTACATATTTTCTTTGGCTTTGTTATTATCTACTTTGTTTATTGCGACGATTACTTCTTTTCCTGATTTTTGTAATAGTTCTTTTACTTCTAGGTCGTTACTTGTTAGGCCTTCTTTGGCGTCTACGACGAAGACTATTTTGTCTGATTCTAGGATTCCTATTTCTACTTGGGTTTTGATTTCGCTGTTGAATGTTTCTTTTGCGATGTCTAGTCCTCCGGTATCTATTAGGTTAAAGTCTACGTTTTTATATGATACTTTACTATATATTCTATCTCTTGTTACTCCGGGTGTGTCTTCGATTATTGATATTTTTTTTCCTGCTAATTTATTAAATAGGGTTGATTTTCCGACGTTGGGACGTCCTACTATACATACTGTTGGTAAGTTCATATTTGTCACCTCTTTTTTTCTTTTTTATTTTATCAAAAAAAAAGGAAAAAATCTACTTTTTTCCTTAATTATCCTTGATACCTATCTTTTCCGCATCCTAGAATCATAAGTCCTATGTATGGGAAGAATGCTGTCATTACTCCGAAACCTGCTGATTTTCCGAATGATTTTGATAGTTTTATCATGAATAGGAATGTATAAACTAGTCCGCCTAGGCTTCCGATTATTTCTAGGGCACTATTGTTTATGTTTGCTAGTACGGAAAGGCCTACTACTATTAGGACATGCCACCAATCCATTTTTATTATTTCTAGTAAGACTACTATGTTGTAGATTGGTACGATGGCTGCCCAGGCTGGTTTTCCGGCTTTTTTGAATGTTTTGCACATTCCGACGATAGATAGTACTAACATTGGTATTAGTATCATAAGTAAAAATACTAGGGCAAACATTCCCATTCCTAGAAGAAGTCCTAGTCCTGCTGATGTGGTATCAATTTGTGATATTGCTTGTTCTCCTGCTACTGCATAATCCATATCTTTACCTCCTTTATGTTAATATAACATAAACTTTGTTTTTGTGTCTATTTTTTTTGATTTGATTTTACGCTCTTGTGTATACTATTAATTGTCCTGGAAGTAGGTATATGTTGTTGTTACTGTAAATGACGTCGGTTGCTACTGTTTTAAAGAATACTGCGACGTCTTCGATGGTGTCTCCTGTTTTTGTTATGTATAGTGAAACGTCTTTTTTGGGCACTAGTAGGGTTTGTCCTTCGTAAATGTATTCATCTTTATTTAAGCCATTTACTTCTGCTAGAATGTTTACTGTTGTTTGGTTTTCTTCTGCTAGTTTGTATAGATTGTCTCCTTTTTTTACTGTGTAGTAATCGAATATGTTGTATAGGCTTGTTGGTATTGTTAGGCTTTGACCTTCCATTAGTAAATATGGCTCTTTTAGGTTGTTTGCTTTTATTATTTCTATTACGGGTATGTTGTATTTTTTTCCTATGGCTTCGATGGTATCTCCTTTTTCTACTATGTATGTATCCATAAAAAATCCTCCTTTTTTTAAATATATGTAAAAAAATAGCAATAATTACTTATGTAATTGCTATTTTTTATAATTTCATTTTTGGCTTTGTTTAATTTTTTTATTTATTTTCTAGGAGATATTCGCACCAACTATTTAGTTTATTATGTTTTTCTTTAATGTTTTGTATTAGTTTTTTGGCTTCTTCAAATTCTTTAGTATTTTTTTTGTTTCTTTTTAAGTAGTTAAACCATGAAGTGATTGTTAGCATTCTATTACTGAATGTTTTTGGATCTTTTTCGTATTCTGATTTTAGGTCTTCTATTTCTAGGACTTCTTTTGTGCAAGTTCTTATGGTTTCGATTGCTTCTTTTGTTTGGTCTTTTGTTGTTTTTTTGCTTTTAGGACTTTCTTGGGTTTCTTCGAAGCCTAGTTCTTTTAGTTTTTTGTTAATTTCTTCTAGTATTTTGTCGATATTCATTATTTTTTTCCTTTCTATATTATATTTTCTTTAGTATAGCATATGTTTGGTGGTCTATTCAAGGTAAGATTTTTATTTTGTTTGTTTTGTTTAATTTTGTTTTTTTTTGATGCTGATGTTTTGTATTTTATTTGGGTTAAGTTTTATTATTTTGTGTAAATTGCTATTCTGTTTTCTGGATTAAATGAGAGTTCTTTATATTTTATTAGTTTGTTTATGCCGTTTGTAAAGTCGTATGAGTATAGAGTGTCATTATTTATATAGTATAAGGTGTTTTTGAAGACTTTAAAATCTGATAGTTCTATTTTTGCAATTAGGGTTTTGATTTTTGTTTCTTGGTTGTAGTAGTATATTTCGTTATTTTCTGTTTGGTAATAGTAGTTCCCGTTTTGGGCTTTTTCGATATATTTTATTTTTGTATTTTTTTCTATTTCTTTTATTTTGTTTTCTATTGTTATGAATTTTAGTTTTTTATCTCTCATTGTGTAGACGTCTATTTTTTGAAATTTTAGATTGTAGTATAGTGCTCTATCTTTTTTGTTTCCTACTTCTTTTATTTTTTTGGTTTTGGGATTTATTTTGTATTGTTTTAGTTCGTCTTTGTCGAACATGTATATTTCGTTATCTATTACTCCATTTATGTATGAGTCTTTTGATATCTTGTTTTTTAGTTTTAGCGTTTTTACTTTACCATTTTTCATATTTATGCGGTAGAGTTTGGTGTAGTCGTATTTTTCGTTGTAGTTTGGAATTATGTAGTATTTATCTACTTGGATTCCTAGGTGATTTATGTATTTGTCTTCTTTAAATAGATTTATTTTTTCTAATTTTTTGTTTGTTATTTTGTAGAATCCTTTGTAGTTATATATGTAGATGTATGTGGTTTTTGGGATGTTTTTTTGATAGGCTTGGATGGTTTCTAGTTTTGTTTTTTGGTTTGATTTTTGATTCCATGATGGGCTTGTTAGGCTTTTTTTTGTTAGGGTTTCTGTAAAGGGTGCTAGGATCTTTTTGTAATATTCATATGAATAAGTTTTTTTGTCTTTTGAACATATTATGTTAGAGTTTGTGGTTTGTTTTTTTAATTTTGGGTAGATGCAGGTGATGTCGTTTGTTTTGTATGAGTATATTTTTTTTATTATTTTTTTTCTTTTGTGGAATGTGTTTGGTACTTCTAGGGCGAATGTGTTATTTTTGTTTGTTATTTTTAGGTGGTAGGTGCCTTTTTTGTAGATTTCTTGTATTTGGTATGTTTCTTTATTTTCTTTTATTTTGTAGGTTATTTTGTGGTTTGTTTTGAAGATCCAAAGTAGTAGTTCTAGTATTATGAAAATTATTAGTAAATTTATTATTAGTTTTATTATTTTTTTCATGGTAATTCCCCCTTATTTTACTATGCTTAGGTTTATTATTTCTTCCATGTTATCATCTTTGGCAGCGATGTTTTTGTGAATCATGTTACATTTTTCACATTTGTATATTATTTTGTAGTTTCCTTTTTTGGTTTTTTCTATTCCTACTGGTTTTAGGAGGCCTTTGCAGGTTGATTTTCTGTCTCCGGGATTTATGTCTAGGTGAAGTGAGTAAAGGCAGTTTGGGCAGTGGTCTCTTGCGGTGTAGCCTAGTGGTTTTACTTTGTGGTTGCAGTTTATGCAGGTGAAGTTTTCATCAATCATTTTGAATTTTTTATCTTGCATGTTCCCTCCTTTTTATTTTTTCTATTAGTTTGTCTAGGTCTTGTTTTGTTGTTAGGTGTGATAGGCTTATTCTTACTGAGGTTTTGGCTTTTTTTTCGTCGTTTGTTATGGCTAGGATGGCTTTTGAGTAGTCGTCTTTGGCACAGGCACTTAGGGTTGATATGTAGATGTCATCCATTTCTAGGTAGTGGAGGAATGTTTCTGGTTTGTAGGAGTCTATGCTTATGTTTAGTATGTGGGGTATGGAGTTTTGGTTTGAGTTTATTGTGATGCCTTGGACGCTTTTTAGATTTTCTTTTAGGTAGGTGTTTAACTCTTTTACTTTTTTCAGGTTTTCATCTTGGTTTTCTAGGGCAAGTGTTAGGGCTTTTGTTAGGCCTTTTATGAGTCCTAGGTTGTAGGTTCTTTCTTGTTTTATTAGTTTGTCTATCTTTACATTTTTGTTTTTTATTAGAAGTCCGATTCCTTTTGGGCCATAGAATTTGTGGCTTGAGGCACTTGCTAAATCTACGTTTTCTAAGGGGATGGGAATTTTTCCTATGCTTCCGGTCATATCTGTGTGGAATAGTACTTTTTTATCTTTGGCTAGTTTTCCTATGGCGTTTATGGGGTTTTGCATTCCTGTTTCTGTGTTTACTGCGCAGATTGTGATTAGGGCGGTGTTTTCTGTTATTAGTTTTTCTAGGGATTCTAGGTCTACGATTCCATCTTTTAGGGGTGCATATATTATTTTTTTGCCTTTTGTTTCTAGGTATTTTAGGGTTTCGTTTATTGAAGAGTGTTCTAGTTTTGTTGTTATTATTTCTGTTTTTGGGTTTGTTAGTACTGATTTTAGGGCGTGGTTATTTGATTCGGTTGAGCCACTTGTAAAGATTATTTCATGATCTGTATTTAGGATTTTTCTTATTTGGTCTTGGTAGGCTTTTATGTCTTCTTGGGGTGCTTTTGTTAAGATGTCTTTGGTTGTTATTTCTAGTACTTCTTCATTTATTTTTGTTGTTGCTGAGTAATCTAAGTATATCATTTTTATCACTTCCTATATAGGTTATATTATATCATTATTGCAAGCTTTAGTAAAAAGTTTTTGTGTTTGTTTTGGAATTTATTTAGTAGTTTTTTTGAAAATTGTTTTGGTGTTATAAAAATGTAAAGAAAAAGTAAAGGAAGAAAAAAGAAAAGATAAGTAAACTTTGTTTTAGTGTTTTTAAAAGTTACTTATCTTTTAGTTATTTACTCTGTGATGGATTACTGGAGTGCTTTCGTCTATTTTTTTGAATTTATATCCGTGGGATAGTCCATATTTTATTATGTTTTCTACTGCGTTTATGCTGTAGGTGTGGATGTCGTGTTGAAGTACAATGCTTGTTTTATTGTTTTTTAGGCCTCTTATGACGTTTTTGTAGATTGTTTTGGTGTTTGTTGTTTCACCGGCGTCTCCACTTGTTACATTCCAGTCGAAGTATGTGTAGCCTCTTTTTTCTACTTCTTTTGTGAGGGTGCTCATTATGCCGTTTTGGTAGTCCATGCTTATTGTGTTGGAACTTCCTCCAGGGAATCTTATGATTGAGGCTTTATGTCCGGTTAATTGATATACTTTGTTTCCTATTTTTGATAGATCTTTAAAGTATGATTTTTTGCTTCGATAGATTGCATAGTTGTGGCTCCAGGTGTGAAGTCCAATTGTGTGGCCTTCTTGGTAGGCTCTTTTTAGGGCTTCGGGGTATTCTGATACTTTGTTTGTTACGAAGAATGTTGCTTTTATTCCGTATTTATCTAGGATGTCTAGGAGTTTTTTTGTGTCTGGTCCTGGGCCATCGTCGAATGTTAGGTAAACTGTTTTGCCATTTTGTTTTATTACTTTTTTGTAGTCTGTTATTTTTACTTTTCGTGTGATTATTTCTTTGTTTTGGGCTTTGTCTTTTACTTCATAATTTACGTAGTAGTTTCCTTTTTTGTTTGTGTTTATGTTGTTTGTTATCTTTATTTTGTCTGTTAGGTCGCCGTCACAGATGTCTGTTGCGGTTGCACCTTGTTCTACGTAGTTGTTTCCTAGTTTTAGTTTTACTATTTTTTCGCCGTTTAGAGTTATGTGAGGTTTTTCTGTGTCTTTTATGGTGGCGGGTCTTGTTATTGTTGTTTTGTTTTTTGAGGTGTCTTCTACGGTGAATGTTACCTTGTTTTGGTTTATTGTTATTTTTATTTTTTCTGTTAGGTCGCCGTCGTAATTATCGTGGGCTTTAACTACGACGTTTAGTGGGGTGCCATTTGGGCAGGCAATTAGAGGCGTGTCTGCGATTTCTATTATGGGTTTAGTTTTGTCTACTATTTTTATTGTTTGACTTACGTTTTTTTGTTTGTTTTTGTATCTTAATTTGTAAATTATTTTGTAGGTTCCTAGTTTGTCGTAGATTACTTTTCCTTGTTTTTCATATTTTAGTGGATGGCATTTTAGAACGCTTCCGTAGCAAAATTTTGGTTTTTGAAGAATGGCTTTTTCTGAGACTTCTAGTTCTTTATCTTTTAAGCCTGTGATTCTAAAGTCTTTTCTTATTAATAGGAAGTAGATTGATGTTAATAAGATGATGCATATTAGGGAAAGTGTTAGAAGTACCAATAGTTTTTTCTTGTTTGGTAAGTTTTCTTTTAATGATTTCATAATACACCTACTTTCTAACAATTATTTTATCATAAAATTTGATTTATATTTACAAATTGTTACAAATTATTTTTGTTTTGTGATTTTTTTGTTAAAAACTTAGGAAAAAGTATTGACAAAGTAAGTGTTATTATCATATAATTGTTTTTGTCAGAAGTTACTAATCATGGTACTGGTATCAGCATTTTGTTGTAGCCTTTTACAGATTTGGTATTCTGACTATGTATTTGCGGATGTAGTTTAATGGTAGAACCTCAGCCTTCCAAGCTGACTACGTGGGTTCGATTCCCATCATCCGCTCCATTTGAAATCAACTTACGGACTTAATTGTTCATAAGTTTTTATTTTATATAAAACTTTAAAAGTTCTCTTATCATAGAAAGGAGGACTTTTTTCATCCTTGAAATTAAATCCATTAGAATGGACAAAATTAATAAACAACTATAAAAACACAGCAGAAGAAATTGTCTTAAATGAATATATTTTTGTATAAACAATCTTCAAAAAAGAGGAAAAAATTATCAAAATAATTTAATCCTCTTTTTAAATTTAGGAGTAAAATTTATGTCTAGCCAGCACTGAATTTGTACTCACACACAAATTCTACTATGAGAACTCCCATACCCTATATTTTTATTACCTTTAATGTTGTGATACAGAAAGAATAAATTCAGCCCTAATAGAAGAAGAATTTAATGCTAATCTAGCATGATAGTCTGGAATGTTTACTTTCTTACTTCCAAGACCATGTGAATCACTTCCATTATTTCTCATTTCAGCAATTGATTAAACAATATTTTCAAGACCAGATAATAACTTGTTGATTCTTTTATCCATATACTACCATCTACTTAAATTTGTTTTAGAACTATTTCCCCAATAATATTCTTGATAGCATCCAAACTTTTGGGAAAGTTCACAAAGCATTGGTTCACTTAAATAAGGCATAGCAATTCTTATACCATCAACTTCTTCTATTTGAAAATCTCCATCTAAAATTGCAATTATTTCTTTATTTTTTAATAAGTTGTAATTAGTATTCATACATTTTCTCATTCCTGTGTTCTATATCTCCCATTTTTTTGGATAAATATATTCTATTCTTTCTTTTTTGGGTACATAATGTTTTTTGATTTTAGTTCTATTTGATTTTAAATCAGGTAATGCTTGTCTACAATATTTATCTAATTCACAAAATATATTTTGACAATCAATAAGTTGTAATGGTCTATTACCAATTTTTTTAAAATCTAAATTAAGTCTTTTAAACTCTTCGTCTTGATGTTCATACATGTATTTAATTATATCTTCATTACTCATTTCACCTTTATCAATGAAGCATTTTTTGATTCCGCGAAGTGATCCAGGCCCTGCTACTGTAAATTCATCTTCTTTCCAATTTACCACTTTACTATAATTAATATCAGTTACTAATTGATAAGCCATAAAATTACCTATTAATGGATAACTTTTAATTATATTGAATGCCTCTTCCATAGTTTTGCATTTAATTATTTTATTTTGTATTCTATCCTCATTAAACATTTTGTTAAGTAGAGCTAAATGATTATCGTGCTTTCTATCATATCCAAATGCTTTATTAGCACAACTTATATAAGCATCATTATATATTTTAATACCATTAGATATAGCATTTTCCAAAACTTTGGAATAATCTTTTACATTAAATGTCTTTAAAGTAATATCTTCAAAATTATTTAATAATAATTCCCAAGTTGATTCTTTGTTAAATAGTTTAAATATTAGTATTCTAAA
>CAKONI010000007.1 GCA_934097105.1 uncultured Bacilli bacterium
AAGGACCGTCATCACTCACGCGGCATTGCTCGTTCAGAGTTTCCTCCATTGACGAATATTCCTAACTGCTGTCTCCCATAGGAGTTTGGGCCGTGTCTCAGTCCCAATGTGGCCGATCACCCTCTCAGGTCGGCTACGCATCGTCGCCTTGGTAAGCCATTACCTTACCAACTAGCTAATACGCCGCAGGCTCATCTTTAAGTGAAGCTTTAAAGGCTCCTTTCAATATTAAATAACTTATCATTTAATATCATATCCGGTATTAGCAGTCGTTTCCAACTGTTATCCCAGTCTTAAAGGTAGATTCCTACGTGTTACTCACCCTTTCGCCACTAGGTGGAGAATCCAAATCAAATTAAATCCGGCTTTGTGCAAGCACTCCACTTTCAATAAAAATCAATGGGCCACCTCGTTCGACTTGCATGTCTTAGGCATGCCGCCAGCGTTCATCCTGAGCCAGGATCAAACTCTCCAATAAAAATTTATTTTTAGTTTGATTTTTTTAATTAATTATTAATTTCCTAGCTATCTCAAATTGACGTTTTGCTCAGTTTTCAAAGATCAAATCTTTTTGTTTTTTGTAGCCAATTTCTTGACTGCTTATTCATTGTATCAAATAGTTTTTTTAATGTCAAGTACTTTTTTGATTTTTTTTGTTTTTTGTTGAAATATTTAATTTTTAGTACCATTGACATTTTTTCTTTTAAAATTTCATGTAAATTACGTATGTAAATTTGGAAACTCAAAAGTTAAATTTGATACGTGGTTATTAATATACATTATATTTTTGTTCTTGTCAATAAAAAATGACAACTTTTTATCATTTTTTTTCACATTATATTTTATGCGAATTATTTTATAGTTATCACTCTTTTTTTAAATTTCTATATTTGCTTTTTTTAGGGCTTCATATTGCTTAAAATTTCTTTTTACTTGCTCGTGTTGGAAAGGGTATTCTTTGTTTCTTGCTTTCTCTATTAATATTGTAAGTTCACTTTTTACTATTTTATCTATTTCTTCTGAGTAGTTCATTCTTTTTTTATTGTAGTTGTATTCTCCTCTGTCTAATACTTTAAATGAACCGTTTGGGAAAACTCTTAGGTCTAAGTCGTAGTCTATATATTTTATTGTATCTTCTTCTATTAAAAATGGAGATGCTATATTACAGTAAAAATAGATTCCATTTTTTTTGAGTTGTCCTATTATATTGAACCAATTGTTTTTTGAGAAGTACATTATTGCTGGTTCTTTTGTTTTCCATACTTTGTCTTCTGATTCGACAACTAGTGTTTTGTAGTTACCGAATATCATGTAGTCTTCATTTTCTTCTATAAATGTTGCTTCCATCCAGCATCTATGTAGTGTTCCGTCGTGCTTGTATTTGTGAATTTTTAAGCAATCTCCTTTGTTATATTTTTTCATAAAATCTCTCCTAGTGATTTTATTATATAACTTTTTTTCTATATTTACAAATTATTGGTTTTTACTTTGTAAGATTTCGATGGCTTTTTGGAGTTGTGCGTCGTCTTCTTGTTTTTGTGTTTCATAGTATTTTTCACTTTGATTTATTTTTATTGTTGGTTTTACTCCTTTTCCATTTATGTCTTTTCCTTTTCCTGTTTTCCATGTTTCTACTGTATATTTTATTATTGAACCGCTTGCTAGTTTTTTTGTTTTTTGTACTGTGCCTTTTCCGTAGGTTGTGTCTCCTACTAATTCGGCATTGCAGTTTTCATTTAGGGTGGCTGCTAATACCTCTGAACCTGATGCGCTTCCATTATTTATAAGTACTACTATATTATAGTCCTTTTTACTGTTTTTATTTGATGCTATCTTTTTTGCCTTGTTATTTGAAATTGTTTGGATTACGATGTCGTCTTTTGCTAAAAAGTTGCTTGCTATGTTTACGACAGTGTCTAGTTCTCCGCCTATATTATCTCTTACATCTATTATTAAGTTTGTTATATTTTCTTTTTTTAAGTTTTCTAAGGCTTTTGCGAATTGTTCATCTGTATTACTTGAGAATATTCTTATTTGAATATATCCAATTTTTTTATTTTCTTTTTTTATTATTTCTGTTTTTACTGATGGTATTTCTATTTCTTCGGTTGTTAGTTTTTTGTTATAGGTTTTGTTTTCTCTTTTTATTGTTAGTGTTATTGTTTGGCTTTTTTTACTTTTAATTAGTTTTGATACTTCTTCGGTTGTTTTACCTTTTAATTCTTTGTTATTTATTTTTATTATTTCGTCACCTTTTTTTAATCCTGCTTTTTCTGATGGGGAATTTTTGTATACTTTGTTTACTGTTATGTTTTTATTTTGGGCTCTATATATTTCTGCTCCGATTCCATAGTAGGTGCCTTTTAGTTCTTCTTCGAATTGTTTGCTTTCTTCTTTATTGTAATATATGGAGTATTTATCTTCTAGATGGGATATCATTCCTTCGATTGCCGCTTCTTTTAGTTCTTCTTTGTTTACTTTTCCTACATATTCTTCGATTAGTGAGTTGTAGACGTTTTCTATTTCTTTTATTTCGTTATTTGTTTTTTTTGTGAGTGAGTTTGTGCTTGTGTTTGAGAAAATCATTTCTCCTAGTAATAGACCTAGTGCTAGGGCCATTATGAATATTAGGAAGAGTTCTATTGTATTGAATTTGTTTTTTTCTAAATTTAGTTTATTTTTTTTATTTTTTGTTTTATCTTTCATATTATTACCTCATATATATGATAACATATTTTTTTGATAGTTGCATTTAAAAATTAATAAAGATGTTGGGGAAAATAAATTTACTTATGTTATTGGATTTTCTTTGTAAATAAAAAAAAGACTTTCGCCTTTTATTTTGTATTTAGTGTTGATACTACGTTTATTGATTTTGCTACTTCTAGTAGTTCTTTTTTATCCATTTGTTCTGATACTATATAGTATTCTACTCCGTTGCTTGTCCATGTGTACGATGTGTCTGTTAGTGAGCCTACTGTGTCTATAAGCATGAATGGTTCTCCATAGGTTGGTACAATTTCTAGTTTTTCTTTTGGTTTTATTGTTTCTTGTACTAGTATAAATGGATTATCTCCAGAGAAAGTCATTATTATTCTTTCGCCGTCTTTTGTTGAGATTACTTCTTTATCTGATAGGCTTGTGTTTGATGGTAGATATAGTGGGAAGATGTTTTCGTCTACTTTTGATGTTTCTTCTGTTTGGTTTTGATTTGTTTGTTCATTGTTATTTTCTGGTTTTGTTTGTTGATCATTTTGGTTATTTTCTTCTTTGTTTTGATCGCTATCTGATTTTTCTGTTTGATTGCTATTTTCATTTGTTTGATTTTCATTTGTTTGATTATTGTTTTCTTCATTTGTTTGACTGTTTTCGTCTGTTTCTTTGAAGTTCTTTGTTATTTCGTCTAAATTAAATGTTTCGTCTTTGAATGTTGCTTTTTTATCTATTGATGTTACTTCGAATTCTACATATGTTATTCCTTCTTCATCTTGGACTTCTACTTTTTTTAGATTTTTGTTTTTGTCTAATATAATGTTTTGTTTTACATATTTTGGATTATTTGGATAATTTGTTGTAGTTGTAAATATGTAGTCTTTGTCTTTTTGTGTGAATGTTGAGTTTTCATCATTTTTTAAATCTTTTGCTACGGAGTCTAATAGATAACTTTGTGAGTTGTTATTTGGCCAATCGCTTTGGAATTTGAAACTTTTATTTATTGATGGTGTTATTACGTATACTGCTTCATCATTTTTTAGGATTATTTGTTCATAGTTATTTGCTTTGTTTGTTAATGATACTTTATATTGGTTATCTTTTTTATAAGATGTTTTTACATCATATTCGTATGTATCTTCGTTGTTTGTTATTTTTAATGTTCCTTCCATATAATAGGCTTTTAAGTTTTCTATTTCTTTTATGAAGTCATTTTTTATGTCTTTATCGCTTAGTGAGCCACATCCTGTTAGACAAAATGTTGCAATTATTGCAACTACTAAAAATATTTTTTTCATTTTTCACCTCTTTTTGCTTTCATTTAATTATATTATTGTTTGATTTGTATATTCATATTATTTTTTGAATATTTTTTTGTTTTCTATGTATACTATTACTAAAGGAGGCATTTATGGAAATATTACAAAGAGTAGCACTTATTTTTACTATTATTGGTGCGATTGTATGGGGTCTTATTGGACTTTTCGATTTTAATTTAGTTGATTTTATCTTTGGAGATAATAGTATGTTATCTAGAATTGTTTATACTCTTGTGGGTATTTGTGGTCTTATTAATATTGGATTATTATTTCAAAGAATTGATGCAAAATAAAAAAAAGAATTTTTAAAGATATAATCTTTAAAGTTCTTTTTTTATTTTATTATAATTGTAACAGTTTTTGTTTTTGGAAGATATGATAGTTTTAAATCATCTCCGGAAACTTTTACTTCTACTTTATGAGTTCCTTTTTCTAGTCCTTGTAAGTCTACATAAGCCGAGATGTTTTCTGATGAGATGTCTTTTAGGTTACTTGATGTTCCTTTTACTATTATTGTTGCGGTTGAGTCTAGTTGTGATGCTGCTTGGGCTTTTAGACCTGGACTTAGATTTTTGGTTGCGATGTTGACATTTTTGATTGTTTTTTGTTTTATGTCCCCTAAGGTTACTTCTGCAACGACGGATTTTGTTGATATTTCATTTACTCCACTTGGTAATGATAAGTTGACTGTGAATTCTGTTGCTTTTTTTATGCCTCCTACGTTTATGTCTACTGGTATGTATGATATTTTTTCTAGGGCTTTTTCATCTCCGTATATTGTTGCTTTTGTACTGCTTAGTTTTATGTCGTCGATTGCTTTTCCAAAGACAACGTTTCCTGTTGGTATTGCTTTTAGTGGAACTTCTTTGTTTGGTGATGTTATTTCTATTGAAGCATCTAAGGTTGCTGGTACTATTTCTACATCTAGTTTTGAGCCTTTTTCATCATAGGCTACTAGTGGTATTTCTTTTAGGGTTGTAGTACCTATATTTAGTTCTGAGTATTCACCTTTTTTGGCGTCTTTGTTTAGATTTTTTAAGTCTACTAGGGCTTTTACTGTTGCGATTTGGTCTAGTTTATATTCTGCGCCTTTTACGTATACTTCTTCTCTACTAAAGGAAACGTCTGAGATGTTGTATTTTGGATTTATGCTGTCTTCGTTTAAGATTTCTTCGTTTACTTTTTTCTTGACTGATATTTTTTCGTAGATTGTGACTACTGCTGTTGAGGGATCTGGTTTATATTCTACGGATGTTACTGATCCTGAATATTTTAGGTTTACTTCGTGTTTTCCTGGTTTGTAATCACGGAGATCTACTACTACTTCATCACTTGGGTATTGTTTTGCTAGATATAGATCTGCTTTTCTACCTATTAATGTTACGTCTACTTTTTTTGGAAGTCCTTCGACTACGTAGGCTTCTTCATTGTAAAGCGCTTTTACTTCTTGATTGTATAATATGTCTGCGGTATTGTTCATAATCATTTCTGTTTTTCTGTCTACAATTAAGAATGCTGCGAATGCTATTATTAGGGATAGGGTTATTAATACTAATTTGTTGTTTAGTATTCTGTCTAGTGATTTCCCTGAGTTTTTGAATGGTTTCATGAAGAATAGCATTACTTTTGCAAGTGGTGTTATTATGATTTTGTCTATAATGTTATATATTTTGCTTATTAGATAGTAAATTCCTCTTGCTATTTTTTTTAATAATTTGTACTTTCCTTTTTTCTTTTTTGAGGTTTTTTTCTTTGCCATTAGCTATTTTCCTCCTCATCATATTCATCTTCGAAGTCGTCTTGTTTTGGTCTTAGTTCATCTATTAGTAAGATTCTTGCGTCGTCGATTGTAAGGTTATAGAATAGTTCTCCTTTTATTGCTATGGATATTCTTCCTGTTTCTTCGGACACTACTAATGCTAATGCATCTGTTTCTTCTGATATTCCTAGGGCTGCTCTGTGTCTTGTTCCTAATCTTTTGTTTATTTTTAAACTGTTACTTGTTGGGAAGACTGCTCCGGCGCAACTTACTTTATCTCCTTGGATTATTACACCACCATCGTGTAGTGGGTTGTTTGGGAAGAAGATTGATACTAGTAGTTCGCTTGATATTTCTGCGTAGAGATTAGTTGCTTTATTTATGTAGTCTATTAGGCTTACGTCTCTTTCGATTACGATTAGGGCTCCTATTTTTGCTTTGCGCATTGTGTCTACGGCACTTATTATTTCATATACTAGTCTTTCTCTTTCATCTACTGTAAGTACTTTGTGTCTTCCTAGAAGTTGGGTCTTTCCAATTTGTTCTAGTATTCCTCTTATTTCAGGTTGGAATATTATTATCAGGGCTAGTGGTCCCCATTCTATTACGTATTCTAGGACTAGACCTACGGCGATTAGGCCTATTTTGTCTGCGATTATTTTTATTATTACTATGAATAGTATTCCTTTAAATAGGAGTGATAATTTTACATTATTTTTTATATTTTTTAATATTGTATAGATAAGAACCCATAGAATTGTTATGTCTAGGATTTCTCTTACTATATCCCATATTGTTTCTAAACTCATTTTTACCTCCAAAAATATTTTTTATATTATATCATTATTTTGCTACTATGTAAAATTTGTTTTTTGATATTTTCTTACTTTATAAAGTATACTACAAAAAAAGAAAATTAACAATAGTCTTGTAATTTTCTTATTTATAGATTGGAAATTTTTTTGTTAGTTCTAGGACTTTTTGCTTATTTTCTTTTAGTATTTCTTTGTTTTCTTTATTTGATAGAACGTCTATTATGATGTCTGCGATTTCTATAAATTCTGGCTCTTTCAGGCCTCTTGTTGTCATTGCTGGGGTGCCTATTCTTATTCCGCTGGTGGTGGTGAATGATTCTGTGTCATTTGGGATTGAGTTTTTGTTGCAGGTTATGTTTACTTCATCTAAAATTTTTTCTGCTTCTTTTCCTGTTGTGCCGAATGATTTTTTTACATCTATTAATAGAAGATGATTTTCTGTTTTTTTTGAGATAAGTTTTATACCTTTTTCTTTAAATCTTGTTGCCATGGCTTGGGCATTTTTTATTATTTGTTTTTGATATTCTTTAAATTCTGGTTGCAAGGCTTCGTAGAAGCATTCTGCTTTGGCGGCAATTACGTGCATTAGGGGACCGCCTTGTATTCCTGGGAATATTGTTTTGTCTATTTTTTTGGCTATTTCTTCACTATTTGTTAGGATTATGCCTCCTCTTGGGCCTCTTAAGGTTTTGTGAGTTGTTGAGGTTACTACGTCTGCATACTTGCATGGGTTTTCGTGAAGATTAGCCGCTACTAGTCCGGCGATGTGTGCCATGTCTACCATTAGGTAGGCTTCTACTTTGTCTGCAATTTCTCTAAATTTTTTGAAATCTATTTTTAGGGCGTAGGCTGATGCTCCGGCGATTATCATTTTTGGTTTTTCTTTTAGGGCTATTTCTTCTATTTTATTGTAGTCTAGACTTTCTGTTTCTTCGTCTAGGGTATAGGAAACTATTTGGTAGTCTTTACCACTAAAATTTATTGGATGTCCGTGGGTTAGATGGCCTCCGTTTGATAGGTCCATTCCCATTACTTTGTCTTTTGGGTTTAATAACGCTCTATAGACTGCTAGGTTGGCACTGCTTCCGGAGTGAGGTTGTACGTTTGCGTATTTACAACCGAATAATTTTTTTAAGTATTCTATTGCTTGATTTTCGAAGATATCTATGTACTCACAGCCTCCATAGTATCTTTTGCCTGGGTAGCCTTCAGCATATTTATTTGTAAGTATGCTTCCTTGTAATTTTAATATATCTTTTGATACATAGTTTTCTGATGCGATTAGTTCTATGTTTTCTTCTTGTCTTTTTGTTTCTTTTATTAATGCATTTTCTAGTATTTTATCCATTTTTTATCACCAGTATAAGTATACTCTTTTTTTTTTGATTTTTCTAGTTAATTTTAAAAAGAATAAGTTTTAATTGCTTATTCTTAGTAACATACTATCTAATTCTTCATATAATGTTTCTTTTTTCTTTTTACTTAGTGATTCTTTTTTTATATTTGTATTATCTATTATGTAGTTGTGCAACTTTCTATTTAATTCATCTATGTTATCGAATATTAATAAAATATTGTCGTGTAGATTTTCATCCCAGGCTTCTAGGAGTTTGTTTGTACAAGTTTTTAACAAATTTTGTTCATAAATATAGAGTGTTTTAATGTTTTCTAGTTCTTGCATTATATTATCCTTTCTTTCTCGTCTAATATTTTCATTATTGCGAGTAAGTTTTGTTCGTGGGATTCGATTATTTCTTTTAAAAGTAGTTTTACATCTTTTTTTAGGGTTTTTCTATCATATTCTTTTGCTT
Organism: uncultured Bacilli bacterium; assembly: GCA_934097105.1. Taxonomy (GTDB): domain Bacteria; phylum Bacillota_I; class Bacilli_A; order RF39; family UBA660; genus UMGS1449. The sequence goes on from CAKONI010000007.1 coordinate 8,417, forward strand.
GTTTTATTATTAGATAGTTTTCGTTAAATAGTTCTTTTAAATTGGTTAGATCATTTGGAGTTAGATTTATTTTTTCCATTTTTTACCTCCGTTTATATAATGGGAGTTTTTTTAATTTTTTATTCATTTTTTATTTTTTGGCATTTCATAGCCTTGTTTTAGGAGGGTTTCAATTATGTCTTCGAAGTAATAGTCTTTTTTAGGGAAGTGTAGTTTTCTTTGGTATCCGTTTATTTCTTTTTCTATTTCTTTGGGAAAGTTTAGAGTTTTTGGGTTTATGTAGTCGTTTAACTGGCTTTCGAATGTTTGATTTTTTAGGTAATAGAGCATTAATGAGATAATGCTTAGTTTGTCTTCTATTATGCTTAGGGTTTGTTTGGTTTCTAGTGTTAGGTAGTCTTCGTAGTATATGTTTTCTTTTGATATGTATTTTTCTATCATCATTGCTTCGAAATCTATTAGTTTTATGTTTCCTTTTTCATTTATCATTATGTTGTTTGAGTGTAGGTCTGTGTGGTATATTTGTTTTTTGTGCATTTGTTTTATTATATTGGTTAGTCTTTGCATTAGTTTTAGGAGTTCTTCGGTGGTTAGGGTATTTAGTTTTTTTGAGTTTCCAAGTGTTTCGTATTCTTTTAGAAAGGGAAGAAGTATTGCTGTTTCGTCTTCGAATGTTTGTTTTTGGTTGGTTTTTAGTTCTTTTATTTTTAGTGGTTCGTTTATGAATGATAGTTTTTTTGATTTTAATTTTTCCCAGGCTGGTTTTTTTACTAGTGAGTATTTTATTATATAGTTTTCATCTTTTATGAATATTTTTCTGTATAGTTCTCCATGAATTTTTAGGTTTTTCATATTATTTCTCCTTTTAGGTTTGTTATTTTAACATTTTTTTGCTAATTTTTCAAATAAAAAGAGCAGTTTTGGTTACTGCTCAATTATTAGGTTATCATCTTTTATATCGATTTTTATGTCTTTTCCTGGTACTATTTTGTTTTCGATGATTAATTTTGCTAGTTTTGTTTCTAGTTTTCTATTTAATAGTCTTTTTAATGGTCTTGCTCCGAAGTATTCGTTGTAGCCGTTTTCTATGAAATAGTCTTTTGCGTTTTGAGTTAGATTTATTTTTAGATTTAGGTCTATTAATCTTTGATCTATTTCATTTATTATTTTGTCTAGTACTTCGTATAATACTTCTTTTGTTAGCTTTTTGAAGACTACGATTTCGTCTATTCTGTTTATGAATTCTGGTTTAAAGTATTTGTTTAGTTCTGGTAAGACTTTTTCGTCGTTTCCTTCTAGGATGTATTCGCTTCCTACGTTTGATGTCATGATGATGATTGTGTTTTTAAAGTCTACTGTTCTTCCGTTTGAGTCTGTTAGTCTTCCGTCATCTAGTATTTGTAGTAATAGGTTTAGTACGTCGGGATGGGCTTTTTCTATTTCATCGAAAAGTACTATGCTGTAGGGATTTCTACGAACTGCTTCGGTTAGTTGACCACCTTCTTCATATCCAATGTAACCGGGTGCTGCGCCGATTAGTCTTGATACGGAGTATTTTTCCATATATTCGGACATGTCTATTCTTATTAGATGGTGTTCGTCGTCGAATAAGCAGTGGGCTAGACTTTTTGCGACTTCAGTTTTACCTACTCCAGTGGGTCCTAGAAAGATGAATGAGCCGATTGGTTTTTCTGGATCTTTTATTCCACTTCTTGATCTAATTATTGCATCACTTATTAGTTCTAGGGCTTCTTTTTGACCTTTTACTCTTTTTGCTAGGTTTTTTTCTAGGTTTATTACTTTTTCTTTTTCACCACTCATTAATTTTGTTACTGGAATGTTTGTCCATTTGCTTATGACATCTGCGATGTTTTCACTTGTTACTGTGTCACTTAGAAGTCTATTTGTGGTTTCATTTTTTAGTGTTTCTAGTTCTTTTTCTAGTTTTGGAATAGTTCCATGTCTTAATCTTGCTGCAGTTTCTAAATCATAGGCGTTTTCTGCTTGTTCTAGTTTGAATCTATTTTGATCTAGTTCTTCTTTTTTTTCTTTTATTTTTTTGTTTAATTCTTTTTCTTTGTTCCAGTTATCTGATTGGATTTTTTCTTCTTGTTTTAGTTTTTCTAGCTCTTTTTCGATTGCTTCTTTTCTTTTTTTTGATAATTCGTCTTTTTCTTTTTTGATTGCTTCTTTTTCTATTTCTAATTTCATTATTTTTCTTGTTAATTCATCTAGTTTTGTTGGGACACTGTCCATTTGTACTCTTATTGTTGCGCAGGCTTCGTCTACTAAATCTATGGCTTTGTCTGGAAGGTATCTGTCTGTTATGTATCTATTTGATAAGTTTGCTGCGGATATTAGGGCTTTGTCTTGGATTGTTACTCCGTGATGGATTTCGAATCTTTCTTTTAGTCCTCTTAGTATGGCAATGGTGTCTTCGACGGTTGGTTCGGATACAATTATTTTTTGGAATCTTCTTTCTAGGGCGCCATCTTTTTCTATATATTTTCTATATTCATTTAAAGTTGTTGCGCCGATTACATGAATTTCTCCGCGGGCTAACATTGGTTTTAGAATGTTTCCTGTGTCCATTGCGCCTTCTAGGGCACCGGTTCCTACGATTGTGTGGATTTCATCTATGAACATTATTATGTTTCCTTCTGATTTTTTTATTTCTTCAAGGACTTTTTTTAGTCTTTCTTCAAATTCTCCACGATATTTTGCACCGGCAATTAGTGCGGCCATGTCTAGTTCCCAAATTGTTTTATCTTTTAGGGACGTTGGGACATCTCCTTTTATTATTCTTTGGGCTAGGCCTTCTACTATGGCTGTTTTACCTACTCCTGGTTCTCCGATTAGAACTGGATTGTTTTTTGTTTTTCTAGATAAAATACGGGTTATGCTTCTTATTTCGTCATCTCTTCCTATTACAGGATCTATTTTTCTTGCAGTTATATCGTTTGTAATATTTCTTCCGTATTTTTCTAGTACGTTTTCTTCTTCATTTTGATTATACATATTATCACCCCTCGATATAATTATATTATATATTTTAGCACTTGTCAACTGTAAGTGCTAATTTTTTTAAAAAAAGTAAGTAAGAATTCATTTATTCTTACTTCGCGTTTTTAGTAACATCCTTTGTGGCTAGGGCAAGGTCTGTTTGAACCATTGTTATTCCAGAATAGAACGAAGAAAATTATTAAGACTACTATTATTATCCATGCCCAGTTGTTTCCATAGCCATAGTTTGGATAGTAGTATCCATAATTTGGATAATTGTATCCATATCCGTACATAGTATTCCTCCCTTCATTATATTATATAGATAATTTGATCAGTTGCATATAATGGGTACCTATTTATTTTGTTAGTTATTTGTTATTATTTGATTTTTATTGTTGATTTTTAGTAATTTAAAAATTTGGCATAATAAAACCCTTGATGTTCAAGGGATAATTTTTTTATTGGTGGAGAATCGCAGTAATTTTGGGAGCAATAAAAAAAGAAACCCTTACATAGTAAGGATTTTATAATCAATATTGGTGGAGAATAAGGGATTCGAACCCTTGGCCTCCTGCGTGCAAGGCAGGCGCTCTAGCCAGCTGAGCTAATTCCCCAAGTAAGTGCTTTTTTAATGCACTTTTAATTATACTTGATTTTTTTGTTTTGTCAAGTAAGTTTTTCAAATTATTAGAAATTATCTATATTAATTTTTATTGTTTTGTTGTCTTTTAAGTAACTACTTGCTTGAACTATTGTTCTTATTGAATTAATAACTTTTCCACTTTTTCCAATTACTCTAGGCATGTCATTTTCTGAAATCATTACTTCTATTAACATTTCTTTGTCGTTTTCGGTTTCGAATTCTTTTACTACAACTACGTCTTTGTCTTCTACAAGTGATAAAATAATTTCTTCAGTTAGCTTTATTAGTTCCATTATTTTCCTTGTTTTTCTTCATGAAATTTTTTCATGATTCCGGCTTTACTTAATAAGTCTCTTGCTGTGTCTGTAGTTATTGCACCATTTCTTAACCATTTTAGAGCAACTTCTTCATTTATTTTTATTTCTGCTGGGTCAGTTATTGGGTTGTAGTGTCCAATTAATTCAAGATATTTTCCATCTCTTGGAGATCTAGAATCTGTTGCTACTATACGATAACTTGGTCTTTTCTTTGATCCCATTCTTGTTAATCTAATTTTTACTGCCATGTTTTTTCTCTCCTTTCAATATGTTTGTATTATATAGTATAATTTTATGTTTGTCAACCTTTTTAGTTGACATTTGTTTTTTTACTGTTTCCTGTTTTATAATCTATTGTTATTCCGTCTTGAACATTATATACAAATACGTTGAAATTTATTCCTTTTCCATCATCTTCGACTGATAGGGCTTCTATTTGTACGCCGTTTGCTAGAAGGTTGTTTCCTTCGAAAATTGGTGTTACTCTGTATAAAACGTGATTATTTGTTTCTTTTACGTAGTTTGCTACTTTGTTTTCAAATTCGAGCATTCCTTTTGTATTCATTTGTCTTGTGCAGGTTATAAGATTTTTTTCGTTTGCATTTTCTCCAGTTAGTTGATAACCGATTAGGTGACACCTGTTGTATAAATATTTTCCATCGACGATGTCATATTTTATTGTGTGCCATCCGGATGGTTTTATCATTCCTATTCGTCCTCTTTTTTCTGTTGGCATTGTTTTTTGACTTACGTTTGCATAGGCTGTTTGACATCTATTTAGATGGTCTAGATCACTATATTTTTCGAAACTTTTTTGTGTTTTTTCTTCTTCTTTAAAAGTTGGTTTGTTGTTATTTATTGTTACGTATGATTTTCCATTGTATTTGGGTACTTCTTGTATAGTATAGGTTTCTTCTTTTGTTAGATTTAGGTATGTTAATAAGTCTTTTCCATCTGTGAATGATGTTAGGATTAGTATTATTATTGCTATTATTATGATTATTGCTTTTTTTTGATTTTTTTTCATGTTTTTACTCCTTTTGTTAATTATAACTTATGGCATGAAAAAAGTCTATAACCAGATTTATAGACTATTTCTTTTCGTTTATAAAGTTTTCATTTATATTTTCTGTTATGTCTTCCATTACTTTGTTTTCTTCATTTTCGTCTAGGATTTCATCCCAATCGTCTTCGTTTTCGTCTACTACTATTCTTACTTTTGCGTCTCCGACTATTTCTATTCCTAATTCTTTTTCTATGTCGTATTCTATTACTCCATCTTTTATTTCTACTTTTGTGCAACTTGGTCCGCTTAGACTTCTTACTATGATTTCACTATTTGTATCTATGTTGCTTTCTCTTTTTCTTGCTACGTTTAATAGTTCATCATAAGTTATTGTTTGTTTGGATACTAAAGTTTTAGTGTCTTTATCGTATGAGTACCAAATGTTTACGTCACTGCTTCCTTTTATCCTTATTTTTTCACCTTCTGGATATCCTTGGAATTTATGATTTATTACCCAGCATCCTAGTATTGTTGTAGGAACTTCTTCTGGTTTTAAAGAATAGTGATTTGTAAATTGTTTTTTACCTTTTCCTAAAACTGTTTTAGTAACGATTTCTCTATAACTTGCCACTTTATCACCCCTCAATTTAATTTATGCTTCTTTTGGGGTTTTGTTGACTTATTTTATATATTCTCCGTTTAAACTCCATGTTTTTGCTTCATTTATTTTTACTTTTACTATTTTTCCGATTGTTTCTTTTGGGCCTTTTACGTTTACTAATTTGTTTGTTTCTGTATAGCCCATTAGGCTTCCTTTTTCGTTTTCTCCTTCGATTAAGACTTTTACTGTTTTGTTTTCTAGTTTTTTGTTGTTTTCTAGGGCATATTTGTTTACAAGTTCATTTAGTTTGTATAGTCTTTGTTCTTTTTCTTCTTTTGATATATTATCTTCCATTTTTTCTGCTGGGGTGCCCACTCTTGGAGAGAATATGAATGTATATGCTAAATCATATTTGCATTTGTTTACTAAGTCTAGGGTGTCTTCGAATTCTTCTTTTGTTTCGTTTGGGAATCCTACGATTATGTCTGTTGAAATGGATACGTTTTTGATTTTTTGTTTTAGTTTGTTAAATAGTGTTAGGTATTCTTCTTTTGTGTATCTTCTTCCCATTTTTTTTAGTACTTCTGTGTTGCCTGATTGTACTGGAAGATGGATACTGGGCATGATGTTTTCATATTTTGCTATTACTTCTATCATTTCGTCTGTGAAGTCCCATGGGTGTGAAGTCATAAATCTTACTCTTGGGATGTTTGTTTGGGCGATTTCTTCTAGAAGGTTTGCCATTGTGCAGTCTTTTTCTAGGTCTTTTCCGTAGGCGTTTACGTTTTGACCTAGTAGCGTTACTTCTTGGTAACCTTGTTTTATTAAATCTTTTACTTCTTTTACTATATCTTCTTTGTCTCTGCTTCTTTGTTTGCCTCTTGTGTAAGGAACGATGCAGTAGGTGCAGAATTTATCACAGCCATACATTATGTTTACGTAGGCTTTATATTTGTTTTGTCTTTCTACTGGTAGGTCTTCGATTATTTCTCCTTCGATACTTGGGGCTTCGATTTTTAGTTTTTTTTCTTGGAATGAATTTATTACTATGTCTCCTAGTTTATGGATGTTATGAGTACCTAGGACGAAGTCCATCCATTTGTATTTTTGTTTTATTTCATTTGCTACGGATTCTTCTTGGGACATGCATCCTGTGATTCCAACGACGATGTTTTTTTTCTTTTCTTTTAAGTGTTTTATTCTGCCTAGCATTCCGAATACTTTATTGTGGGCGTTTTCTCTTATGGAACAGGTGTTTAGCATTAAAAGATCTGCTTTTTCGAAGTTTTCTTCTTCTTGCATTCCTAACTCTTTTAAGATTGCTTTCATGTTTTCGCTGTCGTGTTCGTTCATTTGGCAGCCATAAGTTTTTAAATAGAATGTTTTTCCTTTTAAGATATCTTTGTTTTCTTTTGAGTTTTCATATTTTTTTGTTATTACTTTATTTTTTGTTCTTTTTTTTGCTTCTTTTAAGTTTGGCATGTTCATATACATCACTCCTAGATATTGATTATAAATTAAAAAGACAAATTAATCAATAATTTATCCTTTTATCTTTATTTTTGATACAATATTTCTTTGTTTTTATTTATTTCCGCGTTTTATTAATGCTATGCACTTATTACTAAAATTGTTAGTTCTATGAAATAATTGTTATCATTTTATATATTTTCATTTAAAACTTTATATATCATGTTGTCTAATGTTTTTATGTCTCCAGTTTTTACTAATTTTTTAATTTCTTCGAAATTTTTTGAAATGGTTTCTACTATTTTTGATAGTTTTGGAAGTAGTTCTTTTTCTTTTAAATTGTCTACGATTATTTCTAGGTTGTTCATTTTTGAATATGTTCCGTAGTTATCACTTTTTATGTAGTTTTCGTAAAGTTTTTTAAATGATAATAGGTCTATGTTGTTGAATCTTTCATCTTCGAGTATTTTTGTTGTTGTGTAGATGTAACCACTTTTTATTGATATATCTAGTATTGTTTCACCATTTTTGTTTCTCATGTTTGGTATGAAGTTTTTGTTTTTTAATAGTAATTTTGTAATTTCTATTACGTCTAGATATTTTTTGGTTACTACTATATGCGCAAATGTGTCTCCATCTTTATTTTGATGGTTTACATTCCAATCTTTTTTCTTCATTAGTTTTTCTACTAATGTGAAGTGATTTTTTTTAAGTAAGTAACTTAATATATCATCTTCGTTTTCATTTGTTAGGTTTACTGTTGCCCATTTTTTTCTTAGGATTTTTTCTACTATTTCTAAGTATCCTTCATCTATTAGATTAAAGATCTGGGACGGTTCCTCTTCGCATTTTTCTATTGCTTGTCTTTCATCGTAAAACATTTTATACACCTCTTTTTTCACGCGACAATTAAGTATTTTATCAGAGTTTGCGTTTTTTGTCAAATTTTATAGCTTGTTTGATAGTGTTTCCAAAGTGTGGAGATTTGAAAAGGAATCTCTTTTATATAAACAAGAATAGTAAAAATAGACTAAAAATGCTTTATAAAAACAGATAGAAAATGGGGTATTTGTTTAGTTTGTTTTGCTTATTTTATTATATTTTCTTTGTTATTTTTTTCTCTTATTTTGATATATTGTTCTAATATTGATACTGCTTTATCTAATCCTGTTTTACTTGTATCGATTGTTATATCGTAATTTCTTACATCTATCCAATTTTGTCCTGTGTAATAGTTGTAGTAGTTTGCTCTTGCTTTATTTCTTTGGTTATTTCTTTTTCTGTTCCTATGTTTAAAAGAACCATTAAAGTTACAGTTATTATGCTTATTGTAAGGCCATATATTAGTCCCTCTTTGTTATTTTTTGGTAATCTTTTTTCCATATTTTCCTCCTTTTTTGCATAAAAATAATGCGATGATAATGTTCATCACACATTTTTTGGTTCTTTTTAAGAATAGCACAAAAAAATTTTTTTCGTAAGTTTTTTTGTAATTTTTTTGTATTGGGCTATTTGGTCTTTTATTTGTAATTTTAGTTATCTTTCTTTGAAAACTTATATATTTTTGGTGTATTTAAAACTTATTTTTTAAACTATCTATTTCTTTTTTAGAAAATCCTAAATAATCAAAATAATTATCTATAGTTTGAAATTCATTTTTAAATAGTTTCAATGTTTCTTCCATATATTCCATTTTTGAAGTTCCTAAAAATGCTGGTAAGTCTTTGTTATTTTTATGTATTGTTCTTACAAAATCTCTTATATTGTTATATGATACAGAATAATCATTAATAATGTCTGTTTCTGGTACTTCTTTTAATAAAAGCAAAAGCATAGATATTACACCTGTTCTATCTTTTCCTGCGTTACAGTTAAATAGAACACACCCTTTGCTGTTTAATATTATTTTGAATACTTGTGATATTGTTTCTTTATTCTTGATTATATTCATGTATCCATTTGGAATATCGTGTTCATTATCTGGAGATTTGTCGCCTAAAAGACTTACTATATAATAATTAAAATGATCCTTTAAAGCATTTGGTTTTCTTTTTATTTCGTCTTTGTTTCTTAGATCTATTACTGTATTTAAATTTATTTTTTTTACGAATTCTAATTCTTTTTCATTTATTGATTTGATTATGTCTGACCTAATAAATTTTTCAAATTTTGTATATTCTCCTAGTGATATGGAGTATCCTCCTAAATCTCTAGTATTATTAGTGTTTTCTAATAAGTATCTTCTCATTTTTCTTTTTCTCCTTTGTTTAATTTCTTTTTGTTATTTGCATTCAATTGCTATAACTGGCACTATCATTTCATCTTTTGTTATTCCAGCATGATCAGCAAGATGTGGTGCTTGTTTTGTTTCTGTTGTAGTATACCTTATTGCTAAAGTGGATTCGCTAATGAATATATAATCTCCTAAATAACTATCAATTCTGTTATGTTTTTTCCCTTTTCCTAATAAATGTTTATCTATGAACTCTTGCTTTGTATATAGTTTGTATTTGTCTTTAAATTTTGTTGTAAAACTTTTATAAAATTCATTTTGTTTTCCTTCTTTTATGAAGAATGATACAAATCTTGATTCTATAGATGGTGGTTTACTTAAATATTTATCTATTTCTTTTACTTCATTTAGATACACTTCTTTTACATCTATAGCACCATGATCTGCCGATATTATTATTAAGGTGTCTTTTAGTTCTTTTGATAATTTTTCTATTGTTTTATTTATGTTTCTTACTACATCTTTTGTTATTTTTGAGGATGTTCCGTTGTGATGAATTGTATAATCTGGCTCATCCCAGTAGGCAGATATAAGATTTTGACTATTGTTTTCACATACTATTTTTATTTTATTACATAATTCTTCAAAAGTTTTTGAACCATTTTTTTCAAAACTTGGAAATAGTTTTGTGTACTTTATGTTTGTATTTTTTTCACATATTTTTTCATAAATTGTTTTGTAATTTAAATCATTATTTTCTAGAAAACCTGGTATTTTTTTTCCAGTGTAAAAATCTGTTCCTAGAAATAGTTCAATCATTCTGTCATATTCTTTATAATATGGCATCCATCCTATCCAGCCACTTTCATATGGAGATAATCCGGAGTGAAATGCAGTAGTGGCTGCTGCTGTAGTCTGGGGAAATACGGATGTTACTGTGGTTATTACATTATTTTTTAAAATATCCTTATCTGTTAAGTTTTGGTTTACTATATTTTCTCCTAGGCAGTCTAAAATTAGGAAAACAATATTTTTATAGTTCTTTTTTAGAATGATGTCTAGTTCATTGAGCGATTTATAGTTGGACTTTATACCATAATGTTTTAATATTGAGGAACTTACTGATAGAATAGATTTGTTATAGTTTGGTTTCATATTTATTTCACACTCCAATCTTTTATATTAAGAATACACTATATTATTTGAATTTTCAATTTATTTTTTGTTTCATTATAAAAGAGCAGATTTCTCTACTCTACAATAGAATTAATTGCTTTTTAATTAACCTCTATTTTATTTTTTACTCCATTTTTAAATATGTAATATGGAGAATTCCCTAGTATTTTTATATTATTGTCATCTATAAAAATGGTATCTTCTTCTGGTATGGCTATAACTTCTTCATTGTTTTTGGAATAATTTAATAAAAATTTGGTATATTTTTCGGTTAATTGTTTGTTTTCTTCTTTAGTTAATTTAGTTTTATAATTGGTATAATGAACGAATATTGATTTGTCTTTTAAAATATTAAAGCCTGTTGTGTCTTTTAACATTACATTATTTTCATCCATTATTTCTATGACATTTATGTCTTTACTAAAGATAACTGTTCCTGCTGAACTACCGAAGATAATTCCATCACTATTAATATATTTTTTTAGTTTTTCGAAAGCTTTACTGTTTTTTAATCCTTTTAGTAATTTAAATGTGTTACCTCCACCGATAAATATCATTGAATAATTATTGTAATCTTTTTCTGATAATTCTTTAAATGTTTTTACCATTTCAATATTTGGTATGTCTATAATAGAAATTTCATTTTTAATCCATTTATAGCATTCATCATATGGATGTTTTGTTTCGTCCATTGCAAGTGGGACATATAATACTGGTTTGTTATGATTTATTATTTTATTTATTTCTTTATATGTTTCTTGTGTTTGGGTTCCGCTTTCTCCACCATTTAGGAATATTTTCATTTTTGATTCACTCCTTCTCTCAAAGTATAATATTTTTTCTTTTGAAATTATAATTAAAATATCATTAGACGAATTTTATAATTAACCTATATCTAATATTTCATTATCTTCTGAAATAAGTTCAATCTTTTCTTTATAAATTCTATAACATTTTCCATAAATTTTGTTATTAAATATATATGATTTGTCTGGAAGTCCATAAATAATTCTATTATTTGATTCTTTCATTATTGCAACCATTTGGATTGTGTTAGTATTATTATAATCAAAATGTGGCACAACATTAATTTTAGTTAGATCAAGGCCTTTTAGTAAAGTTGAATTAGTTAAATCTTTTATTGTTTCTGGACTATTAAATACAATTTGAGCACTATTTATTGAACCAGCACTTATACCAACAATGCATGCATCGGTTCTTTTTATATATTTTTTAAGATTTATTTCATTAAAAAATAGATTTTGTTGGAGTGTATTACCACCACTAAGAAAAATAAGTGAGCTGTTTTTAAGGACTTTACTAACATCATCTTTGTTACGATTATCAAGAACAACATTTTCCTTGAAGTAAATTTTAGATAGAGCCAAAGCTTTTATATCTAAATTCAGATATTCATCATTTTGTTTATAATTTTTAGGATCACTAGCTATAATAACAAATTTATTGTAATTTTTTATGCTTTTCTTCATATTTTTTAAAAAGTTATTGTCCTCAAAAAAATTTACTGATATGTTTTTACCATTTTCTTTTTTTATTCCACCAATATTACTGGTTAAAAATAGATTCATTTTTGATTCACTCCTTTTTATTAGTTATTTTGATATTAGAAACTTTGCACACTCATCGTATATAACAAGGGTCTTTTTAAAATGTTTAAGATTTTCTTTTTCACTATTTAATGATTTTGGATGATTGTCTCCTTTTAATATTAATATTTTGTCAAATGTAGAACCATTGCTTGTTTCTTTATCTGCTAGAGTCGCTTCTTCTACATTAATGAATTCTTTGGTGAAACCATTGGGTTCTGCATATGTTAGACACTCTTTTAAATATATTTTTCTATTGTTTTTAGTTTTCATCATATAAATCTCTTTTTTTCTGACATGAAATTCTCCTTTGCTTTATTATAGAATACTAGAAAGATAAAATCAATTTTATTGTGTTTTTCTATGATAAAAGAGTAGATTTCTCTACTCTACGATAGAATTAATTGTTTTTTAAGTAACCTCTATTTTATTTTTTACACATTTTTAAATATGTAATATGGAGAATTTCTTAGTATTTTTATGTTATTGTCATCTATAAAAATAGTATCTTTTTCTAATATGACAACGATTTCTTCATTGTTTCTGGAATAATTTCATTTTTAATTTGCTTACTTATAGGAAAAAATAATTAGAATAAAGAAATCTACCTTTATATATTTCAACATTTTAAATATAGTAATTTTTTAAAAATAGTAATTATTGCAAATTAAATAAATATAAATTTTCCTTATACTCATTATTACCAAGTTTAAAACAGCAAGTTCCAATTTGCTTTCCTCCACATTTTTCGTAAAACTTAGTTGCAGAATTATTCTGTAGAGTACTAATCAAAACATTGTCATATATGCCTTTAAACTTTTTGAAAGAATATACTAATAATTTTCTACCAATACCTCTTTTTTTATATTGAGAATCTATGTATAAAGCATACACTTCTGCATATCGATCATTATAATCTTTTCTATTTTTTCCAAATCTAAGGAAACCAACAACTTTATCTTCTATCTCACAAACTATGTATTCATTTATTTTTATTTTGCACTTTTCTATGCTTTCTGTTTTTTTTGTTTTTAAATCTTCCAAAAATTCGTTTGGAAATATTCCGTTATATGTTTCCATCCAGCTTTTGATATTTATATTTACTATACTCTCAGCGTCTTTTTCTACTGCCTCTCTAATTATCATAATATTCTCCTTTCAATAGCTCTAGTATTCTCTTAATTTCTATAAGATTTTTTTCAAATTTTTCTTTTGAATTGGATCTACTTAATACAAAAAAGTTGTATGCTAACACTTTTAACCCTATCATAAGTAAACAACCTTTATATTCTAAGTGAAAATTCTTTGATTTTTTATTATATATATCTATATACTTTTCTAAATTGCGCTTTTTTAACAATTGCTTTGAAATTTCACTTATATCATGTGTCCTTTTGACTATCAAATCAACAAAGTCAACGTATATTGAGCCTTTTACTGAAAAATCAATGTAGTGTTACAATTGATGTAAGACATTTATATATAGTAAAAAAGCAATAAGCCTAGTAAAATGTAATTATCAACAAAAATTTTAATTAGAAAGGACTTATTGCTATGACAAGTATATCACATTATCCACACAGTTTAAATACTAAATATTATGCTGTTTTATTACATAGAAATGGAAACCCTATATCTTTTGTATGTAGAAGATATAAATGTTCTAAATCTTCTCTTATGCGTTTGAATAAAAAATTTGATGGAGCTAAAAAATCTTTAATTGATAAATCACATAGACCTCTTACTCCTCATCCTAATGCTCATATTGATGAAAAACTTACTTGGATTAAAAATTACATTAGAAGAAATCCCAATATTTCTCTTTGTGAATTATATGGTAAATTAAGAGTTGAAAAAGGTTATTCTAGACATGCCTGTTCTCTATTTAGAATTGTTAGAAAAATGAAATATTCTGTTAATACTGAACATCATTCTAAATATAATCCTAAAAAATATGATACTCCTACTAACATTGGTATTAAATGGCAAATGGATGTTAAAGTTGTTCCTAAACAATGTTATGTTGGTCAAATTACCGATAAATTTTATCGATATACTGTTATTGATGAAGCATCTCGTGAAAGATTTATTTACCCATATAAGGAACAATCTTCTTATTCAACAATTGATTTTGTTAAAAGAGCTATTGTTTATTTTGGATATAAACCTGAAATTATTCAAACCGATAATGGACAAGAATTTACTTATACAATGAAAACTGATAAAATTCATCCATTAGATTTCCTATTAAATTCACTAAATATAACCCATAAACTTATTAAACCTAGAACTCCAAGACATAACGAAAAAGTCGTGAGAAGTCATAGAAATGATCAACAAAGATTTTATTCTTATCTTAGTTTTTACTCTTATGATGATTTAAAAAACAAATGAAATCTTATTTAAAACGTTCTAATAATATACCTATGCAATCATTGAATTGGTTATCTCCTTTAGAAATGAGACAAAAAATTATAGAGGCCAACGCTTCTACTGCTAATGAAAATAATTAAATATAATTTAAATATTTTCATTACCTAAAATAAAAAAAACAATATTCAATAATTACAAAATAACTATATCATATTGCTTTTTAATTTTTTATAATTTTTTTATTTATACAATATGTATGTTTTTCATTATAAAAGAGCAGATTTCTCTACTCTATGTTTAGTTCTTGTTTTAATGTTTCTTCTAGTTTTTTACATGTTTCTATGTCCATTTCTTTAGTGTTTATTAATGGGTTTGGTATGTTTAGTTCTTTGTATTTACTAAATCCTAGGTGGTGGAAGGGTAATAGTTCTATTTTTTTGATGTTTTTTATTTTTTTTAGATAGTTTTTTAGACTTTCTATGTATTCTTTGCTATCTGTTATGTTTGGTACTATTACTTGTCTTGTCCATACTGGTATATTTGTTTTGTTTAGTTCTTTGATGAAATCTTCTTGTTTTTCTATATCTCCTTGTGTTAATTTTTTGTAACCTTCTTTTGTTGTATGTTTTATATCTAATATTACTAGATCTATATATTTTAATAGTTCTTGTGGATTTTTATTTGTTTGTCCGGATGTGTCTAGTGCGATGTGGATGTTTTCTTTTTTTAGGAGTTTTGCTACTTTTGTTAGGTATTCTAATTGTGTTAGGGGTTCTCCTCCTGAGAAGGTTACTCCACCATTACTTGTTTTATAATATGGTTTGTTTCTTTTTATTTTTTCTACTAGTTCTTTTTCTGTGTAATTGTTTTCTTTTATTTGCCATGTTTCTGGGTTGTGACAATATTTACATCTTAATGGACATCCGTTTAGGAATACTACTGTTCTTATACCTGGACCGTCTAGGAGTCCTAGGGTTTCTATTTTACTTATGCTTCCCATTACATTTTTTCGTGGAATGTTCTTTTTATTACTTCTTGTTGTTGTTCTTTTGTTAATCTATTAAATCTTACAGCGTATCCTGATACTCTTATTGTTAGGAGTGGGTATTTTTCTGGGTTGTTCATGGCATCTATTAGGGTTTCTCTTGTTAGAACGTTTACGTTTAAATGGTGGGCATTTTGAATGAAGTAGCCGTCTAGGATTCCTACTAGGTTGTTTATTTGTTCTTCTTTTGTTTTTCCTAGGGTTGTTGGCACGATGGAGAATGTGTTTGATATTCCGTCTCTACAGCAGTTTTGGTAATCTAGTTTTGCTACTGAGTTTAGTGATGCTAGTGCTCCGTTTTTGTCTCTTCCGTGCATTGGGTTTGCTCCGGCGGCGAATGGTTCTCCTTTTTTTCTTCCATCTGGAGTTAATCCTGTTTTCTTTCCGTATACTACGTTTGATGTTATGGTGAGTACTGAAAGGGTTGGGGTTGCATTTCTATAGCATTTGTGTTTTGTTAGTTCTTTGTAGAATTTTTCTAGTATTTCTTTTGCTATATTATCTACTCTGTTGTCATCATTTCCGTATTTTGGAAAATCTCCTTCTATTTCGAAGTCTATTGCTATTCCTTCTTTGTTTCTAATTGGTTTTACTTTTGCATATTTTATTGCTGATAGACTGTCTGCTACTACGGAAAGACCTGCTACTCCGTAGGTCATTAATCTGTTTACTTTTGTATCATGAAGGGCCATCTGTCCTTTTTCGTATGCATATTTATCGTGCATGTAATGGATAATGTTCATTGCGTCTGAGTAGGTTTTTGCTACTTGTTCTAGGACTTTGAAGTATGATTTTTTTACTTCTTTGTATGTTAGGATTTCTTCTTCGTTCTTTTTTATGTTTTCTAGGACTTTATCTCCTTTTACTTCGTCTATTCCTCCGTTTAATGAGTATAGAAGGGCTTTTGCTAGGTTACATCTTGCTCCGAAGAATTGCATGTCTTTTCCTTCTCTCATTGCTGATACACAACATGCTATAGCGTAATCGTCTCCGTATATTGGTCTCATTACGTCGTCATTTTCGTACTGAATTGAATCTGTTTCTATACTTAGTTTTGCACAGTATTTTTTGAAGTTTTCTGGTAAGTTATTACTCCATAGTACTGTCATATTTGGTTCTGGTGCTGGATCTAAATTGGTTAGAGTATGAAGTATTCTATAACTTGTTTTTGTTACCATGCTTTTGTTTTTTTCTGTTGTTCCTCCGACTGAACATGTTACCCAAGTTGGATCTCCTGAGAATAGTTCATCGTAGTCTGGGGTTCTTAAGTGTCTTACTAGTCTTAGTTTTATGATGAAGTTATCTATTAGTTCTTGGATTTGTTTTTCTGTTATTTTTTTGTTTTCTAAATCTCTTTCAAAGTATATATCTAGGAATGCATCTACTCTTCCTAGGCTCATGGCAGCACCGTTGTTTTCTTTTACTGCTGCTAGGTATCCTAGATAGGTCCATTGTACTGCTTCTTTACTATTTTTTGCTGGTTTTGATAGGTCGAATCCATATGATTTACCCATTTCTTTTATTTCGCTTAGGGCATTTATTTGCATTGATACTTCTTCTCTTAATCTGATTAGTTCATCGTTCATTTCCCCAGTTAGTTCTTTTAAATCTTTTTCTTTTTGTTTGATTAAGAAATCTATTCCGTATAGCGCTATTCTTCTATAGTCTCCGATTATTCTTCCTCTTCCATATGCATCTGGAAGTCCGGTTAGAAGTCCAACATGTCTTGCTTTTTTAATATCATCTGTATAAGCATCAAATACTCCTTGGTTATGGGTTTTTCTATATTTATTAAAGTAATAGTCTATTTCTTTGTTTAGTTTGTAGCCATAGGCGTTTAGTTCTTGATAAACCATTCTTATTCCGCCATATGGGTTTACTATTCTTTTTAGTGGTTTGTCTGTTTGTAAGCCTACTACTACGTTATCGTCTTTTGATATATATCCCGGATAAAATTCATTGATTCCAGATGTTTTGTTTGTTTCTATATCTAGTACGTGTTTTTTTAGTTCTTTTTTTAAGAGTTTTTCACATTCTTTCCAGATTTTTGTTGTTTTATCAGTTTTTCCTTCTAGGAATGTTTCGTCTCCTTTGTATGATGTGTAATTTTTTTTGATAAAATCACTTACATTTATTTCTTTTGTCCATTTTCCTTCTTTAAAATTTTGCCATTCTTGTTTCATATATTACCTCCTTTAATAGCTTAACACTTATGAATTTTTTTTTATAGTTTATTGTTTAATTTTTTTTATTGTTTACATATTTGTGTTAAATTAGAAAATTAGGTATTATATAAAAAAAGAAATATAATTTATTTTGTTATATTTCTTCTTTATTTGTTTTCTTTAATTATTAAGTTTCCAGTCATTTCTTGTGGTACTTCTATTCCTAGAATTGTTAATATTGATGGTGCGATGTCTGATAGTTCTCCATCATATGCTTTATATTTTTTATCACAAACTATGAATGGAACTTTGTTTGTTGTATGGTATGTGTGTGGATTTCCGTCTTTGTCTATCATTTCTTCACAATTACCATGATCTGCGGTTAGTATTAGGAGTATGTCTTTTTGGAAACACATTTCGTATAAATCTCTTACTTGATTATCTAGGGTTTCTACTGCTTTTATGGCTGCTTTGTAGTTACCTGTGTGTCCGACCATATCTCCGTTTGCATAGTTTACTATTACAAAATCGTAGTCATCTATTAGATATTTTATTTTTTCTGTTACTTCTTCGGCACTCATTTCTGGTTTTTGATCATAGGTTGGTACATCTTTTCTTGGTACCATTATTTTTGTTGTATATTTTAAATCTACGTCTTTGTCTCCATCAATGAAGTGGGTTACATGGGGATATTTACTTGTTTCTGCGATTCTTAGCACACTGTAATTGTTATTTGAAAGTATTTCTCCTAGGGTGTTTTTGATTGTTTCGTGTGGAAATGCGTATTCTATATTTAGTTCTCTTGATACTGGCATCATTGTTAATACCTTTAGATTTTCCAGTTTTTTTGTTTTGAAGTGTGGAAAGTTTTCTTCCGTTAAGGCCTTTAGTAGTTGTGGTAATCTGTCTGGTCTAAAGTTTGCGACGATTATGCTGTCACCGTCTTCTATTTGGCCTTTTTCATCTATTATTGTTGGCTCAACGAATTCATCGTATATTTCTTTTTTGTAACTTTCTTTTAAAAGTGTTTCGTAGTTTGTTATTTTTGGGCCTTCATTGTTTACAAGTGCGTCGTAACATTTTTTTGTTTTGTCCCACATTTTTTCTCTATCCATTGCGTAGTATCTTCCTGATATTGTGGCTATTTTACCTATTTGATCTTTTAGGTATTCTTTTAGTTTGTCTAGATAGATTTTTGCTGAATTATAGGTTACATCTCTTCCATCTAGGAATACATGAATATATAAATCTTTTATTCCATGTTCTTTGGCCATATTTATTAATGCAAAGATATGATTTATATGAGAATGAACTCCACCGTCTGATAGAAGTCCTAGTATGTGTAGTTTTGAATTTTTTTCTTTAGCATGATTTATTGCATTTATTATTTGTTCGTTGTTAAAGAATGAGCCATCTTCTAGGGCTTTGTTTATTTTTTGGAGTGGTTGGTTTACTATTCTTCCTGAGCCTATTGTTATGTGTCCTACTTCACTGTTTCCCATTTGGCCTTTTGGAAGTCCGACTGCTTCGCCACTTGCTATTAGTTTAGAATTTGGAAATTCTTTTATTAGTTTGTCTAGTGCTTTTGTGTTTGCATTTTTTACTGCGTTTCCTTCTTTTTCTTCTCTTATTCCTACTCCATCTAGTATGGCAAATATTATTTTTTTCATAAGTCCTCCGTTATACAGAATGCTGCGTAATACGGTATGTATTTTATATTGTTTTTTATTTTGAACTCGTCTCCACCGAATCTTATTCCTAAATTTAAATTATATTTTTTTAAAGATAGGGTCATGCTTTTTGATTTTGCATTGTCTCCATCTTTTAAAAGTTCTATTGGAAGTATTTTTCCTGTTCTTGTTTGGATTACTATATCTATGTAGGCTTTTCCTCCGGAGTGGTAGTTATAGATATTGAATCCATTGCCTGCGAGAGTTGATACTATGTTTGTTTCGTAAAGTGTTTCTAATAATTTTTCGTTTGTTATTAGTCTGTTTCCACTTACGTTCATTTTTTTGAATAGTACTCCTGAGTCGTTATAGTATAATTTAAAACTTTCATCATCTTTTGCTTTGCTTAGGGGCATAGTTAATTCTTTTATTTTTGTACTTTTTATTATCATGTTATTATTTTTCATGAATTCTATTGATTTTTCATATTCTTTGCTTCTAGCACCTGGTTTGATTGAACCGTACTGGAATTTTTTATTGTCTTTTAGTAGTTGTATTGCTATGTTGCTGTATATTTCTTGTCCTCTTTTTATATCGATTAGGTTGTCTAGTTTTAATAGTTTGTATTTTAATAGTTTTATATTTTGGCTGTGGATATTACTTAGTAGATTGTAGTCAGTATTTTCTTTATAGTTTACTATAGCATTTGGGTAGCCTCCGGTTAGGACATAGTCGTTGTATAGTTCTAGGGCTAGAGTATGGAAGGGCATTGGTTTGTTATTTTTAAATGAGTCTTCGATAAAGCCTATCATTTGCTCTTTTTCTATGTATTTTAAATATTCTGGGAATGTTACTAGGTCCATTTTTTTTAGGTTTATTCCTTCGGTTTTGTTGTTTTTTACTATTTCTTTATCATTTGTAATCATTATTATGTGGTATTCTAGAGTTCCTGTGAATAGTTTTTTTATAGCTGTTAGGATTTTTTCGCTTATGTTATCTAGTATTATTAAACTTTCTTCTTTGAATATTGTTTCTAATGATATTGCGGAAAGTGCCCTTATTAGTTTTTCTTTGGTTTGATTTTTTTCTATTACATAGTTTAATTCTAAGTTTTCTAGACAATCAAAGTAGACTATGTTTTTGTATTCTGTTTTTCCAAATTCTAAACTTGAATGGGTTTTTCCTGAATTTGATATTCCATATAAAAGTAGTGGTTTTTTGTATGTGTCTATTTTCCATTTTTTTAATTCACTTGTGATTTTTCGTTCCATAAAGTGAGCCCTCCTTACTATTTTTATACTTTAAGTATATATTATTTGGATGTTTGTGTCAAGTAAGTGGAAATGTTTTTTTACGCAAAAATAAAAAAGGAACTGGTCCTTTTACTATTTGTGTTTTCTATTATACATTTTTGTCATCTTTTTGATTTTTTCTTTTTGCATTTGTTTATATTCTTCATTTTCTTTGTACCCTTGCATGTAGTAGTTTTTTATAATTACTAGTTCTATATTTTGTTTGTCGTTTTCTGTTTCTTTTGTTATAAAGTTTCTTAAATATCCTGGATTTTGTTTTAATATTTGGAGTGTTTCTTCAGTGAATATATGGGTGTTTTCTAATTTTTCTAGGGTGTTTTCTCTTTGTGTTTGTTTTACTTTGTAACTATTTTCTAATGATGATGTTTGTTCACTAAATTCTGCGGCGAAGAATGATATTTCTTTTAGTTCTTCTAATTCATTATCTATTTTACCTATTTCTTTTATGTAGTCTTTGTATGTTGGCTTTTTTGGTTCTTTTTCTTTGTTATATCCTAGAGTATAATATTTTTTGATTATACTTAGTTCTATATCATCTTCTTTTATTTTTGAAATTTCATTTATTTTGTCTAATGAAAAGTTTTCTAGAATTTTTATGTTTTCTTTAGAAAATTCTTTTGTTTTTATTATTTCATTTAATATTTTTTTTCTTTTTCCTGTTAGATTCATGTAGTCTTCTATTTTAAAGGTGCTTCTTTCTCCAAACTCCATTTCGTATTGTCTATATTCTATCATGTCTTCTAGGGCATTATCTATTTGGCCAAGGATTTTTAAATATTCCTTGTGTTTGTTATCTTTTTTTGTTTTCATATTGTGCCTCCTTTTTTTATGTTCTTTATTTTACTACTTTTTTGTGGTTTTTGCAAGTATTATAAAAAGATAAGTTTTTCCTTATCTTTATATTAATACTTTTCCGAATTCTAATTTTAATTTGTCTGCGATTGTGACGATGAATTCACTGTTTGTTGGTTTTGCTTTATCTATGTCTATACTATGTCCAAAAATGTTTTCCATTAGTTCCCAACTTCCTCGGTTCCAACTTACTTCGATTGCGTGTCTTATTGCTCTTTCTACTCTTGATACTGTTGTGTCATATTTGTTTGCTACTTCTGGATATAGTTCTTTTGTTATTCCTCCAACTATTTCTGGTCTATCATATACAATCATAATTGATTCTCTTATATATTGATAGCCTTTTATGTGTGATGGTACGCCTAGTTCATGTAGTATGTTTGTTAGTGATACTTGTAAGTTGTGTCTATAGATGTTTATTGATTTGTTTCCTTGTTTTTCTAGGTTGCTTACTTCAAGTATTCTTTTTTCTAGTTCTGCTAATTCGAATGGTTTTAATAGGTAATAGTTAACGCCATATTCTGATACTCTTCTTATTGTGTCTGGGCTGTTGTATGATGTTAATACTATTACATTTTTCGAAATGTTTTCCTTTTTCATTTGTTCTAGGACTCCGATTCCATCTAATTTTGGCATTACAAGATCTAATATTATAAGATCGAAGTCTTCTTTGTTTTTCCTTATATAATCTAGACCTTCTTCGCCGTTTACTGCGGTATGTACTACTTCTATTCCTGCGCGATTACTACTAAAATACTCCTTAATCATTGTTACTAATTCTACGTTATCATCTACTAAAAGTAATTTTATTTTTTCCATAATCTCTCCTTCCATATACTACCACGCAAATTTATTGTACTACAAAAAACGAATAAGTTCTAGGGTGTTTTTTATCTACTTTTGTCGAACTTATTCTATTATATTAAATATTTTATTTATTTCATCTATGTCTGTGCTTGATTTTCCTATTATATAGCCATCTATATTGGAGATTTGTTCTAAAATGCTTATGTTGGCTGATGAGATATTTGTACCAAAAAGAACTTTTACATTTGCATTATATTTTCGTAATATTTGCGTTTTTATTAGGTCTGTTACTTCTTCAATATGTTTATTTGTTGGCATTATGTTGTTATTCCAATTTGGTTCGTATCCTATTATTATGTCATCTTTTACTTCTACTTCGTTTAAGTATTCTCTTAACTGTTTTGTTATTACTTCTCCGGTTTTTTTCATTTGTTTTTGATAGTAGGTTTCTCCGACTATTATGATTGGTGTTATTCCATTTTTTATTGCTTCTTTTATTTGGCTATTTATTTGTTTTGGAGTTTCGTTAAATTCATTTTTTCTTTCATTGTGTCCGATTAAAACATATTTTGTTTGAAATGATCTTAGAACTTTTCCGGTTATTTCCCCATTTATTGATTTTGGGTATATGGATTGGGCTCCTAATTTGAAGTTATATTTTCCTGTAAAATAAGGAAAGTATATGCTTGTTGGGCAGATTATTACATTTTGATCTTTTCTTATCATGTCGTTTATATTTAAAAGATATTCTTTTATTTCTGGGAGGGTGAGGAATGATTTGTGATTTAGTACTATTGTTTTTCCCATGTTTTTACTCCATATTTTGTAGTCCTGGTTGGTCGTGGCTTTCTAGATATTTTAGGGTTGCTCCACCTCCGGTTGATGCGAATGTTATGTCTTTTGTGTAGTCTAGTAAGTTTGCGCAGCCTACTATGTCTCCGCCTCCTAGGATTACTGTTTCTACGTTATCTTTTAAATATTTTAGTATTTCTTCGGTTCCGTATCTAAATTTTTTATATTCATAGGCTCCGAGTGGTCCGTTCCAAAATACTGTGTTGGTATTTTTTAGAATTGATTTAAATTCTTTTATTGTGTTGTCTCCGATATCTAGGCCTATGAAGTTTTTTGGTATTTGGTCTATGTCTTGAAGTATTACACTGCTATCTTCGTTTATTTCATATGAACCGTATAAATCAGTTGGTAAAATTATTCTGTTTTCGTAGTGTTTTAATAGGTTCTTACAGTATTCTATTTCCTCTTCTTCATATAGTGAGGCTCCTATGTTATGGCCTTTGGCTTTTAGAAATGTGAATGCCATTGCGCCGCCGATTAGGATGTAGTCTGCTTGTTTTATTAGGGTTTTTATTACTCCGATTTTGTCTTTTATTTTTGATCCGCCCATTATAACTACGTATGGTCTTTTTGGGTTGTCTAGTAGATTTAAACCATTTAGTTCTTTTTCTACTAAGAAGCCTATGGCGCTTTCTAAATGAGTTGCTATTCCATAATTTGAGGCATGTTTTCTATGGATGGTTGCAAAGGCGTCATTTATGAAAATATCTCCTAGTTTTGCCCAGTTTTTGCTTAGTTTTGGATCACAGCCACTTTCTTTGTTTTGTTTTATGTCTTCATATCTGGTGTTTTGCATTAGTAGGGCGTTTCCATATGGAATTTGTTTTAGTTCTTTTTTTACTTTTTTAGGGTTTGTATCGTTTATGAATGATATTTTATCTTTTAATAGTTCTTTCATTTTTTTGTATACTATTTCCATGTTGTTTTTTTCTTTGTCTTTTTCTTCTTTTACTCTTCCTAAGTGGGACATGATTAGTAGTTTTGCTTTTTTATCTAGGATGTAGTTTATTGTTTTTAAACTTTCTTTTATTTTTGTGTCATCGATTATTTTTCCATCTTTTATACTTACGTTTAAATCACATCTTAGGATTACTGTTTTGTTTTCTAAATTTAGATCTGTTACTTTTTTCATATTTAATTCCTCCTTTAGTATATTTACATCATAACTCTATTTTTCATTATTATCAATAAATGATGCTCTTTTTAATGCATTTTTTCCATATTTTTGATTTATTTCTTTTATTAGTTTGTCTATTTTGTCTGGTTCTTTTGGTGTTTCGAATAGTGATGTTTGATATGTTTTGTTTTCTTTTAAGTCGTCTAGACGGAGTCCTACGAGGCGGATTTTTCCTTCTTTATAGTATTCATTTAGTAATTCTTGGGCATATTTATATATTTCTTCGTAACTGTTTATTGGATTTTTTAACTTTTTTTGATGGGAGTATCTTTTGAAGTTGTTGTCTTTTAAAATTAGGCATACTACTTGGGCGTATTTTTCTTCTTTTTGGATTCTTTTTGATAGCATTTCTGATAGTGTTTTTAGGACTTTTTTTATTTCTTGTTTTGATGTTAAATCGTTTCCTAGGGTTATTTCGTTGCTTATTCCTTTGGGTACGCGTTTTTCGATGTTTACTTCTTCATTATCTATTCCGTTTGCTATATCTATTAAGTATTTTGCTTGATTTTTGAAGATTTTCCTTAGGTTGTATTCATTTGCTTGGGCTAAATCTTTTATTTTTTTTATTCCTATTTCTTTTAGTTTTTCTGAGGTTCTTTTTCCAACGGTGAATAATTCTTCGATGGGAAGTGGGTACATTTTTTCTTTTATTTCATAGTGATAAAGGGTGTGTACTTTGTCTGGTTTTTCGAAATCTGAGGCCATTTTTGCGCATAGTTTGTTGTTTGCTATTCCTATGTTTACTGTGAATCCTAGTTCTTTTTTTATTTTGCTTTTTAGATTTTCTGCGAATATTTTTTCGTCTTTGTATAGATTTTTTACTTTTGTATAATCTATGTAGCATTCGTCGATGGATGCTATTTCTATGTCTGGTGTGTATGTTTTTAGGAGATTAAATAATTTTTTGCTTTTTTCTTGGTACATTTGGTAGTTTGGTTTGTATATTTTTAAATTTGGACATTTTCTTTTTGCTTCGTAGATTGTTTCTGCGGTTTTTATTCCTTTTTTCTTTGCTAGGGGGCTTTTGGCTAGGACTATTCCTGATCGTTTTGTTGGATCTCCGGCGATTATTGATTCGATTGTTCTTATGTCTATTTTATAGCCTTTTTCTAGGAGATCTGTTGCGGTCCATGATAAAAAAGCATTGTTTACATCTATGTGCATTATTATTCTATCCATATTATACTCCTTTTATATTATTATAGCAGGCAAATGAAAAAAGTACAAACATTTGTACTTTTTATATTTCCATTAGATCTTTTTCTTTTTCCTTTGTGATGTCTTCAACTTTTTTATTGTATTCGTTTACTACTTCTTGAAGTTTTTCTACTATGTTTCTTTCTTCATCTTCTGGAAGATCATCTTTTTTTATTATATCTATTATTTCTTTTCTGATATTTCTTATTGATATTCTTCCGTCTTCTGCATATTCTTTTACTTGTTTTACTAGTTCTTTTCTTCTTTCTTCAGTTAATGCTGGTATTGTGATAAATATAGTTTCTCCGTTGTTGTTTGGTGTTACTCCAAGGTTTGCTTCGAATATTGCTTTTTCTATTTGTGATAATAGTGTTTTGTCGAATGGTTTTATACTTATTTGTCTTGCTTCTGGTATAAATATTGTTGCTAGACCTTTTATTGGTGTTTTTGTACCGTAGTAGTCTATACTTACGTCATCTAGCATACTTGGATTTGCTCTTCCTGCACGTACAGATTTGAATCTTTCTTCTAATGATGCGATTGCTTTATCCATTTTTTCTTTTGCTAATGTTAAATAATTATTGTTCATGTTTTTTCTCTCCTTTAGTTAATTATACTATATTTATTTTATTTTTGAAATACTTTGCTCTTTTTTGTTGCTAAAAATATACCTGCAATTAATATTACTGGAGTTAAATATAATAAATATTCTTTTAGTCCTGTTGTTGGATTTTGTGAGGTTTGTGCATTTGTTACTTGTTGGTTTTCTTGAGTGTTTTGATTAGTGCTTGTATTTGTTTTTGTATTTGTTTTAGTGCTTGATTTTGCACTTGTTTTACTTTTTTGATTATTTTCGGTTGTTGATGAATTGTTTTCTATTTTATTTATTTCTTCTTCTGTTAGTTTACTAAAGTCAACATTTTTAAATATGTCAACATGTCTTAATGTTTTGTCACTTGTTGCTTGAAAAATTTCTGGTAATGTTTCGCTTGATGTTCCGCCGTTTTCAACTTTGGTTGCATAAATTGTTACCAGATAACCTTTTCCTTTAGTTAACTCTGGTAGTGTTATTGCTGGGGTATCTGTTTTTGTAAATTCTTTCTTTATTGTATCTTCGCTTACTCTTTCTACTATTTCATAATAAAGTTCTGTTTTTTCATCTTCTTGGCCTTTAGTTTCTGATAGTTCCACAGCTTTTGTTATTTGAGCATCATTTATTTCTTTTATTCTATAGTAAATTGTATATCCATCATTCATCATTTTTTCTAAAGTGTTGTTTTCAATCATTTCTTTACTTTCTTTTGCTGCATCTTCGTCAGGTACCAGTATATCTAATACTTTTAGGAGTAATTCGTTTGTTTTTTCTATTACTCCGGGTAGTAAGTTTTCTCCATTGTATTCTTTTTCTTCTGCTTTTACTACAGTTATATTAATTGTTAATAATAATGTTAATAAAAATATTAATACCTTTTTCATAATCCACCTCTAGTGTAATATTAGTTTATTTGGTATCCTTTGTCAATCTTTATCTTTTTAATTTATGTAAATCTATGTCAACTTTTCTTTGTTCTTCTTTTAGTAAATCTACCATTTTTTGCAAATATTCTGCTCTTTTTTTATATGTTTTTGGATTGTGGGCGTAGGCGTCACAGTATTGTATTTTTAGAATTGTTTCTGCTTGTTTTTTGTTTTCCATTAGTGTTTCTTCGGTTAGTAATGTGTCGTGTTTTTCTATTAGCATGCAGACTTCTTCGATAAATTCTTTGTTATAGTTTAGTCTTTTTAGTATTTTTTGTGCTAATTCTTTTGATTTTTGTTCGTGGCCTTTGTAGTGTCTTATTCCATCTTTTTCTGCACATACATATGGTTTTCCTATGTCATGAAGTAGAAGTACTAATCTTATTAGAAAATCATCTTCAGATACTTCTACTGCTTTTAAGGTGTGATTAAATACATCTAGATTATGATTGGGATTTTTGTGATCGAAATTTATCATTGGTTTTATTTCTGGTATTAATATTAGTAGTTCTTCTAAATTATTTTGGATTTTTTCCTTTTAATAGTTCTTCTAACATTTTTTTCTCCTTAAAAAAAGATTATCTTTTTGATAACCTTTATTTCATTTGATTTGCTACTTCTTCAGCGAAGTTTTCGTTTCTTTTTTCCATTCCTTCGCCTACTTCGTATCTTGTCATGGAAATTAATTTTCCACCATTATTTTCTATGAATTTTCCTACTGTTTCTTTGTTTTCTGCTTTTATAAATATTTGATTTTCTAAACATACTTCTTCATAGAATTTTTTTACTTTTCCTACTAGGATTTGTTCTACTCTTTCTTCTGGTTTTCCTTCGTTTAGAAGTTGTTCTTTCATTATTTCTTTTTCTTTTTCTAGAACTTCAGATGGTACTTCTTCTGGATTTAGATATTGTGGTCTCATTGCTGCGGCGTGCATTGCTACGTCTTTTGCTACATCCTCATTTGCACCTTCTAGTACTACTAATGTTGTAATTCTTCCTCCCATGTGAGAATAGATTCCGAATGTTTGGCTATCTGTTTTCTTTATTATTTCAAATCTTCTGAAACTTAATTTTTCTCCAAGTTTTGCAGTTAAATTAATTATTGCTTCTTCAATTGTTTCGTTTGAGTCCGCTAATGTTAATTTGTTTGCTTCTTCGATTGTTTTTACATTTGAGTTTACTAAAGTATTCATTATTTGAGATACTAGTTTTTTGAATTCTTCATTTTTTGCAACGAAGTCTGTTTCTGAGTTAACTTCTAAAATTACTGCGGAATTATCCATAGAGCTTGCTTGAGTTAATCCTTCTGCTGCAATTCTTGTTGCTTTTTTTGCTGCTTTTGAAATTCCTTTTTCTCTTAGCCATGTTATGGCATCGTCCATATTACCATTTGTTTCTTGTAATGCCTTTTTGCAGTCCATCATTCCTGCTCCTGTTTTTTCTCTTAAGGCTTTTACGTCTTGAGCGCTAAACATATATCCTCC
This sequence comes from uncultured Bacilli bacterium, assembly GCA_934097105.1. Lineage (GTDB taxonomy): Bacteria > Bacillota_I > Bacilli_A > RF39 > UBA660 > UMGS1449. The sequence continues at coordinate 36,929 of CAKONI010000007.1, forward strand.
TTATTTTTAGTTATTTTTTATTGATTCGATTAATTCTGCTTTTTTCATTGTGCTATATCCTTTGATGTTTTTTTCTTTTGCTATTTTTTTTAATTCAGTTAAGTTTTTATCATCTAGATTTTCTTCTTTTGCTTCTTCTTTTTGTTCTTTTACTGGTGCTTTTGTTTCTTCTTGTATTTCAACTTTTTTGATTTCTTCCTTTTTTGGTTCTTCAGCTTTTACTTCTTTTTCTTCTTTTCTTGT
>CAKONI010000008.1 GCA_934097105.1 uncultured Bacilli bacterium
AAATATTCCATCTTCATTATAATTAATAGTTTTTGTGGATTCATCATTTATTGTTCCATTTTGTACTACTACGTTTACTTCATATTTATTTAATTCCCATACTGCATATAGATCTACTATTTTATCTTTTTCTGTTGTTAAATTTATTACTTCTTCTTCATCTTTATATTTTACTTCTCCATTTGGAGTTGTGCTCCATCCTTTGAAGGTATTACCTGTTTTTGTAAATACATTCTTTGTTAATTTACCTGTTGTTCCTGTTGCAAAATTAGAATTTGTCATTGTTCCGGTTCCACCATTTGCATTGTATCTAACTTGATATGGCATATTATTTTCTACCCACACTGCATATAAGTTAACTACTCCATTATATACATTTGTTAGATTAGATACTTCTTCTTCATCTTTGTATACTATATCTTTACTACTATTTGATGTAGACCATCCTACGAAGAAATAGCCTTCTTTTGTAAATGTATTTTTTGATAGTTTTTTTGATTCTCCTTGTTTAAATGTAGTACTTGGCATATTTCCTGTTCCAGTATTTGAATTATATTTTACTGTATATGTTTCTTCTGTATCTGTACTACCTACATTAGTTTTTACATCTATTCTAAATTTATATTCAAATTTTGTATTTTCGTTCCAATCACTAACATCAACATTTTTATCTAACCATATTCTTAGTTTATATTTATCTTTTATTTCTTTTGATGTATTAGTGTGACTATTTGTTTTTGTATATATTACATAATCTTTACTTATTTTACTTATATTATTTTGTACTAAAGGATTATTATTATAATCTGTTAAGTAAAAATTTATATCTTTATCTTCTAATTGTGTATATCCTGAAGTTGGTTCTAGTTTTTCTAATACTAAACTATAACTTATATCTAATGTTTTACCTGTCTTTGTATTTACTACGAAGTCAAAGGTATTGGTTTGTCCTTTTCCATCTGTATCACTCATAGGCAAGGCATTTTCTAGACTTATTATGTTTGTATTACTTTCTAGAAATTCTATACTTGTACTTTCTGTGCTTATTTTACTTTCTCCGGTTAATATATTAAAGTTTTGCTTTGCATAGGAAAAGCCTGCTACTAAAAGTATTAGTGCAATAAGTATTACTGATAATATCAATAGTTTTTTCTTTTTACTTTTTTCTTTGGTTTTACTCATTTTCTTTCTCCTTTTTATTTGTTTTATTTCTATTATAGAGCAAATTACTTTTTATGTATTAGTCTACTTAACTTTATATATTTTCATTGTATCACAAATAGTGATATTTTGCACATTATTTGTTGGTTATATGTCAAGTGTTGTAAAACTAGTAGGATAAAAGTTAAGGATTTCTTTTTGATTATAGAAAAAAGTATATAATTTTGATGCTTTTAAGATTGTTTTTCATCATTGTTTATAGACTTTTAGTTTGTTTTTGTAGTTTTTATTTTGGTTTTCTTTTTATTTTTATCTTTATTATATATATCAAAGAATGCTTTGGTTGATTTTGATATTATTCTTTGGTTTGCGTTTGTTTTATATTTTGCGGATGCTGGGTACTGGATGTCTGGGAAGGCTCCGGTGATTGACATTACTGGATTTTTTGATGGTGCGTATCCGACGAAGTTGTTTGATATTGTTGCTTTGTCTATTACTCCATCGTTATCTGTATCTAGGAATGATTCACTTGTTCCGGTTTTTCCTGATGGGTATGGAGCACTGTCCATGTAGCCTACTCCGGTTCCACTTGTCATTACGAGTCTTAGTCCTTGTCTTACTCTGTTTATATATTTTTTTGGTACTTGGAGTTTATTTAGTTCTTGTTTTTTTACTTTGTATATTATTTTTCCGTTATTTTGTACGGCTTTTAAAAATCTTGGCTTTATTCTTGTTCCTTTGTTTGCTATGGTTGATATGTATTGTGATAATTGCATTGGTGTATATGTGTCGTATTGTCCTATTGCGTAGTTTATTAAAAGGTCTCCGGCTTTGTTATCGCTTTTGTATCCGTCTTCTTCTTTGGGATAGTCTATTCCTGTTTTTACTCCTAGGCCGAATCTATAGAACATGTTTCTGTAGGTGTTGAATGCTTCTTTTTTTATTTTTAGTTTTTTTCCGTATGCGTAGTTAAATCCGCCGACTTTCATTGCTATTTTGTATTGGTAGACGTTTGATGAGTATTGAAGTGCTTGTAAGTCGTTTATATATCCGAGTGTTTTCCAGGAGCATTTTTCTGGTAAGTTATATAATCCAATGCATGAGTCTTGCATAACTGTTCCGATTTCTATTGCTTTTTGAGTGTATCCGACCATTATTGAGGCTCCTTTTACTACTGATCCTGGTGTTATGGTTGAGAGCATTGCTCCTTCGGGGAAATCTAGTGTTTTATAGGTTCCTTTTTTGTTTATTAGTTTTTTTCCGGATATGGACATTATTTCGCCGTTGGTTGGGTTTTGAATTATTAGATAGGCACTGTTGAAGTAATGGGTATTTGCTTCGTTTTTGGCGTTTATTAGTTCTTTTTCTAGGATTTTGTCTATTTTCTTTTGAAGGTCTATATCTATGCTTAAGACTATGTCGTTTCCTTTTTTTCCTTCTTGAACGAGGATTTTTTCGTTTCCTTCGCCTAGTTTGTATACTTCTTTTTCTCCTTTTAGAATGTCTTCGTATTGTTTTTCTAGGCCTGATATACCTACTCTATCGTTTAATGTGTAGCCTTTTTTTAGGTATTTTTCTGTTTCTTCGCTTGGAAGTCCGGTTTCTTCGTTTGATATATTTCCTAGGATGCTTCTTAGGGTGTCTTTATAGGGATATATTCTTTCCCATTTTAGTTTGGCATAGAATCCGTTTAGGTTTTTATTTTCTGAGTAGTAGGCATATTCTTTATTTGTTACGTTTTCTTTTATTAGTTTTTCGTCGTAGTAGTAGCCTTTGTTCATTAGGTAATATAGGTATGCCGCTTTTTTGTCTTGTTTAGTCATTTTTTTAAGATCTTCTTTTTTTATTCTTTTTATTTTTAGTTCGTAGATGTCGTTTTCTGATAGTTTTCTATTTTTTTCTTTTTGATATTCTTCTTGGGTTATTAGTTTGTCTGTTTTTTCTTTGTTTATTAGAATGTAGAATTCTCTTTGATTTCTTTCTTTTAGATTTTTGTAGTTTATATTTATTATTTTACTCATTTTGTATGCTGTTTGTATTTCTTTTTCTTGAGTTATATTTTTTTCTTTTTTATAGTAGATACTTTTTACTGCTTTGTTTCCGACGAGTATTTTTCCGTTTCTATCTAGGATTTGTCCTCTTGGACTGGTATTTCCGTATATATATGTTTCTTTTTCGTTGTTTAGTTTCATTTTATAGTAACTTCCCATATATATGTTTAGGTATAGTATTCTAAGTAAAATTATGATGAATGTTAGTAAGGTGCATATTATTATGAATGTTACTCTTTTGTTTTCTATGAAAAAGTTTTGTTTTATTTTTGTTTTTTTAGTTTTCATATTATTATTGTGCTTCATTTTTTTAAAAAATTACATATAATTTTATAGGTGATTTATTTTGAAGAATATGATTATTAATTATGCTAAGAATATGACTATGGATGATTTGAAAGGTTTTGTTTTAAAAAATAATTTTAATGTTAGTGATGAGGAACTTTTAGTTATTTATAGTCATATAAAGAGTAATGCTGATTTTCTTTTGGATGATCCTGTTAAGTATATTAAGATGCTTAAGGGGAAGATTAGTGATGATAATTATTATCAAATGCTTATGCTTTTTGATAAGTATAGGGGTTTTATTGGAATTTAGGTCTTTTGACCTTTTTTATTTTGATTTTAGTCTTTTTTTAATATATAATACTTTTGGGTGTTAATATGTTTAATAAGAGATATTACTCTTTAGATGAGTATTATAAGAAAAGATATGGATGTAAAGTTTTTAAGGTTAGTCTTAATTTGGGGCTTTCGTGTCCTAATATTGATGGGGTTAAAGGATATGGTGGTTGTATATATTGTAAGGGAGGGTCTTCTAGTAATGATGGGAGTCTTTCTTTGAGGGCTCAGTTTGAGAGGGAAAAGGAGATTCTTCATAGGAAGTGGAAAAATGCTAAGTATATTGCATATTTTCAGAATAATTCTAATACTTATGGGGATCTTGAATATTTGAAGAAATCTTTTGAAGAGGTTTTGGGTTATGATGGGGTTGTTGGCATTAATATTGCTACTAGGTGTGATGCGATTAGTGATGAGTGTTTTTCTTATTTGGAAGATCTTAATAAGAGAACTGATTTGGTTATTGAACTTGGACTTCAGACTATACATGATGAGACTAGCAAACTTATTAACAGGGGTCATTCTTTGGATGAATTTTTGGTGATGTATAATAGACTTAAAAAGGCTCATATTAAGGTTGTTGTTCATATTATTAATGGGCTTTGTTATGAGAGTTATGATATGATGATTGACACGGCGAAGTTTTTAAATAAGATTAAGCCTGATGGTATTAAGATTCATATGCTTTGTGTTTTAAAGGGTACTCCTTTAGAGAAGTTTTATGAGAAGAATAAGTTTCATATTCTTTCTTTGGATGAGTATGTTAATGTTGTGTGCTCACAACTTGAGTGTTTGGATAGTAGTATTGTTATTCATAGAATTACTGGGGATCCTTACGCTGATGATTTGATTTGTCCTTCTTGGGTTTTGAAGAAGTTTAATGTTATGAATAGTATTTTTAAGGAACTTAAAAGAAGAGGTACTTATCAAGGGTTTAATACTTGTATTCTTAATAGATCTAGGGCTTTGATGAGTTCAAATTTGAAGAGTAATGATTTTGTTATTGATGCGACAATTGGTAATGGAAAAGATAGTGCTTTTTTACTTGATATTGTTAGAGATGGTTTTTTGTTTGGATTTGATATTCAAAAGGTTTCGATTGAGAATACTAAGAAGAGGCTTTCTCATTTTTCTAATTATGAACTTTTTAATACGGGGCATGAGAATATTGCCGATGTTTTAAGTGAATATGTGGAAAAAATTAGTTTAATTGTTTTTAATCTTGGGTATTTACCTGGTGGTGATAAGGGGATTACTACTAAGTATGATACTACAATTAAGGCTATTTCGGATTCACTTTTGCTTCTTAATGGAAAGGGACATATTGTTGTTACTTTGTATACTGGACATGATAATGGTTTGGAAAGTGATAAGGTGCTTAAGTTTTTAGATGATTCTGGTATTTGTTATGATGAGTATCATAATACTTGTGATGTTGGTGCGCCTTTTGTAATCGATATTAGGAAGAGTTAGTTTTTTACCTCTTTTAAAAGTGGTATAAAAGTTCACTTTTTGTTATCTATATTATAAATTAGTGAATTTTTAGGTTAATTTAATTATATAAAAAAATTTCTATATCTCAAGAACTTTTTCTGATTAATTATAGTTACAAATTTTGGATTTCTTTTATAGATAACCCAGTACATTCAGAAATAGTATTAATATCAAGTTTTTTCTTTAACATGTTCTTTGCTATTTCTAAGTTTCTTTCATCAATACCTATTTTTTTACCAGTTTCAATACCTTTTGGTTATTTTTAAAGTTGGTGAAAATAAAAGCATCAAAATAAAATATTGATTATTAAAAGACATTCTAAACTTAAATTGAACCATTTTTTATATACTTTTATGAATGAAACATTAAATTTAATAGAAATTCACATAACTTTTCGATAAATTTTGCGCACTCATTTTTAAATCATTAAATAATGTTTAATTTAACAGAAAATATTAAAACAAAAAAAGAACACCAAACTTTGTCGGTGTTCTATAATATTTTTTATTATTTTATTAGACTATCATTTTTTTTATCATAAATTGTTGATGTTATTATGTTATCATTTGTGTTTGTTATTTTTTTATAGTCTCCGTTTATGTAAGTTATTATTATACTTTCTATTTTTTTATTTTTTTCATCATATTTTATTGTTTTTACTTTTTCGTCTTTTACGCATACTGCAAATGGAGTTTGTTTTTTTGTTTTTAGATCTATGCTGTATAGTTTTCTATCTTTATCTAGTATGTATATTGTGTAAAGATAGTTTTTATCTTGTTCATCTTTTATTTGTGCGAATATGTCTTCGACTATTAGGGTTTCTCCGGTTGATTTTTTTAAACTGTTTTCTTGATTTGGCAAGATTAGTTCTTTATCGAATGTTATGTAGGCTTTTGTTTTGTTGCAGAGGTTGTTTTTTGTTATACATATATAGTCGAAGTATGGTTTTATGGTTTTTATTTCGTTATAGAGTCCTAGTACGTTGTCTTTTTTTTCTATGTATTTTATTTTGTCATCTTGGGTGCTTATTATGAAGTTTGTTTTAAAGTTTGTTTTATTTAGAAGATTTATATTTTCTTTTTCTTGGGCTGATACGTAAATTCCTTTTGCATTTGTACTTATTTTTTCGAATGTTTTTTTTGCATTTTTATTTATGCAGATGTTTTGATAGTATAAATCGTTTTTATCTAGTCCGGCTAATTCGTAACAGTTTTCTTTTGTCTTTGTATAATATAGTTTTATGTTTGTTCCTGGAAGACCGTTTATTTCTAGTTTTTTTGTTTTTGTTTTTATATGGAGTATGTTTTTACCATCTAGATACATTGAGATATTTTTTTCTGTTTTGTCTATGGTTTCTGGTTCTTTTATGTATCCATTTCCCCATAGAAATTCTATATTATAATAGTCGTTTGTTATTACTTTTTCATCTTTTTTTGTTGTTATTTGGGCCCTTTCATAGATTATGAATCCGATAAGTAGGAATATAATTATGAATAGTGGTATAAGAATTTTTTCTAATGTTTTGCTTTTCACGTTCATCACCAATTAAATAATACTATAAATTTCTTTTTTTTTCAACTTAATTTGTTACCATGTTTGAGGCTCCGGAGAAGATCATTTTTATTGTTTTGTCTATGGCTCCTTCTAATTTTAAGGATGTTTTGTAGATATTTTTACTTAGTTTGTTTGAGTAGTTTTTGTCTTCGAATAGTACATATTTTTTTATGTCTATGCTTTTTCCTTGAGAGATGTCTTTTTCAAAGTTTTGTATTTGTTCGTCTGTTAGGACTTTTGCTTTTTCGTTTCTATTTTTATAGTAACCTTGAGATTCTGCGAGTAAGAGTATTACGAAGAATACGAAGAATGTTAGGAAGAGAAAAAGTGCTATTTTATTTTTCATAGGCACCTCCGACATAATAGTTTATGGCTTCTGATAGGGCTTTTGATGTGTTATAGAGTTCTTCTAGGGTGTTGTCTGGACCTCCGACTTCGATTAGGAACATGTTTTTACTATATTCTTGGTTGTAGGACCATCTTGGTTGGTGGTAGGTGTCTCTTAGTATTCCTGGGTAGTTTTTTGTTAGATATTTTTCCATTATTTTGGCATTTTTTAGATTACTTTTGTAGTTTTCGTGGTTTTCTCCAATTAGAAACATTATTCTTGCATATTTTTTTCCGTTTATTGTTTCTCTTGCTCCCTCGCCTTTTATGGAGTCTCTATGGATGTCGAAGAAGTATTTTAGAGTTTTGTATTTTTTTACTTTTTCTTTTAAGTAGCCAAAACTTATTTCGTATGACATGTTGTAGTTGTAGCCGTTTTTGTCTAGTCCTTTTTTTATTGACTGGGTTTCTACGACTGATGATTTGCCTTTTTCTTTTAAGTTTTCTTCGAGCATTTGAGAGACGGTTACTACGGTTGGGGTTATGTTGTAGTTTGTAGATTTGTATTCTTCGGTTTGATGGGTATTAAAGAAGTAAATGGTTGGATTTTTTTCTACTTTTTCTTCTTTTTTTGTTTCTTTTTTTATTTCTTTTTTTTCTTCTTTGTTTGATGAGAGTTTGTTTTTTAGAGTTGTTTCTATTAAGATATTTTTATCATCTTTTAGAAGCATATTTGTTATGTCTAATTTTTTTATTTTGTCTGTTATATATATTCCTGAAATTATTAGTAAAAAAAGACAAAAAATTATTTTAACTTTGTTCATTTGTATCACCTTTAGGATACTATAATACATTGGTTAAATATTTTTTGTCGATATATTATGAAGTACGTTATTTATTGCAGTTGATATTAATTTTATTAGGGTTTCTACTAGGTAGTCTATTTCTTTTGGGGTTACTATTAGGTTGTAGCCTATTGGTGTTAGGACGTCGTTTATTAGGAGTTTTTTTTCTGTGTTTGATAGATTTCCTAGGGCTCCTAGAAAGTATGTTTCTTCCTCTTTTGATAGGCTATAATTATTGTCTTTTAAGTAGTTTATTTTTGAATTTGGTATTAGTTTATCTTTTATATTATTTTGATTTTTTATGGTATAACTGAAGTGTTTTTTCATAAATTTTAGTGTGTCACTTACTATGGTAGTGGCATCTACGACGGTGGGTACTCCGATTGCTATTACAGGTATTTTAAATATGTTTTGAGATATTTCTTTTCTGTTGTTTCCTATTCCGCTTCCTGGGTTTATTCCTGCGTTTGTTATTTGAATTGTTTTTAGAAGTCTATCTACTGAGTCTGATGCTAGAGCATCTATTACTATTAGGAAATCTGGTTTTACAGTGTTTACTACTGATGATATTATGTCGCTTGTTTCTATTCCTGTTGTGCCCATTACTCCGGGGATTAGGAGGCTTGTTATTCTGTAGCCATCTTCTAGGGTGCCGGTTAGGTCGTAGATGTGTTTTGTTATTGTTACTTTTTTTGCTGTTTGTACTCCTAGTTCGTCGGCGGTACTTTTTTCGTTTCCGAGTCCTATTATCATACAGGAGTTTTCTTTTGTTATTTTGGTTTTTTCTAGTATGTCATTTAACTCTTTTATTAGAACTTCTAAAACGTTTTGATAGTTTGTGCTATCTGTTATGTCTTCGAAGTATAGTGTTGTGAAGTTTCCTTTATTTTTACCTAGTTTTTTAGCGTTTTCTTCGTCTAGTTTTATTTTGCTTACGGTGCAGTTTTTGTGAGTATATTTTTCTTCTAGATTGGAATCCTTTTCTACTAGGTCCGCTACTAAGTCTGTTCTTATCTGATATTTTGATAAGTCTATTTCTCTCATAAAATCACCCTTATTAGTATGGTTTTTTTGAGAAAAAACATGTAATTTATAAAAAACTTATAAAAATTACTAATTTTATTTGATTTTTTTTGTTTTTTTTGGTATTATTTAAAGTGTTAAAAAGTGAGGTGAAAGAATGCCAAATATTAAAAGTGCTAAAAAAAGAGTTAAAACTGATTTAATTAAAAAAGAAAGAAATAGAGATCAAATCGCTAGCATGAGGACTGCTATTAAGAAAGTTAAATTAGCAGGTAAGGAAAATGATGCGAAGAGTGCGGTTGATGCTTTAAATCTAGCTAATAAAAAGATTGATAAGGCTGTTAGTAATGGGCTTATTCATAAAAATAAGGCTGCTAGAAATAAGTCTAAGTTAGCGAAAATTGTAGATAATATAAAGTAATATAATATTGATTACTTTATTTTTTTTTGGTACAATTGTTTTGGTGATTTTAATGAAAAAGGTTTTTTTATGTGTTGCAATTACTTTGATTGTGATGGGTTCGCTTATTTATGTTGGATTTTTAAATAAGGATGATATATATAAATATTATCAGGAAAAGGTACTTAAGGTTAAAGATGATATTGTTATTAATAAGAATGAATATTTTAAGGATAAGGATTATTTCTATGTACAAAATACTGATGATTTTGTTGCTAAAGATGAGGGGCATTTAAGAAATATTTTTTATACTATTATTAATAGTGGTACGAATGATTTTGTTTTTTATTGTGATAATAGTTATACTAGTTGTACTTCTGATGTTGAGGCACTTCTTAATGATGAGGTTGTTTTATCTAATATTAACAATTTTGTTCATCCTTATAATTCTTTTGCTAAGATTAATGCTAGTTATGATGATTTTGGTAAGGTTCATGTAAAGGTTACTAAGGTTTATAGTGATGAGGATATAAATACTATTAACGAAAAGGTTGATGAAGTTATTAGTAAGAAAATTAAGTCTAGTATGACTAATAAGGAAAAGATTGAGGTTATTCATAACTATATTATTAATAATGGGGATTATGCTACCGATAAGATAAGGAATAAGTATAAGGATAGGTCTTTTAATAAAGCGAGTGATATTTTGATTAATGGGTATGGGCTTTGTAGCGCTTATTCTGATGCGATGGCTTTGTTTTTGTATAAGTTTGGTATTGATAATTATAAGATTGCTAGTGATACTCATATTTGGAATTTGGTTAAGGTTAAGAATAAGTGGCTACATCTTGATTTAACTTGGGATGATCCGGTTACTAGTACTGGTGAGAATAGACTTGAGATTTTGTTTTTGCTTATTGATAATGATAGGCTTAAGGAATTAAATGTTAAGAAACATGATTTTGATAAGAAAGTATATAAAGAAGCTCTAAATTAGTTAGAGCTTTTATTTGTATAGGTTTAATATTTCTATAAATTCTTTTGGTGGTTCTTGATTAAATTTTAGTTCTTGTTTTGTGATTGGGTGAATTAGTTTTATGCTTGTTGAATGAAGCATTTGGCCGAAGTTATTTATTATTTTTTTTCTTCCATATACGGGATCGTTTACTATAGGGTGTCCTATGTAGGCCATGTGAACTCTTATTTGATGGGTTCTTCCTGTTTCTAGTTTACATTCTATTAGGGTTGCTTCTTTTAGTCTTTCTATTACTTTGAAGTGGGTTATTGCTTCTTTTGAGTTTATGTCTGTTACGGCGTATTTTTGTCTATTTGTTATGTCTCTTCCAAGTGGGGCGTCTATTGTGCCTTTTTCGTGTTTTATTATGCCATGTACTAGGGCTAGATATTTTCTTTCTACTTGTTTTTCTTTTATCATTTCTGAGAGCAATTCGTGGGTTTTATCGTCTTTGGCAACGATCATGAGACCGCTTGTGTCTTTATCTAGTCTGTGGACTATTCCTGGTCTTATTTGGTCTTTTGTTGATAGATTGTTAAAGTGATGCATTAGGCCATTTACTAGGGTATGATTTCTGTTTCCTACGGCTGGGTGGACTACTACCCCACTTTTTTTGTTTATTATGGCTAGATATTTATCTTCATAGATAATATCTATGTCCATTTCTTCTGGTAAGATGTCTATTTCTTCTTTTTCTGGGGTTTCAATTTTTATTATGTCGTTTTCTTTTAGTTTATAACTTGGTGCGATTTTTTTGTTATTTACTAGAATTTTCTCTTCTTTTATTAATTTATTTATTTTTGTTCTTGAATAGTCTGTTTCTTCACTTAGGAATGCGTCTATTCTTTTGTTTTCATTTTCTTTTTCTATTTTCATGGTTTCCTCCGATTTCTATTATTAATATTAGTATAATTGATATTACTATGAATGAGTCTGCTAAGTTAAAGACTGGGAAGTTATAGTTTATTATTTTAAAACTTAGGAAGTCTATTACTTTTTGATATATAATTCTATCTAATAAGTTACCTAGGATTCCTCCGATTAGTAAAGAATAGGAAATTGTTTCTAGTTTTGTTAGGGCTTTATTTGATAGGTACTTATATAAATATATTAGTACAAATAAGGCGATTAGGATAAATATTATTATGTGGCCGTCTAGTATAGAAAAGGCTGCGCCAGTATTTGTTACTTTGTCTATTTTAAAGAAGTTTGGTATTATTTCTTTTGGAAGAAGTGCTTCTTTTTTTATTATTATTTGTTTTGATATAAAGTCTATTAGAAAAAATATAATGCTATAAATATATAATTTTTTTTTCATGTTTTCACCTAGTTATATTTTATCAGAATTAAAGGTAATAAGCAAAAGAAATGTACTAAACATTATAAAAAGTTCTATATTTCAAGAACTTTTATTATTTTTATCTTATCTTAATTTTGTTTTACAATATGGACATTCGTCTGGAGTTCCTAGGAGTTCTCTTTGACAATTTGGACATTTGTTTTGTACTATACTTTCTTCGATTATTTGTTCTTCAGTTGGTAATTGTACGATATTGTTTGGATTTATTTGTTCGTTATTTTGCTGTGCTTTATTATTTTGGTTTATTTGTTCGTTGTTATTTTCTACTGTATTATTTTGATTTGTTTGATTATTATTCTCTACTACATTATTTTGGTTTGCTTGTTCGTTATTTTGATTTATTTCTTCGTTTGGAACATATTCTTTTAGTCCTTCGTCAAAACTATTTTGTTTTATTGGTCCTTTTACACTTTTTGGATTTTCTAAATGTTTTGGATTTACTATTACACTATTTTCTTTATTTAAAGTTTCTTTTTTAGCATTTTTTCCTATTACTTTTCTTGAATAGTCTTTTTCGTCGTAATCTTTTCCTTCTTTATATCCGTTTACGTCTGTCTTTTTTTCTTTTGGTTTTACTGATACGAAGTATACTATTGTTGGTACGGCAATTATTATAAGTAATAAAACTGCACCGATTATGTAATATACTGTATAGTTATTTTTTGTGATTTCTATTTTATAGGTTTTTTCTGTTCCGTCTTCTGCTGTTGTTATTATTTTTATGATGCTTCCATCTTTTAAGTTTTCGTTGCCTTCAATTTTATATGTTGCTTTTTCATCTTCCATTGTAATTGTGATATCTAGGCTGTTTTCTTTATCTATTATTAGTCTATAGTCTGTTTTACTTGGACTGAATTTAAAATTATGATCTTTTATTGTGATTTTTTTTATACTTGCATTATTACTTTTTTCTTCGGTTTGTTCTAGTTTATTTACTGTTATTTTGTATGTTCTTGTTTTACCGTTTTCTGATTTTACTTTTATTGTAATTAGATTTTCTCCTAATTTTAGGTTTTTGTTTCCTGTTATTGTTACTTTTGATGTGTCGCTTTCTGGTATTGCTAGTATTTCTATTTCTTCTGTGTCATATGGTACTTCGGTTTTGTATTCTAGTGTTTTTTTGTCAAATTCTATAGTACCACTGCTTAATGATAGTGTTGATAGATAGTTATTGCTACTTGAACTTTTTTTGCGTATTACGTTTACTGTATATGTTTCTTGATTGCCATTTTGTTTTACTGTTATTCTTATGGTGTTGGTTCCGTATTCTAGGGTTTTGTTTTCTACGTTTCCTGTTACTGTTTGATTTGATGAGTTTCTTACGCCTGTTACTGTTATTTTGTCTACATCATTATTTACTTCTACTGTGTAGTTTGTTTGTTCTTTTGTAAATGATGGTGATAGTTTTCCTTTGGAAACTTGGATATTTTTTAGATATACACCGCTTGTGTTTGCTTGTTCATTATTATTAGTTTGACAAGTTCTATTAACTGTTACTTTGTATGTTTTGGTTGAACCCATTTGTGATGTTACTTTTATGTTATATGTATTTATACCACAACTTAGTTTTTTTCTACCTGTTCCTGATATTTTGGAAGTGTTGTGGGATGCTACGGCGGTTATTGTTGCTGTTTTTTCTTTTGTTGATATTGTTCTTCCGTTTAGGGCTGATGTTCCATTTACTTTCAGTTGTGATAAGGTGTTTGAACTACTTTTTACTGTTATGCTTTCACTTGTTTCTTTGTAGTTTTCTCCAATATTCATACTTACAGTTATTACTGCTGTTCCTGTTTCACTACCTAGTTTTACTGATACGTTTCCTACTGTTGTTTTCTTTCCTGATATTTCACTTCTTAGTGATTTATATGTAACATTTGATACTTTTCCTCTTCCGTTTGCGTCTGGATTTGTTATTTCTACATTTGTATCTGATTTTGCATATACTTTACAGGTGATTGTTTTTCCGGTTCCGGCTGATGACGGGCAATCTAATTCTAGATATGATTTTGCATCTACTTTGGCCATGAATAGAAAGGTAAATGTTATTACTAATAGTACTTTATATATTTTTTTCATTGGTTCCTCCTTATTTTCTCAATTTTAGTATATCAAAAAAATAGTTTTTTGTAATTATAAAAATATAAAAAAATTAAAAGAATTACTAAATTTTACTTTTCTCTTGTAAAGTATTAGGTATCTAGTAGTTCTTTTAAGTTTTTAATTTCTTTGTTTAGGTTTTCGTTTTTATACATTTCGAAGAGGTATTCGTATCTAAAGATATAGAATCCTTTGTAGTTTTTATCGTTTCTTGATATTAATATTTGTTTTTTTATGATGTTTGATTCTTCGAGCCATTCGTTTTCTCCTTTTCCGGCGTATTGATCTACTTTTCCTGATTTATATAGGGATAGTGCAATGTATAAATCTTTTTGTTTTGTGTTTAGTTTTGACCAATCATTGTAGGTTTTTATGTATGGTTTTGCTGTGTTGTTGAAACCATAATATAACTGGGGTATTATGAGATCTAGGTAGTCTTCGTTTAAGACGTTTTTTATATCTAAGTATTCTTTATCTAGGTTGTTTTCTATGTTTCCTGCTGGGGATATTCCGAATTTCAGTTCTTTGTTTGTTTCTTTTACTGCTTTGTAACTTTCTTTTAGTAGTTTCTTTATGTTTTCTATTCTGTATTCTTTTAGGGTTTTTGTTTTATCACTTTTGTTATAGTTTTCTATGTCTATTGTATCATTTGGATAGAAGTAATCATCATAGATTACTCCTTTTATTTCATAGTTTTCGCATAGTTCTTTTAAGCCGTTTGTTATGTATTTTAGAACTTCTTCGGATGATGGGTTTAGGTATATTCCTTTTGTTGTTCTTTGTATGTTGTTTGTTCCGATCCATTTATAGTAATAGGAGTTTTCGTTTATGTCTGTTATGTTGTTTTCGCTTCTTATTCTGTATGGGTTTACCCAGGCGTATATTTCTATGTCTTTTTGTTTGGCTTCTTGAATGAAGTATTCTAGGATGTCTAGGTTTAGTTTGTCTCCTTCTTTGTTTACTACTGTTTTTGATGTTTGATATATTTCTGAGTTATATATGGCATCGCTAAAGGGGCGTACTTGTAGTATTATTGAGTTTAGTCCGAAGTATGATATGTTGTTTATCATTTCTGTTATTATTTTTTCTTGTTCGTCTTTGGTTTTTCCTTTTAAATCTGCATAGTCTATGTAGGAGATGAATACTCCTTTTTTTTCTTGGTTTGTATTTTCTTGTGTTTCGTTTGTTTCTATTTTTGTTTTTGGTTTTTCTGTTTTTATTTTTTCTTTGTTTATTATGAATATTATACTTAATATGATTATGATTAGTAAGATAAATTTTTTCATTTTATCACCTGAAATCTTTTGTTTAGATATTCTTTTTCTGTTATGTATTTGTTGTTATGTTTAATTATATGTCTTTTTTCTTTGTACATTAAGTTTTTATTTTTTATTATTTTTAATTTTTTATATTTTTGGGGATTTATGTATCTTTCTAATAGTAGTTTGTTGTAGAGATAGTCTTGATTTTTTAAGTATACTATTATTTCTGTTAGGATGAGTATTGCCATTAGGATGAAGTTTAGGCTTTTGTATAGGAATAGTGCAAATATTATTATTAGTATTGATATTATGATTGTTAGTTTGTTACTTTTTTTATATGGCATTAGTTTATTTAGGATTAGATTTAGTATTTTTCCTCCGTCTAATGGGTATATTGGTAATAGATTAAATATTAGTAGTGTGTAGTTGTATGTTTTTAGTATTTCGATGTTTCTTTGGCTTATTAGTAGTCCTTTTTGTGATAGGTAGTATAAACTTAAGAAAAATAGGACTTGTATTAGTGGTCCGTTTATTAATATTAACATTTCTTCTTTTATGGGTTTTGTTAGTTTTTCGTTTAGTTTTACGCATCCGCCGAATGGATATATTACTAGTTTTTCTATGTTCCATTTTAATATTTTTGCTGTTTGGAGGTGTCCTAGTTCGTGCACTAATATTAGAGTGAATATGTATGAGAATTCTTTAAACATTCCTGTTATTATTGATAGTATTATTAAGAGGAATGTTAAGGGATGAATGGATATTTTATTTAAGATAGTTTTTATAATCTAAATATTTCCCTTCTTTTTGAAATACCATATATAAATTTTTGTTTGCTTCGCCTAGGAATTCTCCTTTTTGACAGTAGTCGTATAGTTTTACGTTTACGTTTTTTAAATTTCCGTACCAGACGTCTAGGCCATCTACTTGTTCGATTATTATTGTCTTTCCATAGTCGTCTTTGGTTCCTTCGAAGACTACTATTCCGCTTTCTAGTACGGGTACTAGGTAGTTTTCTTCTACTTCTAGTTTGGCTCCGTCTTTGTAGATGCTGGTGCTTTTGTATTTTAGTGTTTCGTTAAATACTTGTTGTTCTTTGTCTTTGGTTATGCTTTGGAATGGTAATATGTCTCCGAAGTTTTTTTGATACCAGTTATTTAGTGATGATAGGCTTATGTTGTTTTTGTATAGAAAGTTGTAGAGTTTGCTACTGGCGGTTTTATCTTGTTTTATGTAGATTAGGCATGCTAGTAAGATGAGAAGACATATAAAGAATCTTGTTAGGAATTTATAAAGTGGATTTTTTTTCTTATTTTCTTTGTTTTTTGATAGATATTTTTCTACTGATTTATATTTCATATTATCACCTATGGAATAATATGATTTTTTTTATTTATTTAATCTTGTTTTTGTACGTGAATATTCGACTTTTAAGTATTACTAGTGAAAGTATTATATATATTATGTTTAGTATTAGGGAGTGTGATATTTTGTAGTAGAGTTCTGTTATTTTAAATGTTTCTTCTTTCAAAAGGATTAGTGTAAAGAAGATGTAGATGTCGTAGAAGATGAATGTTAAGATTGATATTAGGCTTACGTTTAGGGGTGTTTGTTCTTTGTTTTTATAAAGTGCTTGTAAGAATAGTCCTTGTAATAAAAAGAAGTATGTGTTTATTAGGAAGATATCGCTATAGAGAATGTCATAGATTAGTCCTAGTAAGGTTATTATGATGAAGTATAGTTTTTTATTTTTTATTAATAGGTATGATATTGTTAGGGAACTTACTAGTATTTGTGGAAAAAGATAGTTTATGTTTTGATAGGTTGATGTTATTAGGGTGCTTGCTGTTATGTCTAGTATTATTGAAATTAGTAAGTAAATCATTTTGTTATTACTCCAACGTATGATATGTTGTTTATGTCTTGATATGGTTTTATGTATACTATGTAGGATACTTGGTATTTATCTTTTTCTATTTTTTCTACTTGTCCGACTGGTATATTTTTAGGGATAGTTCCTAGGCCTGATGTTGTTACTGACTCGCCTTTTTTTATGTTTTCTCCGTCTGTTAGTTCTGCTTTTAAATAAGGGCTTTTGTAGCCTATTATGGTTCCATGTTTATAGGTTTTTTCTTTTATTCTTATTGATATTTTATTTTCTTTGTTTGATGTTATTAGTTTTACTGTGCTAAAGTCTTTGGTTACGTTTTCTACTTCTCCGATTAGGCCTTTTTCTGTTAGGACTGCGCTTTCTTTTTTGATTCCATCTTTGCTTCCTTTGTTTATTGTTATTGTGTTATACCAATACATTTTGTTTCTATGTGTTACTTTGGCATATATTTTTTTGTAGTCTACGTAGATATCTTCAATTTTTAATATTTCGTTTAGGTCTTGTTGTTCTTCTAGTAAGATTTGGTTATCTATTTTATTTGTTTTTTCTTTTAGGAGTTCTTTTTTCATTTTTTCGTTTTCGTTTATTACTTTTTTGTATTTAAATATGTTATATTTTTCTATATAGTTAAATGGTATGCTTATAAAGTTCATGTAGTTTTTGTATATTGATGAGTTTACTATATTTGACATATTTTTTGTTAACATGAAGAACATGCTCATGAATATTAGAAATATTATTAAAAATTTATAGTACCAGTGTGTTTTTTTCATATTATTTTCTCATATTTTCATAGAAACTGAAGTAGCCTTTTTCTGTTATTATTAGGTGATCTATTATTGGTATTTTGTTTAACTCGCCTATTTTTACTAAACTGTCTGTTAGTTCTATGTCGTTTTTGCTTGGGGTGAGATCTCCGCTGGGGTGGTTGTGGAGGCATACTATAGAGGATGCGGATAGTTTGTAGGCTTCTTTAAATATTTCTCTTGGGTGTACTAGGCTTTTGTTTAGGGTTCCTATGAATAATAACTTCCTTTCTATTAGTTCTTTTTTATTGTTTAGGTATAGACAGTAGAAGTATTCTTGATTTATGTTATCGAATAGATATTTGTTTTTGTTGTAGATTTCTTCGGGGTTTTGATATTTTTCTTTTTTTTCGTTTGTTTTTTGATAGTAGATTCTTTTTGAGAGTTCTGTTATTCCTAGGAGTTCTACTGCTTTGGCACTACCTATTCCTTTTATTTTTGTTAGAGATTCGTATGTTACATCTTTTAAGTTTTTTAAGTTTTCTATTTCTTTTAGGAGTTCTAGTGATAGTTCTACGGCGCTTTTGTCTTTGGTTCCTGTTTTTATGATGAGCGCTAGAAGTTCACTGTCTGATAGGTTTTCTTTTCCATATTTTATTAATTTTTCTCTAGGCCTTTCTGATTTTGGTACTTCTTTAAGTTTCATTTTCTAAAACCATCTCCTTGTAGGCTGATATTACTATTTTTTCTACTTCTTTTATGTCTTCTTCTGATGTTATGTTTATTATTTTGTCGTATTCTGTTAGGACTGATATGAATGATTTGTTGTCTATTATATTTTCTTTTATGTAAATGCTATAACCTTTTTTTCTGTAGTATTCTTTTATTTTGGCTGCGATTTCTTTGTCTTTTGTTAGTCCAATATAAAGATGATATCCGTCGTCATTTGATATATATAGATATTTTTCGTAATCGCTAAATGCTTGTTTCATTTTTTCTTTGGATGAGTATACTCCGATTTGGAGCATGTATAGTTTTGATTTTTCATCGAATACTGTTACTGATGATTCTTCGTAACTTGTGAAGAATATTTTTCCAAAGAATAGGCCCACTACTATTGAAAGGGTTACGGGTATTAAGAATTTGTATTTCATTTTTATCACCATGTTTAGTATATACTTTACTAATGGGCTTTTTTGTCGAATTATATTTATTTTGGTTTGAACAAAAGCAAAATTAATTTGCTCGCATCGCTTCGCAACGATACATTTTCTCCTTCACAGACCCTGCAACCAGACTTCTCTAGGAGACTTAAATTCCGATAGTCGCTACCGTACTTATTTTTTTGTATTTTAGTTTTTTGTTTGCTTTTTATATTTTTATACTATTTTTCATATATAACTTTAATCCTTCGAACATGATATTTATACTTGCATTTAAATCTCTATCTAGTTCTTCGCCACATTTTGAGCATTTATATTCTCTTTTTGTTAAATCTTTATATTTTTTATTCTGATTATTGCATCTACTACATATTTGGCTTGAGGGATAATAGGTATCTACCTCATAAAACTCTTTACCTTTATATTTTGATTTATAAAGTAATTGTCTTATTATCTCACTAAATGTAGCATCATTTATTTTACTAGATAGTTTATTATTTTTTCCTTTCATTATCATTTCTTTTGTCTTTAATTTTTCACAAGTAATAATATCATATTCATCTGTTATTTTCTTAGTTATTTTATGAGTATAGTATTTTCTAGCATTAGATAGTTTACTATAAAGTATTGCTAGTTCTTTTTTACATTTATAGTAATTGTTACTTCCTTTTACTTTTCTTGATAGTTCTTTCTGTTTTCTTTTTATTCTTTTTTCATATTTTAATAAATATTTGTTATTATCATAACTTGTTCCATCTGATAAGGTTAATAGTTTTTTAATACCTAAATCTATTCCTACAATAGTTGAACAATTTGTTTTTTGGTTTTTATTAGGCATTTCATATAGAACAGATACATAATATTTTCCATTTGATTCTTTTGATATGGTGGCACTTTTTATTTTACCATTAATACTTTGTACATTTCTATATCCTCTTATTTTTACCCATTTTAATTTTGGTAGTTTTATCTGTTTATTATTTAAATCTAGTTCTATATTACAATACTTTTTATCTTTATAACTACTATATATGGCTACTGTATTATAACTATTTTTATTATATTTACTTTTAAATCTAGGATGTCCTCCTTCTTTTTTAAACATCTTTTTATAAGCATCATCTAAATTAAATAGAGATTTTCTTATTACTATGCTATCTATTTCTTCTAGAAAAGGAGCATCATATTTTAACTTACTAGTATAGTCTTTTATATTGGTGTAAGCAGTAAAATACCCATTATTTTTCATTTTATCTAAATAGTAATTATAGACATATCTTGCACAGCCAAATGTTTTGTTTATTAATTCTTTTTGTTTATTATTGGGATACAATCTAAACTTAAATGCTTTATACAAATTATCACCACCTTACATATAAAATATATCAAGTTAAATAAATGTTGTCAATATTTTTTAGTACATTTGTTTGTATATTTTGTTTTTCTATTTAATGTATTAATAATGCACTTTCCTTATATATAAAAAAAGACTAGAAATTCTTTTTCTAATCTTTTATTCTTCTAAATAGTTTTCTCCTTTGTGTGGTTCTTTTGTTAGGAGATCGTTGTAGTTTTGTTGTCTTAGTACTTCGTATAAGACTATTGCTACACAGTTTGATAGGTTTAGACTTCTTACGTCTTTTGTCATTGGGATTCTCATACATCTATCTAGGTGGTTTTTTAGTATTTCTTTGGGTATTCCTGATGATTCTTTTCCGAATATTAGATATATGTTTTTTTTGTTATCGCTGTAGTCGAATGATGTATGTGGTTTTTTTCCGTATCTTGTAAAGTAATAGAATTCTCCTTGGTTTTTATCTAAAAAGTCTTGATAGTTTTCGTAGACTTCGTAGTTTAATTTATCTATATAATTTGCTCCGCTTCTTTTGACGCTTTTTTCATCTAGGGAAAATCCTAGTGGTTTTATTAGGTGAAGTTTTGCAGAGGCTCCAACACATGATCTCATTATATTACCGGTATTTGTAGGTATTTCTGGTTCATATAATACTATATTTATCATAGTTCGTAACTTTCTAAGAATTCTTCGATTTGTTTTATTGTTATTTTTTTCTTTTGATTTGAACTTAATACGTCTACAATTTTTCCTTGATTAAATATTACTAGTGTTGGATAGGAATATACTTTTTTTACTAGATCTTGGCTTTTGTAGTTGTTATAAACTTTGTTTAATAGATTTTTTTCGTCGGTTTTATAGCCTAGATTTAAATAGATTATTTCTTCGGTTAGATTATTACTTTTTATGTATTCGGAGAACTTTTTTTCGAAGTTTTTGCATACTTTTTCACTTGTTGTGCACATATACATAATTAATATATCTCTTTCTTTTAGTACTGTGTTTAGGTTATCGTATTCAACTTCTCTTAGTACGGATGTTATTACTGGTTTTTCTACTTTGCTTTCACTATATTGTTTGTACCAAGAGCATAGATATAAGACCACTAACATGGTTACTATTATTATTGTTCCTAAAATTAAATAATTTTTTAGGGGTATTTGTTTTTTTACCACTTTCTCACCTCATTATAATTATATTTTATCATATTAGTTTTATTTAGGTAAAGTGTTTTATTTAGTTATATTCTTTTTTTTAGGTTTTCTTGGTATTTTTCTAGTGGTTTTAGTTGTTCTAGTAGTTCATAGGGGTTTTCATTGTTTTTATCTAGATAAATTCTTGCGAAGTTGTCTAGTATTTCTTTTTGAATGTGTAAATCGCTTAGTTTTTCTAAGTACATATAGAATTTGGCTGGAGATATTCTTTCTAATTTTGCTTTGAATAGGAATTTAAAGATTACTCCGATGTAGCAATAAATTTCTGTATTTTCGTCTATTTTAAAGACACCGCCGATGTTATTTGGTTGTTTTTCATATTTTGGGATGTTTATTATAGCGGAATTTTTTGTTAGGTATTTTGAGGATTGTGCTAAGTTGTTTGCTATTTTGGCACTGTCGAGATCTACGGCGTTTATTTTTCCTGTTTGTTTATTTAGTATGAAGTTACTTGTGTGTAAATCGTTTAGGTAGAAGTTTTTTACACTTCCATATTCTCTTTCTTTTTTCATTTTTTCTAGAATTTGTCCAATTTCTTTTAGGTAGTTTATTTTTTGATCAAATGTAAATTCTTTACTTTCTAGGACTTCTTCTAGATTTATGTTGTCTATATATGGATATGTGAATCCTGATATTTTCCCCTTTACTGACATTAGTCTTTTGGGGTAAATTAATTCTTTGATGTTTATTTGTTCTTTCTTTTCTATTAGTTCATTTACTGTATATAGTTTGTTACTGAATATTTCTCCTTCGGTTATGAATAGTTTTTTGAAGACTTCTTTGCTTTTGTCCCATTTTTCTTTTTGTTCATAGATGTATATTTCTGATTCTGTTACTAGGACGTTTGGTGGAAGTTCTAGTTTTTCTAGAGTTTTTAGTTTCTTTTCTGATATGTTGGTTATTTTCATAAAGGAACCCTCCTCTTTTTTTGTGCATAGTATAGCACTTTTTTCCTAATTTTTCAAGGATTTTCTATATTTTGGGATTGTTATAGAACTGATAAATTTCTAAACTTTAGAGAAAAAAGTTGACAGTTAGATATGTGATATGTATAATTAGGGTGCAAAATAAGGAGAGGAATTTTAATATGGAAAAGAAAAATAAGGGATTAGTAGTTACAATAATTATATTAGTTGTTTTGGTTTTGGGGCTTGGAGGTTATATCTGCTACCAAAAGGGAATAATTAATTTTAATGGCGAGTCTACACAAAAGAAGCAGGATACTAAAGAGGAGGTTTTAAAATATGAAGATAGTAAAGAGATATTTACAGGAAATGGTGATGAAAATAATCTTTTAGCCATAAAAGTTAATGGTCAGTGGTATGAGGCTGCTAACAACAGTGCACATTATGAAGTTTTTGGAGAATATAATAATAGACTTTATTATTCAGATGATGATGCGTTTAGGTATATTGATTTAAGTACAAAAGATTTTAATAGTGTTGAATGGATAAAGTATGAAGAGAAATGCTACTCGGATGAGAATAATTTTGTTGGACTTGCTTATGCTGATAAGAGTGCGTTAAAAGATGATACTATATATTTTACAATGAATTCATTTGGATGGAATAAAGAAAGGGATAGTTATTTATATACACTTAATGTAAATGCTACTAGTTACTCTGATATTAAAAAAGAATTTAAGCGAAGTGGTATTATAGATTTGGTTATTAAGGATAATTTACTGTATTATCACCACTGGAATGATGGAGAGTCTGCTACTACGTCTTTTGAAAGTTATAATATAGATACAAAAGAGGGAAAAACTTTATTAAAGAATATTGAATCAAATATAAGTTTTTATGATAAGGAAAGAAAGATTCTATATGGCCAAAAAGTTAGTAATAAAGAGAATGCTAATGAGAAATGGTATTTGTATGATTTAGAGTCTGATAAAAGTACCTTTATTGCGGAGATTAATTATAATGAGGGAAGAAGTACTTCTGGAATGTTTCAATTATATAATGACAAAGTTTATTATGTGGATAATGATGTTATTATGAAATATGAAAATGGTAAAAAGGAAGAGATATATAAACTTAATAATATTAGACGTGGTGGACAAGGTGGTCAAGTTGTGGTTATTAATGATAATTTATTTGATTATTCTTCACTTACTACGGATAAATACGGATATATATTAAATGGTAAAAAGGCTACAAAAGATGAGGTGCAAAAGTATTTAGATAAATATAGTGTTCATATGAAAGATGGAGAGTTAAAAACATTTTATTAAGGGCTAAATAGATGATGAGAAACTTCATCTTTTTTTTGGATTGTTAGTAAATAAAAGTCTTGACTTGGGCAAGTATTAAGGTATAATTAAGTTATAGAATAAAGAAAGGAGTTTTAATATGGAGAAGAAAAGGACGGGATTTATAGTTACGATAGTTATACTAGTAATATTGCTGTTGGGTTTAGGAGGATATGTTTATTATGACAAGTTTGTTGTTGTGCCTGATAAGGATTCTAAACTGAGTGCTGTTAATGAGAAGTATAATACTTTGAAGAATAAGTTTAAAGATTTGGAGGAAAAATTAAAAAATTCTAGTAGTAATAATTATATTACATATGATAACTATGGTGATGGAAAAAGTGCTATAAATATTTATGCAATCGGATATATGAATATAATTATCTATGCTTATAATGGTGAACTTTATCAAGTCATTCCTAAAGACCTTATTGATGGTGATTTAGAGGAGATAAATTCTTGGAATGGCATGCTTAACTTTGCAATGGATGATAATCCTACTAAGGTAGATGCTGATTCTGGATTAAAAATTGAAAAGTTGAATATTAAGGAAAGTAAAATTGAGAAAGTAAAGATAACTAATAATTTTTTAACTTCTGATGCTAATTTTAATGTTTATTATATCTATAAAGATGGTCATGTAGTTAAACAAAGTTCTTATGATAATAGTAAGAAAAGTACAATATTAAAAGATTACAAGGTTAAGGATTTAAGTTGTAGTTGTGCTAAATATAATGGTATTGTTTGTTCTGCTACTAAATATACTTTAACTTTACAAGATGGTTCTGTTAAAGAAGTTACGGAATAGTTTTAGCCCTATTGGGCTTTTTTATTGTCTTATTTATTGCATTTTAAAAGGAATCTTATTTTGATTCCTTTGTTTCTATTTCTTTAATTAGTTGTTCTTTAAACTCTTTTAGATTTAATTTTATTGTTTCTTCACTTCCGTGTTTTCTATAACTTATTGTTTCTTCGTCTTTTTCTTTTTGTCCTAGTATTAGGTTATATGGGTATTTTTTTATTTGGGCTTCACGCATTTTGTAACCTAATTTTTCATCTCTATCGTCTAGGTTTACTCTTATGTTTATTTTTTCTAGTTCGTCTTTTATTTGTTTTGCATATTCTAGATGATATTCATTGTTTACGGGAATTATATTAACTCCGATTGGTGCGAGCCAAAGTGGTAATGCTCCTTTTGTTTCTTCTAGAATGTAGGCCATAAATCTATCTAGTGATCCTAGTATAGCACGATGTAGCACTACTGGTGTTTTTTTGATTCCATCTTTGTCTACATATTTTAAGTCGAATTTTTCTGGTAAGCAGAAGTCTAATTGACAGGTTGAAAGGGTTATTTCGTTTCCTACGGCTGGTTTTACGTTAACATCTAGTTTAGGTCCGTAGAAAGCGGCCTCTCCTATTTCTTCGGTGTAATCTATTCCTAAATCGCTTAGTACTTCTCTTAGTTCATTTTCGGCTTTGTCCCACATTTGGTCATCTGGGTGATATTTTTCTTTGTCTTCTTTGTTTCTTAATGATAGGATGCATCTGTAATCAGTGATGTTGAAGTCTTTGTAAACGTCGAATATTAGGTCTACGACATTTTTAAATTCTGATTTGATTTGTTCTGGTGTAACGAATAGATGGGCGTCATTTTGGCAGAAGTGTCTTCCTCTTTCGATACCCTTTACTGCTCCACTTGCTTCGTATCTAAAGTCATGGGCTATTTCTCCGATTCTTATTGGTAGTTCTTTGTATGAATGCAAGGTGTTAGCATAAATCATCATGTGATGTGGACAGTTCATTGGTCTTAGGACGAAACTTTCTCCGTCAAGTTCCATGGCTGGGAACATATTTTCTTTGTAGTGGTCCCAGTGCCCACTTGTTTTATATAATTCTACATTTCCTACGCATGGGGTAAGAACGTGTTTGTATCCTAATTTTCTTTCTTTTCCTTTGATGTAGTTTTCTAGATTTTCCCATATTATGTAACCGTTTGGTAAGAACATTGGCAAGCCTCTTCCTACTAAGTCATCATTCATAAATATTTCTTGTTCTTTTCCTATTTTGCGGTGGTCTCTTTCTTTTGCTTCTTCTAGGTAGTTTAGATAGTCATTTAGTTCTTCTTCTGTATCGAAGCATATTCCATATATTCTTTGGAGCATTTTATTTTTTGAGTCTCCTTTAAAGTATGCGCCGGATACTTTTAGTAGTTTGAATTGTTTTAGTTCTTTTACGGTTTCTACGTGCGGACCACGGCATAAGTCTGTGAAGTCTCCTTGAGTGTAGCAAGATATTACTTCTTTTTCGTCCATGTTGTTTATTAAATCTATTTTATATGGATCGTTTTTAAACTTTTCTAGGGCTTCTTCTTTTGTTAGTTCTTCTCTATAGATTCTTTTTCCGTCTTTTGATATTTTTTTCATTTCTTTTTCTATTTTTGGAAGGTCTTCTTCTTTTATTACGTTTTCTCCTAAATCTATGTCATAATAAAATCCTGAATCTATTACTGGTCCAACCCAAAATTTTGCCTCTGGATAAAGGTGCTTTACTGCTTGGGCTAGAAGATGAGCACAACTATGGTTTTTTATACTTAGTTTTTCATTTTCTTTAATATTTACCATTGTATACTTCCTTTCTGAATTCTTTTTTTCTTACTTTTTCTTGTTTTTCTTTTTTGTGACTTTTTGGTCTTAATTTTAGTTCTTTTATTATTAGTCTTGTTGTGTGATAGTCTTTTTCTAATTTTAGATTTTCTAGTTCTAGTAATAAGTTGTATGTTTTTAGACTTCTTATCTTTTCTTTTGTTAGTTTTTCTTTTCTTTTTGTGGTTTTGTCATTGCACGTTTCTAGTTGTATTTTTTGATTTTCTTTTATTATTTCTAATTGTTTTTCGTAGTTTACTGCAAATGGGTTTGTATAGTATGCGATGTTATTTTGGTTATCTTTTACTTTTAATATTTTTCCCTTTGCGATGTTTTCATTTGTTCTTTTTTGATTTTTTACTGGTTTTATGTCTAGTAGTGCTTGGAGCTGTTTATGTGTTATGTTTTCTGCTACTTCTTTTGGAAAACCGTAATATTTTATTAAATATGCTTTTATTGTTATTGTATAGTCTTTTTCTTTCATACTTCCCCCTGAATGTTTTTGTCTTTTCTATTATTACATATTTTATGCTATTTTTCAATGTTTTTAGATATTTTTTAGGTCTATAGTTATTTTGTTTTCGTTTATGTTTTCTAGTTTTCTGTAGGTTACTTTGCAAGTGTCAAATAGTTTTTTTGATGCGATTACTTCGTTTGTGTCTTTGTATTTGTCTGATAGATATATTACTTCTTTTATTCCTGATTGGATTATTTCTTTGGCGCATTCGTTACATGGGAATAGATCTACATATATTTTTGAGTTTTCTAAATCTTTTCTTGAACCGCGGTAGTTTAATATGGCGTTTCTTTCAGCGTGGACTACATACATGTATTTGGTTTCTAGTGGTGCGCCTTCTCTTAGCCATGGAAATTCATCATCGTGGAAGCCGTTTGGGGTTCCGTTGTAACCGATTGATAGTATTCTGTTTTCTTGGCTTACTATGCAGGCTCCGACTTGGGTTGATGGGTCTTTACTTCTCATTGATGAAAGTTTTGCTATGGCCATGAAGTATTCATCCCAGTTTAAATAATTATCTCTTTTATTTGACATGGTTTTCCTCCTTATAATAGTTCTAATAATTTTTTTATTGTTATATTTACAATTTCATTTTTTACTTCTTCTCTTGGTTTTTCTTCTACTTTTAGGAATATGGTTTCGCAGATGTTTGTTTCTTTTTGGAAAATACTTATAAATATTTCGTTGTCATTTCCAAATTTATTGTTTGGGTCTGGTGAGTTTATTTTTCCGGTGATTCCTACGGCGAAGTCTGAGTTTGTGAAGGCTTGAATTTTTTTACTCATTTCTATTGCTGTTTCTTTACTGTAGACTGAGTATTTTTTTATTGTTTCTTCTGGTACGCCCATTTTTATTTTGAACTCGTTTGAATATGTTACTGCGCCGAATTTAAATATTAGACTTGATCCTTGGGCGTTAGTTATGGCGCTTGCTAGGGCTCCACCAGTACAGGATTCCATGGTTGATATTGTTTGATTTTTATTTGTTAGGGTTTCTACTAGTTTTTTTATATTTTCATCCATTAGTTAATTCTCCTTTTATTTAAATACTTTTAGTTTATTTAGTACTGGAAGTTCCTTGGCTTTTCCTTGTAGTGCATAGATTATTCCTATGATGGCATATACTGCGAATATTATAGATAGTATGTTTAATGGTTTTTCTATCCAGGTTGGTGTTATTTCGCAGTATTCTTGGTAGGTCAGTAGTCCTAGGCTTTCGCAGGCTACTTTTATTTTGATTAGAGATTTTATGAATGTTATTAGAATCCAGTAGACTACTGTTACAAAAAGTAAGTTCATTCCTTGGGCAGCGTGGAATTTTACGAATTTATTTTTTTCTTCTAGAAAGTATGGAATTGGTGGTAAGAGATAGCATACTACTGACAGGGCTCTTCCCTCTTCTTTTTCACTTTTTGTGTAGGATTTGCTTTTGTCTTTTACGTCTTCTAGAACTTCTTTTGTTTTTTCTTTTATTTTTTTTGCTGTTTCTTTTAGGTCTTCTACTTCGATTGTATCTTTTGGTTTTTGTTTTTCATTTTTTGTATTTGTTTTGCTTTTCTCTTCTTGTTTTGATTTTGTTTTGCTTTGCTTTTTTGTTTCACTTTGCTTTTTATCTTTTTGAGTTTTTGTTTTGATTTGTTTTTTGTTTTCTTGTTTTGATTTTTCTGATGTTGTTCCACCTTGTTTTTTTAGTTCTTTTTCTTTTGATGTTTCTTGTGTTTTTTTATTTTTTTCTTCTTTTACTTCTTTTTTTGGCATATTACCTTCTCCTTTATATTAAATTATATCATATTTTTTTGGTTTGCATATAAAAAGAACAGTTTTTTCTATTCCTTAGTTTATTTAAATTATTTTTAGTCCTTCGAGAAGAATTTTTATGCCTATTAGAATGAGCATTATTCCTCCGAATATTTCTGATTTGTTTTTTAATTTGTCTTTTACTAGTGATGATATTAAGACTCCGGTTAGTGATAATATGAAAGTTATGATTCCTATTACTGATATGGCTTTTATTATGTTTACGTTTAAAAATGCGAATGTTATTCCTATTGCTAGGGCGTCTATACTGGTTGCTAGTGAAAGAATTAGCATGGTTTTTATATCTGTTTTATTATTTAGATTTTCTGATTGCTTGGCTTCTTTTATCATATTTATTCCTATTAGGGATAGTATTATAAATGCTAGCCAGTGATCGACGGATTCTACTACTTGGCAAAATTTTGTTCCAAAGAAGTATCCTACTAAGGGCATTATTGCTTGAAAAAGTCCAAAGTATAGTCCTATTTTTATGGCTTCTTTTTTTCTATTTTTTTTAATTGAAATTCCTTTGCAGATTGAAACTGCGAAAGCATCCATTGCGAGGCCTATTCCTATTAGCATTAATTCTATGTTTCCCATTTTTATCACCTTGTTAATATATATTCTTTTTTATTTTATTTAGCAGAATGGTCTATCTATTTCTATTATAAATTCATATTTTGTGTTTTTGGAGTTTATTTTTGTTTCTAAATATTTTTTTATTTCTTCTTTTGTTATTTTGTTTTCATAGGGAATTACGCAGTCGAATAAGATTTTTGTTGTGTTTTTTCCTTTTATTACTCTTATGTCGTGGATACTTAGGTCTTTACCTAGTTTTTCTATTTGTTTTTCTATTTTGTTTTTTATTTTATCTATTTTTGGATCTCCGATTATTACTGGGTCCATGTGAATTGTTAGGTTTATGCTTTCTTTTTTGAAGTCGTTTTCTATGTTATCTATAAGATCGTGGGCTTTTATTGTGTCTATTTTTGAGTCTATTTCGATGTGTACTGTGATGAAGTCGTTTTTTACTCCGTAGTTGTGGATTACTAAATCGTGGATTCCTTGGACGTAATCGTATGATAGGAGTTTGTTTTTTATTTTTGTTATTTGTTTTTCGTTTGGTATGGTTCCGATTATGGGTTCTAGGACTTCTTTTAATGTTTTTATGCTACTTATTATTATGAAAAGTGATACTAAAAGGCCTAGAAAGCCGTCTATATTTATGTTTGTTATTTTCATTGTTATCATTGATATTAGTATTGCTGTTGTTGTTAGGATGTCGTTTCTTGTGTCTATTATATTTGTTTTTAGTGTTTTTGATTCTGTTTTTTTATAGTAGTTTTTGTAAATTAGAAGTAGTGCTATTTTTCCGATTATTGCAATTATTAGGATTAGAAATGTTATGTTTGTAATTGTTAATGCTTTTGGATTTATTATTTTTAATATTGATTCTTTGGCAAAGATCATTCCGGTTAGGAGCATGAAGATGGCTACTAAAAGAGCGGAGATGTATTCGTATCTTGCATATCCATAGGGATGTTTTTGATCTGGTTTTTTGTTTGATAGTTTGAATCCTATTAGGGTTATTACTGATGATATGGTGTCTGTTATGTTGTTTACGGAGTCTGTTATGATACTTATACTGTTTGTTAGAATTCCTGCGATTAGTTTTATGGCTCCGAGGGATAGGTTTATTATTATTCCTGTTATTCCGGCGAGTAATCCATATTTGTTTCTTTCTTTACTTGTTATGTTTTTCATTTTTTATCCTTATATGTTGATTGTGATGGTGAATCCGTTTTTGTCCATGTTGTTGTACTCACAGTTTTCACAGATTTTTTTACAATCTGGATATTCTTTGAATAGTCTTTCTTTGAAATTTTGGTCTTCAAATCCTTTTGTTGCTTGGACTGTTTTTAGACAGTCGAAGTTATCTATTACTTGTGCTCTTAAGGGACAATTGTGTATTTCTTCATTATTTATTTTTTTATTTAGTTTTTCCATGTTATTTTCCTTTCTCATTTTAATTATTTTTATTATAACATGTTTTTTTATTATTTTTTGTATATTTTTTTGTTTAGTGCATATTATAATAATGTCATAAGGAATTTATGACGTATTTAATCCCGGATTTTTTCTGGGATTTTTTTGTATTTTAAAAGTTAGCTGTTTTTTTGCTAACTTTTTTGGTTTAATTTTTAATTTAGAAGAGATATTGCTACTTTTACTACTTCTTTTTTCATGGCGTCATAGTCTAGGTCATCGTGTTTATGATAGACTACTTCGTGGCAGAAATCATCTATTAGTCCTAGGATGATGTGTATTTTTTCTTTGGGGTTTGTTATTAAAATGTTGTTATTTTCGAGTAGTTTTTCTATTTTTTTTGTGGTTATCATTTCTCTTTCGTAGAATAGGTTTGCTACTTCTTCGTCTAGGCAACTTATTGCGCTTAGTTCTTTGTGGGCTTTTTTGCTCATGGTGTGGGTTTTGATGAATTTGTCAATCATTTGTGAAATTAGTTTGTCTAGATCTTTTTTGTTGATACTTTTGGTTTCTAGAATTTGGTTCATTGGAAACATTATTTTGTTTGAGTAGTCTTTGATGCCTTCTAAAAAGATGGCTCTTTTGTCTTCGAAGTATTGGTAGATGATGCCTGTTGAGACGTCGGCGTATTTTGCTATGTCGATGCAGGTTGTGTTGTGATATCCTTTGTTACATATTAGTTCGAAGCCTTTTTCTATTATTTTTTTCTTTTTTTCTATTGAGTTTTTTTTGATTGGTTGTCTTATTTTTCCCATGTTTTCTCCTTTTTATTCGTTTGTTTTTAGGCTTGATACCATGTCTATTTTTTTTACTTTTTTTGCTAGAATTTTGTTTACTATTATAGAAATTAGCAGAATTCCTAGACTTGAGTAAAGGTATGAGATTGGTCTTATGTGGGCACTGAAGTCATTGCTTTCTCCGAGTGAGAATATGAATATGAAGTCTGTTAGGTAGTACCCTAGAGGGAGTCCTAATAATATTGCGATTATGGCAAGCCATATGTTTTGTTTTATGAATATGTTTTTTATTTGTTTTGTTTTGAAGCCTATTACTTTAAGGGTTGCGAACTGATATTGTTTTTCTGAGAATGATAGAATTCCTAGGTTGTAGATGATTACTATTGTTAGGCCGGCGGAGACGATTATTAGGATAGATATCATTGATTTTGTTGTGTCTAGCATGTTTTCCATTCCTTTTTTTAGGGTGCTTATGCTTTGGATGGATTCTACGTTTTCTATGGTTTTTGTGTTTTTTAGATCTTTATTTGTGTAGATATTGGTTGGTCTATAGGTTAGACCTAGGCTTTCATAGAATTTTTTTGTGCAGTTTAGTTGTTGGTTTTGTGGGTCTCTGTTTAGACCAGTTATTTTGACGCTGTACCATTTGGTGCTTCCGAATATGTGAAATGATATTTTGTCTCCTTTTTTTACGTTTAGGGTTTTTGCTAATTTTTCTGTTATATAGATGCCATCATTTGTTAGGTTCATGTAGTTGCGGTTGTGGTCTGTATATTTTAAATGGTCTTTGGCATCGTTTATTGTTAGGGTTGTTACTTTGTTTTTGTTATTTGTTTTTATTTCTACTGCTTGGGTTTGACTGGTTGCGTTTCCGTATTGGGCTTCTAGGTTTTCTAAATCTTTATCTGTGTAGGTGTTGTTTAGGTTTAGTTTGTATTCGAATTTTGATAGTTTGTTGAATTCCCAGTCTAGGTAGGAGTTCATGCTGTCTAGCATTCCGAAGGCGCAGACTAGAAGCATGCAGGAGCCGGTGATTCCTACGATCGCCATGATGGAGCGGCCTTTGTTTCTTGATATATCTCTTAAGTTCCATTTTGTACTTAGTGATGCTTTTTTTAAGAATGTTTTTGTTGTTAGAGCGAAGTTTTTATTTTTTATGTTTGGCGTGCTTTGTCTTAGGGCGTTTACCGCGGGTTCTTTTAGGATTTTTCTACATGATAGGTAGGTTGCTAAGGTGATAAGGATGATGACTCCTACTGCTAGAATGAATGATATTGGTTTTAGGGCTATGTTTATTGTTGGCATTTCGTAGTATTCTTTTAGCATATTTAGGAAGAAGTTTCCTAATACTAGAGGGCCTAGAATGAGTCCTGTTATGCTTGCTAATAGGCTTATATAAAAGCCATAACTGATGTAATGGGAACTTATTTTTTTATTTTTGAATCCTAATGCTTTTAGGGTTCCTATTTGGACTCTTTCTTTTTTTATGAAGCGGTTCATTGTGGTTACT
>CAKONI010000009.1 GCA_934097105.1 uncultured Bacilli bacterium
CACAAAAAGAGAAAAATAATTTTCTCTTTTTAATATACTGCTTTTTTAATTGTGTCTCCTAAACAGGGTTCACATCAGATTTCTGCTGTTTTTTATTTATATATTCTTTTAATATAATTTTCGAACGAACAAAGAAAATAAGGAACAGAAACTCCCACAGAATATGCAACTTTTTTAGGAGTTAGTTCATCTCCGATTAGTGTTACTTGATCGCCAATTTTAACATTATTATCAACTTTTATGAGAGTCATACACATATTAATTTCTCCGACTATTTGATATTTTTTATTATTAATAAGAACATATTTTCCAGTAAAGTTTTTGTTTAGACCATCTGCATAACCAATCGGAATCATTGCAATATTAGTGTCTTCGTCTGCTATATATTCGCCATCATATCCAACTTTTTCACCTTTTTTTACTTTTTTAATGCATTCGATTGTAGAGATGAGTTTAATGGCAGGTTTTACGTCTATAAAAAATTCTTTATTTAAAGGAGATAGTCTTTTTTTATTTCTAACATAATCTCTTTTAATTTTTTTTAATTTATTAATAAAACCTCTTTCATTTATATTACTTAAATAATTACCAAATATTAATTGCCCAATTCTTGTTGCATTACAAAAATCTAATTTTGGATGAGCAGATAAAGAATTACTACTAAACATATGAATCATTTTAATATCTTTAATATCGATTAAACTAGTAAGTTCTTTAAATTTATTTACTTGTTTATCCCATAAATCATCAACAATACCAAGACTTGCAAAGTGAGAGTAAATGCCTTCTAAAATAATATTATATTTTTTATTTTTTATAAGATCATCATAAATTATTTTTACTTCTTCTTTTGATTCAAGACCCATTCTATTCATACCGGTATTTAGTTTTAATTGAATTTTTAAAGAAGATAGGTTTTCTTTAACTAATTTTTTATAATAATTAATGTCTGGGATAGTAATAGTAATATTGTTATCTAAACACGTTTTGATATCACTTAAATTAACAGGTTGAAGGCACATAATAGGAAAGTCTTTTGGGATGTATTTTCTAACTTCGATTGCTTCGTTTATAGTGGCTACGGCTAAATAATTTATTTTTGTCTGTGTAATAGTTTTAGCAATTTCATAACCATATCCATATGCTTTTCCTTTAACAACGGCAATATAATAATCATATCCGCTTCTAGAATCAATTATTTTTTTAATATTTTCTTTTATTATTTTGGTATCTATTTCGAAATAAGTATCATTATTCATAAATTTTCTCCTTACATAATTTTATAGTATTATTATAACCTTTTTTTAAAATTAATTAAAGACTTTATTACTATTACCTAAGAAATTTATCACTTTACACACTTTACACTTGACATTCTTGACACATGAAGTTAAAATGATTATAGGAGATGATAAAGTGAAAAACGCAAGTAGGATAATAAATGAGGCTAATATATCAAAGGTTAATGTTGCTAAATTTTTGGGAGTTTCTCGTCAAATGTTATATAATTATTTGGCACTTACATCTATCGAAGATTTACCAAAGGATAAACAGTCAAAGTTATTAATGCTTTTTGGAGTTAATAGTGAAAAAGAGCTTGAAAATATTAAAGTTGATGATAATTACATTTCTCTTTTAGAAGCACGTATAAATGAGGGAATTTTGGATACTTTTAATAAGGAATCTATTTCTGATTTAAAGGGTTTAAATAAAAAAGAACAAGCGCTTCTTTCAGATACTTTTAATTTGCTTAAAGATATTTTGCTTGAGGATATAGATAATAATGGATATCAAACTCTTCATTATTTGTATACTTATTTGCAAAATATGAATAGTATGGTTGAACTTAAATATATTCTTGCATATATGGCAAAGTCTAATGCGCAAATTCCTGTATTTGAATATATTTTTGATGAGGAAAAACAATACATTTTTGAGGGTATTTTATTCTCAGCAATGTCACTTTATACAAGCGGAAATGCATCACGTAGCAAAGTTTCAGAGTCTCATAAAAAATGGGAAAGAGAAATAGAAGGGAAAAAAGAGGAACAATTATCAAGAACACAAGAACTTAATTGCTTTAAAGAGCAAGCCTTATCAGAACTTGGTTATTCTGCTATTAATGAGGGTAATGCTAAGGAAGTATTTGAGAAAATTGCGGAAATTATGTCAAGGAAATTTTAAGGAGGAAAAGTAGTTGAAATATATGATGAAGTTGCTTTCTAAAATGGATTTTAGGAAATTTATGAGTACAGTAAATGAAGCAAGCGAAAAGTCAGATAAAAGTAAAATATTTATATTTTTTGATATGATTTATTGCTTTTTCAAGTATCAATCTGGGTATTTTGATTATGTATTCTTTGAAATGTATAATTTAAATAGAAAAGATCGAAAAACGATTTTGACAAGGGGAAAGAATAATACGTATATTAAAAAATTAAATCCGAAAGAGTACTGGAATATTATTGATGATAAAAGTCTATTTAATGAAAAATTTCGAAAGTATTTAAATAGAGATTATATTCTTATAAGTAAAAATAACTATGATGATTTTGAAAAATTTATAAAGAATAAAAAAGAAATGATAGTAAAACCATTAGATGCAACTTGTGGTGTGGGAGTAGAAAAGATTATTATTTCAAAAGAGAATCATAAAAAGTTATTTGACAAGCTTATGGAGAACAAACAATTTCTATTAGAAGAAGTTGCAAAACAACATAAAGATATGAGCGCGCTTCATCCTAGTTCTATAAATACAATTAGAGTAGTTACAATTCATAATAAATATGATGTTACTTCGGTTGTTGCTGCAGTTTGTAGAATGGGGACGGGAGGTAGGGTAGTAGACAATTTCCATAATGGTGGAATATGTGCTCCACTTGATATTAAAACTGGTATTATAAATGGTGATGCTGTCAGTAGGTCTGGAATAGTTTATAAAATTCATCCTACTACAAAAGTTAAATTATTAGGATATCAGATACCGAAATGGGATGAAGTTGTAAAATTAGTTAAAGAAGCCTCGAAAG
Source organism: uncultured Bacilli bacterium (assembly GCA_934097105.1). Lineage (GTDB taxonomy): Bacteria > Bacillota_I > Bacilli_A > RF39 > UBA660 > UMGS1449. Next base: position 3,030 of record CAKONI010000009.1, read on the forward strand.
AAATTCCGGAACTTGGATTAATTGGTTGGGATGTTTGTGTTGGTCCCGACAAGCCATGTCTAATTGAGGCCAACCAGTATCCAGGATATGATTTATATAAAATGATTAAGATTCCAAATAGTGTTGGAATTATTCCGGTATTTGAGGAAGCCTTAAGTAAAAGAAAATAGTATGCAATAAGATATGATGTATATAGAAGTAATTAGTATTTATGTGTATTAATTACTTTATATTTTGAAAAAATAAATTTTGGAGGTCATGCACTTGAAATATATGATGAAAATGTTTTATAAAATAAATTTTAGGAAATTTATGAGTATAGTAAATGAAGTAAGTGATAAGTCATACAAAAGTAAGATAGTTATATTTTTTGATATGATATATTGTTTTTTCAAATATCAAGCAGGATATTCGGATTATATATTTTTTGAAATGTATAATTTAAATAGAAAAGATCGGAAAACGATTTTGACAAGAGGAAAGAATAATACGTATATTAAAAAATTAAATCCGAAAGTGTACTGGAATATTATTGATGATAAAAGTCTATTTAATGAAAGATTTCGAAAGTATTTAAATAGAGATTATATTCTTATAAGTAAAAATAACTATGATGATTTTGAAAAATTTATAAAGAATAAAAAAGAAATGATAGTAAAACCATTAGATGCAACTTGTGGTGTGGGAGTAGAAAAGATTATTATTTCAAAAGAGAATCATAAAAAGTTATTTGACAAGCTTATGGAGAACAAACAATTTCTATTAGAAGAAGTTGCAAAACAACATAAAGATATGAGCGCGCTTCATCCTAGTTCTATAAATACAATTAGAGTAGTTACAATTCATAATAAATATGATGTTACTTCGGTTGTTGCTGCAGTTTGTAGAATGGGGACGGGAGGTAGGGTAGTAGACAATTTCCATAATGGTGGAATATGTGCTCCACTTGATATTAAAACTGGTATTATAAATGATAAAGCCGTTAGTAAAACTGGAAAATTTTATACCACTCACCCTACTTCAAATGTTAAATTAATAGGGTATCAGATACCAAATTGGAATGATGTTATAAAATTAGTTAAGGAAGCATCAAGGGAAATTCCGGAACTTGGATTAATTGGTTGGGATGTTTGTGTTGGTCTTGACAAGCCATGTCTAATTGAGGCTAATCAATATCCGGCATATGATTTATATAAAATGATTAAAATACCAAACAGTGTTGGAATTATTCCGGTATTTGAAGATGCCTTAAATAAAAAGAAATAATATATAATATAATATAAACTAGTAATTAATGTTTAACTATAATATTAACTACTTTTTTTTTAATGTTTCTAATTTAAATCGAAATAGTAAAAGATGAATATTTATATATCTCGATTTAAATTAAGTGCTTATTATAAATTGTTTAATTGTTTCAAAGCAATAAAAAAAGATGATAGATAGTGTAGTAATAATCATCTTTAATTTTTATAATTAATTTGTCTATAAAATATAGAGAGAAATGCTATTTTTTATAAATATATTTAACTTCATATAATTGATATTATGTTAACTTCCTAATTCGGAAGTCAAATTTTTATCTGACTCTTCTATATTAGCAGTTGAAACAATATCGCTTGATTTGAAACTAAATTTTATATTGTTTTCTACTATTTGTGAATAAAAATATATCTCATATAACTCTTTCTTTGTAACGTCATATTGAAGTTTATAAATAACAGTTTCATCTTTTTTGATTATATTTTTGTTATTGGTAAATTTATTAGGTATTTGTACAGTGTTTATATCATAGAATTTAAAATAATCATCTGGAGTTATCGTAATAGTATTTTTTGTTTTGTTTGTTATTTTAAAAGATAATTGTATACCGCTTTCTTGGTTGATGTATTCTATCTTCTCAAGGGAAAGTTCTATATCATCAATGTATCCTATTTCTCCTAATTTATATTCACTTTTTAAAACGTATTTATTGTCGTTATGAAATACTGCTGTAAGTATTGCTATTACTGCAATTATAACTCCTCCGAAAATTAGTAATTTTTTAATTTTTTCTTTTTCCATATACTACCCTCTTTCTTCTATTTTTTCTTTATTTTAATTCATTTAAATAACTTGTACCAATCATTGGGGCATCAACATCAAAATTATCGGCAATAGTGGCTCCAATATCTGCGAATGTATTCATAATTGGTAGAATTTTAGGTTCTTTAAATATTCTACTATAAATTAATACTGGTGTATTTTCTCTGGTGTGATCAGTACCTTTAAATGTAGGATCATTACCATGATCTGCTGTTATAATAAGTAAATCATCGTTATTTAATTTATTAAGCATCATAGGAATTTCTACGTCTAATTCTTCAATTGCTTTGGCATATCCAGGAACATCTCTTCTGTGACCATAAAGCATATCAAAATCATTTAAATTAGCAAAGCAAAGACCAGTAAATCTTTTATCCATTATATCTAATATTTTATCTACGCCATCTTTATTATTTTTAGAAGTAACTTTTTTAGTTATTCCTTGTCCATTAAATATATCATAAATTTTTCCTACAGAAATTATACTTAATTTTTTATCTTCTAATTTTTCTAAAACAGATTTCATTGGGGGATTTAAAGCAAAATCTTTTCTGTTTGGAGTTCTGTAAAAATCATCTTTTGTTTTTCCTTTGAATGGTCTTGCAATTACTCGCCCTACTCTCCATTCATCTTTTGAATCTGTAATTTTTCTTACGATTTCGCAAATTTTATATAAACTTTCTAAAGGAATTACACCTTCATGGGCTGCAATTTGTAAAACTGAATCAGCAGAAGTATATACAATAAGTTCTTTTGTTTGCAGTTGACGTTCTCCTAGTTCTTTTATTATTTCAGTTCCACTTGCTGCGACATTTCCTATTACTTTGTAACCAGTTTGTTTTTCGATTTCTTTTATAAGTTCATCGGGAAATCCATTTTCAGTAAAACTTGGAAAAGCGTATTGGCATCTAACACCCATCATTTCATAATGGCCAGATAAAGTATCTTTGCCCTTGTTTGTAGGCCTTGCTATAGTATAATAACCATCTGCATCATCATTAACGCTCATATTTAGTGTATTCAAAAATCCAAGTTTTGTTAAATTTGGAATAAATAAGTTATAATTGTCTTTTATGTGACCAAGTGTACTTGCACCAGTATCTCCGTAATTTGAAGCATCTATAGCTTCGCCAACTCCTAGTGAATCTAAAACTATTAAAAATACTCTTTTAAATTTCATATTATCTCTCCTTTTTACTTCTTGGATGAAAATCCATATAATCTTTTTTTATTTTTTCATGACTTATGTGTGTATATATTTTAGTGGTACTTATATCACTATGTCCTAAAAGCATTTGAATTGATCTTAAATCAGCGCCACCTTCTAGTAAATGTGTGGCAAATGAATGTCTAAGAACATGAGGTGATATATTTTTTTTGATTCCTTTTTGATTAATAATTTTTTGTAAGTTTTTAAAAAAACCTTGTCTAGTTATTTTCTTTCCATGATTGTTAAGAAATAAGTAATCATTTCTTTCTTTTTTTAGAAAGTGATTTCTAACATCTAAATACTTCTTTAAATAGTAAAGTGTGTAATCACTAACAGGAACAATTCTTTCTTTTGAGCCTTTTCCGAAACACCTAATACAGTCGTTTTCAAAATCAACATCACGTGTTGTTAAGTTAACTAATTCACTTATTCTTAAGCCAGTACCATATAATGTTTCGAGCATTGCTTTATTACGTATATCATATATAGTATTTAAAGGAATATTTAAAAGTTCGTCAACTTCTTTAACTGATAAAGTATCAGGAAGCCTCTTATCAAGTTTAGGTCTATCAATATACTCGCATGGGTTTTTACTTACCTTTTTATCTCTTAAAAGAAATATATATAGATTATTGATTGAAGTAATATTTCTGGATACTGTTTTAGGACTAAAATTTTTCATTTCTATTAAGTATTTTTCAATGTCTTTAGTTTTTACGTCATTAAAATTTTTAATATTATGATTATTTAAAAAGGAAATAAATTTTTCTAAGTCGTATTCATAGTTTTTTATTGTTTCTTTACTTAATTTTCTTTCGAATTTTATATAATCAATATATTCTTTTATATCCATTTTTATACCTCATATCAATTATATCAAAAATTTGTTTAAATATAAACTACTTTTCTATTATTTTCTTGATAATTACTCTTATTTATTCCATTTTTCTCTCTTTTTTGATAAAATATAAGTATATTTAGGAAGGTGATTTGATGAATAAGCCACTTGCTATTAAATTAAAGCCTGTTAGTATAAAGGATATTATTGGTCAAAAGCATTTAATTGGCCATAATAAAATAATTTCTAATATGGTTGAGAACAAAAAGATATTTTCTATGATATTATATGGTCCTCCTGGAATTGGAAAGACTTCTATTGCAAATGCAATTGTAAATGACATAGAGTGTGATTATAGATTTTTAAATGCTGTTTTAAATACAAAAAAAGATTTTGATGTTGTAATAGAAGAAGCAAAAATGTATGATGGAATGGTTTTAATTATTGATGAAATACATCGTATGAATAAAGATAAACAAGATATTTTACTTCCTTGTTTAGAAAGTGGTCTTATTACTTTAATAGGTATGACGACTTCTAATCCCTATCATAAAATTAATCCGGCGATAAGAAGTAGATGTCAAATATTTAAACTTAATGCACTGGATTCTGATGATATTTGTGATGGTATTAAAAGAGCCATTAATTTAGATGATTTAAAGGGAATAAAGATTGATGATGAGACTATAAAATATATTAGTGAAATTTCAGGTGGAGATTTAAGATTTGCTTTTAATTTGCTAGAAGTTTCATATTATTTTAACAAGGAACATGAAGTTTCAATCGAAGTAATAAAGAGCATTAATAGTAAACCAAACTTTTTCCATGATAAGAATGAAACTGGTCATTATGATGTTTTAAGTGGTCTGCAAAAATCTATTCGTGGATCAGATGCGGATGCTAGTATTCATTATTTAGCAAGGCTTTTAAAAGCAGGAGATCTAGATAGCATTTATAGAAGGCTTTCTGTTATTTGTTATGAGGATATAGGCCTTGCAAACCCTAGCATTGGTCCAAAACTTAATGCTGCGATTGATGCATGTGAAAGAGTTGGACTTCCAGAATGTGAACTTATCCTAGCGCCCATTGTTATAGAAATGGCACTTTCTCCAAAAAGCAATTCAGCCTATTTAGCAATTCATAAAGCACTTCTTGATCTAGATACTAAGAATATTGGAGAAATACCGGTTCATTTAAAAAGCCCTTATATTGGGTATAAATATCCCCATAATTATAAAAACAGTTATGTAGTTCAACAATATTTACCTGATAATATTAAAAATGAAAAATATTATATTCCGAAAAATACTTCAAATTATGAAAAAGTACTTGGAGATGTAAAGAAAAAAATAGATAAACTTAAAGAAATATGATATTTTTTTATAGATAATTCGCATACTGCTTTCATATGATATTTTATAGCAGTATCATATAACCTTTTGTTAGAATTAAATCCATAACGCTCATATTCTTGTAAAAATTTGATGAAAGGTTTTATATTAGTGTTATATTGATAATTGAAATCTTTATTAGATATAATTTTCTCTAGGGTTTTATCATCAATATTTAGTTTTTTTAATTCTGGATAAAAATTAAGTTTCACTTTATTTATTATATTCATTTTCAATATCCTCTATATACTTTCGTTATATTAAATATCTTGTAAATAGTCAAGTTTTATATTGAATTTTTCATAATGAATTGTAAATTTGAAATTTATAAATATATTTGATAAAATATATGTGTATGGAAGTATGGTTCTGTATAATTTATTTCATTTAAGAAGTTCTTATATTAAACATAACTATTCACATAAGAAAATAAATAAAGGTATTAAACTTAAGGAGGAAGCATGAAAAAATACTTAGATTTAATTACTAATATTAGTTATATTTTTATACTTAATTTATTACTTATTATCTTTTTATTTAAAAATATTACATTTCTTAATATTGTATTTTATCTACTTGAGGCCATTTTATTTGGATCTTTACTTACTCTAGTATGTAATATTTGTAAAAATAATAAAATAAATAAGTTATTAAATATAATTTTTCTATCATTTATTACCATTTTATTTACTGCGGGTTTTGTTCATTATAGGTTTTATGATTGTTTTTTTACTTTTTATTCATTAATAAATGGAGGGCAAGTATTTGGCTTTGCTAGTGCGATTATAAAAATTATAAAAGAAAATATTGGTTATTTTTTAGTTTTTGTTTTTGTACTTATTTCTATTTTTGTGTATTTTCCTTTGTTTAAAAAGAAAAAAGATAAAAAAGTAAGTATAGTTTCAGTTATAAATATATTTGCTAGTATAATACTTGTTTTATTACTTGCCTTTTCTTTTACGAAAGGTATTTATTCGCCTCATAATCTTCTTTTTAAGACTCATAATCACACTAATAACATAAGAACTTTTGGATATCTAACGGGTAATGTTATTGATATGAAAAGATATATTTTTGAATTTAGTCCTAGTTTAATTAATGAGAATGAGAAAAGTAAAAATTATTCTAAAGATGATTATAATATTACTGATACTGATTTTGAAAAGTTAAAGAAAGAAAATAAAGAGTTAAGTGATTTTTATAATTATATAGAAACAAGAACTCCGAGTAATAAAAATGATTATACGGGGATTTTTAAAGATAAAAATTTGATATTTATAACAGCAGAGTCTTTTAGTTTTGAAATTATAGATAAAAATACTACCCCCACTCTATATAAATTAAAAGAAGAAGGATTATTTTTTGATAATTTTTATACTCCAATTTATTATGCTTCGACTTCAGATGGAGAATATACAAATCTTACTGGAAACTTACCAGAAGAAGGAACTTGGAGTTATATAAAAAGTAAAAATAATTATTTTCCATATAGTTATGCAAATGTGTTTAAATCGTTGGGATATAAGAGTTTTTCTTATCATAATGGTGTTTATAATTTTTATGAAAGAAATGTTGTTCAAAAAAAGTTTGGATTTGATAGTTTTAAGGCTTGCAACAATGGTCTTGAGAAAGATATTAATTGTAATTTATTTCCAGAAAGTGATTTGGAAATGTTTAACTCTACATATAAAGACTATAAAAATGAGGATAAATTTATTAGTTATTATATGAGTATAAGTAGTCATTTACCGCATAATTTTAAAAATAATGATATGGCTAAGAAGTATGAGAGGGATGTAAAAAATTTAAATTATAGCGAGAATGTAAAGGCTTATATAAGTGCAACTAAGGACTTTGATAAAGCGTTAGAGAGTTTAATTAATAATTTAGAGAAAGATAAAAAATTAGATGATACAGTTATTGTAATTGTTCCTGATCATTTTCCATATGGGTTAAATAGAAAGGAAATAAGTGAGTTTAAAAAATTAGAAAAGGATTATGATCTTCATAAAAGTGGTCTTATTATTTATAATAGTAAATTAAAAGGTAAAAAGATAAATAAGTTATCTTCAAATATTGATGTGTTACCTACTTTGCTTAATATGTTTGGGGCTGAATATGACTCAAGATTTATAATTGGTCAAGATATAATGAGTAATACTAATCTAATTGTAATTTTTAATGATCAAAGTTTTTTGATTAATGATGGTTATTATAACTCAAAAAAGGATAGTTTTTATGGGAAAATTAATAAAAGTGCTTTAAGAAAGAAACAAATTGAAGTTTATAATAAGTTTAATGCATCGAGGATAATTTTGGATAATAATGTATTTAAAAAGGAAACTAAATAAAACTAGTTTCCTTTTAAGTTGAGTTCTACTATAGTAGTGCCTATATTGTATATATCTATTTTATAATCTTTTACTTCTTTTTTACTTTTTAAGTACTTATGGACTTCATTTTTAAGTATTCCCTCGCCTATTCCATGTACTATTTTTAATAATTTATTATTTAACTTAATATTATCATTTATAAAAACATTTACTTCATAAATAGCACTATATCTATCAAGACCGTGAAGATCTAAAGTGGGTATGTTTTTATATAACATATAATTGTCTATCATACGTATAAGGTTTGAGGGACTTTTTTTGGTTTTTTTTGATCATATTTTTTTATTTTGTGAGCAGTATTATCTTTTAAACTTCTTTTAACATCTATTATTCTTTGGTTAGTAGAACCTCTAAATTTTAGGCTTAAAGTTCTGTTTTCTATTTCAAATTTGCCGTCTACTAAAACATCTATATATTTTAGTGCATCTTTAGTTTTTTCATATTTTACAAGTTCTTCAAAGGTGAATCCAGTATAGGCCCATACGGTAAGGCCTTGTTGTTTTGCAAATTTTGCTATTTCTTTTATGGCTTCAGGTTGAAAGAAAGGATCACCTCCGGATAGTGTTATTCCATCTTGTAAAACTAATTCCTTTATAAGAGATTTTATATCTTCAACGTCTACTAAAACGCCTTTTTCAAAGGAATGAGTTTCAGGATTGTGGCAACCCTTACAGTTATGAGAGCATCCTTGTGTCCATAGGACGGCTCTTAATCCTTCTCCATCAACAATACTGTCTGTTAAAAGTTTATCGCTTGCTAGTCTAATTTTCATGGACTCTGTTGTGTTTTACTCTGTCTCTTTCTTCTGCCCTTTTACCATTATTAAATCTATCAACAGTACCTACTAAATAGCCTGTGATTCTTCTTATACGATCAAATTTTACTCCATCTTTTTCATTTCTTCCGCATCCTGGGCAAATATCATTGATTACTCCGGTAAATCCACATACTGGGTCTCTGTCTACTGGATGATTTATTGCGCCGTATCCAATGCCTGATTCTTTCATAAGTCTTACTATTTTTTCAAAAGCATTTACGTTAGTAGATGGATCTCCATCAAGTTCTACATAAGTTATATGCCCTGCGTTGGCAAGTTCGTGGAATGGTGCTTCTTTCTTTATTTTCTTTTCAATAGTTATTTTATGATATACAGGGATGTGGAATGAATTTGTGTAATATTCTCTATCTGTAACGCCTTTTATTTTACCGTATATTGATTTATCAATTCTAGTAAATCTTCCTGAAAGGCCTTCGGCTGGAGTTGCTAAAAGGGTAAAATTAAGTTTATATTCTTTTGCATATTCATCACATTTATCTCTCATGAATTTGATGATTTCGTATCCTTTTTTGTAGGCCTTTTCGCTTTCTCCGTGGTGTTCGCCAATTAAGGCTTTTAAACATTCAGCAAGTCCGATAAAACCAATACTTAAAGTACCATGTTTTAATACTTTTTTAAGTTTATCTTCATTTTTTAAGTTTTTAGAATCAATCCATACACCTTGTCCTAATAGGAATGGGAAATTATATATTCTTTTATTATATTGAATAGCAAATCTTTCTAGAAGTTGATCTTTTACCATATCCATAATATTTTCTAGTTCTTCATAAAATCCTTTAAAGTCGGGTTTATTGTTATTATGAAGTAATCCGTGTTTAATACCAATTCTAACAAGGTTTATTGACGTAAATGATAGATTACCTCTTCCTGGTGTTATTGCTTTATTAGGGTCTACTACGTTAGCCATAACTCTTGTTCTACATCCCATGTAACCAACTTCGGTATTATAATCACCTGGTTTATAGAATTTTTTATTGAAAGGTGCATCTATGAATGAAAAGTTAGGGAATAATCTTTTTGCAGATACTTCACATGCTAAGTGGAATAAGTCATAATTAGGATCTTTTTTATTGTAATTGATGCCCTCTTTTACTTTGAATATTGAAACTGGAAATATAGGAGTTTCTCCGTGACCTAAACCAGCGTTAGTAGCAAGTAAGAAGTTTTTAATAACCATTCTTCCCTCTAAAGATGTATCAGTACCAAAGTTTATTGAAGAAAACGGAACTTGTGCTCCTGCTCTTGAATGCATTGTATTTAAATTATGAATAAAGCCTTCCATTGCTTGATAAGTTGCTCTATTGGTTTTTTCTAGTGCTTTTTTATTAGCAGTGCGGAATAGTTTTAATACTCTTTCTTCTTCTTTTGCATATTTATCAAGGGTGCCTATGTCAAAACCAATTGTAGTAACCTTATTTATTTCTTTTTCTATCTTTTCAAATTTTATAAAGTTTAGGAAACCTTCTAAATCTAGATAATCATAAATTGCTTGTTTTAATTCTTTTTTATAGGTTTTAAGAACTCCAGGGGCCATGTAAAAGTCAAATGCTGGAACTGATTGTCCTCCGTGTTGATCGTTTTGATTAGATTGAATTGCTATGGCTGCTAAGGCTGCATATGAACCTATACTATTTGGTGTTCTTAAAAAGCCGTGTCCTGTTGAGAATCCGTCTTTATAAAGCTCACTTAAATCAATTTGACAACAGGTTGTTGTACCCATTGGTAAGAAATCCATGTCGTGGATATGAATTACGCCATCGTCATGAGCAGTAGCAAATTTTTCTTTCATTTTATAACATTTTGCAAATTCTTTTGAAAGGGTGCTACCGAACTGAAGCATCATACCCATTGATGTGTCACCGTCGATATTAGCATTTTCTCTTTTTGCATCGACATTTTTCGCATCTTCAAGGCCTAATTTTTCAATTGATTTAAGAAATTTATGTTCTTTTTCTTTGAATACTTCACGTGATTTATTTCTTTTTTCACGATAAGTAGAGAAATGTTTTAAAACATCATCATATTTTAATTTGTTTAATACTTCTTCGATTAAATCTTGTATTTCTTCAATCTTTATTGTCTTTCTTTCGTTGTATTTATCTTTTATATCTTTTAAAACAGTTTCATACACTTTGGAAATGTCTTTGTCGGTATATGGGGAATTTTCTATACTGGCAAAACCTTTCTCAATTGCAATTGCTATTTTTCCTTCTTCAAAACCCCTCTTTTTTCCATCTCTTTTTACGACTATTAGTTCATGTAATTTTTCGTCAAAAGCGATCATAATTATTACCTCCTTCTATCATTAATAATTTCTAATTTGATAATACTCTTCTTAAAGAAAAAAGTCAATAAGTTAATAAAATAAAATTTTAGAAATTAAAAAAGCAACTTAAAAAGAGTCGCTTATGTCTGATTTTTCCTTGAAATTAAAGGGAATATACAAATGTTTGCTTATGTAAAGATGTTTACAAAAAATAATGTAAATTGTTGCAAATGCAACAAATTGGTTTTGAATAAAAAAAGGACTATTTAAGGTCGTCCATAAACCATAGTCTCATACTGTAAGTAACTTGTTTGTTTGGAACTTTGTATTCTACTACTTTATATAACTTGTAATCATTTACTGTTACAGTGCCGTCATCTTTTTGATAGGTTCTTTTGTCCATAGTGAATACAGGTTGTTTATTTTTGCTTATATTATAAAAATTAAAGTACCCTACTACAAAATATGCTACGATTAATAATATAATAGCATCGATTATTATCCAAATTGTTCTTTTTGTTTTTCTTTTTTTCATAAATATTTACCTCCGTACTATATATAGTATATAACAAAATATGATTTTAATAAAGTGGTTTTAGTAGATTTTTTATATTTGTTACCTATAATTATTCTAATGTTAATTTTCTTACTATATTTTTTGTTTTGTTTTTTGGATTAGCAATGCACTTTTTTTGTATATAAAAAAAATTCTATATTTCAAGAATTTTTATTTTTTAAGACCATAGACCTTTGTTATATATATTTTGATTAGAATTTATATTGTTTATGATGGATTCTATGCTTGTTTTTCCGTTGTCGTCGGTATAATACAAATTGGCAAAGGAAGATGGATCTGTTACGCCATAATAAGTTGCGCTTATAACGTATTTGAACATGTCAGTTTCTTGTTTTAACGTGCCTTGTATTATTAGATTGCCTTTAAATTTAGGACAATCACCGGCGAAGTATCTTACATTGGCTCCTGCTGGTATTTTTAAGTTTCCTATTGAATTAAATTCTGCGATAGTTCCTGCTTGGCAAAACATGCTGGCCATAGTTGTTACGCTTGATGTATCCCAATTTGAAAGAACTCCTATATTCCAGGTTGCGGCATTTTTTCCGGCGTTAGAGAACATATAACTAATGTTGGTAACTTTTGATATGTTCCAATTTGAAAGGTCTCCGATTGACCAAGTTTTAGAGTTTTTTCCAGTTCCACTGAACATTGAACGCATATTAGTTACGTTAGATGTATCCCATTTTGATACGTCAATATTGAAGTCTGTAGCTTCTCTTCCGGTGTAGTAGAATGCTTCGCGCATACTTTTTACATTTGATGTATTCCAGTTATCGAATCCTGTTAGAGTAAACGTTTTGGCACTACTTCCAGTTTGACTAAACATGCTGCTTATGTCTGTTACTTTTGCGGTGTCCCAATTTTCTAATCCTGTTAAACTAAATGTTTTAGCATTATAACCGGCACTGGAGAACATATAACTCATATTGGTTACATTTGATGTATTCCAGTTTTTTAATGATAGTTCAAATGATGAACTACTTCTTCCGGCTTCAGAAAACATATAACTCATGTTAGTTACTTTTGCGGTGTTCCATTTTGATAAATCATTTATAGGCCATGATGTGGCTTCTCTACCTGCTTTACTAAACATGTAACTCATATTGGTAACTTTTGATGTATCCCAGTTTTCTAATCCTACTAAGTTAAATGTTTTAGCAGTATAACCGGCATAATTAAACATATAACTCATGTTAGTTACTTTTGCGGTGTTCCATCCTGATAAATCTATATTTATTATTTCAGAGTTTTTACCTATGTTATAAAACATGAAACCCATATCTGTTACACTTGAGGTGTTCCAACTTGATATATCTTTTAGGTTTATTTCTGTGGCATCAACGCCAGTGCAAGAAAACATATTATTCATATTTAAAACTTTTGATGTGTTCCAGTTTCCTAGTCCTGTTAAGGTAAATGCTACTGCTTCGGAACCAGCGTAACTAAACATGTAATTTGAATATCTTAAATTTGATGTATCTAAATTAGTAAAATCTCCTTTTTCCATATTTTTAAAGTTTTCGAACCAGTGGCTTGTATATGTTGGTTTTGTTACATTTCCAATTTCTACTGTTTTTACTAGGTTCCTTTCTTCATACCATGGTTGATTTATATGTGTGGTAAAGGTATAGGAATTACTGCTATTCATTGCTTCGTATTCATTTAACACTCTTCCGTGTTTGGTGGTGTTTAGTTCTCTATTTTTACCTGATTCATTGATTATTAAGGTGCCATCGTTATAAAAGGTTGTTATTTCGCTATCTATTTTTACAGTACATGTTGTGTTACTTGTTACTTTTTTAATTGTTACTTTGGTGTCTTGGTATGATCCTTTTTGACCGTTTGTGCAGACTACTACTCCAACGTTTTTCCCTTCATTTGGTACGACGCTGAAAGTTCCATTTTCGTTGTGGTTTACATTCTTAATAGAATCTCCGTTTATTATTCCGTTTTGTATTACTATATTTACTTCATATTTTTGTTTTTCCCAGACGGCATATAGGTTTACTACTGAGGCGTTTTCTTCGGTTAAGTCTGTTACTTCTTCTTCGTCAGTATATTTTACTTTTCCATTTGGAGTGGCGCTCCAGCCTTTAAATACGTAGTTATCTTTTACGTACTCATTTTTTGAAAGTTGTGCTTTTAGGCCTCCTTCATGTGAGGAATTAGGCATTTCATTGCTTACAGGTATGATTATATTTTTAACGTATCCTGCATCTAGTCCTCCATTTCCAGCGGTGTCTTTTTTATAAGTAAATTCTAGCACATAGGTTCCGGGTTCTAATTCTTTTGTTACTGTTTGATAGGTTAAATTTGTTTCTTCAGTTATGTTTGGGTTGCCTCCTATTTTTGTTGCTGCTCCTGTTCCGCTTATTGGGGTTGTACTACCATCTTTATATATTGAGTAGTATAGATAATCCCAATTGGTGTTTTCAGTTGATGCTGCCCATTCAAATGATATTTTAGCTTTTGTTGTTAGAGCGAATTCTTTACTTTTTATTACAGAAGTACTGCTTGATACTCCTTGGCTACCGCTTTTATATACTCCATTTTCTAGTGTCCAGTGATTGGGTTCATCGGTTACTAATAGTTCTATAAGTTCTTGTTCGTGTCCTCCGTTTGGGTTGTATTTTATTTCATAAGTTATACCTTCTTTAACCCAGACTGCATATAAGTTTACTACTCCATTATATACGTTTGTTAGATCTTTTACTTCTTCTTCGTCTTTGTATGCCACGTCTTTACTATTATTTGATGTAGACCATCCTTTAAATACATAACCATCTTTAGTGAATGTATTTTTTGATAGTTTTTTTGATTCTCCTTGTTTAAATATTACATTTTCCATATTACCTGTTCCGGTATTTGGATTATATTTTACTGTGTAGGTTCCCTCTGTTTCTTCAGTTTTTGTATTGGTTTTTACTCCTAATTTAAATGAGTATGCCATGTTGTTTTCTTTGGAGAAGTCTATGTCGGTATTTTTTTCATCTACCCATACTTTTAATTTATACTTATCTTTTATTTCTTTTGTAGTGCTATTATGGGTATTTGTTTTGGTATATAGGACATAATCTTTACTTATATCGCTTACATTTTTTAATAATAGTTCGTTACCATCGTAATCTGTTAAATAGACTTTTACTTCTTTATCGCTTAATTCTTGTTTTCCTTCGTTTACTTGTAATTTTTCTAGTATTATGCTGTAACTTATGTTTTCGTTTTTGCTTGTTTTTGATGAAACGGCAAAGTCAAATGTATCGCTTTGATTTTTTCCCTCTTCATCGCTCATAGGCATAGCATCTGTTATATTTATTATGTTTGTATTACTTTCTAGCAGTTCTAAACTAGTGGAATCTGTTGTTATTTTGTTTTCTGTGCTACTTTCGTAGTTATATTTATTTACTGCATATGATCCTATTATTACAACTAATAATAAAATAATTATTGTTAAAATTAAATGAGATTTTTTATTTTTTTCCATGGATTTAAGTCTCCTTTTTATTTTATCTTACTTTTAAATAATACCAAAAAAAATTCTATATTTCAAGAATTTTTTCGTTTTAAATTATTTTTCGTTTATTTGGTTTACTTTTTCTTTTAATTCTTCATAAGTAAATATAATATTTTCTTTTGTACCTTTTAGTAGTTCTTTGCTAGATCTATATCTATTTTCATTTTTAAATACTTCATCTAATTTGTCAAAATTTACATTTGAATTGATTGATGCGTGTTTTGTTTCTGGGTTGTAAGTAAATAGTGGAAAATAGCCTGATTCTGTGACTAGTTTTTCTTCATTTATGGAGTTATTCATTCCTTTTTTTATTCCGTGGGCAATACATGGTGCGTAGGCAATTATTATTGATGGACCATTGTATTTTTCTGCCTCTACTAGGGTTTTTATTGTGTGATTGTAATTGGCTCCTAGGGAAATAGTTCCAACGTATACGTCTTTATGAGCAAGGGCGATGTCTACTAGATTTTTTTTGTTTTCTCGTTTTCCGTTTGAATTGAATTTTGCTATTGCTCCTTGTCTTGTTGATTTTGAAGATTGTCCACCGGTGTTAGAATATACTTCGGTGTCTAATACTAATATATTTACGTTTTCTTTAAGAGAAAGTACGTGATCTATACCGCCAAAACCTATATCGTATGCCCAGCCGTCGCCTCCTACTAGCCAGATACTTTTTTCTTTTATGTATTTTTTTAGGGTTTCTAGTTCTTTTACTTCGTTATATCTTAAATTGTTATAGACTTTTATTGATACTTCTTTTGAATAATTGTTTAGATATTCTTCGAATAGTTGTTTGTTGTGACTGCTTACTTTGTCTATGTTTTCTCTCATTATTCTTTTTACTTTTTCTTTACCGAAATCTTCAGCGAGTCTTATTCCAAGTCCGAATTCTGCGTTGTCTTCAAACAGTGAGTTAACCCATGGGCTTTTCCAAGGAATGCATGGAAGTGATGCTCCATAAATGGAAGAACATCCTGTTGCGTTTGCTATCATCAAGTTGTCTTTGAATAGTTGTGATAATAGTCTTAAATATGGTGTTTCTCCACAACCGGCACAGGCTCCAGAGAATTCAAAATTTGGTTTTACAAAGCCTATATTTTTCACATTTTCTTTAGGGAGTATTTCTTTTTCTTTTAGTTTTTCTAAATAATCAAATTTTTCTTGTTCTTCTAATTTTTGTTTTTCCATTATTATTGCTTTAGTAGGACAGATATTTGTACATAGGCTACAACCAGTACAATCTCTTACTGAAACTGCAATGGTGAAGAATAGTTTGTTGTCTTTTATTTTGGCGTCTTTTACACTTTCTTTTATAAAATCAGGGGCACAGTTATATTCTTCTTCGGTTAATAAATATGGTCTTATTACGGCGTGTGGACATACAAATGAGCATAAATTACACATAATGCATTTGTCTTTGTTATAATTTGGTACCATATTTGATATGTTTCTTGTTCTTAATTTTTTAATATTAGTTGCTACTGTGCCATTTTCTTTGTTGTTAAACATACTAACTGGTATGTCGTTTCCTTGATCGTGTTGCAAATAAGAAATTATATTATTATTTATTTCTATATTTTGATTGGCTGCTATTAATTCATTTTCCTTATTTAAATATTTTAAGGCATCTTCAAGAGCATTTATGTTTGAATTTACTACCGATTCGCCTTTTTTAGAGAAGTTTTTAATTATCATTTCTTTAATATAACTTTTGGCTTTGTCTTTATCTATTAAATTTGAAACAAAATTTGAAACATAAAGTATTGCCATTTCCATTATCATGCTTATTTTATTAGGAATGTTGTTTTCTTTTGCTATTTTAGATGCATTTATTGTGTAAAAATCGATATTTCTTTCTTTTATTATTTTTACGTAGTTGTTAGGAAGTTTTATTTTTTCATTTTCTGTATTTAGAAGAAATATACCATTTTTCTTTATATTTTTTAGCATGTCAAATTTATCTAAATAGGAATCTTTGGAACATACTACTATTTTTGGGCTGTCTACGTAGTATGTGCTTCTTATTTTATTGTTTCCGAATCTTAAATGACTTTTTGTTACTCCACCACTTTTTTTAGAGTCGTATTCGAAATATCCTTGTACGTATTTTGGTGTGTTTTCTCCGACAATTGTAAGGATATCTTTGGAGGTTGTTACCATTCCGTCTGATCCGTATCCATATATTAACATTTCGTCATAATCTTTTTCAAATTTTGTATTAGTTCTTTCTAGTGATAAGTAGGTTACATCGTCATTTATACTTAATGTAAAGGTTTTGTTTTTAGGATTGTTCATATATTCATAGACTGCTTCGATGTCGTTTAAATTAGTGTTTTTTGAGGAAAGTCCATATCTTCCTCCGATTACTTCGATGTCTAAGTCATAGTTTTTAATTATGTTAGTGACGTCTAGGCATAATGGTTCTTTTAAAGAGCCTGGTTCTTTTGCTCTATCTAGGACCGCTAAAGTCTTGGTGGCTTTTGGTAAGGCTTTTAGGAAGTATTTTTCGGAGAATGGTCTATATAAATGAACTTCGATTAAACCTATTTTTTCTTTTGAGTAGTCGATATATTCTTTTATTGTTTCACAAACTGATCCCATGGCTACGATAACTTTAGTTGCGTCTTTGTGACCATAGTAGTTGAATGGTTTGTATTCTTGGCCTGTTATTTTATTTATTCCTTCCATATAACTGTTTACTATATCTGGGAGATTATTATAAAATTTATTTCTGGATTCTACTGCTTGGAAGTAGATGGCATCTCCTTGATTGGTTCCGCGTGTTGATGGATTATCTGTGTTTAGGGATTTTTCTCTAAATTCTAAAAGTGATTTTTCATCTATTAATTTTTTTACTTTTTCAAAATCTATTATGTCAATTTTATTGTATTCATGAGAGGTTCTAAAGCCGTCAAAGAAGTTTAGGAATGGAATTTTGCCTTTTATAGTGGATAAATAGGCAACATTTGTTAGATCCATTGCTTGTTGTACGGAAGATGATGAGAGTATGGCAAAGCCTGTGCCTCTTGCAGAGTAGATATCACTGTGATCTCCCATAATTGAAAGTGCATGGGTCGCTACTGTTCTTGCGGCGACGTTTATTACGCATGGAAGAAGTTCTCCGGCTATTTTGTACATGTTAGGAAGCATTAAAAGAAGTCCTTGGCTAGCCGTATATGTACTTGATAGTATTCCATTTTGAAGTAGGCCGTGTACTGTAGCGATTGCTCCGGCTTCACTTTGCATTTCGATTACTTTTACTTTGTCATGGAAAAAGTTTGTTTCAGTATTTGATAATTTTTCTATATTTTCTGCCATAGTTGAGGCAGGTGTTATTGGATATATGGCTGCAACTTCGGTAAATTTATATGATACAAGGCTGCACGCTGTATTTCCGTCAATTATTTTTTTCATTTTTATCACCGAAGATATTGTATCAAATTTTTGAAAAAATGTCTTTAGTTTTACTGTAATTTTCTAAAATTTGTAAAAAGAAAAGAAGAGTTTACATTGCTCTTCTAAATGTTTCTGCCTCAGGTTCATATTGATCATTTTTTAATTGTTCAAATATAGACTTTGGCATATTTATAGTGTTTTCTGTTTTTAGATTTCTAACGTTTGAAACTGTTGCTCTTTCATTAGAAAGTTCAGGATTTACAGTGTCTACAATTTCATCTTTTATATCATCTGTTTGTTTATCTATAACTTTATCAAGTTTTCTAAATTCAGCATCTGTTTCATTAAGTTTTTTAACTTCAGGATATTTAGTAGAAATAAATTGATTTATTTGTTTTTGGATTTCGATCATATCATTGCGAGAAATTTTTTCCATTTTGTTTAGGTTTTCTTTTCTTTCATCACTTGCTTTTCCTTCTTGAATTAGAGTGTTTAAGAATTGTCTATCTTCTTCGAAGAAGCTTTTGATATTTTCTAAGAAAGCCTTAGCTCTTTCATCATGTCTATTGGCTAATAATTCCATATCCCAAGCGTTTATGCCATTCAAAGTGTCTTTTATTATTTTTTGCTCACTTTGAATTTTGTTGTTTATTTCTGTTTCTTTTCTGAATTCGTCGGTAGTATTTTTAATTTCATTTTGTTTGTATGATTCTTTTCTTTCTAGTTCTATTTTTTCGTTACGAATTACGTTCTTTGCTGCGATTATTCTAGAATCATAGTTTTCTATATTTAGTTCTTTTTCGAATTCTTCTCTTGTTATTTGTGTTTCTTCTTTTGCTTCTTCTTTTGGCTTTTTGACTTCAATTGTTTTGCTGTGACCTTTGTAGTTGTCTCCTAGATTTTTGATTTTATTTATGTCTATTTCTTCGTTTTGGAAATGATCAAATTTAAATTCATCGATACTAGGTTCTTCTTTTACTTCTTTGATAGTTTCAGTCATAGTTCCTAAGTTTTCTAATTCCATAGGTTTTTCTTCTACTTTTCTAGGAATTGTTGTACTTACGATGCTTTGAAAATCACCTGGTCTTGTTTTTAATTTTTTACCATCTCTTATTTGAGTACAAACGTCACTTTTTCTCATATATTCGTTTAAATCTATTACATTAAAATTACTCATGATAACCTCCCGTTAAGCCTCTTTTTTTGCAAGTTCACGTAAAACGTCTTTTATTCTTGCCCATTCATCGTCTGTTGAAACTCCTAAAAGTCTAGTTCCCATACTGTCACTTACTACCTCAGTAACATATATAGTAATGTTCCCATTAGGATCAGTTTCATTTTTTGTATAAACTAAATATTTCTTTTTTGTATCGCTAAATTCAAAACTTATAACTTCCTCTACTTCTTCAGTAGTGCCATCTGCCTTATTAATCATCAAGGTTTTTTTATCTTCCATATTTACCTCCTCTTTAGTATCTATAAGCATTGTATCATAAAAAAAATTAAGTTTCAACACTATTTATACATTTTTTTTAACAAAAGCAAATAATTTTGCCCGCACTATTTTGGAGTAATGCATTTTTTTCTTCGTAGATCCTATATTCGTACTTCTTTAGGAAACTTAAAATTTTGTGATTTCATGTCGTGGTTATTTTTATATTTCTTTATATATAAAAAAGAACTAATTACTTAGTCCTTGAGTTATATTACTTTGAAATTATCTTTTTTAATTTTTACTTTTTGGTGTTTTTTTAAAAACGAATAGTTTACTAAATATATAATTTAATATTACTATTATGAATTGTACTAATATTTTAGAAATCATATCATCTAATTTAATTAGATCGGTTAGAATCCACATACTAAGCATATCTATAAATAAGGTAGTTAATCTAGAGAGGTAAAATTTAATCATTTCAAGTCTCATGTTTTTTCCTGCTTCTTTTGATTCGAATACATATTTTTTATTGGTTACAAAGGCAAAAAGTACTGCGAAAATCCAGGAGATAACATTTGATATTTGTATATTTAGTTGGGTGTTAGTAATGAATATGAATTTTCTTACTAAGTAGAAAGATAAAAGGCTTACTACTGTAGTTAGGACTCCAATTATGAGATAGTTTATTATTTCTTTGTATTTTAAATATAACTTTTTAATCATTTTCTTTGTTCTCCATTTTTTCTTTTATTATGTATTTAGGTCTATGTTTGGCTTCTAAGTATACTTTTCCTAGATATTCCCCGATTATTCCTAGGCAAAATAGTTGTATTCCACCAATTAGTAAGATGCATGATACTATTGTTGGATAACCTGGTATTGATATTTCGAAGAATATTTTTTTTATGAGTACAATAAAGAGATATATTATTGAAAAGAAAGAGAAACAAAAGCCTAAAATGGTGGCAAGTTTAAGTGGTGCATTGGAAAATGAAATTATTCCGCTTATTCCGTATTGCATTAATTTAGTTGTTTTCCATTTGGTTTTGCCCCTTGCTCTTTCTAAGGGTGTGTATGGTAAGTATTTTGTGTTATATCCAATCCAGGCGAACATTCCTTTAGTGAATCTACAGTATTCTTCCATAGAAATTAGGGAATTTTTTACATTTTTTCTGAACATTCTAAAGTCACTTGCGCCTTGTTTCATGTTGACGTTTGCCATTTTATTCATTGTTTTATAGAATAAATTTTTTAAACTTGATATTACTTTTTTTTCTATTCTTTTGTCTTGGTAATAGCATACACAGTCATATTCTTTGTTTTTATCTAAGATTTCGGCCATTTTAATAGTTAATTTTGGTGGTTGTTGCATGTCGGCATCTATAATTAAGGTGTAGTCTCCGGTTGATTCTTTTAGACCTGCATATATTACTGATTCTTTTCCGAAGTTTCTGGAAAGAGTAATTATTTTTATTTTACAAAAGTTTGTTTTTACTAGTTTATTTAGTTCTTTTAAAGTTCCATCAGAGGAACCGTCATCTATAAAAATTAATTCTAGTTTATAATTTTGATCTTTATATGCTTCTTTTATTGCCTTATAAAATAATGGAATGTTTTCTTCTTCATTATAACAAGGTACTATTACTGATATTTTTTTCATTTTTAAATACTCCTTTTTCTATGATTAGTATTGCTATGAATATAATTATACCTATTAGTGTAAGTATTTTTCCTATTTTTAGCCAAGGTGATTTGTATATAATTTTTATGGTATGTTCTCCTTTTTCTATTTGAAATCCTATAAATGATGTATTTATTAGTTCATAGTCTACTTTTTTATTATCGAGATATATTGTGTAGCCTTCGTCGTAGGGGATGCTCATGCTGTAGTAGCCTTTTTCTTTTACGTTTATGTTCCCTTCGATTATATCGCCTTTTGTTTTTTCTTTATTAAATATAAATTCACTATGGGTGTCTTTGATATTTTTTATATAGCCATAATCTAGTTCATATAATTTTACATTTTCGATTATGTATTTTCCTTTGCCTACTTCAATATTTAAATTATTTATTTCAGGTGCGGAGATTACGTATTCAAAACTAGTGTTTTTGTTGTGATATTTCCATCCTTTGCATGTTAATTTATTCATGATGTTATTTATTTTTATATATGTGTCTTTGGCAGGGCATTTTTCGTTGTATTTCATATCGAATTTTAGAAATAAAATTTTGTTTTTGTAGTTTGTTTTTGTTTTTATTACATATTTTTTAGTGTTTTTAAGGTTAAATTTGTAATTTGTTTTGTCTAGTTTTATTTCTTTTATGTTTGTCTTATAGTTTGTTTTTATATCTTTGTCTACAATTGTGTAATTTAGTAAGGCTTCGTTTGTATATGGAAACTTAAGTTTACCGAAGTCATTTTTGGACATTAAATGAGAGGTGCTATAACCTATTGAGAAAGCACTTTTATTTATGTAAACGTTACTATCTTTTGTGTACCCTATTGCGTTTGGCGTGCCTATATAGTATTTGTTTCCTACATATATATTGTATAAGACATTGTCTTTATCTGTATAAATTGAATCGTTTCTGTATGGGTTTTCTATTTTGAAGATGTTCCAATTAAAATTTTTAAAGTTTTTGTTTGTTAATGATGAGTACATTGTAGATTTGTATTCTTTTATGTTTCTTATGTCGTTTGAAACATTTACTTCGTCATCGATACTTTTATCTGTTATTCTGTAGATGTTTTTTTCTTTTGATGTGATGTTTTTTATTATATTTGTTATTTCTTTATTGTATTGTGAAGATTTTATTTCTTTTTTCATAAGGTTATCATTGCTATTTAAGGTTAGGCTTGTGATGAGTGATGGTATGAGTATTAAATACAAAAGTTTTGGTTTATTTAGTTTTTTTGTTAGGGAAATTATGATTGTTATAATTACGAAATCGATTATATAAACGTGATACAGGTTGTATTTTAAGCATCCTAGGATACTTATTATTAAGGAGATTATTAAGACTTTTTTAATTTTGATTTTTCTTTTTATTATGTCATTTAATAATTTTGCCACCAAAAGGGATGCAAGGGGTATGAAAGGAATAAATACTTTTCCATTTATGTACATAAGGCCGTTTAGTATATAGTTTATAATTGGAAAAAATGTAAGTATTAAAAATACTAGTGATAAGAACTTATATTCTTTTTCTTTGGAAAGCAACGAGTTTGCTAATGACATGATGAAAATTGATGTCATTCCTAGAGTGTAAGTGCTATAAAGAATGTTTTCGAATGAAAAGTTTGGAATTAAAAGTGATAGTATATTTATTGTATCATTTGCGCCGAATCTACTATTTAAGATTGCTTTAAGTGTTGGAAAAAGAAAAAATGAGGCAAGTAGTATAGAAACTAATATCACTGGGATTATTTTAGTGCATTTTAAATTTAGTTTATTGTTTTTTATAAGAAGGAAAATATAGTATAGTAAGATTACTATGATGGATGGAATGCTGTAGAAATAACTTGTTAAAATGATTAGAAGTATTGTTAAAATGAGTCCTGCTTTTTTATTTGTTTTAATATATTTTTCTACTAATAAAAGCGATAGTAAGAGAAAAGGCATGTAATTTACGAACATAATGTGTCTATGTGAATGGAATATAAGTGGAGATGCTAAAAGAAATAGAGATGATGATAGAAATCTTACTATTTTGTTTTCAGTGTGTTTTGATATAAATATATAGAAAAGTCCTATGGAAATTATTGTGGAAATTATGGAATATATTTGCATAAAATCTATCATTTTTAGGGCAGGTAAAAGATATGTTAGCATAATGATGGGATTAGATAAGCCGTAGTAAGAGAAATTATAAATATTTTGTCCTAATCCTAAATTGAAAGCGAATGAAGGAAAGAAGTCTTTTGTGCTATAGAAAAGAGTTCTAAAATATTCGGGTATTAAAAAGTGTTGATTTGCATAGTCCATATTAGAAATATATAATTTATCAGATCCTATTAAAAAAATAACAAGCATAATAAAAAATACAAATAATATGAGAATATTAATATAATCCATTTTATTGTATTTTTTCATATAAGGGTACCTCCAGAGTAATTTTTCTAAGAATATACTACTATTTTTAAGTGATTTTGTCAAATTTTAGAAAATGATATTTTAATGATACTAAAATAAATAGTTGGTTCTTTTTTTGTATATTATAAATATAATTAAAGTGCAGAAAGGAATGATAAAATTATGGATATACTAAAAGTATCATCAAAGTCGAATTCAAATAAGGTAGCAGGTGCTTTAACTAACGTATTTAGAGACAAAGGAGTTGTTGAAGTACAAGCAATTGGTGCGGGCGCTCTTAATCAAGCAATAAAGGCTATTGCTATTGCAAGGGGTTTTGTTGCACCATCTGGAAAAAATTTGGTTTGTATACCAGCATTTAGTGATATTACTATTGATGGTGAAGAAAGAACTGCTATTAAATTAATAGTAGAAGCAAGATAAGAAAGACAGATAAGTCTATTTAAAATATGATCCTCACACTATTAAAATGTGGGGTCTTTTGCATTATTGTTTTTTTTGAATTTTTAATTTAGATATTATTTATTTTTTAATAAAATGTAGGATTCGTCATTTATGAAATAAGATTGTGGTTCTTTCTTTTCATAGAAATTATTTTTGTCACTAGGAGTAAAATTATAGTAAGTATCTAAAGAAGTTCTATATTCATAGTTTACTTCCCTATCATGAAGAGTTAAGTACATAGTGATGGTTGTATCAAAAACGTGGCTACTAGGGATATCAATATTAAGTATATTGCTTGTGTATGATAGTTTTATTTTTTCTTTAGTTGTAATGTTATTTCCATCAAGTTGATATTCTTTACCGTTAATAGTTATTTTTTCATTCATTGAATAACCGGAACTTTGAATGTCTGTGATATTGAATATAGTTTTATCTTTTAGTAGATCGCTACCATTTCCTTTGATAATATATGTTATTTTAAAAGTCCCTTTTTTTATATATTTAGTTTTTTTAAGTAGTTTTACTTCTCCTTTTTTTATATTTTTATTATCGTAATTCATTTCTTTTATATCGCTAATGATATATTTATCATCTAAGACTTCATTAGAAAAGGATAAACATATAAAAACGATTCCTAGGAGAATACAGAAGATTCCTGTTACTCCTAAAAATTTTGATAAAAAACTATTGGACTTTGAAAAAAATTTTTTTACGAAAGTAATCATATGATACAGCCCCTTTACTTTAATAAGATTATAATATATTTTTTTATTTTTAACAATAGTAAAAATAAAAAAAGAGAATCTTTTGAAGATCTCTTAACTAGTTAAATAATCGTGGTAACCACCCAAAACGTTTACTACATTATACCCTTGTTCTGAAAGTTTTTCGCAGGTTTTTAAACTTTCCATACCTTGTGTGCAATATATATAATATACTGAGTCTTTATCTAAATACTTACTAGGATTACTAAGTAAAAATAGACTTGGTATATTTTTGCTACTTGGTATTGATCCTAAATTATATAAATAACTTTTTCGTACATCTATTATATTTACTTTTCCTATCATTCCCTTAAGTTCATTTGTTCTTATGTTTTTGAACATTTCAATTCCTCCTGATGTAGTATATGAATGAAATTTGATTAGGGATAGGCTCTAATTTATTAAATTATAAAAGTCCTTAAAAATTAATTATTTTTAAGGACTTGTAAAATATATCTTTTATTCGTCGAAGAAGTCATCGAAGAATTGATCATCAGTAACATATTTTGAAACTTCTGAGTTTTTAACTTGTTCTCCTTTTTTCATTTCGCTACCAGTTTGTTTATGTGGTATGCCATTAGGAGTTGGTGCAGGACCATTATTTACTTTAATATCATCATGTTTTTTGAAAGCATTATTCATGAATCCTGTTAGTTTGGTAGGAGCAATATTGCTAAGTGATTCTGAAACTTTTGGTGCTTCTTCTTTAGGCTTTTGCTCTTCTTTCACTTGTTCTTCTTTAACTAGTTTTTGTTTTTCTTCCTCTTCTTCTTTTTCTAATTCTGCTATTTTTGCATCTATTTTTTTAACGAGGTCATCTATGTTTAAGCCTCCTGAATTAGGGGCTGGCGCCATAGAATTATTAGCGTGATTTTCAAATGGATTCATAAATGGATTAGGAAAAGGGTTTGCTTTTGGCGTGCCACCTGAGGCATCTTCAACCATATTTTGGAATTTTTCTTTTCTTTTTCCGTCAACAAATCCTTTCAAATCGAATACTTGTATAGGTTGTTTTTGTCTTTCAACAAAAGGATCTGCATCTATTTTAGGTATTCCCCAATCTATTTCAAAATTGGGTTTTAGTCTTGTTTTATATGGATTTAATCTGATTCTACGTACGACTGCTTCGAACATTTTCATTCTTTGAAGATCTGCAACTGTGGCAAGAGGTCTGGTTTCTTCTCTTTCTTTGTCGCCCTTACCTACTTTTATTATTTTATCTCCGCATAACTCACTTATTTCTTTAAGTGCAGAAAGTTCGGTAGTAAGCAAATAAAGCATATTGTTACAGTTACTTCTTATAGTCTGAGCATCATCTTTTCCATATACTGAATCTAGTTGCGCAAAGTTTTGAATTATCATTGTAAATCTAATTAATCTAGAACGCGCTGCTGTTATCATTGTTGTGATATCTTTAAGTGGTGGCATGTTTGCGAACTCGTCTAAGATAAAGTTTGTTCTTACTGGAAGTTCTCCTTTAGGATTTTGTTGAGCAACATCTATTAATGATTCATAACATTGTTTTATGAATATTGTAGCAAGAGCATGGTATGTTTTCTTTTCATCTTGGATTATCATAAATACTGCTGTTTTTTGTTTTCCGATTGAATCTATATCAAAGTCGCTTTGTGAAAGCATTTCTGATAAGTTTTCACGTGATGAGAAAAGACGTACTTTTTGTCTAAAGGTTGAAAGAATTGAACCTTTTGTGTCTTCTGGTGCGAAGATGGTTCCTGATGCACACATGTATGCTGCTCCGGCGGGGTCTTTGGAATTGAAATATTCTTTTATGTATGTGCTTCTAGGACCTATTTTGTCTTCACCTAGGTTTGTCATTAAACTTATACTATTTATATTTATTTCTTCTTCTTTAGCATCTTCGAATAAACCAAGGGCAAGTCCTGCGAAATAATCTGCTGAAGTTTTTTCCCAGAATGGATCTTTATTACCGCCTTCTTCGTATAGGATGTTAGCGGCTAAGTCGTCCAAAAGTTCCATGGCTTTATCTGTATTTCCTTGTTTATATAATTTATATGGTAAATGAAGTGGATTCCATGTATTACCACGTTGAGGATCACGGAAGTTTAATACTAGTATTTGATACCCTTTTTGTTTTAATAGTCCTGCACTTTCTCTATATATTTCACCTTTGGGATCGGTTACTATCATGGATTCGCCTTTTTTTGTTAGTATTTTTACAAGTGGATGTATTATACACTGTGTTTTACCTGTACCAGTAGACCCGATAACTAGGTTGTGACTTTCACCATTATCTACCCATAGTTTACGTCCATCATTAACAAGTGGAAAACCGGCATATTCATATGTTTCATCAGTTACATTTAATTCTTTTAATTCTTTTTTCATTTCTTTATCTGTACACCAACGTGAATATCCTTTTGTGTCTTTTGGACCTTCAACTATTCCAAATCCTTTTTCTCTGTCAAAGAAATAACTTTTTACTGTTACGAATAAGAATACCATAGCAAAAATATAAAATATTAATACCGCTGCGGTATTTTCAAACAAAGCAGTAAAGGGATTAAGACCTGCAAATCTACCTTCTGTAGAAAATGAATGTATATTATTTACAAAAATAGACACTACTATTAAGAGTATTGCAGCAAAAAATCCAAAAATTAACCAGTCTTGTTTTGTTGCTTTAAATTTAAGTTTCATATAATTACCTCCACGTACTATATAACAATATAATTATATCATAAATAAAATAAATAACAATTCATTTTCAAAAATTTTTTCAAAAAAAGGAAGCGCATTGCTTCCTTAATTAGGTTCTATAATATTTAGTGGGTGTAAATAAAACACTCACTATTTTTATCTCATAAAAAAAGTGACATAATAAACCACTCTTTGATAAAATAAGTTTGAACACAAACAAAGAAATGAGGTTTTAAATTATGTCACATGAATATTGTATACTAAATTTA
>CAKONI010000010.1 GCA_934097105.1 uncultured Bacilli bacterium
ATGTGCTTAACAATAGAAATAGCCTGTACTAATAAAAGTACTAAACATTACTTGCAGATGAAGCACATTACTAATCTACAATAGTAGAAATTTATATAAGGTATTAAACAGAAATAGAGGCAGTTGCAGGACTATATCTACAATAGTAGAAATTTATATAAGGTATTAAACTAACTCTTCCGTCACCTTTTCCTATAATCTACAATAGTAGAAATTTATATAAGGTATTAAACATTCTGGTAAAACAAAAAAGTAACAATCTACAATAGTAGAAATTTATATAAGGTATTAAACTGGTGCAACGAGTGGCTTGTTGCAGTATCATCTACAATAGTAGAAATTTATATAAGGTATTAAACGAAATAATGGCAGAAATAAATAAAACATCTACAATAGTAGAAATTTATATAAGGTATTAAACGATAAAAGGGTTGCTTGAGGTAATATATCTACAATAGTAGAAATTTATATAAGGTATTAAACCACATACTCCTTTCTCTTACGTAATCATCTACAATAGTAGAAATTTATATAAGGTATTAAACGAACTATAGCTTGTCCAGTAGACAGCATCTACAATAGTAGAAATTTATATAAGGTATTAAACTTTCTGTTTCAGTATCTTCTGCTTGAAATCTACAATAGTAGAAATTTATATAAGGTATTAAACCCTTACATTACCATATATGTACTAAATAGGTTATTTTTGTATATAAAGTTTAACTTTATAGTGCATTTTTCTCTCATTTAATACCTCTTTTAATTAAATTTCTAAATTAAGACTACGGTTTGTATTCTTAATTTATTAAGATTATATCATTTTCTTCGTTTTTAGGGAAGCCCCATTTTGTAATTTTACAATTTTCACTAGTTTCGATTATCATTACACTATCACATTGTCCAAACTCCTTTTCAAACATATCTGTTATTTCACACATAATATTCTTCAATATATTTTTACTATTTGTTATTTCAAATACAGAATATTGTAACCTATAGCCATATTTCTTTATATATTTTGCAAATTTCATTCTGAGCTTATCATTTTGTATATCATAACTTATCAGTATCATTTGTTAACACCACCCTCGGAAAATCACACATTTCTTTTTCTTTCATAATCCATCTATAATATTGTTGTATATATTCAAATATCTCTTTCTTATATTCATTTATCGCTTCTAAATAGTTTATGAAAATATATGGAAATAGGACAAAATATAAAGTCGTTTAAATATGATATGATAATTGTTTCTTCCACTACATACCCCTATTCTGTACATAATCTAGCCACTCTTTTTCTGTGATATTATACTTAATTTTATTTAATTTATCATCCTCTGTATTTCTCATTTGCTCAATTAGCATTAGTCCTTTTCTTGCAATATTATATGCACCATTTGCATCTGCATCCTTTGGTAACCCTTCTATCTGCTCATTTGTATTAAAGAATTTTCCATTACTATTTTTTACTGGTGAAATTAAATTATCTTCTTCTTTTCCTGTCAAACTATTACGCATTTGTACCATTAGTTTAAATAATTGTATAAATCCTAAGGTCTCATTATTTCCCTTGAAAAATTCTATGTTTGCTTTTTCTAAAATCTCATTCTTTATATTATCTAAATTTATACTATATTTTTCAAATAATTTTTTAAACTCATTTGTTAATTGTATTTTTTTGTCAATCCATTCACCTTTATCATTTCTATATGTATAAATTCTTTCTCCGTTGGTATATAACGTCCATTTATTTCTTGTTTCATTTAGTCTGTCAGTAAATTTACTATAGTCTATATCAAATTCAAATAAATTTTCTGATGAATTATAGCTAATATCATCAATTTTATTTATAAATTCTTTTGACTTATCTAAGTTTTCATATTTGATATAAAACCTATTTATAAATCCTGTAGTTGGATCGATTTTACTTGTACACCATGCTGGTATATAATATAAGACTCCGCTTTGCTTACCAATTTTATTAAATGTTTCAAATTTATTTGTTAATTGATAGGCATTTAATACTCCTCCTTCGGATTCTTTAGGTTCATCTTTAAATACAAGATAATTTAATTTATCAATAAACATTTTTTCAAATTTTTGATATACTTGTTTTTCAACTTTTATTCTTGAATTTTTAAATCCTTTATTTAAATCTTCTATAACAATAATTGCATTATATTTTCTCATTAACTCAACAAGAATATGTATTACCTGACTCATATATCCTTCTTTTAGTTCTTTAATGTTTTCTATATTTTTCCAATCTTCCCTAGCAATTTCCCTTTCTTTTTCTTTTTTATTTAATAGTGCATGGTAATTTGTCGAGTATTTTATGCTTTTATATTCATTTATTATTTCATTTAAAGATTTTTGATATACTATTTTTTCATTTTTATCTATTACACATACATATAGAAGATTCCTCTCCCCTCTGTCTATTCCAATAACATTAATATCATCATTGTATTTTAAATATTTATTGACAACTTGATTTATATTAAACATTTTTTCACTTTTAAAGTTCATTGTAATTGGAACATGAAATTGAAATTTATCTACTGTATATCTTTTATCTTTTATTAAATCATATTTAAATAAACTCATTGGCTTTCCGGATTTTATTGTATTTTCATTTTTATTTGCTACAGGCTCATTTGCAGAATGTGTTATTTTCCTCTCTAAGCTCTTCTTTCTATAAAATATTTCTGCTTCTCCATTTAATTTATATACTGGATTTTTTATGTTTTCTATGTCAAAAACAGCTTTCCAATACATTGTATGTAAATTTGGTCTACCCTTTGAATACTCAGAAAAATCTTTGTTATATATTTGAAATAAATATAGTTCTCCTCTATCTACCAATTCATTTATATATTTCTCAGAATATTCAGAATATTCAATTTTATAGCCTTGTTCTTCTACATCTTTATAAAATTCACTTATATCATTGTATTCTGATGTACTTTTAAATTTAAAGTCAAATTTTTTCCAATCTTCATGTTTATTTAATGAAGTTTTGTAAAAATCAATCAATTCATGACAGAAATTAATATCAAAATCTTTTCCTTTTTTATGACATCCTTTATTATACTTTTCTAATAGTCCGTCTGAAGGCATAAATTTATCAATTTTTGATTTCGAAAAAAATACTTTTGGTAACATTTTGTTTGGTCCTGGCAATAGCTTATATTCCATTTTTTTATAATTATTTTCACTATTAGAATCTTTTTCTTGAATTTTAAATATCTTTTTACAATATGGATTTATTATTCCTAAATAATACTTTTCATTTTTTAATAAGATTACTCCAAGATTTGCTTCTTCTTTATTAAGATCCCATCCATTCAATAATGTAGGACATTCAAAATTTAGTTTTATTTTTTCAGTTGAATATGGTTTTTGTGTTAAATAATTTCTAGTCTTATTATACAATGGAATAATGTCTTTTAATTCGTTATAGTAAGGCATTAATTCTGAGTAAAATTCAGCATCTTTTTCTATTGTTCTATCTTTTAGTACTAGTATTTTCACAAACTCTTGTAAAAATTTAATATCATCTAATAAATTCTTTATTTTTACAATTGAATTTTCATCTTTTATTAGTTGTTTAGTGTCTCCTCTTGATTCAATTTTTTGAACTTCGGTAAAATCTGTTTTCATTTTTTCCATAATTTTTGATTGCTCTATATAATTTGATATGTATTCTATTAAATAATTATCTCTAAGAGAATCATTCAAAAATTTTAAGGAATATTGTTTTTGTTTTTTCATATATTCTTGTTTTTGCTTAGAATATTGCTCTGTATCTTTTTTTAATTTTCCTGTATATTCTATATCATATCTTTCTCCTATACGATTCCTTATATAACTCCAATCTTTATATATTTCATTCGAAATTGTATTTAATGTTCCATCATTGTTTATAAATATTAAATCTAGATTATACTTGTTAAATTTAGCAAATAATTGGTTTATTTTATTGAACACTGGAAGTAGTTTAGTATAATAACTTTCTATATTATTAAGCAATTCTTCATCACTTTCAATAGTATCAAAGTTAAAAGAAGCAGTGTCTGTATCACTCAATATTTGTTTATATAATTCTTGTAGCTTTGGAATTTTTTCATTGTGCTTTTGATTAAACTCATTAATGTATTCATTCAATCCTTTTATTTTTTCGCCATTACTTTTCGACTTTCCAGATATTATAATATTGTAGCATTCTATTCCTTTTTGAGTTAATACCTCATTATAATAGTTGATGTCAAAAATCTCATCAATATCTTCGACTTGAATATATTCCATTAGGTCAGTATGTATTTTATTTATTATTTCCGGCATAAATTTTATTACTTTATTATAAATTTTAAAGTTTTCTATAAATGTTGGAAGATTCTCGTTTATAAGCCTATATGCTATACCTGTAGGCTTTTCTTCTTCTGAGTACATATTTTCTCTATTTTTATTATATCCAGAAAAATAAGTTGTAAATTTGTTAAATTCGCTAATATCTTTAATTTTTTCTTTATCGTCCTTATACATAGTTATTAAATAGATATTTATTATATCCTTTTGAAACAACCCCTTATATTCATTATTGTTTCTAAAGGATTCAGAAATTTGCTTTCTTAGTTTTTCTTGAATTTTTATAAATTCTTCTTTTTGTTTTTCATCTTTTTTCACTACAGAGTATAATTCATAATATTTATTCAATTCATTTAGTCGAATATTTTTTAGGCACTTATCTATAAAAAGCTTATGATATTCATCGCAATATTTTTTTACCTTGCTATAAATCTCTGCTCTATGTTCATCCGCTTTTAGTATTCCTTCTTTTTCCATATTTTCTTTAGTTTTTCCCTGTGGAATAAGTTCAAATCTTAATGTTTTTTGGACTGAATAAAAATTGTGTAGATTTCTGTATAAATTAGACATATATCCTCCTTAATAAATTAAATTTTTACTTTAAATTATGCTATCATATTTTACATTATTTTACAATATATTTTTTTATTTTTTATTCATTTCGACACTTTTTTCATGCAATGTTTCTATAAAGTATAGTTCATACAATTTTCATTTTTGGTTTGTATTTATTTTCTTATCGGAGGAAATATATGTATTTTTTTGTCGCTTTTTATGCGACCTTTTTTATTTGCATTCGTTTTATAATTTATTTAAATTAGGAGGTTATAGAAATGAAAATAAATTTATCTAGTTTAATGTGTTTAATTGACGAAAATGAGAAACAATATTCATCTTTGTTTTTTGCTTTAAAAAAGCATGTGCTAAATACTTCAATTCAAGAATTAAATGGTACTACTAATGTAGTTGAAGACAATAAAAAGGATTTTGAAGAAGAGTTAACTGAAGTTAAAAGATTGTCTAGTGAAATATCTAAATTAAAGGGCGTACTTTATGAAAAAAATAATTTTTTTAAGCTTTCTGATGGCAGAACAATTCAAACTGCAATAGTTGAAAATAGTAACTTAAGAAGACTAAAAGACAGTTTACAAGCTCTGTTGAATTATCGTAATTTAAAGCAAAGAGTTACTGAGGTAAATAACTCATACTTTCAAGTTCAAGAGATAAATTATAACCAAGAAGAAGTCAAATCTCAAATTCAACAATTAGATGAAAAAATACGTAATACCGATTTTGAGATTTCTAAGCTAAATAGTATTGAATTTGAAATAAATTTATAGTCAAATCTGGGTTCTGTTAAGTTATTTTACAGGTTAAATTAAATATAAAGTTTTAAGCCCATACCTTTTTAAGATAACTATAGTTTTATTAAATAATTACACTTATAGTTTTCATTTTATTTAATATTATTATGTTGTTTTGTTTTATTGTTTATATATTATAGGTATTTTACAATTTTTTCTCTAAATAATTTGTTTTCCATAATTTTCTTCTATCTATTTAACATATTATTATCATATTTTATTATTATATTGTAAAATTAACTTTAAATTTAAATTTCTTAAAATCTTTAACAAAAATAAAAACTGTATACAATTATAATATATATATGGCCAAATAAATTTTCGAACAGTGCCTATAAGAAATATATTTAGATCTAATTTTATTTTCAGTTTCATGGTAAGATTTGAATTTATGACCTTCGGGTTATAAGGGCTAGCCGACAGGTTTATGAACTTTAGTGAAATCAAGGGTTTTGACTGGTATTTTAACACCTTCGGGGTTTTTGGTATAACAAACATTTGTGTAGTTTTTTGTACTTTTTTGAAAATTTTTTCCCCATTATTTCCCCAAGAAATTTATACATATGTTCGCAATAAAATTTGATATATGGGAAACCTAAAAATTTATTTTGGAGGTTTTGATTATGAATGAAATAACTTATCACAAAGAAGGAGATTATTTGATTCCTGATTTAGCAATAAGAACTGAAGAAAAGGTTATTTTAGGCAAATATGGTAGAGCTAGATTAAAATATATTAAAGAAAATAAACGAGGCTTATATACTGAATTGATGATAAATGGAGCTCTATCTAGTTACCTAAAAGGCATTGATGAAAGATGTAATCACATAGTAAATATAACAGTCAGAGAAATGGCTAAAGAAAACAATGTTAATGAAGAACTAAAAAGAACAGATCAACTAAAATGGGTTGGATTAATGAACAACTTTAAAAATGCTGCTGAAGAAATTATTTTTAGTGAAATTATATATGTGTAGGAGGAATTAGATATGATAAATTTTAGAGAAGTAAATGAAGATGATATAGTAAAAGAATGGTTAGAATTTAGAGAAGAAACTGCTTTTTGTGAGATGTCTCCTCAAGATAAAAAATATTGCATTTGTTTTGAAGAGATTTATGAGAAAATTCTTAAAAATGTTCCTAAACAAAATCAGAAATATGTACAAAAGCAACTTGAGCAGCTTGATAAGAATTTTATGGACTATTTGTATTACTGGAATGAAAAATACTACAAAAATGGATTTGTAGATGGCTCTCAGCTTGTTATGGGCTGTTTCGAGGAATAGTATAAAAAAGGTTAGAATTATTCTAACCTTTTTTACTATCTTGGTATTTGTCATCTCTTATTCTAAATGCTCTCATAGTTCCCTCTAATATATCAGTAACTCTTTTATTAATTTTAGGATTTTCAAGTGATCCAGATTCATATATAACTTCATTCTTATTATTCTTTTGAATTTCACAATAAATAATTTGTTCTGCATCACATACTACTGCTAAATTTGGATTATGCGTTACTATTATAATTTGTCTTCTTTTTCTTGCTTCTGTAATGCAAGGTACTAAAACTTTCGTAATTGTATCATTATCTAAATTTTCTTCTGGCTGATCTATTATTAATGGACAATCATCTTTATCTATTAATAAATAAAATACTAATAAAAGTAATCCTTTTTCACCTGGGGAAAGTGATTCTAAAGATTTTTCACCAAGTCTTAATTCATATTGTACATTTAAATATTCAAGTGAAAAAATATAATCTAATAGTTCATTATACTTATCCTTATCTCTTAATTGGTTTAATATTTGTACTTTCTCATCACTTTTTATAGCTTCATTATACTCTAAACTATGTATAATTTTCTTGGTAAAACTTTTTATAGATTCAAGTGTACTAAATTCAGTTTCATCCATTATTTCATCTATCCTTGAATTATTTCTATAATATGTCCCTGTTTTTCCCATATCTATGTATTTAATAAAATTTTCCTTAAAACTATTAGCTGAAATTGTTACATTAAATTTCAAATTAACATTATCATTAACAATTTTATTATTATCTATAAAATCCTGAACAGCTTTATAATACTTCTTTAGTATTTCTATTTGTTCACTTACTTTTCCATATATATCTTCTAATATTGATTCTCTCTGTGTTTCCAGTAGCTTTATTTCTTCTTTATAATCTGTTTCTATCTTTTGCAATTCTTTTTCAAAATAGCTAATTGTATCAACTTTTGTAGCATCTCCATTTATTCTTTGTATTTTCTCTGTCCAACTATTCAATTCAAGTTGATATTTCTTATATTTTTTATTTGGTTCATCTAAAGTATTAGATAACTCTTCTATTTTTTTAGTTAATTTTTGAATTTGCATTACTATTGATTTTTCATCACTACCATCTAATTTTTTTGATATTTCTATCTGTTCTTTTATTAAATCTTTTAAATATTGTTCTATTATATCTTTATTTATTTTTATTTCAATAATATCATTTGCTTTTATTTTTAAATCATTATCTAAAATATTTCTTTCAAGCATACTTTTATATTCATTGATTTCTGAAATAATAGAGTTTGTTTCTTCAATCATGTCTTGAACTTTTTGAATAGCTATCTTTAATTTTGCAGATTCTTTTTCAGCTTTATCTTTTTCTTCCACAAATTTATCCTTTTGTTTATTAAGTTCATCTATTTCTTGTAAAATTGTTTCTTGAAATGCCTTTATTTTTTCATTATTTTCAGGTTTTTCAACCTTTTCTGGTTGTTCTTTTGTTAATGATTGCAACTCATTCTTTTTTATCTCTAGTTTTTCTGTTATTTCATTTTTATATTCTTGAGAAATCTTATATGTATTATCTGCAATTTTTCTATTAATATCTTTTAATTTTTCTATTAATTTATATTTTTCATTTCTTTTACTTATAGTTGTATTTTCAATAAGTTCTTCTATGTTATGATAACCCAGTTTATCATCACTTGGAATATGAGAAAATATAACTTTACCAAGTTCTTCAGTAAATTTAGTATCATTTCCATTACTAATTTCATTACATACATCTTCCAAATAACTTTGAGGAATATATTTAACTAATTCTATCATATTTGTATCAATATTATCACCCAAATTCTTTGTACATGTTATTGTATTTTCTTCCCATGTTAATGTACTTTCAAAATCATTTGCTATATTGCTTTTTTTATTTCTAAACTTATCAGAATTTAAGAATGAAAAGTTTTCTTTATGACCAGCTGTATATGAAATAATATCAGCCAAAGCACTTTTTCCATTTCCTTTATTTCCGATAATTGCAACTAAATCTTTATTAAAAACTAAATCATTGTTAAACCATATATCTTTAGAATTATTTCTTATTTTCTTTATAGATACTGAATGAATGTATTTTGTTTTATTATAATTCACTAATTTTTCTTTTTCAGGAATTTCCCCTATAAATATTCTATTTTCTGGTTCTTTTATAGCATATTTAAGTCCTTCAAATGTTGGATCTGCTTTAATCCAAGTCATACAATTTCCTATTCTATCTTTATTATTATCTTTTGAAAAATAGTGGGCATCACTACAATCTAATAAAATATCATTAACATTATTTTCTTTTAGCTTTTGCTTAGCAGCATAATATTTTTGTTCATTTTCAGCTGCTGTAAAAATAATATCTGCTTCCTGTATAATATTTTTCTTTTCAGCAATACTTGAATCAGTCCATCTTAATTCATCCCATTCTGTTTTTCCAATACCGATTAAATAACTATCCTTAAAATATGAACTAGATTCTAAAATCTGTTTTACATCTTCAACATTTACATTTATATTATTAAATCCTTCAATCAATGGTGAATAATATTTTTCACGTTCTGTCTCTGGAGCTGAAGCTATTATTTTATTTCCTAAATCAATAAGTGATTGTCTATCAATAACCCCATTCCATTCAATTTCCTTAGTTAATTTATATTTTGAAGTCATTGCATTTAAGAATTGATTTTGTATCGTTTCAGCTGATAATTTCTCTGAAAAAACAACATGTAAATTAATTCTTTTCAAATTTTCAAATTGAACTCCTGCAAACATTTTTATTCTAAATTCTATTACAGGCAATATTAAATCAATATTTTTTAATCTTCCACTATCTTTATATTTCTTAACCTTTTTATATCCATCTATAAAAAGATAATCATTTATACCTAATACTTTTATTTGTTTAGGCAAGTTTTCTAAATCTGTTATATATTTTTCCCACGTTTCTTCATTATCTTCTCCGTAGTGTTGAACAATTGATGCAGGTGTATGAATATGCAAATCCCATTTTCTCCACTCAGAACCTCTTATATATTCATTCATATAAAAATCATCTCCCTTTATAAATATTACCATTTCTATGTCAAATATTTTGTCGAAACTTGTCAGCTAATATCAAAAAATGAAATACTTTCTGATATATTATCATTAAATCCAATCATTTCATTATAAAGAAATAAAAACCTTTATATTTTTACTCTTTATTACTTATTCTGTATAATAAATCTATATATTTTTATATTACATTTTCTTCAATATCTATTGCGTTAATTTCTATTTCCTTTTTAACTTCATAAGTTAATCTTCCAATATAATTACCCTTATCAAATATAGTACTTGCGTTATAATAAACCAATATCTCTTGTCTATACCAATTTGAAAGGACATCTTGATAATATATAGTTATATACATTTCATAGTATTTATCTGATGGTTTTAAACTAAAAAATTTATTTAGTTCAATAACTTCACCTTTTTCTATTGGATTTACAGCATTTTTCCCTAGTAATCTATAAATAGAATTATTGATAACAGAAGATTTAAAATCGATTATTATATTCCTTATACTGTTCATTCCTATGTTTTTTAATATGATATTCAAATTATATGCATTTCCTAATTCATTTTCTTTATTTGTAATTATAAGTTCTGATAAATCTCCTGTTCCTTTTCTTTCTGTGTTAATATCATATTTTAGGATTGGCATATTCTGTATTTTTAGATTTTCTTTATCTCTTCTATTATTCTCTTCATTATTTTTTCTTATTTGATATATAGTTGTCCAAACTGCCACTAATGCTCCAATAACAGCACTAATTACTCCTGTGATGTAATTTCCAATGAAAGATAACCAATTTTGTGTATCTATGTTCATTCCCAAATTTAGCACTGTTGGAATATCATATCTATCTAAATAATAAATTACTAATATAACAGCCATAACCATTGCTAAAACAATTTCAGATATTTTTTCTGCTAAACTATTTGATTTCTTTATTGCTCTATATGCTAAATATAACATTATACATATTGCAAAAAAAGATATTAAAAATAATACTATATTTCCTATCATGTTCGTTCCTTTCTAATAAAAAAACAAAATAACTCTGTAAAACTAATTACATTATTACTTTGCTTGTCTTAAGTATATTTTATTTAAATATTTCTTTCATGATTCCATTTTTCATATCTGCAATATTGTAAATATGTTCCATGTTATCAAAGGTTTCCTTTAAATTGTTTCTAGCAGATATCCAGCCCATTCCATCAGTAAACCAAACAAATTCAAAGCCTACCACTTTCTTTGCTTCTTCTGCTATCATTTTATAACTTCTTGCTGTTTCGTTTAGTTTAGAACCACCTGAAGCATAGAAGTTAGTTTCTATACCATAGATACATTTATCTGTTTTTATAACAAAATCAAATCTCTTTGTAGCTTGATTTTGATTACTAATGAAAGACATATCTAATTTCCATTTTTCTTCTATATCTTGTAAATACATTTCTTTGAAATATGTTTCGCCTTTTTTGAATCCTGCTTTTTGAATAAATTTCTCGACTGCATCTTCCATTAAATGTCCACCACGATTTTTTCTTGCATTTGAATTCAAACCACATTCTACTCCTAAGACATAGTCATATAAATTGTTAACCAAATGATTTTGCAACAAGTTAAATAAACCTGTTTTTTTCATAAATATACTATATTGACTGACATCATAATTCATCTTTTTAAAATTATACTCAAATTTGTTGCTTTCATCATCTAAGACAAGTATTTCTGATTGTCTTACTGCTAATAATATTGGTATACATTTTAATGTTTCTGGATATTTTTTTACTATATTCTCAAATTCATTTTCTATGCTTCTGCTTCCTATTAATGAATTTAATATATTTAATTCTACTTTATACTTCTCTGCGTTTTTATATATTGTTTCAAAATCTATGTAATATTTATAATCGGCTATACTATCTGTAAATGTTAGTAGCCATTCTGAAAAATTTCTACTCATCTTTTCTCCTTTCTATATTTTTTAATAAAACTGATACTGTTCGTTCTATCTTTTTCAATTCAAATTCTATATCTTTTAAGTTATCATCATTCAATAATCGTTTTCCAAAACTTTCATCTGTAATTTTCTTTCTAAAATTTGATATCATTTGATAATTATTATCCATCTTTCCCGAACTTGCAACAATGTCAAACCCGCTGTAAATATCTTCTTCTCCATTAGTTATCTCTTTCAAAATCTTTTTTGATAACTTATCATTAACTTTGCTTATATCTCCAAGCTTTCTAATATCAATAGCCATCTTTATTCTATCATTCTTTATATCATCAATTATTTTATCTTCAAGTTCAGGAATTTCATTAAATGCTTTTTTTATGCCACGATTCTTTAACAATTCTTCATAATAACTCCATTTGCTTGGATGATTATCGTTCTTTTCAATCATGTATTCGTAAACAGATAATAATTTTTTTATATCTGATACACTTATTCCCAAGTTTCTTGCAAGTAATTCTGGAGTTTGATTTGATTTACTTAGTGTCCTTGATAAATATCCAGCTTGTTCATAAGGTTCCCAATCTTTTCTTCCTATAATATGATATTGTCCTATTAATGCAAATACTGCTGAATCAGGAATATCTTTTGGCAAAATCATCGCTTTAATCTTTGACCACTTTATTGGATCTTGAGCACTTAGCATTCTATACGCTGCCAATCTACTATTACCTTCTAGAACAACAAAATCTCCATCTCTTACAATAATTGGATCTATCAATCCACCATTTGATTTTATTGATTCCTTTAATCTTTTAACGTGATCCTTTTTACACATTAATTCTTCTATTTCTTTTTGTGTTGGCACATAATTGTTTATATTTAGAACTGAATATACTCTTGGATTTTCTGGATAAAATTTCAATTTGCTTTGTTCAATTTCGCATTTTTTTACAGGATACTTTTCTTTTCCAATAACTAAATAATCTTCAACTACATTCTCCATCTTTTACTCCTCTATCTCTAATATTTTCTTTATTAATTTATCATATGAATAATCTGCAATATCCTCATATTCATTCAAAGATATATCATTTTGAACCAATGATGCTGCTTTTTCTTTACTTAATAATAACTTGTGTATCCATTCATCTATGCTTCCTCTAATCATTATATTATATATATTACATTCCTTGGTTTGAGATATCCTATGAATTCTATCTTGAGCTTGTAAATAGTCATCCAAACTAAAACCTCTATCATAAAAAATAGCATTATTGGCAACTGTAAGTGTAAGCCCTTCTTTAGCTGATTGCGGTGTCGCAATCAATACTTTAACATCTTTTGTCTTAAACTTTCTTACTGATTCGTTTCGTTCTTCCGTTGTCATGCTCCCATTTATTTTTACAGCATTATACTTTTCATATTTCTTGCAAAAATAATCTACATTGTATATATAATTAGTCCAAATTATTACTTTTTCTTCTCTATTTATAATCTCTTTAACAAGAGAGTTTAATTCTATTTCCTTTCCAGAAATAAAATCAATGTCTTCATTTAATATCTTGGGATTTGATGTTATTTGTTCTAATCTTAATATTCTTTTTAATATTGGCGATGCATCATCAATTTTTTTATTTTTTCCGTTTTTTATTTCAATAATCAATTTTTCTTTTAGTTCATCATACATTTCTTTTTGCTTTTCAGTAAACATTGTCCAAATATCATGATAAGATTTATCTGGAAGTGAAAGTTTTGCTGATTTTTTTGTTTCTCTTATAGTAAAATCATTTATTTTTTCAAATATGCTTGCGATAAAGCTTTCAAAATCTTGTCTTTTCTTTATATCTTCAGATAATTTGTTTGATAAATCTGCTCGCTTTTTAAATTCTTTAAAATCTTTTCCTAAACTGTTTCCATTATCAAGAAAATAGATTTGAGCCCAAATATCATATGGTCTATTTGCAACTGGAGTTCCTGTCATAATAATCTTTCTTAAAAACATCGGTGAAAGTTCAAAAAAATCTTGTACTAATTTCGAATCTGGATTTTTTAGTTTAGCTGATTCATCTATAATAACACCTACATTTCTTGATTTTAAGAATAATTTAAATCTTGATTTTTCTAAAGAAATAGTTTCAAAATTTGTAATTATTAATCTTGTCGCACTATTAAAAACATAGAAATTACTATTTCTATTATTATTTAAAACTTTAGGATGTAAATATGAATGCACTTTCGTTTCTTCTTGCCAATTCTTAACCAAACCTTTTTTGGTTACAATAAGAACTGTATCAATATCTTTCTTTGATAACCAATATAATGCTATATCTAATGCTATTTTAGTTTTTCCTAATCCTTGTTCATGGAAAATTGCTGCATAATCTAAATCCTTAGCAAATTCCACAGCTTGTTCTTGGTGTGTAAAAGAATTTAATTTTGATTCATAATTAGGTTCATTCTGTAATATTATTTTTTTCATATTCTTTATACACCCCCAATTCATTCATTATAATAAGCTTAATAATTTTTTCCTTAATAATTCGTTTTATTATTCTATATGCAGAAATTGAAGCTTGCCATGGTACAGAAACAATTAATATAGACTTATAACCTATTTTTGAATAGTTTTTTAAATGGTTAATATAAGATTCAAATTGGTTAATACTATGTACTCTTTCTAGATCATTTTCGGTTTTTGCTTCTCCAATAATTATCAAATCATTATATTTATAATATAAATCTGGTACATATCCTTCTTGCATCCTTGTGACATTTCCTTCTACCTCAAATATGTCACTTTCAATTACAGATTTTTTTATAACTGATTGGCTTGAAACATATTCATATATTTTTTTTACTAAATTATGATGAACTATTGATTCCATTATTCTTTATTTATATCCTCCACAAAAATATCTATATTTCCACGTAAATCAATTAGACTTTCTTTTATTGGATTACTTCCATTTCTAATAGAAATGTACTCTTGAAAAGGCATATCGTTCATTCTTTTTACTAACTCTGTACAAAGTTGCTCAATTGATACTCCACTTATATCTTTATATTCAGGTTTATCTATAATTACCTTTTCTAATGCAGTTTTTATGTTGCTTTTTAACAATATATTTGTTGCTTCTTCATTCTTTAGAATTTCTGGTAATCTACGAACATTAATTGCCATGTCAACATTTCCATCAATTACCCATTTTGCAAAATCACTTAATGTAAATTTAGCTAATAGTGCCTCTTTAATGTTTCCATTCTGCAATTCTAAAAATTTAGAAAAATCTCTTTGATCAAATTCATCATCTGCATCTAATAATGGTCTATAATATTTTTCCATATCTTTATATGCATTAATTAATTTAATAATTTCTGATTTCTTTCCGCCGCAAAAATCTATAACCTGACTCATTGGTAAATTTTCTTCATTGCTTAAGTAATTTAAATATTTTGCTTTTGAATATGGATCCCATTCTCTTGGCCCGACTAAATGAGATTGCAACCTTATAGCATGGATTTCACTCTCACCCAAATTTTCATACACAATTGCAGGTATTGTATCCCAATTCCCGTCAACCTTATTTTCTTTAAATTCTTTATAAATCTGTACTCTTGTATTTCCTTCTATTACTATATATCTTCCATCTTCATGGTGATTTACTATTATAGGATGTATTATTCCTTTATTTGTCTTAATAGAATTATATAAGCTTGAATAATTAGTCTGATTGTTTGATTCTTGAACGCCACTACCTAATGCCAATGCTATTTGTTCACTATTTAAAGTCTTTTTATCGTACATTTCAATAAATTTAGCAATTCTTGGATTCTCCATATCCAATTCAATTTCATCAATATTCAATTCTAAATAATAAGATTTCATACTAATCTCTCCTTTATTTTTTATTATTAATTTCTTTAAATCTCCTGATGGACAAATCCAGATATTCTGCTGAATTATCAATCCCCACAAAATATCTATTTAATTTGTTAGCTGCAATTCCTGTTGTACCACTCCCACAAAACGGATCTAAAATCAAATCATTTTCATCTGTAGATGCTAATATTATCCTGTCTAATATTTCTAATGGTTTCTGGGTAGGATGTTTTCCTTGTTTTTTCTCTGATGGTTTTGTAAGACTTGTTGTCCATACGTCTTTCATTTGTTTATTGTTATTCAATTCTTTCATTAATTCATAATTAAATTTGTACTTTTTCTTTGGTAAATCTTTTCTAGCCCATAATATTGTTTCTGTCGAATGTGTAAACGTTTTACAAGCCAAATTAGGCGGAGGATTTTTTTTTTGCCATGTTATATTATTTATTATTTTAAACCCTTCCTCTTCCAGTGCCATTCCTATTGAATATATATTATGGAGTGTTCCACTAATCCATATTGTTCCTTCATCTTTTAATACTCTATAACATTCATGAATCCATTTCTTATTAAATTCATGTTTATCTTTTATGCTTAATGCTTTATCCCATGTTCCCTTATTTACACTAACCATTTTCCCTGCACTACATGTAATTCCATCATTTGATAAAAAATA
The DNA here is from genome assembly GCA_934097105.1 of uncultured Bacilli bacterium. GTDB lineage: Bacteria > Bacillota_I > Bacilli_A > RF39 > UBA660 > UMGS1449. The sequence continues at coordinate 16,621 of CAKONI010000010.1, forward strand.
TGGAGGATCCGCAAAAATCATATCAAAGCTTTTTTCATCCAATTCTTTTAGTGTTGCAAAAGTGTCATTTTCTATTAATTTAAAGCCACTTTCTTCAAAATAGAATTTTCCTGGATACATTCATTCATCTCCTCATAATTAGTAATTAGTAATTCAGAAATTTCTCCTCTTCCTTTTGCATTTGCATTAATCATCCTTTTGGCAGAAATCTCATTTATATTAAATCCCTTATATATGTCCTCAAAGAAATTGTCCTCTTTATTAGTATTTTTAGGATTCGAATTTGACAACATTAATTTGGCATTCTTTGAATCTAGCTCTTTGAAATACTTAGCTAGATCCTTTTGATTTTCATCATTGAAATCTTCTTTAGTGTATGATGTAAATCCAGAGGTTATTGATAATGGTCTATATGGTGGATCAAAATAAACAAAAGTTTTTTCATCAATATATTCACTGCTCTTTCTATAATCCCCATATTCAAATCTAACATTTTGTATTAATTTTGATAAGTTTCTTAGATTTTTTGCATCACATATTGTTGGATTTTTATATTTACCACATGGCACATTAAATTCTCCATTTTTATTAACTCTATATAATCCATTAAAACATGTCCTATTTAAAAATATAAATTCTGATGCTCTTTTTATATTATGATTTTCCTCTAATTTATAAGAATTATATTCTTTTCTAATATCATAGAAAAATTTCTGTCTATCTTCACTCTCTAATTTCAAAAAATCTTTTTCTTTTATTTCTAATTCTTTTATTAAATCTTCAACACTTTCTTTGATAGTATTATAACAGTTTATTAAATCTCTATTTATATCAAATGCATATGCCTCTTTAACATCATATTGTTGTAAAATATTTATTAAAACAGCTCCACCACCAACAAATGGTTCTACATATTTATCTATTTTTCCATTTTCAAGTTCAAATGGATAAAAGTTTTTTAATTGAAATATTAAACCACCTTTTCCACCTGCCCATTTTACAAATGGTTTTACATTCTCCATAGTTTCCTCCTATTTTTATTTCATCTCTACAATGTCATCTAATGTACAATCTAGAACTTTACAAATCCTGACTAATGTTTCCATCTTTACCATTTCGTTCTTACCCATCTTAGCCATTTCATTTGTAGTTATCCCTGCTTTCTCACTTAAGTGAGTCTTATTAATCTTCTTGTCTATCATCAATTTCCATAGTTTATCATAATTTACTTGCATAAATTATTCCTCCATAAAACGATTTTTTATTACAAAAACATTCTATCATTTTATCTCTTTTTATTCAAGATTTTCTTGAATATTTCAAGAAGTTTTTCAACAATATATTTTATATTAAACTATACTTTACTAATCTATCCTTACCTATCCTTATCTGTGTATCCAAACTGTATACAAATTGTATACAAATGGTTGTCGCTTGGTATACCAATGGTTGACCAACCTTTTCCAAAAAACTCACGTAAAAATTTACTTTTGTGTGAATGTAGGTGGGCTATGGGTGGACAAAAAAATATAAAGAATTGACCTTTGATGGTGGGGGATTGTTATTTTTCCTTTCCTACCATCTTTAGCAATTCTAAATTTTTATTAAATATATTCTTCTATGTTTTATTAATATGTTGCTTCTTTTTGATTTACATACGATTCAAATTTATCTCCAAATAATGTTTCTGGTCTTAAATACTTTTCATATTCTGTATCTCTCCATTCCTTATACTTTTTATTTATAACATTAATAAAATCTTGTTCTGTGTATCCTTCGTTAATCTGTTTAGTTATAAGTTGTCTAATAGTTTTTGAATTTTCATTATAATTAGAACCTATTATTCTATTTAAGTAAAAAATTATTTCATTATAATGAAGGTCAGGATCTTCTTCTAATATATATTCTTTTTCTTTCTCTTTTTTCTTATTTCTATTTTCTTTTTCTAAATCTATTTCTTCTTCTATATCTGTTAGACAATTGTCCGCCTCTTTGTCTGCTTTTCTTTTTCTATACTGTTGTTTTTTTACAGTTCAAACAGTTGTTTGATTTGTATATTTCAATGCTTTAGGAACATAGTAACTGTTTTCCTTTTTTTCTATTAAATCTGCTTTTTCAAAAATAGCCAATGCTTTTTCTATAAAATCAACCTCTTGAAATGTTTCTATTGCAATTTCTTCAGTAGTATATGGTTCCTCCATTTTTCCTATCATTCTTACAAGTTTTCCATTTCTATTTTTTGCAATCATCATTAACCTTAAAAAAGTTAATACCATTTTTGCTCCATCTTTCTGTTTCTCAATCCACCTCATTGTGTCACCATTTAAAAACGAATCAAATAATTTCAGAAAATAAAATGAATCACTTCTATATTTGCTCATAACATCCTCCAATATATTTTGATGGATTTAGGCATATAAGTTGATTTTTTAGTAGTTCTGTGTTATTATGCTTATAGTTAAATAAATAACTTGAAAAAGGGAATTTAATGTATTCGTGCTCATTTATAAAATACATTCTATTCTCTATTTTTTTACTCATCTTTCATTACCTCACAATTTCTAAAGCACTGATTATTAATCCATAGATCGATAAGACTTTTTTTGAAGAATACTCTATATGCAACTCTAAAGCTTGGAATTTGATTATTCTTTAGTAGCTTTCTGATTGTAGATTGACTACAATGTAAATATTCTGCTACTTCATTTACTGTAAAAACTTCATTCATTCTTTTATCTCCTTTCTTTTATTCTTTTTATTAATAAAACCGTGTTTTCACCTCCAATCCTCATCAATAACTTGACTTTTTCGCACAAAAGTATATAATGTAATTGTTTAGAACACTTTTGTTTGTAATTAGATTTAAACATAGGACTATACTGATGTCAATGCTTTCACACAAAGATGTATATTTAATTTTTTAAATTAAAAAATAAACACGGAGGTATTTGAATTTGAAATTATATGAAAAATTAAAATTATTAAGAGAAGAAAAAGGTATTACTCAAGATAAGCTTATAAAAGATACTGGGCTATCTGCACAAGCTATAAGAAATTATGAAAATCCAGAATTGGATCGACTTCCTAATACCGTTCAACTTAAAATGCTGAAAGACTATTTCGGAGTAACTTATGAATACTTATTAGATGAAAATTGTCAAAACAAAACTGTCGAATCTGTTAATATCGGAAAAAAATTAAACCTTTCAGATAAATCTATTCAACAAATAATAAGCCTACAAAACCATAAAACATTTTCTGGAGACAACTTAATCGATAAAGAATCTCCTATCACTTTTGATAGATGGCTTTCTAGCTTTGATAGTTTATCTTTATTCGTATCATACATTACCGATTATTATGTATTAAACAATTTATTGCAATGTACTCAATATTTTTCTGGTTTATTAGAATTAGCTCCATATATTGTAAATTGCTTGAATAATAACAAAAAGGATTTAGAATTTTTATTTGAATTATTAGATAGCAATATTTTAACCTATAAAAAATGCGTAACACATGGAGATACATCATCTAAATTAGATAATAACTCATATAATGAACTTAATTCCTATTTATCTAAATTAAAGAAATATTGTAGTTCTTATAAGCCTACTTCTAATAAAAACTCTTTAACAAAAAAGAAATTAGAATTGGATGATGAATTATTCAACATTCTAAATGAAATCACAGAAATTGGTGCTAAATCATATCTATTTACACATGATGATTTACAATTCTGTGAATACAAAATAACTGAATGTATTAGAGACTATTTACACTATATTTCTGTGAGAAATGAGAAAATTGCTATTCCTTCTGAATATCAAAAACATATTAAGCAACTAAGGAAGGACGGCAAAATCAAATGAGTGTACGAGAAATAAAAAGAAATCAAGTTTATCAAATTGAAATTCCAATAGCTTACATGGCTGATGGAACAAGAAAAAGACATTTTGAAACTTTTTATGGAGGTAAAAAAGATGCGCTTCTTAGAGAAGCAAAATTAAAAATAGAATTTAAAACTGGAAACTTTCCAGAAAAGCAAAACATTAATTTTGAAATATTCAGCGAGCAGTATTTGACCTATCAAAAGCCTATTCTATCCCCTAAAACATATAAAACATATAGTGATAGAGTAAAAATAATTAATGAACATATTGGATATATAAAACTAAAAAATATAAATACAAAAATTCTTGATAAATTCTATAGCTATTTAAGAGATAAGCATATAAATAAAAGAGGAAAACCATATAGTCCTACTACAATTCAAGCTTATTATGCATTAATAAATAATATGTTGCAGGTTGCTGTAAAATGGGATTATATTTCAAATAATCCAAATGTAAGAATTGAAAAGCCTAAAAGAGCTAGAGCCAATATTAGTTATTATTCAGCTGAAGAAATTACAAAACTTCTTGAATGTCTTTCTAATGAACCTTTAAAATATCAAGCAATTGTTACTCTTGCTCTTGATCTTTCTTGCAGACGTGAAGAACTTACTGGTTTAACCTGGGAAGATGTTGATTTAGAAGCAGGCAAAATCATTATTAATAAAACAACTCAATATATTGACAGACGTATTTATGAAAAAGAGACAAAATCTGTTAATAGTGACAGAATCAATTATATTAATCCATACACTATTGAGCTACTAAAAAGATATAAAAAAGAACAACTTGAAAAACAATTAAAACTTGGTTCAAAATGGATTAAAACTAATAGAGTTTTTACAACAGATTTTGACGGAAATATTCATCCTGATACTCCCACTAAAATATTTGAAAAAATTATAAAAAATACAATTTAAAATATCTTACTTTTCACGGTCTAAGGCATACAGGTATTTCACATATGATTGCAAGAGGATTTCAAGCACAAGTGAACAGTAGAAAAGTTGGCCATTCAAGTGTACAGGTTACTGATACTTATTATTTTCCTTTCTTTGAAGATGAATTTAAACAAGCAGCAAATTCTATTAGTGATGTTTTTGAAAAAGTACAATAAGAAAGACGAGATACATTATTCTGATCCCGTCTATTTTTTTATTCTTGCAGTTTAGTTTGAATTTTTCTTAAAACATTATTCATATATTCAATAATTTCAATTTTAGTAATGCCAAACGATGTTTTATCCATGTCGTCAAGTTCCTTTATTAATTTTTCTATATTTTCTTTATCTGCCGAATAATATTCACTAAGATTTGAAAAATTGTATATTGCATCTAAGCAATATTTAAAATAATATATATTATTGCTATCACTTTCTTTTATTTTAGCAATTATTGTTTCAACATTTAATTCTTTCATAAATCCCTTTTTATTTAAATACTGTTGTCTGTTATCCTTAACGAATTCATATAATTCTATTCCCCAATCTTTAGATTCAAATACCTTCTCTATCGTCTTTTTATTTTCAATAACATTAGTTGCATTTATTTTTTCTTTAATATCTTCAACATGCTTGTAATATATATTAGCGATTTTTTTACTATCAATAAACTCATGAAAATCAAGGTATTCTATTTTTTGCCTTTCTAATTGATTTTTCATTTCATTAATTATTTCATTAATTAGATCAACTTGAAAATTTAGATTTTCAATACGTGATAAATAATATAATATTTTAGGAAATAATCTATAATTGTATTGTCCTTTTTTTACATTTTCATTTATTCTATCTAATGCTTGTTTTATACTATCATCATCCAAGACCCAATAATTCTGTAATTTATAAAAAGGATCATCCTTATCTAAATCATCAAATTTTAATTCTTTATAATATTTAATGCTTTTAGAAATTTTACTTTCATCTAATTTTCCTGTAATAATAAAATCGTTTACAAAATCAAATGCTGTAAAATAACTTTTAAAATTATAACTTTTATCATCATATAACGATACAGCTACATTACACATACAACCATCTAATATCTTTTCAACTCTTATACCACTTTTTAATCCTATTGCACAAAAAATTGTATTTCTATATACTAATCCTAATATTCTGTCCGTATCTTCAATTTCCTTTACTTTATTATATAAAGTTTCAAATATGTCTAATATATATACTACCGTCCTTATATTTTTACATTGATTTACTTCCATAATATTTATAAAAACTTTTTTATAATCTTGTAAAAATTTATATAATTTAGTATTTTTATCTTTATATTCAACAATAAGTTGATCATATACTATTGATAAATCTGGTTCATATTTAATTGTAAATCCTATTAATTTTTCTTTAATAGCTTTATACTTTTTATTTTCTTCATATAGATATTCAATCCTATTTTTTAATTTATCTAATGTAATTTTATTATTATCGCTTGACATAGCTTGATTTTTTGTTTTATTGTCTTCTTTAAAATCTAAATTATTATTTAAGCACGACATAACCTTCAATTCGTAATTTGTATCAAAATTCAATTTGTTTATTTCATTTTCATTTGCTATTATAATAACTTTTACATTTTTATGTTCTACATACTCATTTATGTACCCTAACACTTCATTAATAGATATATCGCATCTTTCTAGATCATCAAATATCAATACATATTTTTTTATATCATTAAATAAAGATACAATACCACTAATATCAATGTTTTTGATTCCTCCTAATTTAATATTGAAAATGTTTTCTATCGTTATTTCTGCGATTTTTCCAGTTTCTTCTCCTAATTTTTTTACTTTTTTATTAATCTTTATTTTTTTATCTATAATAGCATAATATATTTTCTTATTTATTTCTTCCTTACTTTTTACTCCATACAAAGATATGTATACTTTATTAGCATCTTCTTTTTTTATATATTCATTTTTAATAAAGTGTGTTTTTCCACACCCCCATTCACCATCTATTAGAATAGCATATTGCTTCTTTGGATTATTAATATACTCCTCTAGCACTTCTATTATTTCTTTATTATTTAAATACATTGCTTTTCATCTCCATTATTGTTTTTTCTTATTATATCACGCTTTTTAGATTTTGCTAATATACTTTCAAAATTTCCGCCGTTTTTCTCAAAAATAAAAAAATCAAGGAACTTTGAATCCCTTGATAAATCTGGTTGCGGGGGTAAGACTCGAACTTACGACCTTCGGGTTATGAGCCCGACGAGCTGCCAACTGCTCCACCCCGCGA
>CAKONI010000011.1 GCA_934097105.1 uncultured Bacilli bacterium
TGGTTTTGGTATTTCTTCTGCTTGTACAACTATTGCAGGCATAAAGCATAGTGCAAGTAAAAATAATAAAATATAAAATTTCTTATTCATAAATTCCTCCTTAACCTATTATCTTTTTCTTTTTTAAGACAACTGCTATAATAGCAAATACTAAAACTAAGCCAGAAACACATAGGATTGTAGTAGTGCTTTTCTTTTTCTTTGTTTTTTCTTTACTACTAGTTTTATCCTTGCTTTTTTGTTCTTCAGTTTGTTTGCTATTATCATCAGTTAACTCATCTTCTTTATTATTCTCTTTATTATTATTTTCTTCTTTATTATTAGTTTCCTCTTTTGTATTATTATCTTTTGTTTTTGTTTTATCATTTCCGCTAGTACTATTAGTACTTGTTTCTTTTACTTTTATTGCTTGTTTTTTTGCTTTATAAACATCATCACAATCATATTTAGGTAAATTCAATACACTAACAAATTCAATATTATTGTTGTAACTTAAAACGTAAACATATAAAGTTTTTTTGTCTTTAGATGTTCTAAAAAATGAAAATGATTTAAGACTTGTTAAATCCGTGCTATATTTTCTTCCACTTACACTAAATTTTCCCGTTTTTTTGTCAAATGAATAATCTTCAGAGGCTTTTTTTAACTCATCTACATAGTTGCTACAACTTGGTGATTTAAAAGAGCCTTCCTTATAAGTGTCAGCATTTACATTAGAAATAATAAACATTCCAGATAATAATATAAGTATATAAAATAACCTTTTCACATATCCTCCTTTCATTATATTAACATTATAACACTTATTTTTAATAGTGCAAAGAAATTTGTAGATTTTTTTCGTAAAATGTCAAAAAAAGCCATTAAAGGCTTTTTTTATAGATTTCTTTAGAAAACATTCTAACTACATTTATTAAATTGGATAGTTTTCGTTACAGAATCTTTTGCTCCTTTTCCATCTTTAGCTGCAACTTTTACAGTATATTTTCTATAGGTTTTATTCACATCGTTACTCAAAAACATTTTAATTGAAGCAACTTGTCCTCCCATTCTATTACCATACGAATAGTATTCATTTTTATCCTTACAATTAGTACACTGATATTTAAGTGTGATATTTTCTTTTCTTATTGAACTTGTTGCGGACTGACAAATACCTGTTATGTTTATCATAGATGTTGAAGTGCAACGACTAATGCTCTTGCCATTTGCATTAGTAAGTCTAATGCTACATGTAACTTTGTTGGATGTTGTGCTATCATTTTTATTTGTTGTGTCATTATTGGAAGTGGTTCCGCTTGTTACTTTGGTAGAGGCTTCAACGCTGTAAGAACCATAATATTTTTTTGTTCCGGATTTGTAGTAACTTCTTATTTTGAATCTGTGGGTTCCATTAGAAAGTTTTGACCATGTATATGCGTTCTTATAAGTTGTTGTTTTTGTATTTTTTGTGGTTATATCATATATTTCTACTCCTGAAACTGTTCCGCTTGTGGTGTATCTAAATTTAACTCCTCCACTGCCATTATCTTTTGCCATCGTAATCTTAACTTGAGGTAATTTTGCAGTTATTTTGTTAGAGTAACTTGACCAAGAACTGTATTTTTTAGTTGAACCTGATTTTACATATGTCCTAACTTTAAATCTGTATGATTGTCCATATCTAAGATTATCAAATACATGAGAACTTTTTGATGTTACTCCCGTGCGTATTTTACCGCTTGTGGCATTATAAATTTCTACTCCGTCAACTTTCGATGAATTTTTTATTGTATATCCAATTCTGATTGCGTTGTAATCAGAATTGTAAACTGTAATTGATGTTGGTACGGGTAATGAAGTGCCTGTAGTGCTGCCAGTACTTGGCTTACTTGTTGATGGAGTGCTAGGTTTAGTAGTAGAACTTGGTGTTCCTGCTATTTTAACGCTCTTTAAGTCTGTGTAATAACTATAATAATATTTTCCTGATGATGTTTTATAGTAAGTTCTTATTTTGAATTTATATGTTTTTCCTTTTGTAAGACTTCCTAAGGATATTTTTGATTTATAAGAATATTTTGCTGTTTTTCCTGTAACACTATTATATACTTCAACCCCAGTTGATGGTTCTTCTAATTTATATTGTAATGTTGCTTTTCCTGATGTTGGTGATGTTACTGTAAAGTTTGCTGGCGCTACTAGTTTTACTGTGTTTGTTTTAGAACTTGTCCATGGACCATAATAGTATTTTCCACTACTTGCTTTATAGTATGATCTTATTCTGAATTTATATGTTTTATCATAATCAAGTCCTGATAATGCTGCTGTGTTTTTATATTGATAGTATGCTTTTTTCTTTGTTGTCATATTTTCAACTTGAATACCAGTTGATGCTGTAGGTCTAGTAAATGCCATTTTTAATTTATTATAGCCATATTTTGTCAAACTATTAAAAGTTGCTTTTCCAATATTTAAACTCACTGTTTTGGTTGTAGATGTTCCTTCTTTTCCGTCTGTTAAAATTGGTGTTATTTTAAATTTATATGATTTATCTGGTGTTAGTTTATCAAAGGTGACACCTGTTTTTTTGCTATCATTAACTGTTTTGCTTGGACTTACTGAAAGGTTTGTTACTTTAACACTTTTTACATCACTTCCTGCAGTATATCCGATTTTGACTGTCTCATAATTTTGAAGAGTTGTTGTTATTTTAGAAAGTCCTTTTGAACCAGTGGTTTCTCCTTCGGATACTGGCCCTACAGGTTTTCCAGTTTTATATAAATCACCTTCGAACCAATAAACTTGTACATAAAATTCATATGTTTCGTCTTTATCTAAATCAGTAAATGGTGCAGTAGTTGTGTCTTTACCTCTTAATTGCATTGCTTTAGGATTTTTATAAACCCAGTTCTTGTTTATAACTACAATCCCACATTTATTAAGGTTACAATTATCAAGTTTATACTTTACTTCAATTGTAGTTGATGCAATTCTTTTTACACTTATAATTTCTGGTTTTGGTATTTCTTCTGCTTGTACAACTATTGCAGGCATAAAGCATAGTGCAAGTAAAAATAATAAAATATAAAGTTTCTTTTTCATAAATTCCTCCTTAACCTATCTTTTATAATAGCATAAGGTGTTACTGACCTTTATTATAGTCTCTCGCTATTATATTATCATTGTAACACCTTATTTTTAATGGTTCAAGAGAATTTGTCGATTTTTTGTATAAAATGTCAAATAAAAAAAGTCACTAGGACTTTTATTAGTTTACTGCGTCTTTTAAAGCTGCTCCTGCCTTAAATGTAACAGCATTTCTAGCTGCGATGTTAACTGTTTCTCCAGTTTGTGGATTACGTCCAGTTCTAGCAGCTCTTTTAGAAATAGCAAATGTTCCGAATCCAGATAATGGAACTTTATCTCCTTTTACTAATGCTTCAGTTATAGTAGCAATAGTAGCTTCAACTGCTCTACTAGCGTCTGCTTTAGTAATTCCAGCTTTAGTAGCTACAGCTTCGATTAATTCTGCTTTTTTCATTTTATACCTCCTATTGTTATATAAGCCCTATATGCTTACATATATAACAATAACATTAATTTTCTTTAAAATCAATAGATTGAATAAAAAATTTAAAAAAAATTGCTTTCATATAGTTAATTTAATTCTTTTTTTATCTCCTTCTAAATAGAAGTCTTTGAAATATTGTTTTAAGAAGCAGTATCTTTCTAATTTATTACTATATATTAGATTACTTAGAAAGCATGCTTTTTCAAAGTTGATTTCGGGATTATGACTAAATTTATTTATATAACTTTCTAGTTTTCTTAATTCAGTGTTTGATGATGAATTTAAAAAGTCAATTAAACGAAATAGAAATTCAACATTATTTAGAATTATATTTTCATCAAAGGTACTTCTTATATTTCTAAATTCAATTGTATTTTCTTTTTCATAAGAAAGGGATTTGAAGTAATAGAAACTTATACTATGAAGTTTTGAAGTTTTTTTGTTTCTTTTTAAATTTTCGAAAGTATAGTTTGCTTTTTTAAACTCTTCTTTGCATTTTTTAGAGAATTTACTATTATGATCGTTTATGATATTGTCTCCATTTAAAAATCTATTTATTATTTCTTCAAAGTTTGCCCAAATGAAAAGTAAATTATTAATGGATTCTTCTGATTTAAATGCTTGGCTTCCTATATGGATATGGCAGGCAGTATCTTTATCTATATCGCCATTACAGAATTTTATTATATTACATGCTTCTTTTAGGCTTTTATAGTAATCTAAGTTGTTTGTTATGATGGGAGAATTTATTTCACCACCACGGGAAAATGATCCTTTAAGGGGATCTTCTTCATGTACTGTGCTTTCTGTACACACCGTGAAAGGGCTTTTCTTTTCAAAGAGTTCATCGGATACTTGATGAAATTTTGCATTTTTAAATTCTATTTCTATACCTACTGTATTATTTTTTGGAAAATAAATATTATCCTTTTCGGGAATTTTAAAATTAATAAGTTTTTTGCCTAGTTTTAATTTTTCATTAGGGTTCATGTTAAAGCCTACTTATTTTATTTTTTTAAGTAAAAAATATCTACAGTTGTAGGCACAATAATTTTCTATATAATTATCTAGATTTTCTATACTATTTATTTTTTTATAGTTTTTATTTTTTTTATCGCAAAAGCCTTTTAGTCTTAGTTTGTTATAAGATTCGTCTCCTAAGACATAATCGAAATTATCAAAGTAAGAAGTAAATAGATCTTTTACTTTTTCATAATCGAATAAATCTTTTTCGTCTTTAGTTAGTTCATACTTGTTTTTATTGAATTCATATTCTTTCATAGAAATCACCTTTTCCTTTAGTTAATTCTATCATAAATAATTAAATTATTCTATAGGTAGTTTATAAATACTTGAGGCTTTACTTATTTCGTTTCCATAATATGTTGGGATTTTGCCGTTTATTATTTTATAAGATATGGGCACATCATTGGTAATTTTTATTGTGTCTGTACTGATGGGTAGAATTACTTTTTCTTCGATTTCTAGTCGTATGGACATTTCAATCATACAGTTATTTATTCCATATTCAGTTACTTTGGTATGCACGTTTGAGAGAACTGTTCCGATTAGTTCGGTTTTTACGGGGATTTTTGGGCCTTTATTATTGAATATTGGATTTTTTGTTATTACCCCCACGGGAACATAGAAGGTTGCACTTTCTTTTTTGTTTTCTTCTTCTAGGAGGGAGTTTGAAACGCTTTCGCTTACTTCTTTTAGGAAGATGTTTACGGCATATGAGTTGTAGTCTATCATTTCGATTTCATTGTTTTTGTTTTTGCTGATATTGTATATAGGGGATTCTTTAAGGGTTGATAGGACTTTTTCATTTATTCCGCGAGAGGTGGCACTGTCAATTATTTTTTTGGCTTCTCCGATGGAATAGTTTAGATAGTAATAACTTATGTTACTTGTTACTTTATAGAAAAAAATACTAATTAGTGATAGTAAAATTAGTAAGATGATTAATCTTTTCTTTTTAAAACTTTTCTTTTTATTTTTAAGATGCATTCCCATATTAAATAATATTACATGAATATAAAAAAATGATTTGACTAATTGCATATATTTTAGTAAAATTTAAAATAATTTATGGAGATGAAGAAAGTGAAACATGTTGCAATTGAAAAGGCACCTAAAATTATAAGAAATAATAATGAAATAGATATAACTAAAATAGAAAAGAAACCTTTTGGGGATAAGATAGTGCATTTTTGTGATGTTTTGTCTGATAATTTTGATGATAATGATTTAAATAATTTTTATAATAATATAAATAATTTAAAGGTTTATAAAAAATCGTTTAAACTATTTAATTCTATTTTAGGAAAAGGAAGAGAGGGATTATACAAACCTGTAGGGAATAAACTTTATGTAGCGAAAGAATGTGAGGATGATACTACAATTTATCATGAACTTTTTCATATGAGTAGTTCTTTTGTTAAGGATAAATTAATTTGTAGTGGTTTTGCTCAGATGAACAGTAAAAGTCATAATAAGACAGTTGGTGTTGGTATAAATGAGGGATATACGGAACTTTTGACTTCAAGATATTTTAATAATGGAAAAATAAATACTTATTTAGAACAAACTATTATGTGTGATAATTTGGAGATTATAGTTGGAAAAGATAAGATGAAAAGTTTGTATTTAAATGGGGATTTGTATGCGTTAGTTATGGAACTTAGTAAATATATTTCTAAGGAGGAAATAATTGGTTTTATTTATTATTCAGATTTTATTACTAATCATTTAAAAAGTAATAGTATAAATATAGAGGTTTTATTGCAGTGTATGAAGTACATAAATATTTTTTTAATTAATGCTTATCATAGGAGGTTAGAAAAAAGTTTAGAAGAAAAAAGCATTTCTTTAAAAAATGCTCTTGAAAAATATATTTTATTTTTAAGAAATATTAGGACTGATATTATGATTAGAAGAGTTAATTATAAGGTACTTGATATAGAAGAATTAGAGTCTTATTTGAATACTAATTATAAGAAATTAGTTAGAAAATAATATTTAATATTGTTTTAATTGTTTATATATTTGCACAAAAAAAGTTCCATTTTTAGGAACTATTTTTCGTTTATTTCTTTTATTTTCTTTTCTATTTGTTCTCCATATTCGATTGAGTTATCATAATGGAAACTTATTTGTGGCATTTTTCTTATTTCAATTCTTTTAGAAAGTTCTAATTCTATGTAATTTGCAGCGTGATTTAGGGCTTTTTCTGTTTCTTCTTTATATTCTCTATTTAAGCAAGTGAAGTATACTTTTGCAAAACTTAAATCATTTGATACGTCTGCGTCTGTTATTGATACAAATTTTATATGCGGATCTTTTATGTCTTCGAGAATAATGCTGCTGATTTCTCTAGTTATTAGGCTACCTATTTTTTTGGATTTTAAACTTTTCATCTTTTTATTTCCTCCATTTTATAGGTTTCAATTCTATCTCCTTCTTTTATATCACTGAAGTTTTCTATAGTGATACCGCATTCTATGCCTTTTTTTACTTCGTTTACTTTATCTTTTCCTCTTTGAAGTGAGCCTATTTGTCCATCGTATATAACTATTCCATCTCTAATTACTCTTGCTTTGTCTGAATTTTTTATAACTCCTTCAGTTACGTATGATCCTGCGATTGTTCCAACTTTTGAGAATTTAAATAGTTGTCTAACTTCTACTTCTCCGAGTATTTTTTCTTCATATTCAGGATCTAACATACCTAAAATTGCGTCTTCTAGTTCTTCGATTATTTTATATATTACGTTATGAAGTCTAATATCCACGCCGTACTCTTTTGCAAGTTCATTTGTTTTGGAACTTGGTCTTACGTTGAATCCTATTATTATGGCGTCTGATGCGTTTGCTAGTACTACATCGCTTTCTGTAATTGTTCCAACGCCGCTTCTTATAACTTCTACTTTTACGTCGTGTGAATCTATTTTAGAAAGTGATTGTTTTATTGCTTCTTCGCTACCTTTTACATCTGTTTTAAGTACTACACTTATTTTTTTGGCACCTTCTTTTACTTTACTGAATAAATCTTCTAGAGTCATTCCTGATCTATTTGTGTTTTCTTCTTTGGCTCTTAGTTTTCTTTCGTCGGAAACTTTTCTGGCTTCTTTTTCTGTTTCAAAGGCCATGAAACGATCGCCTGCTACTGGAAGATCATTTATTCCTGTTATTTCTACAGGGGTGCTTGGTCCTGCTGTTGCGATATTTTCTCCGTTTGCATTTTTTAAAGTTCTTACTTTACCGTAGTTTACTCCGACAACGATTGGATCTCCAAGTCTTAGGGTACCGTTTTGTATAAGTATTGTTACAACTGAACCGATATTTTTATCAAGTCTTGCTTCGATAACTGACCCTATTGCATATCTTTTTGGATTTGCTTTTAATTCTTCCATATCTGCGATTAATAATATATTTTCTAAAAGTTCGTCAAGTCCAAGTTTTGTTTTTGCAGATATTTTATTAACTAGGGTATCTCCGCCCCATTCTTCTGGTGTAAGTCCTGCTTCTGAAAGTTCTGTTAAAACTTTTTCTGGGTTTGCGTCTGGTAAATCCATTTTGTTTATGGCTACGATAATCGGAACTTTGGCTGCTTTTGCGTGATCTATTGCTTCGATTGTTTGTGGTTTTACTCCGTCTACTGCGGATACTATTATTATTACGATGTCTGTAACAGAGGCTCCGCGGGCTCTCATTTCTGTAAAGGCTTCGTGCCCTGGGGTGTCTATGAATGTAATTGTTCTATCATTTGCTTTTACTTGATAGGCACCGATATGTTGAGTAATACCTCCTGCTTCGCCACTTACTACACTTGTACTTCTGATGGCATCTAAAAGTGATGTTTTTCCGTGGTCTACATGTCCCATGATGGTAACTACTGGAGGACGTTTTTCTAAGTCTTCTTCTTTGTCGATTACTTCATATTGTTCAAAGTTTGATATGTCTCTAGTTTCTTCTTTTTTTAGTTCTTTTCCATAGTCAAGTACTAAAAGTTCGGCCATTTGGAAATCTATACTTTGGTTAAGGTTTGCCATAGCGCCTAAGTCGAATAATTTTTTTATAAGTACTGAAGGAGATTCTCCGATTGAGTCTGCTAACATTTTTACAGTCATTCCTTCTTTGTAAAGTACTATTTTATCATTTACTTTGTTATCGCTTTTTAATTTTTCTTTATGTTTATATAAACTTTTCTTTGCTTTTAAGAATTCTGCTGTTTCTTTTTTCTTGGTAGTTGTTTTCTTTTTTGCTTTATGTTTTGGGGATTTTTCTTCCTTTTCAATATGTAGATCTTCTTCTAATTCTTCTTCATCCATAGTTTCGAAAGTTTCATCGTTATTTTCGTCTTCGTTATCATTATCATTTTCTGATGATGCAAGTTCGTTATCTAAAAGAATAATATCATCTTCTGAGAGCATATCATCAAAGTCTTGTGCATTAATGCCTAATTTTTTACATAAATCTAGTATTTCTTTACTTTCCTTATTTACATCAACTGCATATTCTTTTACACTCATCATATTTAATCACCACTTTCTTAAATTTTATATTAATTTCTTTAATTCATCATATATATCATCTTTTATTTTTACCTCTAAATATTTTTCTAAAATTTTACTTCTTTTTGCTTTTTCAATTACTTCTAAATCTTTTTTTAGGTATGCCCCTCGTCCATTTTGTTTTCCGGTTAGGTCTATTATTACTTCTTGAGAAGGGGTACGTACAATACGAACAAGTTCTTTTTTTGGTAATTTTTCACGTGATACTACACATGTTCTCATGGGTATTTTTTTAGTTTTCATTTTCTGTTTTTATACTTATTCCCATTTCTTTTACTTGTTCTGTATTTTTTACATCTATTTTATATTTTGTAAGGCGTGATGCTAGTTTTACGTTTTGTCCTTTTTTTCCTAAGGCAAGAGAGAAATCGTCTCCGTCTGCGATGGCTAGGGCTTCGCATTTTTTTGGATCTAGTATATAGACTCTTACGTTTTTAGCAGGATTAAGGGCGTTTGATATAAATTGTTCTTTATCGTCAGAGTATCTAATTATATCTAATTTTTCTCCGGATAATTCTTTCATAATTCCAGCGATTCTAGAGCCTTTTTCTCCGATGCAACATCCGATTGGATCGATATTTGCATAGTCTGAGTAGACTGCTACTTTACTACGGGATCCTGCATCACGCGCTACGGCATAAATCATAACGGTTCCGTCTGATAGTTCTGGTATTTCAAGTTCAAACAATCTTTTTACGAAATTATAATGACTTCTGGAAAGGAGTATCATCATTCCTTTATTATTACTTGTTACTTTAGTAACATATGCTTTTATAGTTGAACCCATTACTACTTTTTCGTTTCCGATTAGTTCACTTTTTGGAAGTATTCCGTTTACTCTTCCTAAATCGATGTAATAGTTATTTTCATCTTCTAGGGATACTATTCCTGATACTAGTTCTCCTTCTTTGTCTTGAAATTCTAGTGTTAAACTATTTCTTTCGGCTTCACGGATTTTTTGGACTACTACTTGTTTGGCAGTAGAGGCTGCTACTCTACCGAAATCGCTAGGGGTTACTTCTTCATCGATTGTATCTCCAATTTCAAGTGTTTTGTCAATGTTTTTAGCATCTTCTAGAGAAATTTCTATTTCGTCGTCCTCTACTTCTTCTACTACTGTTTTGTATGAATAAATTTTAATATCTCCGGTATCGCGATTAATACTAACTTTTGCATTTGTCATTGAATTAAAATTTTTCTTATATGCAGATAAAAGTGCAAGTTCCATGGCTTCAAAAATAATGTCTCTGTCGATATGTTTTTCTTTTTCTAAAAGATCAACTGCATTTAAAAATTCTTTTCCTTTCATCTTAATTACCTCCTTTTTCTTTTGATGAAACATCTAACATATATTTTTCTTTTATATAATCTTTTTCATCCAGAACTTTATTTATGATTTTAGTTGCTTCGACTATTTTATCTATATCTAGTACGTCGCTACTATCTAAAATTATATTAAGTTCTCCTTTTTTATATTCTAGTTTATCGATCCAAATATTTTTATCTTTTAAACTTTTTTCTAATTCTTCTTTCATAAATCCTCCTAAACGAAACAAAAAGTGGGTTTTCCCACTTCGTTGTAATTTGATTATATCATAAATTTGGTAAAAATCAATAAATTTATTGCAATTAATTGATAATAAAATGTTTTTTGTTGATATATAAGTGTTATGAAAAGTTATTTCAGTACAGTTATAAGTTCTACTACATACTTTAAATATATGAGAAATAGTTTGAACAATGGCATATTTTATTTTATAAAGGATATTAAGGTTACAAAAATATAGTGTGCTTTGTCTAATCTTTATATTTTTTATTATAGGTGTTATGAGTTTTATTAACTTAAATTACTTATTATAGCACGAGTAGATCCAGAAGTATCCGCAGCGCCAGTTGTTATTCCTGATGAGAATAGGCCTGCTACTGATGATTCAATACTAGAACCACCACGACTAAACCAAGACTCATAATTAATAGGTATATAAATCTTATCAGAATACCATACATTATTCGAACTAGTCGGAGCCATTTCTATAGTTGCATCTCCTAGTTTTCCTCTTGTATATTCCTTGTTGCTTGTTCCGTAACTATATTTATCATAATATCTTTTATTTGGAAAATTATATTTTCCTGTATATGTTTTGCCACTATTATATAAATATCCTGTAAATCCTGAATAATTGGTAACTGCAGAGTGACCGCTTAACATTTCGCCATTTGAATACACTAGATCACTCATCATATACTCATAGGCTCCTCCATTCATGTCGTATATTCCATATATATTTCCGGTAGTTGAGGCAAGCACTCCTTTTTCTCCATTATATTTATTGGCATCAGTTGTACAAGTTGAGGAACTTGAAATTGCACCTATTGTGTCTGCACCAATACCTGTAATGATATTACTACTAGAACTATAACAATTATTTATTGTTATTTCACTGCATGTTCCATCAGTACATCTTCCATATTTTGAATGAGAAAGATATGTTACTGCTCCCCATTCCATATTCTTCATCATATGCACCTCATCAGTTGTATTAAGTCCATATTGATTTCCACTTTCTCTCATATTATATATATCATTATAGAAAGTTCCTACCATTGCTCCTCTCCATGAAGTAGCATTTGGTATGATTTTTGGTCTTATTGTTGATAGATTACATCCAGATCCTACCGCAGATGCACCACTAATAGTACAAGTTGTATCACTTGATACTTCAAACTTACCTACCCATGTTCCAGTAAGTTCTTCATCCTTATCTCTTACATTATCATCATCTTTATCCCACCAAAAGGCTGGATGGGTATATGTACTAGTTCCTGCTTTTAAACTTCCATTTGTACTATCTGTACATGTCTCACTTGTTGATGAAGTTCCAGTTGCTGTATCACTGCATGAAATTGTTCCACTACTATTTGTTCCTTTTTCAAACTTTATCTTTATTTCTTCTGGTGTATTTGTATTTAAATATGTATATGTATATCTTGGTATCCATACCCACATTGTATTTATATCAGAGATTGGTATTTCTGTTCCTGCTTTTGCTTTTAAATAAGTACTTCTATTAGCATCTGTTACTGTTACTGCATTTGCCCAGATTTTATTATCATAATCATACCATTTATAATTTTTATCTTCATTATTTAAATCTGCTTTTTTCCAACTACTACTTGTCTCATCATAATAAACTGGTATCATATTATCAGAAAGAAGCGGCGCATTT
>CAKONI010000012.1 GCA_934097105.1 uncultured Bacilli bacterium
GGTTAAAGAACCACCCCCCCGACACGAACAGAATTTCGTTTGATTTGCTTCATAATTTTTATTAATTTTTGAACCAAATAATTCAAAAATCTTCCTCCTTACTTCTATTTTTCTTATAAATTTATAATAACAAAAAAAGTCCCTTATTTCAAGAACTTTTAGTTTAATTTTTAGTATTAATATAATAATTTATTGTCTTATTACATAGCATCTTTTCTTGAGAAGTTTAATCTTCCTTTGTTGTCTGTTCCAATTGCTTTTACTACTATTTCATCTCCCTCTTTTACTATGTCTTTTGGATCTTTTACTCTGTCTTTTGATAGTTTTGAGATATGTACAAGTCCTTCGCATCCTGGCCAAACTTCAACGAAACAACCGAAGCTTTCTACTTTTGTAACTTTTGCTGTATAGATTTCACCTTCTTGTACTTCTCTTACTACGTTTTCTATTAATTCTATTGCTTTATCTATTACTGCATAATCTGAGTGGTATAGTATTACTCTTCCGTCGTCTTCGATGTCTATTTTTACGGCGTTTTTATCGTTTACGCTTATTACACCACTTGAATCTTGGATTATTTTTGTAATTACTTCTCCACCACGACCTATTACGTCTTTTATTTTTTCTTCTTTTATTTTAATTTGTTTTATTTTTGGTGCATATTTTGATAATTCTTTTCTTGGAGCGTCAATTGCTGTTTTCATGTTTTCTAGGATTTCAAGTCTTGCTCTTTTTGCTTGTTCTAGTGCTTCTTTTAGGATTTGTTTAGTTATTCCTTTTATTTTTATGTCCATTTGAAGAGCACAGATACCTGTTTTGGTTCCTGCTACTTTAAAGTCCATGTCTCCGAAGTGGTCTTCTGCTCCTTGTATGTCTGTTAAAATAGTATAGTTTTGTCCGTTTGTTATTAGTCCCATGGCTATTCCTGCGACCATATCTTTTATAGGTACTCCAGCGGCCATTAGGCTCATGCAGCCAGCACAGATTGAGGCTTGTGATGATGAACCGTTTGATTCTAGAACTTCTGATACTACTCTTATTGTGTATGGGAATTCTTCTTCTGTTGGTAATACTCTTGCTAGGGCTTTTTCGCCTAGTGCACCGTGTCCTATTTCTCTTCTTCCTGGAGCGCCATATCTACCTGTTTCTCCGACACTAAATTGGGGGAAGTTATAGTGATGCATGAATCTTTTTCCTTCTTCGTCACTAAGTCCATCTAGTATTTGATATTCGTTTATTGATCCTAGTGTTGTGACGCTTAGTACTTGAGTTTGTCCTCTTGTAAATAGGGCTGAACCGTGGGTACGAGGAAGTAAATCTACTTCTGATGAAAGTGGTCTTATTTCGTCTATTTTTCTTCCGTCTGGTCTTATTTTTTCATCTGTTATAAGTCTTCTTATTTCTTCGTATTCTATGGTTTCTAGTACTTCATCTACTTGTAATAATATATTATTTAGATCTTCACTGTCTTTGTACATTTCTTTAAACATTGTACGTACTTCTTCTTTTAGTTCATCTATTTTTGCTTGTCTTGCTAGTTTTTCTTTGATTTGGATAGCATTTATCATTTTTACAGTAATTATATCTCTTACTTTTCCATTTATTTCTTCATCTTGTTTTATTAGTGGATAATCTCCGGTTGGAAGTCCTATTTCTTCGACTATTTTTTCTTCGAATGCGATTAGTTCTTTTATGGCTTCATGTCCATACATTAGGGCTTCTAGCATATCTTCTTCTGATACTTCTTTGGCTGAGGATTCTACCATATTTATTGCGTCTTTTGTACCTGCGACAGTTAAATAAATATCGCTTTTTTCCATATCTTCTGCTTTAGGATTTATAACGAATTCGTTATTTATTCTACCTACTATTACTGATGCTACTGGGCCATCGAATGGTAAATCGCTTATGGAAAGTGCTAAACTTGTTCCGAAAAGTGCAGTCATTTCTGGGGAGTTATCTGTGTCTACGGAAAGAACTGTGTTTACGACTTGTACTTCACATTTAAATCCTTCTTTAAATAAGGGCCTTATTGGCCTATCGATAAGTCTTGCTGCAAGGGTTGCGTTTTCGGTTGGTCTTCCTTCTCTTTTAATAAATCCACCGGGAATTTTTCCTACGCTGTATTGTTTTTCTTGGTATAAAACCATAAGTGGAAAGAAATCTTGGGATGTTGGTTCTTTTTTGTTAGTTACTGCGGTTAAAACTACTGTGTCTCCATACCTTACAAGACATGATGATGCAGCTTGTTTGGCAAGTTGGCCTACTTCTACGACTAATTTTCTTCCTCTAAAGTCTAATTCAAATACTTTTTTCATAATTCTACTCCTTTTTTTCCAGAAAAAAGAAAGACACTAAAAAATAAGCGCCTATCTATTTTCTTAAACCTAATTTTTTAATTACATCACGATATCTTGTAACATCTTTATTTTTTAAGTAGTTAAGCAAACTTCTTCTTTGACCTACTTTTTTAAGCATTCCTCTTCTAGAATGAAAATCATGCTTATGTTCTTTAAGATGTTCTGTAAGAACAAGAATTTCTTCAGTAAGAATTGCGATTTGTACTTCAGGAGAACCTGTATCTTTTTCATCCTTTGCAAATCTTTTAATAATTTCTTGTTTCTTTTCTTTTGCAAGTGCCATAATTACCTCCTTATTTATTCACCATAACCTAGTCTAGATGAGGTTTTTAAATCTATCCAAGTCATGGAAGTAATACTAATATACTATACTTTTGTTAAATATGCAAGGAATATTTTTAATTTTGCGTTTTTTTCTTAGTATGAATAAAAGCAAAACTTTTTAATTATTTTGCTTTTTATAGAATGGGTTTATCAGTTTATCACTTTTGTATAGGTATTCTAGAAGTTTTTTTATTTCTTGGGTATTACTAAATTCATCTGATGTGAATTCTATTTTTTTTGGTACTGATATTTTGATAAATAAAAGTTTTAGTTCTTCTTCTTTTAGAGGATATCTTTTTTGATAATTGGATAATAATATATCGAAGTCTGTTTTGTTGTAGTATTTTTTATAGAGGGAGTAAAAATCGTATAGGGGCATGTCTGTTTTTGCTTTGTCCCAACTTATTAAATATGATGAATCGCTGTTTAATATGTGATCTAGTTCTAGGTTGTTGTGGATTAGACTTATTCTTTGTTTGGGGCTTTTTTTTATTAGTTCGTACCAATTATCAATTTCTGTTTTGCAAAAGGCTAAGGCGTTGTAGATTTTTGATATGTTTCTTGCAAGTAGATATTTTGATGGGGACATATATATTTCTTCATCTATTAGATCGTTAAGTTCTGTGTAGTAGTTTGTTAAGTATTCTATTTTTTCGTTTATGTCTTCATATATTTGTTTATAGTCATCTATGTCTATATTTTTATATCTTGTGGTTTTTGTGTGTAATAGACTTAATAGATCTATCATATCATATAGTTTTTCTTCGTCTGATATATTTTTGTTTTTAATGTATTCGTATATATCGTAATTGTCAAAAGATTTATATGATGGAAAATAGTCGAAACCTCTTGAGAGTAAGTAATCAAATTTGTTTTCTAGGTCTTTGTTTTTTTCTTTTAGGACGTATTTTTTGTTATCTGTGGTTTCTAGTACTATTGAACTTTTATTTTTTGTGAGTGTTTTTGGTTTTAGTCCGTGTTCTTTTAGTAATTTGTAATTAATCATTAAAACTTGGTATTACTATTTTAGAGCCTTCTTCTATTTCATCTAGGTTGTTATAGTCCGCTAATTGGTCTTTTGTTATGTTATATTTTTCTAATATATCATTTATTGTGTCGGTGTTTTTGTATATGTATACTTTGTATGTTAGATATGTTTCTTTTTGTTTTTTTACTTGTTTTTTCACCTCAATGAATGGATTTTTTTCTTCTCTTGGTACATCTAATATTTCTATTTCTTCTTGTTTTTCTTCTATTTCACTAGTTCTTTCTTCTTTTTTTGTTTCTTCTATTTTTGCCTCTTCTTTTTCTTCTTGTTCTTTTCTTTGTAAATTATTTATTATTACTACTATGTTTACTCTTAATATTTCATCATCTATTATTTCATAACTGAAGTCATCTATATCTATTGTTGCATCATATGTATCATAGTCGTCGCTTATTGCTATTTCGCATGGAATTTTATAACTATAGGTTTCTTCTAGGGATGATGTCTCGAGCATTTTATATTTTCCGCTTATATAAAAGTTTCCTACAATTAAGTCTTCTCCTTTTAAGGTTAAGTCGTTGTCAAGTGAGATTGCTGTTAATTCCCCAATTTTTGTTTTAAAAGTAATATCTTTTTTGAATGGTATAGTTTGTTTCATATAATTCCTCCTCAAGAAATTATATGGATATTTTATTTTTTTATGAGAAAAAAACTTTTAGAATAAATCTAAAAGTAATGGTCCTAGTAAAAGAAGTAATAATAAGGGAAGAAAGAATACTACGCTTATGATGCTTATTTTTACTGGTATTTTGCTTATTTCTGCTTTTATGTCTAGTACTCTTTTTTCTCTTATGTAATCTATTTGTGAGTAGATTGTATTTATTACATTGTTTCCGAATATATTGGATTGTCTTATATTTAATATTATATTATTTATTGTATCAGATGGTATTTTGTATTTTAATTCTTCTAGGGCTTCGTCTAAATCTTTTCCGAAGTTTACATCGTTTATGGCTTTTTTAAATTCTTTTGATAGGCTTGAGTCTACGTTTTTGGTTGTGACTTCTATTGCGGTTTTTATATTTTTTCCGGCTTCTAGGGAAAGTAGTAGTATTTCAAAAAAATGTAATGAGTCTTTTTCTAGTTGTCTTTCTCTTTTTTTTATTTTTGTATCTATAAATAGTGGAAAATATGATACATATACTAGAACTGTTAGAACTGGTGCGATGAAGTAGCCATAATTAAAGGAAAGAATTGTTATTATAAATATTAGTATGCATAATAGTAATCTCATATTAAGTAGTTTTTCTGCGCTGTAGGTATTTTCTTCTCCGAGTAGGTTTATTTTGTCGTTTACCATTTTTATTGTGTTTTTACTATATATTTTTTTTGCTAAACTGTTATTTTTCATAGTATCACTACTTTCTTATTTTCATTACTTTTGTAATTATGACTATATATATTACGTATATTAAAATTATTAATAGGAGTAATAGTTTACCTGGAGTGGTTTCTATAAGGGGCAGGAAGTAATCTTTGCTGGTTAAACTTATCATTATGAATACTAAAAATGGGATAGCCACGAGTACTTTGAAGACGAATCTTGAAAGGGCTGTTACGGATTTTAGTTCGTCGTTTAATTTTTTTCTTTCAAAGAAACTTTTTTCTATTGAGGAGAAGACTTTTATTATGTCTCCGCCTGTTTTATTTATTATTACTAGTGATGATGCCATGTATCTTGTTTCTTCTAGGTCTACTCTTTTGGCTAGGCGTTCGAATACTGTTTCTAGTTCTAGGCCATATGTTAGATCGATGTGCATTTGTTTAAATTCTTTTCCTACTGGACCGTCTAGTTCTTTTGATACTATTTCTATTGCTTGCATGATGCTTCTTCCTGATTTAAAGGCATTACTCATTATTATTACTGCTTTTAAAAAATCATTTTCTTGTTTTTTGGATAGGCGAACACTATTGATGTATAGATATAAGTCTAGTATGAAGAAGCCGAAGATTGCGGATAGAAGTATATTTAATATGTTTAGTGGTTCAAGTTTTATTATGCTGGTAATTATTGTTATTAGCATAAATATTATACTTATTAGTATTTTTGTTGATACTATATCTATTGGTTTTTCACAGGGAATATTTGTTTTTAATAGGTATTTTTCATAGTGTTTTGCATATTTTGTTGCTATTTTTCCTTTTTCTAGTTTTTTAGAGATTTTTCTTATTATGTTTTTATATTTTTTTATTTGTTTATCGAAGAATGATTCTTCTTTTTGTCCTATAGGAAGAATAGAAAATTTGAATATTCTTTTTTCTAATGAATAAACTCTTTTTATTTTTATGAGGTTATATATTAGAAAGATAAGCATTAATGTTAGTATTATTTGTATGATTAATGCGAGTGAAAAGTAATTCATTTTTATTCCTCCTTTTTATTTTATTCTTTTCTTTTTTTGGTTTCTTTTTTACTTTTGGTTTTTTCCTCTTTTATGATATTTTCGAAGATATCGTCTATATCTTTTATTCCTTTTGATTTTATTTTTTCGTATACTTTTGGAATATATTTATACATTACGTATGATCCGTTTACTTCGCCGTTTTTTGTTAGGCCTTTTTCTTTGAATGAGAAGATTTCTCTTAGGGATATTTCGCCGTCTTTTATGTTATATACTTCGGATATTGAAGTTATTTTTCTTTTTCCATCTTGCATTCTTTCTATACATACGACTAGGTCTATTGCTTTTTCTATGTATTCTCTTATGGCTAGGACTGGTATTTGAAGTCCACTCATTAGAACCATTGTTTCTAGACGGTTTAGGGCGTCTTTTGGACCGTTGGCGTGGAGTGTTGATAGTGAGCCATCGTGTCCTGTGTTCATTGCTTGGAGCATGTCGAATGCTTCTTTTCCACGTACTTCTCCGACGATTATTCTGTCCGGTCTCATTCTAAGGGAGTTTCTTACTAGATCTCTTATTGTTATTTCGCCTTCTGTGTCGTAGTTGGTGGCGCGTGTTTCTAGAGTTATTACGTGTTCTTGGGATAATTTTAGTTCTGCAGCGTCTTCGATTGTTATGATACGTTCGTCGTTATCTATAAGTGATGAGAGAACGTTTAGTACTGTTGTTTTTCCGGTTCCTGTTCCTCCGCAGATTATGATGTTTAATTTACCTTTTACTGCGGCTTCTAGAAAGCGTGCCATATATGATGTTAGGGAGCCCATTCTTAATAAATCGTCCATTGTGTTTAAGTTTTTTTTAAATTTTCTTATTGTTACAACGGGTCCATTTAGGGATAATGGTGGTATAACGGCGTTTATACGTGATCCGTCTTTTAGTCTTGAGTCAACCATTGGGTGGGCGATGTCTATGGTTCTTCCTAGGGGCTGAATCATTCTTTGGATTGTTCTTATTATGTGTTCATCGTTTATGAATGAGACGGAATCGTCTTTTATTACTTTACCATCAAGTTCTATATAGATTTGATCTGGGGCGTTTACCATAATTTCTGTGATGTTTTCGTCATCTAAAAGTTCTGTTATTGGTCCGTATCCATTTATTTCATTATCTATTAGATTGAAAATATGATTTCTTTCTAGATTTGTTAGATCATAGCCCTCTAGTGAGGCACTAATTTCTTTATTTATGTAATCGTTTAGATAACTACTGTCAGGAGAGCCGTTGTCTATTATATTTTGAATTATTTTATTTCTTAGGCTGTCTAAAAGTATTTTATCTTTAAATATGTTATAGTCTTCGCTTTCCACTAATTGAGCGGATTTTGTATCTTTTATTTCGAATACGTCTGAAAGTGTTCTTTTCATTATTTTTCCTCCTCATTTAGTAGTTTTAGGGCAATGCTTTTTAGTTTTTCATTTTCTTTTTTGTCTGTGAATGTTAAATTTTTGTTTAGTATTAGTATTTGTCCTTCTAGGATGTATTTATCTATATTTTTGATGTGCATGCTTTTTGAAATTGTGTAATCTATGTTGGTTCCTAGAAGATTTCTTATGTCATAAAGAGAGTAATAATTTTTGTTTTGAATGGAGTTATTTAATATCATGTAATAGTTATTGTATCCGACGTCTTTCATTATTGATATGAATGATTTACTATTTTTTAGGTCGAATGTATCGTTTGTAAATATGTATAGGATGTAATCGCTGTTATCTAGGGTAATAATATTGGCATCGTTTAGGTTATGGGATGTATCTATTAGAATAACATCGTATTTGTATAATGCGTTGTTTAATATGACTGGTATATATTTGGGATCTATTTTTTTGGCGTTTCTTGGATCTTTGGGTGCTGATAAGATGTCGATATTTTCGTTATAGGTGTATAGATAGTCTTCTAATTTTTTGTATTTATTGTTGTTTAGGTCTAGTATCAAATTATATATTGTATGATTATTGGTACTGTTTAAATAGGTTGATACTGCTCCGCCATATAAATCGAGATCGATTACTAAGGTTTTGTAGCCTAGGTTTGAATAGGTTCCAGCGAGGTTTAAGGTAAATATTGTTTTTCCTACGCCGCCTTTTGTAGATGTTACTGTAATAATTTTCCCCTTTTTATTTTTCATATTAATTCCCCATTTCGTTTATAAGTAATTTGTTTTCTTTAAGTGTTCCTGTTTTATGTATTTTTATATTATTTATTTTTAAGTTTGTATTTGTTATGGTTTTTAAACTTTTTTTTATATATATTTCGTTGTTTGTTATTTTTATTATTTTTATGTCTTTGTCGTTTTCATTTATAAAGTTTTTTACTTCTTCTTGTGATTTTTTTTCTTTTACTAAGTATTTTATTGATTGATCGGTGATTGATGATAGTTTGTTTTTTTCTATTTGAATGCGGACTAAGTCAACGCTTAGGATGACCGCTAATAAAACAATAGGTAATATTATTACGAAGAGTACTAAGGATTGACCTTTGTTATTCATTTATTATTGTCCTTTCGGTTTGTATTTCAAATGGGTTTTTGAACACTACGCCTGCTAAAGGTGTGATAAGTTTTACTTTCTTTTTCAGAGTTATTTGTAGCATGTTGCCTTTTGTTTGGTAAGATACCCTAATCTCTTTGTCTAACTTATTTTTTATAAATGTATTATCTTTTTTTGCTTCTTTATAAGTTACTACCTCATTTATTTCATTTTCTAAATGATTTTTTTGGTAGAAAACATTTGAAAAGTCGATTACTACGAAAATAATCATTAAGATAATTGGTAAAATTATAACGAATTCTACTAGGGCTTGTCCTTTATTCTTCTTTTGGCACACAGTGTCCTTCTCCTCTTTTTTCTCCTTTTACGTATGTTTCTCCGACGACTTCACATGATGATTCAGTTATTTTATCTTTTAATGCACCGCCAAGAAGCATAACGGCTGCGATGGCTACTCCGCTTATAAGGGCCACGATTAGTACGTATTCTATTAGGGCTTGTCCTTTATTATTTATTACTCTTCTCATATCATCACCTATTTTCTTAATTTAATTTTATAAAAATTTGGGAAAAATGTCAATTACTATTTCTATTATTTTTTATATTTACATATAAATTACTAGGTGATGCTTATGAATATTATAAAGAATTATTTAAAATCTATGGGAATATGTATAGGGATATGGTTAGTTGGTGCTTTTATCTTAAACATTTTTAATTATTTTGATTTGCTTAGTAGTAGTGTTTATAAAATTTTTATTCTTTTTATACTAGTGATTGGTATAGGGGTTACTTCTTTTATTCTTGGAAAGGGTTCTTTGAAGAAAGGTTACATTGAGGGATTAAGATATGGTGCGATTTTGTGTCTTGTTATGTTTTTATTTTCCTTTCTGGCTTTTGATATGAGTTTTGGTATTAAAAATATTGTTTATTTTCTTATAGTTATTATAATAAGTATGATTGGTGCGATTATGGGAATTAATAAGAAAAAGAAATAAGAAATAAGAAATAAATAAGAACCTTGCGGTTCTTATTATTCGTTTATTAAAACTTTTTCTATTTGGCCGATGTATTCATAACTAAAATCGTTGTTTGCGTAAATTTTGTTTGTTATGTTTTCATCTTGAATGCCGTCTTTGTTTATTTGATTTACATATATTTTTTTGCATACGAATACTAATCTTGCCTCTTTATAGTATACTATGTTTTCATCTTCGATTTTTGTTAGTGATACTTTTTCCATTTTGTCTTTGTCATCATTTTTACTAGTGGCTCCTAGAAGCCCTAGTTCTTTTTTGTAGTTTTTGGCAAAGAATGAGATAGTATAGTATTCGTTATTATCTAATAATTTTTTTGTATATCTTTGGGGTCTTACGTATACGACTGTTGTGTATTTTTCCCATAGGCTACCGAAAGCGCCCCATGATATTGTCATTGAGTCATAGTCTTCACCGTTTTTTGAGGTAAGAAGTGCCCAACTGTTTAATAGTCCAAATGGATTAAATTCTAAATCTTTTATATTTATTTCTTTCATTTTATTTTCGCCTTCTTAGTTATTATATCATGTTTTTCCTGATTTTGTTGTTTTTCTTGTTGTTTGTTTTTATATCTTATTAGATTGGTTAAAATTCTATTTATTATTTTTAGCATAAATTCTATAAATAAAGTAGAGTCTCCTGTTTCTTGGCATTTGTTTATTGTTTCGTAATAATATTTTTCATATTTTTTTAGTTGCATTTCTATGGGAACGTGAGCGAATATTTCTTCCCAGTTAAAGAGCATTACGGTTTGCCAAAGTCTTGCTGCTTTTTCGTTTTCTTCTTTGAATGGTTTTATTGTTATAATTTCGTAGTGAGCGATTGAGGATAAAATAAGTGGATGTATTTCGTTTCGTTTTTCTTTTAAAAAATCGAATAAGAAGTGCATTATTGTGGATAATTTTTCTGCATAGGAAAGGAAGAATTCATCTTCTTCTATTTCGCTTTTTATTCTAAATTTTCCTGCTCTTGCACTTAGAGAGTCTGTCATTATTTTGTGAATTCTTTTTAGATCTTTTAACTCGTATTGCTCATATCTATTTATTATTTCATAAGCATTATAGATGTTTTTTATCTCTAGTAGATCTTTTTCCTTTATTAGTATGTATTTTCTTTCTATGATGCTTTTTACCTCTTCTGGTGAGAAAGTGCTGCTATCTAGCGCTAAGGTTGCATGAATAGAGCGAATTCTGTTGTTTTTTTTGAATATTTCTTTTTTATTAAAATCATTATAATTATCTAACTCTTCAACTTTTTCCATAATGATGTTTATGTAATCTAACATATTGTTTGTAATAGTAAATTTTGGTCTATATGCACTCATTGTAATACCCCAACTTTCTTAATATAAGTATATTATATTAAGGTACTATAGTCAATTATCATGCTTTTTAATTTTTATTTCTTACTTAGATTAAGTATTATTCCGATACTGGTCATTGTTATTAAAAGACTACTTCCTCCGTATGATATAAATGGTAAAGTGACCCCTGTTACAGGAATTAGTCCAATTACTACGGAAAGGTTCATTATTGTTTGAAATATTATTTGAAAACCTAGTCCAAATATTACATATTTTTTGAAGAGGTTTTCTTGCTTTAGGGCGAGTTTTATTATGGAATAAATCATTATTACAAATAATGAAAGTACTACTAAGGCACCGAATATTCCAAATTCTTCACATATTATTGAGAATATAAAATCTGTTTGTGGTTCTGGGAGGTAGAAGTGTTTTTGTCTTGAACCTAGAAAACCGAAACCGAAAAGGCCACCGGGTCCGATTGCGTATAGGCTTTGAATTATTTGAAAGCCTGTTCCTAAGGGGTCTTTCCAGGGGTTTAGGAATGATGTTATTCTGTCTAGTCTATATGGTGCGATTAAAATTAATGCTACTGCGCCGATTGCTCCGATTATACCTAGATAATAAAAATATTTTATGTCTAGGCCTGCGACGAAAAGAAGAAATACTACGGACATTACTAGAATTACTCCGGTTCCAAAATCTGGCTGAAGCATTATTAGAAAGAATGATAGAAGTGTCATTATGAGAGCGGGCATGATTGATTTTATTTTTTCGATATTTTTCTTATTACTTAGATATTTTGAAATATAAATTATGATTGCTAGTTTCATGGCTTCACTAGGTTGTATTCCAAAGGAACCTATTCCGAACCAACTTCTAGATCCGTTTCTTACTACTCCAATTCCTGGGATTATTACAAGTCCTAGAAGAATTAGTCCTATTATTAAAAATAGTTTGGCATTTTTATAGAAGAAGTTAGTGTCCATCTTTAATAACATATATATAAGGATAAAACCTAAGCATGCGAAAATAAATTGTTGTTCTACATATTTTAAACTGTTTCCAAACTTATAATCTGCCCATATATATGAGGATGAATATATCATTACTAGTCCAATTATTATTAAAAATGTCATTGATAAAAAAAGAGTAAATCTCTTATTCATAGTATCACCTATTTAATAATATGATTTACTTCTTTTCTGTATGAAATAGTTACTTTCTTTGTCTTCTTATATTTTTTGTTGAAATATAACTGTGAATGTTAAATGGAGAAATGCTTACTATTTTGTCAGTTCCTAGTATTGTCATTACTGAT
>CAKONI010000013.1 GCA_934097105.1 uncultured Bacilli bacterium
TTATTTAATAGGTTAAAGAACCCCCCCCCCCGACACGAACAGAGTTTCGTTTGATTTGCTTCATAATTTTTTGTAGATTTTCGAATTATTTTACCCACTTTTTTTCGAATTATTTTACCCGCTTTTTTGTTTGATAAAATAATAAAAAATTCAAAAATCTTTCTCCTTTCTTTATTTTTCTTATAAATTTATAATATCAAAAAAAGTTCTATTTTTCAAGAACTATTTTTGTTTATTTCTTTTAGGTTTTCTCTTAACATTCTTTCTTTTTTATATTATTAATTATTGCAATTGTTGCAATTCCTAATGTTGATATGATTGATGATATAATATATGTTCCAATATTATCTCCAGTTTGTGGATTAGTAATATTTTCAGTCTTTTCTGCATTTACTTGTTTTGCTTTAACTTTAAATTTTGTTGTTGCTGAGCCACCATCACTAAATTCAACTTTGATTATATGCTCACCAACTGATAGTGCATCAACATATTTTTTATTTAAAGTAATAACAGTGCTACCAGATTCTGCTTTATAATTTTTAGCATCAATTAATGCACCATCAATATATACCTTACCATCAAATAAACTAAAATCTGCATCTATTCTAAATATAGCATTTTTTGATTCATCAATAGTATATATTTGATTTGCTCCTTCAGTAAACTTATATTCTTTAGGACTAACTTTTTCTTTTACATATTGGAATGTAAATTCATATTTACATCTAGTGTAATAATCATATCTTGTTTCAAGTAAAATTCCATCATCAAGGTCATCATAATCCAATGCAGAACCTGTATATTGCATATGAAATCCTTTAAAAATTTCTCTTTTTTTAGTTTCAACATTTACTGCAGTTAATATTGCTTTATTTTTTTCTCTATTTCCTACTATCTTTATAACAGCTTCGCTTACATTGTCTGTTACTAATAGACTATCATTGAATTTTTGGTAATATAGTGTTTTATCTAAATCTGCGAATGATTTTAATCCTTCGGTTAACTCATCAGTTTTTGAAAAATCTATTACATATTCTTTACCATTAGTTAAATCAATTATACCTTTTGATGATATATCATTATAAATATTTTTAACTGTTGTGTTAACAGCAATATTTGTTCTTTCAAATTCAATATCTAATGTGCCATTAAATTTGTTTGAATCTAATTTGAATGTAGATTTAGTTTCCCCTACTATTGTTGTCATAGGATAATACCATTTATTAATTTTTAATTTGATAGATGTGTTAGCACCAGAAACACTTGTATCTTCAATTTCTTCAATTACAAACTTGTACTCTGCTTCATTCAAATCAATTTTCATATTATTTGAAATATTAGTAACTAAATCATTACCTTTAAATAATTGTACCTTTGCTTTCTTACTATATTCCACATAACCATCATGAATTGTTCCACCTTTAAAATTTAATGTTACTTCATTTTTGGTATCAGCAAATACATTAGTAGTAAATGCAAATATACCAATCATAAAAACCAATAATAGCATTTTTAATTTTTTCATTTTGACACCTCTTTCTAATTTGTATTATAAATTCTATCAATCATCATTGCAACTTTATTACCAACAAAAACATTGTTTTTATTGGTAAGTATTTTTTTATATTTTAAGATTGTAATATAATATTATTTAAAGATATACTTATAAAGTTCAAAAAGTTCTATTTTTCAAGAACTTTTCTTTGTTTTTTGATTTTTATCTATGCTGAAGTAGTTACCACTATCTAAGTAAAGTGTTCCTGTTTTTCCTTCGAATTTTGTAACCATTTCATCATATTTATTTATATTTTTAAATTTTGCTAAGTTTATGTAAACTTTGTTGGAATCGTTCATATATAAAACGAATCTATCTTCATCGTATTTGTTTGGATAATATTTTATGTCTGATATTTTTTTTATTATGTTATAGTCAATTTTATCCATTTTTTTTATTAATGTTATGTATTTGGTATCGGGAACATAGTTTATAAGTGTTGGTATATTTATTTTATAGTTATTGTTATTGTCTATTTCTTTTTGGTTTGCAAATACTATTTTATTGGTATCTTCTCTTATGAATAGAGGCTTTTCTTCATTCACATATATATGTAGTTCAAATAATATATTTTTTTTGACGTTTACATTTTTTATGAAGGGATTTTTTTCTAGTTTATTTTCTATTTTTTTTGATGATGTTAAGTAGAAGTTGGGATAGTCTTCTAATGAGGCTTCTTTTATTATTTCTGTGTCTTGTAATATATTGTTATTATGGACTACTATTGATTTTATTTTTGTGTCGAATACGTAGGCTCCGAGTAGTAAAACTATAAAAAATATTATTAAAGCAAATGTAAATATTACTATGAATATTCTAAATTTTCTTTTTACCTTTTTTTCTTTTTTTTTCTTATTTTTCATTTTTTTCTCCAAAACCAAATAGTTCTTGTTCTCTATATAGTTCAATATTATATTTTTCTTTTACTTTTTCTTGTACTAGTTTCATTAAATAATAAATATCGTTTGATGTGGCATCTTTTTTGTTTATGATAAAGTTTGCATGTTTGTTGCTTATTTCTGCGCCACCATGGGTGTAACCTTTTAGGTTGCAGTTTTCGATCATTTCTCCGGCATATTTATTTTGGGGATTTCTAAATACTGAGCCTGCGGATGGATATTCTAGTGGTTGTGATGCGACTCTTCTATTTTTTCTATCGGATACTAAAGTGAGTATTTCTTCTTTATTATCCTGCTTTAAGTTAAAGTATGCTTTTAGTATTATCCAGTTTTTTTTCATAAAGGTTGAGTTTCTGTATGAGAAGTGTAGATCTTCTTTTTTTATTGTTTTTTTATTTAAGTTTTCATCTAGAATATCTACTTTTTCTAAAACTTCACTTATGTCACTTAGATATGCTCCGGCGTTCATGTATACTACTCCGCCGACTGTTCCGGGAATTCCTCCACCGAATTCTAGGCCTGATAATCCTAATTTATAGGTACATGTGCAGAGCATGGGAAAACTTACTCCGGCTTCTGCTGATACTTTTTTTCCTTTGATTTCGTAGTTGTTTAGTTTTGTAAGTTTTATTATTACTCCGTCAAAATAGTCATCACTAGCGAGTATATTGGAACCGTTTCCAAATATTTTGAATTTTATTTTGTTATTTTTTATCTTTTCTAATATTTTTGTTAGGGACTGAACCGAATTAGGTAGAACTACTAATCTTGCTGTTCCTCCGGTTTTGTATGTTGTGAGTGTTTTAAAAGATACATTTTCTTTTATATCTCCAAGATTTAATGTTTTTATTATGTTTATTAATTCTTCCAAAAGAAATCACCCTTTGATTAGCCTTTCTATTTCATTATATATTCTTTCTTTACTGTCTTTGAATCCTAAGTCTTTGGCACTTGAACTCATTTTTTTATATAGATCTTTATTGTTTAGTATTTCGTCTATTTTTTCTATTATTATTTCTTTGTTTAGTTCATTTTCTTGAATGACTATGGAAGCACCATTTTTTTCTAGGTCTTTGGCGTTTATTACTTGATGGTTGTTGCTGACGTAAGGACTTGGTATCATTATTGAT
The DNA here is from genome assembly GCA_934097105.1 of uncultured Bacilli bacterium. Lineage (GTDB taxonomy): Bacteria > Bacillota_I > Bacilli_A > RF39 > UBA660 > UMGS1449. Next base: position 3,585 of record CAKONI010000013.1, read on the forward strand.
GGAAGTCCTAGGGCGGTAATTTCTGATATTATAGTGGCTCCTGCTCTTGTTATTATTAAGTCTGTGAATTTTAGTACTTCGCCCATGTTTTCTATGTAAGGTACTATTTTAACATTTTTAGAAAGTTTATAGCCTAAAAATTCTTCGTAGTTTCCTTTGCCTGTTACTAGTAGTACTTCATAGTTTTTATCTTTGAAATCATCTTTTAATTCTAGCATTTTTTTGTTTATTGTTTCTGCTCCAAGGGATCCCATAGTTATTAGTACTAGTTTTTTTGTTTGAGATAGTCCATAGTCTTTTTTGTTTCCTTTTTTAGAGAGTAATATATCTTCGCCTCTAGGGTTGCCTGTTAGTACTATGTTTTTATGATCGAAGTATTTTCTTGAACTTTCCATTGAGATGCAAATGGTGTCTGCATATTTTGATAAGAATCTATTTGCTTTTCCTGGAATGCTATTTTGTTCATGGAGCATTACTTTTATTTTTAATTTATGGGCCGCTAATGCTACGGGAAATGTTACGTAACCTCCGGCACCTATTACTATATCTGGTTTGAATTTTTTCATGATTTTTTTGCATTTTCTTGTTCCTATTATGGTTCCATTTAGGAAGTTAAGGCATTTTTTTATATTTCTTGATAAACCGCTTATTTTGATTCCATAGTAATCTATTCCTAGGTTTGGTACTAGGTCTTTTTCCATTCTATCTGTTGTTCCTATGTATAGTATTTCGGCTTCTTTGTCGTTTTCTTTTATTTTATTAATTATACTAAGTGCTGGATAAATATGGCCTCCTGTGCCACCAGCAGATATTATGTATTTCACTTTATCACATCCTATTTAATTATATCATCATTTTTTGTCTTTATTAACTATATTTCCCTCTTTTATAGAATATTTACACCCACAGTAGGTTTGTCTATATAAGTTTAGGTCTTTAGAAAGCGTGATGCTTCTTTTGTAGCCTTCCTTTTTTTTAAAGTCTGAATATAGGTACTTTATATTATACTCCTTTTCTAATTTATAACCTATTTCGTTTATCATTTTACTGTTTTTGTGGGGACTTACGGAAAGAGTTGTTGTGAAAAAATCGTAACCGTTTTCTTTGGCATATGTTGCTGTTTTTCTAAGTCTTGCTTCGATGCATTTGTAGCATCTTAGTCCTCCTTCTTTTTCGGTTTCTAATCCTTTTACTAAATTAGTGAATAGATCGCTATCGTAGGAGAAAGAAATGATATTTTTTGATACTTTTTTTAGTGCATTTAGTCTTTTTTTATATTCTTCTTCTGGATAGATATTTGGATTATAATATAAAACATCTATTAGAAAGTATTTGTTTAATAGTTCTAAAACGCTTGTGGAGCATGGACCACAGCAGGCGTGTATTAGTAGTTTTTTCTTTTCTTTGGTGTTTTCTAAAAAATTTTCAAATTCTTTATAGTTTGTAATCATATTGCACCTTTCATTTTTAAGGAACAAGAGTCTTAGGAAATAACTCTTGTTCCTACTTTTCCGCTGAAGATATCTTCGATATCTTTTACATCTTTATAATTATATATGTATAGTGGTATTTTGTGTTTAGCAAGGCTAACTAATGCTTCAGGATCTAGAATCATAAGGTTTGATAGTCCACTTTCAAAGGAAATATTTAATAGTTCTTCATGTGTTAGTTTATCTATTTTTTTGGCGTTTGTAAGTTTTGGATCTTTGTCATATACTCCATCGATGTTTTTAGACATGAGAATTGCATCTGCATTATATTCAAGGGCTTTTGAAGTTGCGGTCATGTCTGTTGATAGATTTGGGGTTCCTAATCCTCCGCCAAATAATATTACTTTTTTGTTTTTTAAATCGTTTTCTATTTTTTTGTAATTTCCTTTTTCGATGATTCCTGGTATGTCAAAAGCAGAATAGGTTTCATTTGGAACTCCTATTTTATCTAGGTAGGATGAGATAGCAAGGATGTTCATGATGGTTCCTAGCATACCTATGTAGTCAGAGGTTGCCCTTGCGATATTAAGGGATGCTCTTCCTCTGTGGAAGTTTCCTCCTCCGGTTATAATGATTAGTTCGCCTTTTTGGCTTAATTCTTTTATTTCACCACATATATTTTTAAGATTATCACTGTCAATATTATCTATATTTTTAAGTGATTCTCCGCTTATTTTTAGAACTAGTCTCATATATACCTCTTATTTATAATTATCTTTTTTTACTTCCATGAAACTTTTTGGATGAGCGCATACTGGGCATACTTCTAGGGCTTTTTCTCCAGTGTAGACGTATCCACAATTACGGCATATCCACATTTTTCCTTCTTCTTTTTGGAACACTCTATCGTCTTCAATGTTTTTTAGTAGAGTTAAGTATCTTTCTTCATGTTCTTTTTCTATTTCTGCTACTTTTTCAAATAGGGATGCTATTTTTTCGAATCCTTCTTCTTTGGCAACTTTTGCGAAGTCTTTGTACATTGAAGTCCATTCAAAGTTTTCTCCTTTGGCTGCGTCTTTTAGATTTTCTAAAGTGTCTGGCATGCCATTGTTTAATAGTTTGAACCAGATTTTAGCATGTTCTTTTTCGTTATTTGCAGTTTCTTCAAAAATTTCTGCAATTTGTTCATAACCGTCTTTTCTAGCCTTTGAAGCATAGTATGTGTATTTATTTCTAGCCTCAGATTCTCCGGCGAATGCGGTCATTAAATTTTCATATGTTTTTGTTCCTTTTAATTTCATTATATTACCTCCGATATAATTATATAATAATTTGTCATACTTTGTAAATAAATGGGCAAAGAAAAAGGAAAAATTAGTTTAACTTTCCTTTTATTATATTAGTTACACTTTTCATATCACATCTATTTTTTAAAGTTTCGCTTACTTCTCTCATGACTAATCCTAAGTCTTTGATTGTGGATGCACCAGTTTTTTTAATTCCTTCATCTATTATTTTGTTTATTTCTTCTTCTGTTAGCATTTTTGGCATGTAATCTTGTAAAATTTTTATTTCTTCTTCATATGAGTTTACAAGATCTGTTCTGTTTGCTTTTTTAAATTCTTCGATGGAGTCTTTTCTTAATTTTATTTGTTTGTTTATTACTGTTATAAGTAAGTCATCGTTTTCTTCTTTTTTGTTATTTATTATTTCAAGTTGCATAGCGCCTTTTACTGATCTTAGGGTGTTAAGTTTTGTTTTGTCTTTTTCTTTCATGGCTTTTATTAATTCGCTTTTGAATTTTTCTAACATATTTTTTCCTCCTACAGAAAAAGCAGTTTTAAGCTGCTCTATTTTTATTTCTTCTTCTAGAGTTGATTGTATTTTTTTTCTTTTCTTCTTTTCTTTTAACTCCAGGTTTTGTATAGAATTTATGTTTTTTGACATCAGTAAGGACACCATCACGGGCACACTTTTGTTTGAATCTTTTAATTGCAACATCTAAATTATTGTCTTTTACTGTTACTCCGGTCATTTTAAAGCCTCCTTTCTGTGTCTAACTATTGGTTATTATAACATACAAAAATATGCATTTCAACGTTTTTTGTCATTTTTTTTTGGAAAAAAGGCTAAAAGTAAGTAATTTTGTTTTAGATAATAAACTTTTTTAGTTTATGGCTTTGCCATTTACGTATAGTTTGTAGCCATTAAAGTCTATATTGCTGTTTGTTGCATCTTCATTTTCTAATGATGTTATATATGTATTTCGAGTTAATTTTATTTTTGAAGTTTTATCTAGAGTAAGTTTTATGCTTTTTGCTTCGTTTTTGGTGTTAATGCTTCCATCATAGTAAGAGTTACTTCCCCACCGTTTGAACCGGTCTGTCCCCAAGAGTCAGACTTGGCTCTTAAAAAGGATCCTGTTTTATCATTATTTGTTATCTCATTATTTTCTAAGTTTATTATGGCTTTGGTGTTGGTGATATAGAATGTGTCTCGTTTGTTAGTAATTATCTTACTATTTTTAGAAGTAAAATTGAAACTTCCATTTTCGGCATCACCACTCATTGATTGATATAGAAATATATTTTTATACGTTGTTGATTGGCCGTTTAATGTATTGTTTGTATCTGTTAGAGTGGTATTGTAAAGAAAAACGGAATTTTTTCCTTCGATTACAACGCCTTCAGAGGCTTTTGATGTGAGGTTTGCATTTTAAATTATAGTTAGTAGTATCTAGTTTTATGTCTTTGTAAGAGATTATATTTAGGCTATTTGGTCTTATTAAGACGTTTACTCTTGCTAGTAGTTCGTCCATATGAAATGGTTTTGTTACGTAATCGTTTGCTCTGCTGTTTAAGCATTCTAGTTTATTTTCTAGAGAGGATTTGGCTGTTAGCATTATATTTTACTTTTTATTTTGTTTCTTTTTATTTCTTTTAGAATATCGAATCCATTTATATTAGGTAGCATTACGTCTAGTATTATTAAGTCATTTAATGATGGTTCATCTTCAATTACTAATATACGCATGTTATCACTCCTTTTTTTAATATAAATCTTTTTTATTAAATGAATATTAAATATTATTAGTTTTTTTGTAATACCTATGTGTAAAATATATCAAATGCATTTAATATTGTCAGTATATTTTCGTACATTTGTTTGCATGTTTTTGTTTTAGTACTCTTCCCTTTCTTTGAAAAAAAAGAAGCACAATATCTTAAAAATATTGTGCTATTTTTATATTTCATTTTCAGTAGCATAATCAGAAATACTTTTGAAGTTTTCATCATAAGGGTAACTTTCTTGACTAAATTTAAGCCACATACTAGACCATGAGTTTCCCTCGTCAAGGAGTTTTTTTACTAATGCGTGGTCTTTGGTGGAATTGTTTTCTTGATCTTTTAAATTAACGCAATTTTCTTGATCATATAATTTACTTTGAAGATCGCATTCTAGTTTGTCGCATTGGTAAGCAAACTTTGCTTCTTTTGTTTTTCCTTCGTCAAATTCTATGAAAAGATTTTTTATGTATTCTTTATCTTTTAAAGGTTCTAGAACTTTCCCAACTGCATCGTGTTCTATTTTCTTTTTCTCTTCCTCTGATATTTGGAATCTAGTTAAATCTCCAATTATAGTTTCTCCGATTTCATGGATTGCTAGCATATAAATAACTTTTGTGATGTCTATGTCGTAGTTATATTCTGAATTTATAGCAATTGCAAGCATTTGAACTCCGAATACATGTTCTGCTACGCTTTCAAGCCTTTCTCTTTTTACATTCCAGTTTAACCATCCTGTTCTTATTATGTTTTTTAATTTATTACACATAACGTAATAATTAAGTACTTTTTCTTCTTTTTTCATTTTTTTATTCTCCAGTCTTTTCTATAAATATATTAATATTATTTTGAAATTATGATTTATTTTATTTAAGCATCATTACCTTTCCCATATTTAATTCTTCTCTTGTTAGAAAATTAAATTTTTTATAAAAGTTTTCTTTTCCTTTGAAGGATGCTAAGTACACTTTTAAATCTGGATTAACTTTTTTTATTTTTGTTACTTCTTTTAGCAAAGTATTCATTATTTTAGTTCCTATTTTTTGATTTTGATATTCTGGAAGTACCATTATATTATGAATATGTACATAGTAAATAGCGTCTCCAAGTAATCTTCCATAACCTATTATTTTATTGTTATCATATATGGAAACTGAATAAACTGTGTTTTTTAGAGATATTTTTAGTAGTTCTTTATTTATATTTTTTGAGAAAGTTTTTTCATATAAATATTTGAAATCATTAATATTATTTGTATTTTCTTTTATAACAATCAGATAAATCACCTCTTTACTTGATATATAGTGTTATAACATATAGAAAGAAAAAAAGAAAGAAAAGTAAGATTATATTTAATAATATCTTACTTAATTCTTGCTTAAAATAAATTGTATAAGAAAAGAAAAAGGACAAATGCTTTGCCAGTTGCTTACGCACCTGGGACTTTTTAGGAAAAAGATAGTCCCAAAAAGTCGGCAATTATCCTGTATCCATCATATAACCTATTACCTCACTTTTTCTTTTCCTGTACTTCTATTCAAAGAGTTTCTCTTTTCGTCAGTCCAGAGCACCAATAGAGGCCCGAAACGAGTAGTTACCGTCCGCAAAGCCACTGTCGTAGTGGGAATGGAAAGCGCCCGCGTACGTACCATAAGAGTAGGGACCCCCACGTGCGAACCAAGAAGCGGACGAGTACGGGAAGGAGGCGGAATCTGAATACCACGAAGTCATAGAACCAGATGAAGGTGCCATTTCTACTGTTGCATCTCCTAATCTTCCTCTTTTATATGTTGTATTACTTGTATTATATGTATAACTATCATAATACTTTGCTAATGGATATGTTGTGTTAGTCCAATTATTTGCACTTGATGATTGAAATTGATTAGATGAGTTTACCATGTTACCCATTGTATATTCAAATGAACCTCCACTTATGTCATATACACCATATACATTTCCGGTTGTACTTGCTTTTACTCCACTTGCTCCATTATATTTATTTTTATTTGTTGTACATGTTGTTGATGACTCACTTGCACTTACTGTGTCTGCTCCGATCCCTGTTATTTTATCACTACAATTATTTATTGTTAATTCTTCACATTTACCATTTGTACATCTTCCATATTTTGAATGATACAAATATGTTACTGCTCCCCATTCTGTATTCTTCATCATATGGATATCTATATTATTTGTATCTCCAGTTAAATTACCATTCCAATTAAATGTTGTGTTATTACTTTGTGGAAAGCCATATACATTATTTGCTTTCTCCATTTGTCGGGCATCGCGAAAGAAATACGATACTGCTTTATTTCTTAATGATTGGACATTTGGTTTTATTATTACTGTAGATTCTGTTGTTGATTCACTTGTTGGTAATGTTGTTGCACTACTCTCAAACTTACCTACCCATAATCCTGTTAGTTCTTTATCTCCAAATGTAAATGCTGGATGGGTATATGTAGATGTTCCTGCTTTTAAACTTCTATTTGTTGTATCTGTACATGTTTGGGATATAGTTGTGGTACCTCCTGTTACTGCATCAGTACATTTTATTGTGCCTGTGCTATTTGTTCCTTTTTCAAACTTTATCTTTATTTCTTCTGGAGTATTTGTATTTAAATATGTATATGTATATCTTGGTACCCATACCCACATTGTATTTATATCATCCATTGGTATTTCTGTTCCAGATGTTGCTTCTAAATATTTACTTCTATTTTTTTCTGTTACTGTTACGGCATTTGCCCAAACTTTATTATTATAATCATACCATTTATAATCTACATTTGTATTACTTTTATCTGCTTTTTTCCAGACACTTTTTGTTTCATCATAATAAACTGGTATCATATTTTCTGTTAATTCTGGTGCATTTG
>CAKONI010000014.1 GCA_934097105.1 uncultured Bacilli bacterium
TTCGCTCCATAAGGTAAAATCGTCGCACCAATGTGACGTTAATGATTAAGTCAACTAGTAATAGTTGATTTTTTTGTTTATATCTATTTTAAATATTTATGATATTTCATAATAAAATATAAATAATTAAAAAATAATTTAAATATTATAGACTCTATTCAAAAGAAAAAAGACAATTCTAGGTTTTTAGGACTTAGATTGTCTTTTTGGTAATTTTTATAAAATAAACGAAATCTTTTTTGATTTAAAACAACGTAATTTGCTCTTGTTTTAGTTTATAACTTTTTTGGTTTGCCACTGTTACTTTATCTTCATTTTTAATATTGCCTATTAACAGTGGAGATGTGGGATCGTGTTTTTTCATATTTTGTATAACATTATTTTTATTGGTATTAGCATAGCAGTATTTGCATAAATGTCCGCAAGAATCATAGGCTCCTATATCATTACCCATAAGGCAGTTGCATTTGTTTCTTTTGTTATTTGTTTTAGGATAATTGAGTTTATATCCTATACTTTTTTCTACTAGTTTTTGGTTTCGGCATCCTGATGTGTTAATTCCAAATTCTTTTAGAAAGGTACTTTCACAGCAGGAGTAAATTTCTATATTATTTCTTTTTCCTATTTTAACGAATTCTTTTGCTAATATAATTTGTTCTTCTTTTGATGGCGCTCTTAAATCTGGTGCATTTCTTTTTACTTTTTCATATAAATCTAAAAAACTAATTGTGCAATAATTGGTGTATCCTTTTAATTTTTTAGCAATATATTCAAAGGATTTAATGTGTTTTTCTATAGTAAATTCTTTGTTTAGGAAAATGGGATCATATCTCCATCCTACGAGGTTATTTCCTAGTTTTTGAGATAGTTTTTGGAAACTTATTATGACTTTATCTTTGTCTGGTACATTTGGTTCGATGTCTTTTCCATAAGGCGTAATAGTTATGAACCAGAATTGTTTAAAATGGCTAATTTCATCTAAATGCTTTAGCATGGGTTCTGGGTTTTTTGTACAAAAATCTATACAATCAACAACTTTAGGGTCAAGTGTATATTTTGTTATTTGTTTTGGGTAGTAGGGATTTCTAACATAGACATATCCTTCTTTTATCCTATTTATAAACCATTTTGAGTAAAAGGCAGGTATATCGGTTCTGCAACCAGTGTTTATTATCATAGTTTTTCCTTGTGCATAAAGCATTCTTTATCGTGTGAATAAATAAATCCTGTTGCTTGTAAATAGGAATATATAATGGTGGAACCTACGAATTTCATGCCTTTTTTGATTAGATCTTTTGAAATGGTATCTGATAAATCATTTGTTACTTTATCTGTTTCGTATAATATTTTATTTTTTGTAAATGTTGTTAAATAGTTATAAAAACTTCCATATTCTTCTTGAATATTTTTAAATATTTTTGCGTTGTTGATGCTAGCATTTATTTTTAGTTTGTTTCTTATTATTTTTTTATTGGATAATAGTTCATTTATTTTGTTTTCATCGTAGTTTATTATTTTTTCTATATCAAAATTATCGTAAGCCTTTTGGAAGTCTTCTCTTTTATTTAAAATGCATTCCCAGGATAAGCCTGCTTGAAAGGATTCTAGTACTAGCATTTCAAATAAATAATGATCGTCGAAATTAGGTATTCCCCACTCTAAGTCATGGTATTTTATATATAAGGGATTATCTAAGTTGCACCATTTGCATCTTGTCATAAAGCTGTTCCTTTTTTAGGGATGAAGTATTTACTCATATCATTTTGTTCATGGGTTAAAAGTGCTACTTTGTTTTTTATTCCTCCACCGTATCCTGTTAGACTTCCATTTGAGCCGACTACTCTATGACAGGGGATGATGATACAAATAGGATTCCATCCTACGGCTCCTCCGACTGCTTGGCTTGACATTTTATTAATTTTTCTTTTTTTGGCGATAATTTTTGATATGTTATTGTATGTTAGTACTTTGCCAAATGGAGTAGTATTCATTATATCTATTACTTCTTGCCTAAATGGTGTTAAATTATTAATTTTATATTTGGGTGTGAAGTCTGGGTTTTTGCCACTAAAATAAATATCTAACCATTTGCTTGTTTCTTTAAATATTGGTAAGTTTTTTTCTTCACAGTTGGTGGTGTGTTTTGAGTCATCTTTTGAGCCAATAAACCATAGTCCTGTTAGATATTTTCCATCACTATTCATTACCATATCATCGAACTCGTTTGGAGTTTTATATGTCCATTTATAAACCATTATATACCTCCCATATGTTTTAATTATAACATGCTATAATAACTACTACAAGAAAGTAGCATGAAAAGCTTTTTATTTAAATTTTGGTATGCATTTGGTTTTTTATATTGTTGCGATTGTTTTTTTGCGGTTTTTAAGATTTTTTTAATTGTTCATAACAAAAAAGGACTATTAGAAATTTCTTTCTTTTAGTCTTTTTGGTTTGTTGCTATTTTGTCCTTTCTTCTATTTGTTATCGCTTGTCATTTTCTTTTTAAATACTATGGAGGAGATTATTATTGTTAATGTGGTGTATGTTAGGAATACTATAATATTTTTTGTATCTATTATACCTAGATTGTTATTTAGTATTCCTTTTATTATGTTTAGGGAACTTTCGAATGGTAATAGTTCACATATTTTTGAGAATGTGTTTCCGATTAGTTCTTTTGGAAAGTACATTCCGCTTGTGAAGCATACTAGTTGTACTATTATGCTACCTACTCCTCCGGTTGCTTTTTCGCTTACTAGGCTTCCTATTAGTATTCCTAGGTTTATGAATAGAATTGATATTATGATGGATATTAGTATTGCGTATATTATGTTTATGCTAAAACTTAGTCCTAGGAGGATTGCCACTAGGAAGAAGAGAATGTCTTGAATTATGATGATTGGCATTAAAGATAGAATGTATCCTAGTATGTAGTCTGATGGTTTCATTGGTGAGGTTCCTAGTCTGATTAGTAGTGATGTTGTTCTGTCTTTGGCTACTAGGGTTGCTGTGAATAGTGTTATGAATGAAAAGCCAAAGATGATTATTCCTGGAGTGAAGTTTTCTAGGTTGAATGTTTCTTCTGGGATGTTTATTTGCTTAAATATAAATAGTAAGAATAATGGTAGTAGGATTCCAAATATTAGACTTAATGGGTCTCTTGTTAGTTCTTTGAAATTTCTTTTGGCGAAGTTTAACATTCTCATTATAGGTCACCTCCGGTTGCTATTTTTACAAATGCGTCTTCGAAGTTTTTTGTTTTTGTCTTTTTTATTAGTTCTTTAGGGGTTCCTACGTCTATTAAAGTGCCATTTTTCATTATTCCTACTTCATCTGATAGGCTTTCTGCTTCTTCCATGTAGTGGGTTGTTAGGATTATTGTTATTTTTCCTTTTAACTCATTTATTATTTTCCATAGTTCTTTTCTTGAGATGACGTCTAGGCCTAGGGTTGGTTCATCTAGGAACAGTATTTTTGGATCATTTATTAGGCTTATTGCTATTGATACTTTTCTTTGATAGCCTCCGGATAGGGTTTTTGCTTTTTTGTGTAGTACTTCTTGTAATTTGAATTGTTCTATTAAATTTTTAATTTTTTCATCTTTATTTTTTATTTGGTAAACACCTGCCATGAATTCTAGGTTTTCTTTTACTGTTAAGTTTGGGGCGATGGCTGTTTCTTGTGGTGAGACGTTTAGTATTTCTTTTATTTTTTGGGAATGTTTTTGCATGTTCATATTTTCGATGGTTATTGTGCCTTCTGTTGGCAGGATTAATCCGGATAGCATTTTGATTGTTGTTGTTTTGCCTGCTCCGTTGGTTCCTAGAAGAGCGAATAGTTCTCCTTTTTTTATTTGCAGGTTTATTTTGTCTACTGCGATTTTGCCTTTGAATTTTTTGGTTAGGTTATTTGTTTCTACTGAGTACATATTATTCTTTTTCTGGCATTATTTTGTCCATTGTGTCTTCTAGGACTTCTGATTTTACGAGTGCCATTCCTTTCTTTTTGTCGCATAGGATTACAATGCTATCTCCTGGTTTTATTTCGAACATATCTCTTGCTTCTTTGGGAATTACTATTTGGCCTTTTTCTCCGACTTTGGCAATTCCGACGAATTTGTTTTTCATGGTTCCTCCTTTGTATAATTCGTTATACTTTTCATACTTATTATACAGTTTGATTTTTATTATTGCAAGTTTTTTTAAAATTCTTTATTTTGATAGATTTTTTTTGATATTAGATAGGATATTATTAGTACTATTAATGATGCTAGGAGAATTATTATGTGGGTGTGGTTTTCGTCTTTTATGAATTTTAATAGTAGGTTTAGGATTTCTTTTCTTATTATGGGATCTAGTCCGCTTGTTGGTTCATCTAGAATTAGAAGTTTTGGATGGTGAGAAATCGCTACGATGATTTCTAGTTTTTTTTTCATTCCTTTTGATAGTTTTTTTATGGGGGTATTTTTTGATATTTCTATTATTTTTGTTATGTAGTTTTCTATTTCTTTTTGTTTTTCTTCTTTTATGAATTCTTTATTTTTTTCTGCGACGTAACTGCCTTTTCCTTGTTTTGTTGTTATGTATCCTTCATTTTCTAGTTCGTCGTAGGCTTTTTTTACGGTCATTACGCTTATTTTTAAGTCTTGAGCGAATGTTCTTATTGATGGTAATAGTTCGTTTTCTTCTAGTTCGTTTGATAGAATTTGACTTATTATTGAATCTTTTATTTGTTTAAAGATGGGAACTGGGCTGTTGTTGTTTATAATCATTTTCATATTTTTACGCCTTTTTATGTATAACAGTGTATAACTGTATATAACAGTTGCCAAGTGTTAAAAAAAAAGAACTTTATTTTGTTCTTTTTCTGGTGTTTGTTTTTATTTTTGTTTCTATATTTATTAGAGGTTTTTTTGTTTGGTTTGAGATGTTGCTGGCTCTTAAAAATTCTTTGCAACAATTGGGGCAGGCGTTTATCCATTTTTCTGGGTTGTATTCATTTTCGAAAAAGCCCCAGTAGAATGGTATTGTTTTTTCTACTTCTTTTTGACATATTTCACATTTCATGGTCTTATTTCCTTTTTTTTGCTTACTGCTTTATCGCCGAGTAAGTATGTTGATATTACCGCGGTTACGACGGCAATTGTTTGGATTATGTTATCTGCCCAGGACCAGTTCCATATTGGTGCGAGTCCGATTATAAGAGCTTCTATTATTACTAGTATGTTTAGGATGTATTTTGATATTTTTTTAATTTTTGTCATTTTTATCACTCCTTATTTTATTTTATTCTTTGATTTGATTTTTGAGGAGAAATATTACCTATTTGCATGAAAAAAACAAGTTTTTCACTTGTTAGTTTTCTTTTAGTTTCACACTTACTAGTTTTGATACGCCTGATTCTTGCATTGTTATTCCATATAGTGTGCTTGCGTATTCCATTGTTTTCTTTTTGTGGGTTATTATTATTAGTTGTGTTTTTCCTGAGTATTTTTGGAAGTATTCTCCTACTCTGCTTACGTTTGCTTCGTCTAGGGCGGCTTCGATTTCGTCGAATAGGCAGAATGGTATTTTTTTTATGTTTAGTATTGCAAATAATAGGCTTATGGCTGCGAGGGTTTTTTCGCCTCCTGATAGAAGTGATATGCTACTTAGTTTTTTTCCTGGTGGTGTTACGTTGATGTTTATTCCTGTGTTTAGTGGATCTTCTGGTTTTGTTAGGCTTAATTTTGCTTCTCCGCCTTTAAATAGTTCTTTGAATACTTTGTCAAATTCTATTTCTATTTGTTTATATGTTTTTATGAATTCGTCTTTCATTACTAGGTCTAGTTCGTCTATTATTTTTAGGAGCGTTACTGTTGCTTCTTCTAGATCGAAGTATTGTTTTTTTAGAAATTCATATCTTGTATTTATTCTGTCATATTCTTCGATTGCTGCGGTGTTTACTGGGCCGATTAGTTTTAGTTCTTGTTTGTATTTTTTTACGTTTTCTCTTGCTTCTTCCTCTTCAATTTCTAGAATGTAGTTTGTTTTGGCTTTTTCGAAAGTCATTTGATATGTTTCGCTTAGTATGTTTAAGAGATTGTCCATTCTTATGCTTGTTTTGGAACTTTCTATTTCGCTTTCTTTTAATTGTTGCTCTAGTTTTCTTAAGTGGGAGTTTTCTAGTTTATATGTGGCATTTTTTTCTTCTAGAATTGCGTGGAGTTCTTCTTTTTGTTTTGTTATTTTTTCTATTTCTTGCTTTAGATTTTCTTTTTGCGATAGAGCGTTGTAGTAGTTATTCATTACTTCTTCTTGTTCTTTGTTTAGAGTGCTATTTACTACGTTGTTTAGGCTTTCTAGTTCTTGTGATGTTTGGTTATATTTTTCTTTTAAATCTTCTATTTCTAGGTGTTTTGTTTCTTCTTTTTGTTTTTCTATTACTCTTTCTTTTTCTATTTCTAGATATTTTGCTTTTTTTATTTGTTCTTCGTCTTCGGTTTCTTTTAATTTTTGTTTTTGGGTTATTATTTCTTTGGTTAGGTTTTCTTTTTGTTTTGTTAATTTTTCTAGTTCGTATTTTTCTGTTATTACTGATGTTGTTTTTATTTTTCCTCCGGTCATTGATCCTCCGACGTTTATTACTTCGCCGGTTAGGGTTACTATTTTATATCTACTATTTATGATTGTTCTTATTTTGTTTGCTGTATCTATATTGTCTACGAGTAAGACGTTTCCTAGTTGGTTTTTTATGATGTTTTGATATTTTTCTTCGTATGTTAGGAGGTTACTCATTATGTCTATGAAGCCGTTTACATTTTTTAGTTTTTCTTTGGTTTCTATGTCTATGTTTCTTTCTTTTATTACGTTTAATGGGAAGAATGTTACTCTTCCTAGGTTGTTTTCTTTTAGGTAGTTTATGGCTTTTTTAGCATGTTCTGGGGTGTTTACTACGATGTAGTCTTTGGCTGAGGAAAGTGCAACTGAAAGGGCAAGAGCGTATTCTTCTTCAATTTCTATTAGGTTTATGATGGTACTGTGGATGCCTTCTAGTTTGGGGTTTGAGAGTATTTTTTTTACGTTTTGATTCATTCCTGCGCCTTGATCTATGTAGTCGGTTAGGTATTTTATTTTATATTCTAGATCTGTTACTTTTTTTTGGCATTCTTTTTGTTTATTTTCTAAAAGTTCTTTTTCTTCTTCTTGTTTTTGAAGATCTTCTTTTTTTAACTTTGCATCGTTTTCTAGGCGTTTTATGTTTGATGTCATGTTATTTAAAATGGTTTCTTCTAGTGATATTTTGTTTTTTAGAATTAATTTTTGTTCTTTTAGATTTGTTATGTTTTCATGTACTTTTGTATCTGATGATGAGTATTTTGTTCTTTCTTTTATTATGTTTAGTTTTCCTTTTAGTGTTTCTGATTTTGTTGTTATGTTTATGTAGTCGTTGTTTTTTTCTGTTAAGTTTTTTTCTAGTTCTAGTAGGTTTGTGTTTATTTTTTCTATTTCTGCATCACTATTTGTGCTTTTATTCATTTTGTATGCTATTTCTGTTTCTAGGTTTTTTATTTTTTCTTGTGTTTCGTGGTAGTTGTTGTTTAGGGTTTCTAGATCTTTTGCGGTTAGAGCAATTTCTACATTTTTTAGTTTTTCTTCGTAGTCTAAGTATTTTAGTGCTTGTTCTTTTTGTGTTTTTAGGGGTTCTATTTGTGTTTCTAGTTCCATTATTATGTCTTTTACTCTTACCATGTTTTCGTTTGTTTTGTCTAATTTTCTTAGGGCTTCTTCTTTACGTTTTTTGTATTTTAAAACGCTGGCGGCTTCTTCGATTATGGCTCTTCTTTCGTAGGGTGTGCTGTTTATTATGTCTGCTACTTCGCCTTGTGATATTATGTTGAAAGCGTATTTTCCTATACCGCTGTCTAGGAATAGGTTGTTTATGTCTTTTAGGCGGCATTTTTCGTTGTTTATGTAGTATTCATTTTCTCCGCTTCTGTAGACTTTTCTTGTTATTGCTATTTCTGAATATGGTACTTTTAGGTAGGAGTCTGTGTTGTCGAATACTAGTGTTACGGATGCTAAATTTAGTTGTTTCCTACTTTTTGATCCTGAAAAGATTACGTCTGTCATATTGCCGTCGCCACGTAGTGTTTTTACTGATTGTTCTCCTAGAACCCATTTTACAGCGTCTACTATGTTGCTTTTTCCGCTTCCGTTGGGGCCTACTATGCAGGTTATGTTTTCGTCTAGTGATAGGTTTATTTTGTCTGCGAATGATTTGAAGCCACTTGTTTTTATTTCTTTTAAATACATTTTATCTACCTTCGTTCTATTTTTTTCGTATTTTTATTATATCAAATATTAGGGCTTTGGACAATTTTTTTGGGTTTTTTTTACGAAAAAAAGGACTTTTTGTCCTTTATTCTACAGTTACTGATTTGGCTAGGTTTCTTGGTTTGTCGATATCTTCTTTTTTTGCTTTTGCTATTTCGTATGATAGTAGTTGCAGAATTGTTATGGCCTCTAGCACTATTTGAATTTTGTTTTTGCTTTTTACTTTTATTATGTAGTCGCAGAAAGATGTATTTTCTATTGTTTTTAATATTTCTTCGGTTGTTATTAGGATAACGTATGCTCCGCGGGCTTTTGTTTCTTTGATGTTGCTTATTGTTTTATCTTTTATGCTTTCATCAGTTACTATTGAGATTACTGGAGTGTTTTGTTCTATTAGTGAGATTGAGCCGTGTTTTAGTTCTCCGGCTGCATAGGATTCACAGTGGATGTATGAGATTTCTTTTAGTTTTAGGGCGCCTTCTAAGGATAGATAGTAGTCTAGTTTTCTTCCTATGAAGAAGATGTCTTTTTTATCTTTTAGATTGTCTGCTAGATTTTCTAGGTTTTGCCTATTTATTGTTTCTTGTATTATGATTGGTAAATTTTTTAGGTTTTCTTTTTCTTCTTGTTTTTTTGATAGGCTGAGCGCTAATAGTTCTAGGACTAGGACTTGGGCTGAGTAGGCTTTTGTTGTTGCGACTGCTTTTTCTGGTCCTGCTTTTATGTATAGGACTTCATCTGCTTCTCTTGCTATTGATGATCCTACTGTGTTTATTATTCCTATTGTGTAACTGTTTTCTTCTTTTGCTTTTCTTAGGGCTGCTAGGGTGTCTGCTGTTTCTCCTGATTGGGAGATGAATATTGATATTTTGTTTTCTTTTATTAAGATATCTGAGTAGCGGTATTCACTTGCTAGATAGACAGTTGTTGGTATTTTTAATAGTTCTTCTAGAAAGTATTTTCCTACTAATCCGGCGTGATATGCGCTTCCGCATCCTATTATTTCTATATTTTTTATGTCTTTTAAGTCTTTGTTTATTAGACTTTTTTGGATGTCGTAAGTTTTTAGGATGTTTTGTAAGACTTCTGGCTCGTCGTTTATTTCTTTTATCATATAGTGTTCGTAGCCATTTTTTCCTTCTTTTGATAGAGATTCTGTGTATGTTTCTATTTTTTTGTCTATTTTTTCTAGGTTGTCATTAAATATTTCTATTTTATCTTGTGTTAGTACTGCGTATTCGTTTTTGTCTAGTAAAATATATTTATTTGTAAATTCTAGGACTGCTGGTACGTCTGATGATAGGAAGTTTTCGTTTTCTCCTTTTGCTATGATTAATGGGCTATCTTTTCTCATTGCATAAAGATGCTCATTATCTTTATCGAAATAAATTGCAAAAGCGTATGATCCTTTTAGTAGATGGTTTGCCTCTTTTAGGGTTTCTAGTTTGTTATTTGTTTTTTCGTATATATCATTTATTAGAGCGCAGGCTATTTCTGTATCTGTATTTGATACTGGTTTATAGTTTAACTTATTTTTTATTTCTTCGTAGTTTTCTATTATTCCGTTGTGTACTAATGTTACTTTTCCTACTTTATGAGGGTGGGCATTTTCTTTGGTTGCGTTTCCGTGGGTTGCCCATCTGGTGTGTCCTATTCCTAGAGTTGATTCTTTTTCTTCTTGCACCTTTTTTTCTAGATTTTTTATTTTTCCTTCTTCTTTTATTATTTTTATTTTATCATTTTCTAAAAGCGCTATTCCGGCGGAGTCGTATCCTCGGTATTCTAGATTTTTTAATCCTTTTATTAGCACTTCTTTGGCCTTTTTATCTTTTCCTATGTATCCTATTATTCCACACATTTTGGTTTTCCTCCTTTTAGTAATTATATTAAATTTTTGATAAAATATCAAATTTTTTTGTTTAATAAAAAGCAAGCCTTGAACTGCACCCCTTAGAGTAGACACAATTAAAAAAGCAGTTTAAAGAAAGTGATATAATACACTTCCGAAA
>CAKONI010000015.1 GCA_934097105.1 uncultured Bacilli bacterium
GAGTTATGCAGCTTGTCATTGCATAACCGGTATTGCACGCTTAACGCTGATGCAATTTGTTTCTTTTTTGGCTTCTCTTTCTTCACGTTTTGCTGCCTTTTTTTGATCTTCTGTTGAAACGCATTCAAAAATTTCATTTCCATTTACTTCTGCTACTGCATTTGTTAATGCTCCGACTACTAATTTTACTGCACGTACTGCGTCGTCGTTTGCAGGAATAACGTAGTCTACTAAACTTGGATCGCTATTTGTGTCTACTAATCCGAATACTGGAATTTTTAATTTTCTTGCTTCTCTTATTGCTGTTTCTTCAACACGTGGATCTACTACGATTAGGGCATTTGGGATTTTTTTCATATCTCTTATACCACGTAGGTTTTTATTTAGTTTTTCATATTCTTTCTTTATTTTTATAACTTCTTTTTTTGGAAGTTTTTCGAATGTTCCTTCTTCTTCCATTTTTTCTATTTCTTCAAGTCTTTTTATTCTATTTCTAATTGTCTTGAAGTTTGTTAGTGTACCTCCTAACCATCTTTCTGTTACGAAGTACATATTTGTTCTTTTTGCATTTTCTTCCATTGCTTCTGAGGCTTGTTTTTTTGTTCCAACGTATAGAACTGTTCCTCCGTTTTGAGCAATTTCTTTTAATGCTTCATATGCTTCTTCTAATTGTTTTACTGTTTTTTGAAGATCTATTATATAGATATCATCCCTTGATGTATATATAAATTCTTTCATTTTTGGGTTCCATCTTCTTTTTTGATGTCCGAAGTGAACTCCTGCTTCTAATAAATAACTCATTGACACTACTGTCATATTTTTTTCCTCCTTCGTTTTTTCTTCTACTAAATTCAAAATAATATCACCTTTTGGCACTAGATATTAAAATTCTTTAGTATGTTTATTTTAATGCTTCGATTAATTCTGCTTTTTTCATTGTTGTGTAGCCTTCGATTTTCTTTTCTTTTGCTAATTCTTTTAATTCTGCTACTGTTAATTTTGAAATATCATTGCTTTCGCTTTTTTCTTCTTTTTTTGTTTCTTCTTTAACTACTTTTTTTGGAGTTGTTTTTTCTCCTTTTGCTAGTTTTACAAGATTTGCGAATGCTTCTTTATCTTGGATTGCAAGTTCTGATAGCATTTTTCTGTTGATTTCGATTCCTGCTTTGTTTAGTCCATCGATAAATCTTGAATAACTGATGTTGTTTTCTCTACATTCTGCATTAATTCTTGTTATCCATAACTTTCTAAAGTTCCTTTTTGTTTGTTTTCTATCTCTGTAAGCATATCTTTCTGAATGCATTACTTGTTCATGTGCTGTTTTGTATAGCCTATGTTTACTACCGAAATAACCTTCGGCTTTTTTTAATACTTTTTTACGTCTTGCACGTGTTGCAACACTGTTTTTTACTCTTACCATCTTTTTTACTCCTTCCTATTAAATTACATTTTTGAATCTTTTGTAATCTGAATTACTAAGATTTGATTTTGCTCCAGCTTTTTTTGATTGAGATGGAGTTTTCTTTCCTGTCATATGATTATTTCCAGCGTTCAATTTTGTTATTGATCCACTTTGTCTTTGATTTAAAACTTTTTTTGTTCCTTTATGAGTTTTAATTTTATTTTTTCCCATGTTTTTTACCTCCTACTTTTTTTCTTTTGTTGGCACTAGTAACATTGTCATGTTTCTTCCTTCTAGTTTTGCTTTTTGCTCAACTGTTGCAAAGTCTTTTACTTTGTCTGCAAACCTGTTCATAACTTCTTCTCCAAGTTCTGTATGTAGCATTTGTCTTCCTTTAAATCTGATACTTAACTTTACTTTGTGTCCTTTTAATAGATATTTTGATGCGTTTCTTAGTTTTGTTTCAAAATCTCCGATATCTATTACTGGTGAAAGTCTGTATTCTTTTAGTTCGACGTTGTTTGCTTGTTGTTTTTTCTTGCTTTCTTTGGCTTTTTTTGCTTTTTCATACTTGTACTTGTTGTAGTCCATTATTTTACATACTGCGGGTTTTGCGTTTGCACTTATTAGCACTAGATCTAAACCTGCATAGTTTGCTATTGTTTGAGCATCTTTTATGGGCTTTATTCCCATTTGTTCTCCGTTTGGTCCGATTACTAGAACGTGCGGAATTCTTATTTGTTCATTACATAACAAATCATTACTTTTATTAGCTATACTAAACACCTCCAAAAAATATAAAAAGAGTACGAAATGTACTCTAATCCACCAAAAAAATATAATTTTCACTTTATTGGCATTTGACCTATAGCTATTTGCTATCAGGTGGATTTATACATCTCTTTCCTTTTTTACATGTTAGATTATACACATATTATATTCTTTTGTCAATGGTTTTTGCCTTTTTGTATAAAAAAAATATGGGAAATTTTCGGTGTTTTCCATATTATAGGTATTTTTTTAATTCTTCTAGGGCTTCTTCTCCCATTTGTACGTATTTTTGACATATTGCTTTTACTTCTTTGTTTATTTTTTTGTTGTTTAGAATTTTTCTTCCTTCGATTATTCCCATGTTTGTTCCTTTTATTAAAAGTTCTGCTATTTTTGAGGTGGTTTCATCTGTAAAGGTTTTTATTTCTATTCCATACCAGGTCATTGCTTTTTCTAATACGTTTGTTTTGTGGGGTGTATCTTCTTGATTGTATTTTTTATAAATGTCTTCGATTTCATCTTTTAATTGTTTGTATTTTTTATATTGCTTTTTTAGGACTTTTTCTAGACCTTTATCTTCTACTTTGTTTAATATAAAGTGGATTGCGTCTAGACCCATGTATGATCCTTTGCTTATTTCATCTAATGCGTTTATATTTTCTTCCATATTTTTCCTCCATACTTAGTATGGATTAGTTTTTATCTTTTATGTCTATAACTTGATACTTCTTGTAATTCAAATCTATATTTTTGGTTGTTTCTATTTACTTCTTCAAGAAACATATCGTATGGCCTGCACCAAAGTTTTGCATCTTCATATAGTGCGCGATAGGCTACCATTTTTTCTTTGGTTTCACTGTGATAGATTATGTCTTCGACTATGTAGTAATCTCCTTTGAAATGTCTATAAATTCCATGGATTTTTAAACTCATTTTTTTCTCCTTTTTATTCTTTTTTACTCTTTTTATTTGGTGCCGAAAAGAGGACTTGAACCCCCAACCATCTGATTACGATTCAGGTGCTCTACCAATTGAGCTATTTCGGCATATATGTGGTGCCGATTAACAGAAGTAAGAAAAACTCTCTGCAATCATTTTTACCTTTTGTTATCAACGTTTTAATTATATCATATATCACTAAAAAATACAATATTTTAACAAAAATGTGTTCGAAAACAACAATTCCTTTCCTCTCTTTGTTATGGGCATATTGCACACCATTTTACACATTTTGTCAAACATAATTTAACATAAATTGTATTTAACCGCTTAACTAACCATACTCTTCTTATGATACAAAAAAAGACTTACTCATGCAGGTAATTCTTTGCTAATTTTTTTGAATATTGTTGTTTCCGCTACTTTCTCCTGACTTAATAATTTCTTGCCTCTAAAACTTTTAATAACATTTGTTGCATTCATCTTTTCATCCCTCCTAACTAAAACCATTGTATAAGACTATTTGTCTTATATTAACAGTTTTTTGACTTTTTGTCTTAACTTTTTTGACAACTCGTCTTTTTTCTGCTATAATATGTATATCGAAAGGGGAATAAGAATGAAAAATCATTTTCCACATAATTTAAAATTTTTGAGAAAGAAAGCGGGTTTGACTCAAGAAGCATTAGCAGACAAAATGAATAAAGATTACTCAACTATCGGTAAATGGGAATTGGGCCAAAGAAACCCAATAATGGCGGACATGGTAAGATTGTCTGACATATTTAACATACCAATGCAGGATTTAGTCGAGAAAGATTTAAGATTAGAAAATGACAATAAATTGGACGAAACAGATATCTTATATAACAAATATAAAGACTATCTGTCTGAAAAAGATAAATTAATAATAAAAACTATAATTGAAGAAACGAAAAGAGATATTGATAAAGAAAAGGGAGAATTATAGTTATGAAAATATATGATTTAATAAATGGCAATGTTTCTCAAATGGAGTTTTTGAATTATAACAACATAACAATAAAATACAAAAAATTATCTAAAAATATTAAAGGCTTTGTATTCAAATATAAAGATATGTTTGTTATCGTAATTAATAGTTATTTAAACTATCACAAAAGAAAAAAAACTATACTACATGAGTTGGCTCATATAGAATTAAGTCATTTATATAGATATGAAGATAATCTGTTTGAATTTAATATCGATGGAATAGAAGATGAAGCGGACAGATATGTTAAATTTTTGTTAGAAACTTCAAACGCAGAAGTTTTTTTATAAATAAGTTAAAGAAAGGAGTGTATTAATATGGAAAAGAAACCGTTTTATTCTGAAATGTATAAGGTATTGGCATTGATACTTTTGGCCGTTGGTTTTGTCTTGGGTATAGTTTTTGGTGATAGTTTTTCTGTTAGTGTTCCTGCTGAAAATGATTGGAGTGAACCAACTAAAAATTTTAATTATGTTGTTATGCTTATCACTTGGACTTGTTCTTTGGGGTTGAGTTTAATTTCTTGTGTTGCTTTTTCTTGCTGTAAGAGATTAGAATTAATAGCAGAAAATATTAAAAAAATAAAATAAAAACATGCAAAAAAACCTGTGCTAAGACACAGGTCATGTATACAAAAATCAATTTTCAATCGACCAAGAAAGGAAATCTCTTTTTGTATACTCTAATTGTACTAAATAATAAAAAAAAAGTAAAGATTGGAGTGAAAAATTATGGCAATTTACAAAAGCAAAAAACCTACAAAAGATGGAAGGCAATATTTTTTTAGAATAAAATACAAAGATATATTTGGAGAGTATCATGACTACTCTTCTCAAAAATTTAAAACAAAGAAAGAAGCAGAAACAGAAGAAGTGATGTATAAAATTAAAGTTTTAAATCAGAAAACAAATACATCTAACATAACAATTGATGAAATATTTAAACAGTATATTGAAGAAAAGAAAAAGAATGTTAAAAAACAAACTGTTGCACGGGATGTTACTTTATATATTCATTTTGTCCCTATAAAAGACTATAAGATAAACAAAATCGATTTAAGTATATATAGAAAATTTAATATGTATATAAATAATTTGTCTTTTAGTGTTTCATATAAAAATAAAGTGCTGGGTTTGTTTAAAAGATTGATAATATTTTCAAATAAGTATTACAATACGAGCGATAGCATTTTAAAATACGTGGATAAATTCAAAGAAGTTAATCAAATAAAAAAGGAAATGAATTTTTTCACTTATCATGAGTATAAAAATTTTGATAGTGTTATAAATGATTTTAAATTTCATACTTTTTTTGAAATGCTATACTATTTGGGCTTAAGACAAGGCGAATGTTGCGCTTTAACATGGAATGATGTCAATTTCACAAACAAAATCGTTTCCATAAATAAAACTATAACAACAAAAATAAAAGGTGAAAAATGGACTATTTCGAGTCCAAAAACTAAAAATAGTATAAGAGTGTTGCCCATGCCTCTTTTATTGGTAGAAGACTTAAAAAAGATGTATTATGACGCGAAACAATATAGGGATTTTAAAAAAGACTGGTTTATTTTTGGCAATAGTGTTCCTTTTAAAGAAACCACAATAGGAGTATATAAAAATAGATATTGTGAAAAAGCAGAGTTAAAGCAAATAAGGATACATGATTTTAGGCACAGTTGTGCTAGTCTGTTAATAAACAAAGGCGCCTCTATTGCTTTAGTTTCAAAATACTTAGGTCACTCTAAAATATCTACGACATTAAATACCTATACTCATATGTATAAAAGTGAGTTAGAAGATATGACAAAAATATTAAATAATTTATGAAAGTGTGTTTGCGAGTGTGTTTGATATTGTTAAAATATAATAAAACCCTTGATTTTCAAGGGATAATTAATATAATGGTGCCGATTAACAGGATTGAACTGTTCTCTGATGCTTACCATGCATCTGTTTTACCACTAAACTAAATCGGCATATATTAATTATATCATTATTTTTGAAATTGTGCTATAATATTTGTAATTTGAAAGGGATGATTTTGTGGATAATAGACCGATTGCTTTTTTTGATTCTGGAATTGGGGGAAGTACTATTTTGAAAGAGGTTATTAAAGTGCTTCCTAATGAGAATTATATTTATTATCCTGATTCTGTTAATAATCCATATGGTAATAAAAATAAGGAAGAGTTGTTTGCTATTGTGGATGAGGTTGTTTCTAAACTTATTGAATATAATCCTAAACTTATTGTTTGTGCTTGTAATACTGCGACGGCGATGGTTTTAGATGATATTAGAGAAAAGTATCCTGATATTATTTTTGTTGGTACTGAACCTGCGGTTAAGGTTGTTTATGATAATTTTAGAGATAGGAATGCTATTATTTTGACTACTAAGGGGACTGGTGATAGTGAAAAGTTTGGGGAACTTTTTAATAAATATAAAACTAAGAATTGTTCTTTGGTTGAGGCTCCTTTGCTGGCTGGTTTAATTGAAAATGAAGAGGATGCTTATCCTTATTTGTATGAATTATTAAAAAATTACAAAAATATTGATATTGTTGTTCTTGGGTGTACTCATTTTCCTTTGGTTAAGGATGAACTTGTTAAGGTTTTAGGGTCTGTTAAGTTTATTGATGGAGGGGAAGGTATTTCTAGAAGAGTACAATTTCTTCTTGAGAAGAATCATTTACTTAGTAGTGGTGATGGTGGTAATTTGGACATTATTGGTGATGAGAAAATTAAAGAAAGAATTAAGAGTATTGTTTATTCTTAATTCTTTTAGAATGTTGACTAGAAACTTATTTTAAAATTAGTCTTTTGCTATAATATTGTTGTGTTGTGGCATTTCATAATAATTTGAAATGTCAACAATTTTTTATAAAATATTAGCAAAAAAGCACAAAAAAACAACTCATCTCCTCTATATCCTTGCGAGTTGTTTATACTTTAGAACAACATATTTTATATCTTTTTATTTTTTTATCTTCTAACATTCCTCGTAATTCTTTTTCTTTTTTTTCGTATGTTAGTTCAATATATTTTTCGTGATTTTCTATCATATTTACTATATCTTCTGGTGATTTGTTTTCCAAAAATTTTTGACCAAGTTCTTTATGAAATGCTAGTTTCTCGTCTTCATTCATTTGTAATGCTCTATTTAGTACTTCTGTTAAATCTAGCATTCTATATAATTCTAATTTTTCATTTTTAGATTTACAAAAATCAAAATTCAAATCTATCATAGTTTCAGGCGATATTCCCATATCATTACCAAAATCACTAATCACTCTATCAACAAAATTATACGCTCTTAATTCATGAAAAGATTTATATCCCTCGTTTTTATACATTTCAGTAAGAGATTCCCCACGTTCAGGATTTTTATCATAAAGCCATTCATTTTTAAACCAATTTTCCTTGTTTTATCTACTCCTCCTTTTATTTTATCGTCTTTTCATTTATTGTCAAATAATTGTCTGGTAGTATTACTTTATATCAATACTGAGGTTGTAAGTTTAAACTTTGAAACATACAGAAATCTTACAATTTTATTGTATAACATTTTTTTAAATAGCAATCCTATAACAAAATTTATTTGTCAGCAGTCTGAAATGTACAACATTTTTAGATTATTGTGCATTTTTATAAAAAATTGAACTATATTAAGTAGTTCAAATAAATATCAATATGGTGCCGTTGCCGTAGAGGTCTACAACTTTTTTTTCGGCAATAACGATTCATATGAATCAATCTATATAAATATTATCATAAAATTGTCATTAATTAAAGACTTTTATAAAAATTTATTGTATAATTATAATTGAGAGGAGTAAGTGTAATATGGAAAAAGACAATAATAATGTAGCAAGATTTTTGTTAACATTCTTTTTAGGATGGATTGGTAGTATAATTATTAATCATACTAATTTAAAACCTGCAGGATATAGAAGTAGAACTGCAGCATATTTTTTCCTTACAATTGTTACTTTTGGAATTTATGGTCTTGTTGCTAGTATTTGCAACTTAACATTTGATCCAAACAAATCTAGTAACATTGGATATGTTAAGGAATAATCTTATATTTAACTATGAGGATATTATTCCTCTTTTTTTATAATTCAAAATCATCGTCTTTTGATTTAGAATCTCTATCTATTTCTGAAGATCTATTTTTAGTTCCTAATATACCTCTTATTTGTTCTTCATCTAAAATATTCTTACCATATAATTCATAAGCAACTGGATAATATTTATCACGTTTTTCTTTATTACCCCACATTTTATCTACAAAGAAGTGATATAGATTGTTAATTTTATTTTTAATTTTTTCAAATAATTCTTTTAGATTATTTAGTTCATTTTGAAGAGTTTTATTCTTTTCTTTTAATATAGAATTCTCATTTTTTAAATTATTATTTCTTAATTCTAAAGCATCATTTGATTCTTGTAATATCTTTATTGTATCTTTACTTTCTGATAGTTCAGTAGATATATCTTTTAATGATACTGATAAATCTTGAATAGTTTTATAGTCATTATTTGTTTTATCAACTTTATCTAAATATTCTAC
>CAKONI010000016.1 GCA_934097105.1 uncultured Bacilli bacterium
TAACAAGGAAGATTAGTAATTATACAAGTGATGGTATTGAGTATAGGCATGTTGAATGTAGTATGCATCCACATGATGTTAAACTTGATAATTTTGATCTTGATGCGAGGACATTAATTAATTTTAATACTTTTAACCCATGTATTAATCCTGGATATACTGGTAGTAAGTTAGAAGTTTCAAGAAAATATTTAGATGTTGCTAGTGTTAGGTATGAAGAATATGAAGGAAATAGTTTGAAAAAAAGAGTATCTGGTGATGGTCCTATATATTCACAGCATAGTTTGGGTAAACTTCCAGATGGTTTTATGGGTAGAGATGACTATGTTATTCCACCTCTTTCTGAAGATAGTATTAATGAAATGATTTCAAGAGAGAAAAATCCAAAAATAGCGGAAGGTTTACGTAAGTATTATACTGCTGGAAGAAGTACTTATTCTTATGATCCTTCAACTGCTCCTGATTACGAATATTATTCTTCTGATTCTGTTAATAGATCTAGATAATATAAAAAAACTGTAATTTTACAGTTTTTTTTATATTGGTCTATATTTATTTTGATCTTTGTAGGGATCTTTTTTGTCAATTTTATCTATGAATAAAATTCCATCTAGATGGTCTAATTCATGTTGAAAGGCTATTGCTAGTTCTTCTCTTCCTCTTACTTTTATTTTATTTCCGTTTATGTCATAGCCTTCAATTGTTACTCTTGCATGTCTTGGTACAATTCCTTCTGTTTCTCTATTTATACTAAGGCAACCTTCGCCTTCTTCTACATAAATCATTTCTTCTGATTTTGATATTATTTTTGGGTTTATTAAGATATAGTTTTTAAATGTTTCTTTTTCTTCTTGTTCATGTACTATTACGAAGTACCTTTTATCTATTCCTAATTGGATAGCGGCCATACCCATTCCTGGTCTTAAATTATATTTTTCTGATAGTTCTTCTATTTGACTATTTGTTAGATATTCTATCATTAAATCTATTGTATCTTTGTCTTCTTTTGTTAATGGAAATTTTACTTCTTTACTAATTTTTCTTAGTCTTTTATCTTTTTCATCTAAAATATCTTTATTTTTTAACATACTACCACCTCAATGACAAGTGTATTATAGCATATTTTTTTGAAAATTAATAGGTTTTTATTTTTTTTCTCTTTTTATTAATTTTGCGTGTAATACTACTTTGTCTTTTTTATTGTAACATGTTGATAATGTTAATATATCATCTGTTTCACTTATTGTTGTGTTGAAATCGTGGTAACTTCTTTTTAGTAATTTGTCTGCGAATGTTTTAAATTCTTTGTTATTACTGAAATCTATTTGTAAGTAGTCACTTGTTGTTGGTATATGATATACGCTGAATACTTGCCATAGGGTGTTTTCGTATTCTGTTGATAGACGTATTACGTAGTTGTCTGTATTGTTCATCCATTCACTTTTTACGATATTTCTTAATGAACCGAACATAGTATTATCATACATTCCATGGGCATATATTATTGTATTTCTGTTTTCTAGTGACATGTTATTTCTATAATCTAGGAATACCCATCCGGCTTGATTATAACTTTTGTCGAAGGAATGGTTTAAATAAAAATCATTGTTTTCTCCTTGAACGAAGGGATAGTTTATATTTGTTCCTTTTACTTGTATCCATCCGACGGTTTCTTCATTTTTCTTTTTTAGCTTGGTAAAGTCTACATTAATTAGTTTCATTTTTATGTAGTCCCAGTATGGATTACTTTTTTTTATGTTTTTTTGTTTTATAATTTCTGTATTTTGATTGTCATCTATTTCTGTTATGTTTGCTAATTTTTCTGTGTCTTGGTTTTTTGTTTTGTTAGAATTTATTATCCATTTTGCTATATTTATGGATGAGAATATAAGTATTAGGGTTAATACTATTAATAATATTTTTAATATTAAATTTTTTTTATTTTCTTTCTTTTTCTTTTTCATTTTTGTTTTCCTTTCTTATATATAATAACATATTTTTTTATTTTTTTCATTAAAAAAGAAGAGGTTTTCCTCTTCCTTGTTGGTTATTAGTTCCAGTTTCTTGCACCGATTATTATGATAAGTAAGATAAATAGTACTAGAATTATAGCGTATCCATTTGAGTATCCTCCGTAGTATCCATAGTTTGCTGTTTGTCCACAACAACCTGAACCGTAACCATAAGAGTTTCCGTAATACATAAACATCCTCCTTTTTTTTATCTAATATAGTTTATTATAATTCCTCTGGTTTTGACACTATAAAAGTCTAGTCTTTTAAAAATTGTTTTTTTGTGTTATCATATTTTATGAGGTAATGTTATGATAAAGATAATAAAGGGTATTGATAAACCGCTTTTAATTATATCAATTATTTTATTTGCTCTGGGACTTATTACTATTTTTTCAGCGTCAAATGTTACTGCTTATATGCTTAATGATGCTGATCCTAGTAGGTATTTTGTTAAGGAACTTTTTTTCCTTTTGGTGGGACTTTTTGTTTCTTATATTTTGATTCATATTCCTACGAGTAAGTATGCTGTTTTTTCGTGGATTATGGTTTTTATTATAGGGGCAGTAATTGTTATTTTGTCTTTACTTGGTCATGTTATAAATGGTATGAGTGGATGGATTAATTATAATGGTTTGGGTATTCAACCTAGTGAGTTTGCAAAGGTTGCTATTATTCCACTTTTTGCTACTTTTTATGAGAGTAATTTTAGGAGTAAGGATAATTTTGCTAAGATGATGATTCCTGTTTTTATTGCTATTTTTTTGGCGGGAACAATAGTTTTTCAAGGTGATTTGGGGACAGCAATTATTTTCATGGGTCTTTGTATTTTGATGTTTTTCTTTTCACCGATTAGTAAAAAAATTAAAACTAAGATTTTTGTTTTTGGCGCTGTGGTGATTGGAATTTTGGTTTTGGTTTTATTATGTTTTGGTAATAAAATAATACCTGAAAATAAACTTGAGAGATTTAATTTTAAGGATCCTTGTAGTAGGTATATTACTTATGGTAACCAACTTTGTAATGGATATATTGCTATGAATGGTGGAGGAATTGCTGGGAAAGGTCTTGGAAATAGTACTCAAAAGTATTTGTATTTGCCTGAGGCTCATACTGATTTTGTTTTTGCAATTTATGTTGAGGAGACTGGTGCTTTTGGGGCTTTAATTCTTTTTGGACTTTATTTTTCTTTGATTGTTAGGATTATTGTTATTGGAAAAAGGTCTCCTTTGATCAGGGGTAGTCTTATTTGTTATGGAGTTAGTTTTTATATTTTTATGCATATTGTTGTAAATCTTACTGGGGTTACGGGACTGCTTCCTATGACGGGTGTTCCTCTTCCTTTTATGAGTTATGGTGGTAGTGTTTGTTGGTGTATTTTGCTTGCACTTATGATGGTTCAGAGAGTTGCTTATGAAAATAATAGAAAAAATGTTAGAAAAGTTTCTTGAGAGTGAAATTTTTCTTTTTTTTTGGAAAAACTTTAGGTAAAGTGATTGATGACTCCTAATAGTATGGTAGGAGGTGTTTTATGGAAAAGTTTTATGAGATATTTGATAAGTATCGTAATTATATTTTATCTTTTATATTACTTGTGCTTATGATTGTTAGTGAGTTTTTATTATTTTACTATTTTTCTAATAATTTTTCTGATATTAATGATAAATTAAAAGAGAAAGATAAGACTTTAGTTTCTAAAAAAACTGTTAAGAGTGAAAAACTTGTTATTGATATCAAAGGACAGGTTAAAAAGCCGGGTGTTTATTTTATGGAAGATGGTGATAGGGTTATTGATGTTGTTAAAAAAGCGGGAGGTTTTACTGTTTATGCTGATACTAGTGCGAATAATTTAGGTATGAAAGTTAAAGATGAAATGGTTATTGTCATTTATAGTGAAAAGGAAATTAATGATTATTTGGCTGTTAAGGAAAAGGAGAAAAATGTTTATGAAAAGTGTAGTTCTGATATTTCTTCGAATGGTTCGTGTGTTTCTGATTTTTCGATTAATTCTAGTTTAGATGATGAGAAGGATTCTAAGGATGTTTCATCAAAGGAGACTTCTGATAATGGTACTAGTGATAAGGCTTCTGATAATTCTAAGAAACTTGTTTCTATTAATACCGCTAGTAAGGAGGAACTTATGACAGTTTCTGGAATTGGAGAATCTAAGGCTTTAAGTATTATTGAATATAGAAAGACTAAACGATTTGAAAAGATTGAGGATATTAAAAATGTTTCTGGAATAGGGGATAAACTTTTTGAAAAGATTAAAGAGTATATTACAATCTAGGTTTGTTTATTATACTCTTCTTTTTCTTTCTTTTTGTTCATATTTTATTTGTAGTAGTAGGGAGTATGTTAGTTTATACGATGATTTTTCTAATGAAGAGTTTGTTATTACTAATATAGTTTTAAAAGATTATGGGGTTAAACTTGACCTTTTTGGTAAAGAAAAAGTTTTAGGTTTTTTGTATGCTGATGAAGAGAGGGTTTCTTCTTTTTGTGAGGAGTATTCTATTGGTGATAGGGTTTTAATAAGTGGAGATATTAGTGATATTTCTAATGAAACTGTTCCAAATACTTTTAATTATAAGAAGTATTTAAATAGTAATGGTATTTATAATGTTATTTCTATTACGAGTATTGATAAGATTTCTGATAATAGTAATGTTTTTTATAAATTTAAGAACTTTTTACTTGAAAGAGGAAATAGGCTTTATAAATCTTCTCCTTATGTTAATAGTTTACTTTTTGGAAATAATAGTTTTATTGATGAGGATGTTCTTTCTTCTTATAGGGAAAATGGTATAAGTCATCTTTTTGCTATTTCTGGTCTTCATATTTCTATTTTTGTTGGGATTTTTGGGTTTGTTTTGGATAAGTTTAATGTTAAAACTGTTTTTAAATATATTGTTCTTATTTTCTTTCTTCTTTTTTATATGTTTCTTACTAATTTTTCTATGTCTGTTTTGAGAGGATGTATTTTGACTATTTTGCTTTTTATTAATAAGATTTTTGATCTTAAGATTCCTACGGTTAATTTGCTTTTGCTTACGCTTTCTATTATTATGTTTTATAATCCTTTGTTTATTAATAATGTTGGCCTTAAGTATTCTTTTTTGGTTACTTTGTTTCTTATTGTATTTAGTGATTTGATTAATAGAGGTGGTAAGATTTATGGTCTTTTTATGATTTCTTTGATATCTTTTCTTTGTGCTTATCCGATTACTGTTAATAATTTTTATCAGGTTAATTTTTTATCTATTTTGTATAATATATTTTTTGTTCCTTTTGTTTCGGGGATTGTTATTCCTTTTGTTTTTATTAGTTATTTATTTCCTTTTTTAGATAGTATTTTATTTTTTTTGATTAGGATTCTTGAGATTTCATCACAGTTTTTGAGTAGTTTTTCTTTGTTTAAAGTTAGTATGTGTAAAATGAATGTGTTAATGATTAGTGTATATTATGTCGTTTTGTTGATGTTTTTTAAGAGAATTAAAAGCAGAAAGATAGGTTTTTCTTTTGTGATTGTTTTGTTTTTTGTAGTTTCCTTTTTTATGCCTTTTAAAAGTGATGATTATGTTATGTTTTTTGATGTTGGTCAGGGGGATAGTGCTTTAATTAGTACTGGTGGTAGTTATACTCTTATTGATACTGGAGGTATGGTTAGTTTTGATGAGGGTGAGTATTCTTATAAGATTTCTAAGAATAAACTTCTTCCTTATTTTAAAAGTGTTGGTATTAGAAAACTTGATAATTTAATTCTTACTCATGGTGATGCGGATCATATGAGGGAGGCAGATTATTTGATTAAGAATTTTAAAGTTGAGAAAGTAATATTTAATTGTGGTGAATATAATAGCTTGGAAAGTGATTTAATTAAAGTACTTGATAAGAAAAATATAGATTATGCTTCTTGTATTAGAAGATTGGATATAGGTGGTTATGAACTTAAATTTTTAAATACAAGAGAATATGATAACGAAAATGATAATTCTAGTGTGATTTATTTTGATTATAATAATTATAAGTTTTTGTTTATGGGGGATGCTGGAGTAGAGAAAGAAAAAGATATTTTAGATAAATATAATATAGATGATATAGATGTATTAAAAGTAGGACACCATGGTAGTGGGACAAGCAGTAGTAAAGAGTTTATTAAAGAAATTAAACCTAAATATGGAGTTATTAGTGTTGGAAAGAATAATAGGTATGGACATCCAAATAAAGAAGTATTAAATAATTTGAGTGATTCAAAAATTTATAGAACAGATCAAGATGGTAGTATCATGTTTAAGATTAAAAAAAATAAATTAAGAATTGAGACTTGTAGTCCGTAGAAAGGAGTAGATATGAATTACTACAATGAGATAAAAAATGAATTA
>CAKONI010000017.1 GCA_934097105.1 uncultured Bacilli bacterium
TGAAATTATTGCTTAATTTAAATTATGTAATATAGAAAAGGCAAGGGTTACAAGAAATTGTAAAACCTTGCTTTTTTTGTACTTCTTAAAATTTTCCCGACTTTTTCCCGACTCAGTTATAAATAAAATTGATTTTATTGACAATATCTTCTTTGGTTTTAGGTAATGCTTCTAAATATATTTCTGTTGTTTTTATTGAACTATGACCAAGCAACTCTTTAACCGTTATAAGATCTGCTCCATTTGCCAATAACATAGTTGCAAATGTGTGTCTTAAGTCGTGAAAGTTCTTATTTTCGATATGCGCTTCTTTTAATTTTTTCTTATAAACTTTTTCAAAATATTTTATATCAAAATGCCCGTCGTTAGGAGAAAACACATAAGTTGAATTTATGTCATAAATTGATTTTAATAGTTTATAAATACTGTCTGACATAGGTATAGTCCTGATTGAGTTTTCAGTTTTTGGAGTTTGTAGTGTTAAATGATAAGTTTTAGAAGTCTCGGTGATGTTTGTTGCCATATATGTTAAATTGTGTATAACATGTATTTCTTTTTTTTCAAAGTCAATGTCAGACCATTGCAGTCCAAATATTTCTCCTCTTCGCATACCTGTTCCAAGAGCGAATAAAACTACATTTTTGAATTTATTATCTTTAAAAACTTCCTTTAACCTTTTTATTTCATCTTCACTATAATATTGAAATTTAGATTTATTTTTTAAAACTTCTAATGTTGTTTTTTTCTCTTTGGGAAGAGAAACGTTATTGCAAGGATTTTTAACTATATAGCCTTCTTTTTCAGAATAATTGAAAAATTGGTAAAGTAGTTTATGAACCTTTTTAACATTACTAGCAGTTGTATCTAAATTATTATAATATTCTTGTATTTTTAAAGTTTTTATATCATTAATTGGAATATTTGAGATTACATTAGGCTTAATATATTTTTTGTATATACCATCATAGCTGTCTAAAGTAGATGCTTTAACTGTGTTTCTCTTGGTTCCATATAACCATAGTGGCAACAATATATTTATAGTATACTTTTTATCTTTTTCGATTAATCCTAACTTTAAATCATTAATATATTTAGTTGCTTTTTCTTCAGCTTCCGCTTTGCAGGAACCGTAAAATTCTTTTTTTATTGAAGTGCCGTCAGGTTTTTTACTTATAGTTTTTGTGATTCTATAATAATTTTTGCCATTTTTAGAATAATTAGTTTTCTTTGCCATATTCAAATCCTTTCTAAAAAAAGAAACACTAATAACTTAATGCTTCTTCTGTAAAATCTCCATATTTTTCTATATAAAATGCAACACATTTGCTTATAAAAGCCTCAGTAACCTCAAAATAATTTGCCAAGCTGTAAACTGTTGTCAAACCATTTTTAATTGCTCTGCGTAAATCCTCATAAGGAACAAGAACATTGTATGCCCACTTCTTAGCTTTTCGTTCCTGCTTTGATATAACCTGCAAATTTTGACAGTATAGAGAATAAGTAGCTTCATAATAATAATGTCCAAGTTCTTCTGCTAATACACACTTTTCTTCTACATAAGTACCGATGTTATCATAGTTAAGAGCGATAGCATTTATTTTATCTATATTGATATAAGCACCGTCAGCATCTTCAATATGCCAGTTATATACTTTTATTTTTTCTTTTTCAGTTAAACTATATAAATTATCTAAATTCATTTTCTTTTCCTTATTTATTATTTATCATCATTGATATTTTAATATAAGTGCATACTCTGTTGTTGGTCCACCAACTTGAGGTTTTCATAAAATTGTGAAAAAAGTTGTAAAGTCAATGCTTTCAATAAATCCATATTGTTCTATCCTTTGTTATCTATTGTTGTATTATTTTTTTGAAAAAACTTTCCAATCAAAAATGCAATAAATACACCTATAATAAAAACTATACAGAAAGAGAGGAAAGATGTTGCGTTGTCTTGATTAAGTGCGTTGTTTTCTGTTTTTAATTCTTCTAAAGTTTCTGTCAAAGATAAAAACTGTTCATTGACATCGTTTAATTCATTTATCTTTTCTTCATATTTGTCTATTTTTTCCTCATACTCGTCAACAATATTTACATATTTTTCTTGCAATTCTTCTAATTTTAAGTCTTTTATTTCATAAGCTTCTAAAATTTCATCTACAGTTATGGTTGTAATGTTTCCATTGTCATCTGTAAAGCTACGCCTTTCTGTTAGCATATTTATTTTTCCTCCTTCTTATTATCTTTTAATATTACCTCAAGTAAACCTTTTATCTGCTCTCTTTGTACGTCTGTTGGAGGAACATACTTGTCCATACTAAATCCCACTTTAGCAAGTCCAAGTGGGTCAGATTGCTGTGGATTTCGTACATCTGATTTACCCATAAGGTAATCCAAACTACAATTAAATAATTCTGCCATTCTTAATTTTATATCGTCACTAGGAGTTCTTTCGCCACTTTCGTATTGAGAAATTGACGCACTAGAAGATAAGTTTAGTTTTTTTGCAAGTTCTATCTGGTTTAAGCCCAATCTAGTTCTTTCTAATTCAATTCTTTTTCCTAAAATATTATCCATTTAAAATCAATCCTTTATATTTTACAAATTGTGAAATCTATTGATATTATAGCATTTATTTCACTACTTGTAAAATATTTTCACAAAATGTTAAAAAACTATTGACAACTTTCACAAGCTGTTATATTATAATTGCAGATTTCACAAATAGTAAAAACGAGGAGGCGATATGATGACAGAAATGGAGAAGAAAAGACAAGAAAAAGGTTATACACAACAACTAATGGCAGAGAACATTGATGTTTCAGTAGGATGTTACAACATGTATGAAAACAATCAAAGAAAAATTCCAAAACAAAAAGCTGAAGCTATTGCGAAGCTATTAGATTGTGAAGTGCAAGATATTTTTATACCTTTTACTTTCACAAATTGTGAAACGATTGCAAAGGAGGCGAAGTAATGCCGGAAGTACCATTCTATTATTTATCTGCAAGAGCTTATGCAAAGCAAACAGGAATAGGAGAAGCAGAAGTAAAAAAACAGTTGCTAAAAGGAGAACTCGAAGGACTTAAAACTAATAATCAATATAAAGTAAAAGTTTATAAAAATGGTGGAGTCTCTTATCAACAATATGAAACAGTATTAAAAAGAGCAATTGAAGCAGAAACAAAATTAGAAAAAGCAAAATCAATATTAGTTTAGAAGGGAGGAAAAACGAATGAAAAATAAAACAAAGAAAATAATTAAAGAGATAGTAGGAAGTATAGCATTTGGATTATTCTGGGCTGTATTCTTTATAATAGGGTTTTAGATTTTAGGAGAATAAAATGTTGAAAAAAATTATAGATAAAATAGATGAATTTATTGAATATGATAACGAACATCATTGTTTTAGACCTTTTGTATTAGGTTTTTGCACAGCAACAATAATAGTACAAGTTGTTGTACTAATATGTTTAATAATTAAAAAGTTCTAACTAAAGAAATGATAGATATAACTATAGCGATAAAAGATAGGCATAGAGCCAAAGTTTCAATAATATGTTCAGAAAGCCATTCGGAACGTCTTACGCGAGGGTATGTTTTACCTTTATTAGTAGCTTGATAAGAACTATCACTGATCATTCTTAAATATTCATTAGAACGCAAATAGTGAAGTATTTCTAATATATCTTTAGGAAGTAATTCAGGAAATATTTTATTGATTGTACTAGCAGAATAAAATTCAGTAGAATGAGCATTGAAAAATTTTAAAACTTTATAACTATTTTTATCCATAATAATAACCTCACTTTGAGGATATTATACATTATTTAAATAAAAGATACAAGAAAGGAGGACAAGAATATGGCAGATACAATATTAACAATACTACTTTTTATAATCGTAATTGAAGCAATAATTAATGCACATTTGTGGAATAAACAAAAAGAGTTTGTTGAAGATTTACTAGAAGATTGCAACAACTTTATAGACACAGAATTAGAACTAGAAAGCATTATATTGAATGCTAAAGCAAATAAAGAATTACCATTTGTTACAGTAGAAAAAATAGAAAAAGCACTATTTCCAGACGCTAATCAAGTGAAATAGTACCTAAACTTATTAGTAAATATTTTTACTGTATATATTCTAACAGTAAAAAAGAAAAAAGTCAAGGAGGAACGCAGAATGGAATTGCAAGACAGATATGATGAGCTAGACAATTTAATAAGCTCACTTGATTCGTTAATAAAGGAATTAACAGATAAGAATTATATTGAACAACTAGAACTCATTAAATATGAAGCACAAAACGAATTTGAAGAAGTGTCAGAGCAATTACAAAAACAAAGAGAACAAGAAGAAAGGCAAGAAGAAAAAGAATATTGGGAGGCAGTAGTTTAATGAAAATACACGAGTTAAGCAATGAAGAACTATTAAAAAATTACGCGTGTTTATTAAAACAAATAGACATAAATTATCAAACAAAGAAAGAATTTGAAGAAGAATTAAAATCAAGATTTAATGAAGGAAAGTTAAATTAAATGAATTATTTAGATTTATTAGAAATGGAGGAGTCAATATATGGAGAATATG
>CAKONI010000018.1 GCA_934097105.1 uncultured Bacilli bacterium
ATGCAAGCGCTTTTTACACATTTGACAAAAAAGTGTAAAGTAAAATTATTACCTTACTAACTATTTAATTAACAATCCTATTACAATCAGACTCATTCTTTTTCATCGAACCAACATTATAATAATAAACATAACAAGTTAATAGTACCCCTCCCCTAAAAGTATTATCTTCAGTCAATCAAACTTCCAAACAGAAGTTTTTTTAGATAAAAACAATCTACATCAAATAAAAAAAATCATATTATATTACAGGAGGAAAAATTATGAAAAAATGTATAAAAGAAAACGAAACAAATAAAAAATGTAATCCCATATACCTAATAGGTCCCCGTGGCCCAAGAGGAAAAGAAGGAAAAGTTCCAGAATTTGAAATAGAAAACGTAGCATCAGGACTCTACCCAAAAGTCACCATAAGAAAAGAAAATAACAGAGAACTATTTAGTTTCATACTACCTAAAGGTGACAAAGGTGACCCCGGAACTAATAAAATAAGAAATGCATATCTCGTAACCTTTAACGGTGGAACAGGTATTTCCGTAAACGAAAACAGTGCCATTCCAATTTCAAGAAAAGAAATAGATATAACCAACCTAATAACACTAGACAGTACAGAAAATACAATAAAATTTAATACAATCGGCTACTACAAAATAACAATAATAGCATCCGCCTATGTAAAAAAAACCGGAGCAGTATTCGATGAAAAAACAGACTTTTCTGCAATTGCTCTAAGACAAAAAGAAACCGATAATATTTATATTGGCTCAAGTGTATGGACTCCCGATGAAATACCAAAAC
This sequence comes from uncultured Bacilli bacterium, assembly GCA_934097105.1. Classification (GTDB taxonomy): domain Bacteria; phylum Bacillota_I; class Bacilli_A; order RF39; family UBA660; genus UMGS1449. The sequence goes on from CAKONI010000018.1 coordinate 799, forward strand.
AAATACTCGCCGAAGGAATCCTTTCAGTTGACAGTACCGACAACACCTATGAAATAGTAAATGTAGGAAAACAAACATTATATTTAAATACTCCAGACTTAAAATATATAAATTCTAATTCTTATTTTACAAATTCCTTACTTACAATAAATATAGAATTTTTAGGAAAGGCAACAGATTAACTGTAGTTGTAGTGGCTACAGTTTTTATTTTTATAAAATCATGCGAACTAATTATGTAAAAATATTTTTCCATCATAACATATTGTAGAAAGTGAGGAAAATATGCAAATATTAGATAAAAACACTATACTAGTATCCACTAGTGATGAACTAAAAACAGTTTTAGAAGAAGAAAACACCTATAACTATATATATATTTCAATAACGATATCACCATCACATCTAGTATATTAATAAATGAAAAAAAGAAATATATTACAATAGATGGTACATATCAAAATGTAAGATATACATATAACTCCCTTGCAAACGATGATAGTTCTAATATCATAACAGCAAGCAAAGAAAATAAAATAATTACTATGAAAAGTATGGATATTATAAATACCAATGCTTATGGAATTATTTATGTTCCCGGAAGCACAGATTATAACAAAGTTACCACTAAATACATTGACATAAGTTTAAAAGGTACAAAAATGCTCTATAATCCCTATGGCACCACAGTTATTATAGTAACCTAACTAGTAATGAAAATGATAAATAACTATCATTTTTTATTATGTCCTATTTACTTTTTTTAAATTCACTAACATAAATACTACATTTTTTGACAAATCCATTATTTTATGTTATATTTCAATAGTTCAAGGGAAGGAGGAGGAAATATGAACAAATATACATTTAAAAATAAAATAAGAGTTAAGGGATTATTTCCAACTCTTTAAAACTATCTAAATTCTTTTTTAAAGGAGGACTAATGAAAAAGAATAAAAGTGTTTTTAATATCATTTTACACTACTTAAAAAATGATAAACTAAAACTATTCTTTTATCTTATTTTAGTACTAACTTCTTACTTACCTACAATTCTATCAGCATTCTTCTGGGGATTCGCTTTAGAAGCCTTAATAAATAAAGATTTAAATGCATTTTTAATTTGCTTAATAATAAGAGAAAGCATATGGATTGTATTTTACTCTATTCTATCAGTACCAAGAGATACTTTATACAACTATCTAGAAATAAAATTCACAAAAAATGTATCTAAAGATTTATATCACAAAGTATCTAGTTTACCCTCTATAGCATTTGAAAATATGGGAATCGGAGAAATAATAAATAGAATTTATACAGATCCCGACAGAGTAATGGAATTATTACGCTCATTAATAAAACTAATATGTAAATCACTAGTAGTAATATTCGTAATAATTATGTGCTTTTCCATATCGCTTATTCTCGGAATAGAAGTAGTAATATTCGGGACTATAATGGGATTTATATCATATAGATTTTTCCCAAAAATAAAAAACACTCAAAAAGAAATAAAAAAAGACGCTGATGAATATGTAAGAAGTGCAACAGAAAATATAACAGGCATAAGAGAAATAAAAGCACTAGGAATAACATCAACAATAGAAAAAATGATGTTTAACAAAATAAATAGCCTATTTGATAAAACTAGAAAAATAAAAAAATACGAAGTAGCCTACTACAACATAAATAATTTTATTTACTTTTTACTCCAATTCATAATCCTAGCATCATGCGGATACTTTGTAGTAAAAGGACAAATAACCTATAGTATCTTCATAGTAATAGAAAGTTACATCTGGAGAATAGATGACGTTGTAGAAAGCCTAAGTGACTTTGGTGTAAATTATAATAAGGTAAAAGTTTCACTAACAAGAATAGACGAAATAATAAACAATAAATTATATAATGATGAAAAATTTGGTAAAAAAACCCTAAAAAATACAAAAGGAATTATAGAGTTTAAAGATGTAAACTTCAAATACACAAAAAAAGAAAAAAATATATTAAATAATTTAAATTTAAAAATTGAACCACATAAAAAAATAGCAATCGTAGGAAAAAGTGGAAACGGTAAAAGTACAATATTCAATTTATTATTAAGATACTTCGACGTAACAAAAGGAACCATTACCATAGATGGCACTAATATTAAAAATTTAACAAAAGAATCCTTAAGACAAAACATATCAATCATAAGGCAAACACCATTTCTATTCAATATGAGCATTATAGATAATTTAAAACTAGTAAAAGAAGATGCTAGTTTAGAAGAAATAAAAGATGTCTGTAAAAAAGCCTATATAGATGAATATATAGAAAGCCTACCTAATGGATATAACACCATAATTGGTGAAGGAGGAATAAATCTATCCGGAGGTCAAAAACAAAGATTAGCCATAGCAAGAACATTACTTATAAATACAAAAATAATTTTATTTGATGAAGCAACATCTGCTCTAGACAATAGATCGCAAGAATACATAAAAAGAACTATAGATAGTTTAGTAAAAGATCATACAATAATAATTGTTGCCCATAGATTATCTACAATAAAAGATGCCAATATAATAAATGTTATAGACAAAGGACAATTAGTAGCATCAGGAACACATGATTATTTACTTAAAAATTCAAATGTATATAATGAACTATACTCAGTAGAAACTTTGAACAATCAGAAAGAGGATTAATCCTCTTTTTTAATTAACAAAAAAAATTACAAGGCAAATACCTTAGTAACCATTGACAATATTATAAAAAAATATAATAAATATTCGTCAGGAGGGATTTTATGGAAAAATTATATGGTAGTAATAATTTTGTAACTTTACCAAAAAAATTAGAAATACCAGAAATTGATGATAAAAGGTTAAAAGAATTATATCAATTATTAAAACCAATTGTAACAATAGATGAGATGAAATATTTATTAAAAGAATTTACTTTGCAAGAATTGAGAAATCAATCTTATATTTGGAATCGTCATGAAGATAAGAGAGATGTTGTTGATTTAAGTAAATTAGAAACAGTAGATGATTTCTTATGTTTACATACTTGGGGATATTATGGAGTATTTAAACCATCAATTGCTGAGGTATTATCACAAGCACCCGAAAATGTTATAGAACAAGCAAATATTTTTGAAATCATTGAAAGTCCTGAAACCCGTGAAGATGTTTTCAAATACAAAGAAGTAATAAATAACGGTTTTCATTTATCAAAAGTAAGATCTTACAAAATGCATAAATAATTTATAAAGGATGACAAAACTATAATGGTTTTGCTTTTTGAATGATATTATAATATATATATATTGTTTAAATAATTATTTATTTAAGAGGATGAATATAGATCTAGAACAAAAAATAGAAAATTATATACCTCTTAACGAACAAGAAAAAAGAGATAAGAAACAATTTTTCTAATACTTCCATTCATAAATGTAGGAGTAGTATTACAAAAATCACAAATAAACTCTAATTTCTTTTTAAGTGATTCATCAATAGGTATTTCTTGTTTGACAGTATTAATCATAAACACCATCATTTCTTTAGGATGATTTCTTTGTAAGATACAAAAAAAATCAACTATTACTAGTTGACTTAAGTCCAACGTCACATCAGTGCGACGATTTTATCTTATGGAGCGGACGAGGAGAATCGAACTCCCATCTTAGCCTTGGCAAGGCCATATTCTAACCATTAAAC
>CAKONI010000019.1 GCA_934097105.1 uncultured Bacilli bacterium
TTACTTTAGCGCTTTCTACTCCATCTACATTATTTAATATTTTTTCTAATCTATTAGAACATCCTGCACAATGCATTCCTTCTATTTTTAATTTTATTTCTTTCATTTCTGATTTTTTCCTTTCTATTTAGCAACGCTCTCAATTTCTTGTAATTCAAACCTATATTTTTGTTTTACATTTGGATATTTATTATGATCAACTTCACTTAAAAACATATCAAGTGGTCTTATCCAAAGGCTTCCATCTCCATATAGTCTTCTATATACAACATATTTTCCTTTTGTTTCAGAATCATTTGCAACATCAACTACTAAATAATAATCTCCTTTAAAATGCTTATATACTCTATTTATTTGTATCTCTCTCATATTTTCTCCTTCCTTCTTATAAATATACTGTGTTATTATTTTATAAAATGAACTTATAATAAAATCTACTTTATAACTTTTAATCAATCTATTTGTTCTAAACCAATCAACTCATTTTTTCTAAAAGTCAACTTTAACAAACATGGAGATTTTATGTTTAATATTGTATTTTTGTCATAGACAAGTTTAACATTTTCATTTACTGTACACCAGTTTAATAGAAAGAATTTTATTGAGCCTCCATGACTAATTACTGCAATTCTTTTTCCTTCATATTCTTTAAGTATTTTATCAAAAAAATTATTCATCCTTTCTCTAGTTTGTTCTGCACTTTCTCCATCAGAAGTTCTAAATGTTCTATCTAACAGTTGCTCTTGTGAAGGATCTCTTGTACTTTTATCCTTCATAAATTCTCCCAGTTCTTTTAGATTTCCTAATTTTCTTTCACTTAAGTTATTGTCTAAATTAAACGGTAAATTATTTTCATATGCAATATATTTTGCCGTAGCTTTAGCTCTAGTATAACTACTTGACCATATAATATCTAAATTTTTTAATTCGTCATTTTTACTTAATTTTTTTGCTTGTTCTTCTCCTTCTACTGATAATATTTCTTTTTCGTTAATCATTTGAGAATCCTCGTTTGTATTTCTAATACCATTTTCGTCAACAGTTTCTGCATGTCTAATTAAATATATTATTGTATTATCCATTTTATCTAATTCTCCTTTATCCATAATTATAATTTTCTTTCGCTTACGAACATTTGTATTATATCATACATATATTTATGTTTCAATAATTTTACAGAAAATAATTATATTAAAAAAGCGCCTCCAAGTTATTACGTTGGATAGCATTTTTTACTGTATAGGAAAAATCGAAGATTGTTGCTATACAACAAGGTTAAGTTACATTGGGCTGTGCCGATCATGAATTTCTTCCACAGCAGTTTTTGTATTTTTTTCCACTTCCACAAGGCTTTTTAATATGTTCAATTTTACTCAACTTCAAAGCATTTTACCCTTCAAATTAACACTTTTATGCACCTAGCTACACTCGATTACACTCCGCTTCACTAGCAGAACGTATCTAAAAACGTATCTAATTTTTAACTGATTTAATCTGAAATACTGTTACTATATTTGCAACAATATTCACAAAATCAAATCTTGCCGATGCATATGATTTTATTACTATATCATATGTAAACTACATAAACATAGTAAAAGCAATTAATAACTTAAATTTTTTTTACATTCATTAGCAATATATATGAAACTGTACTAATTAAAGTCAACAATCCAATATATCCTAGATTATTAAATTTAAAAAATAAAATTATTGTCAAAATTATTATTACTATTTTTTTCTTTTAGTCCTAATTTGTCTCTATAGCATAATATATTTCCAATTATTATACCTACCATTACTATCTTCTAACTTTATAAACTATTTTACAACATTTATTATAAACATCAGAATCTTTCCCATATCTATTTTTTATATCTTCTAATCTTTTATCATAACCAACGTCATTACCATATTTATCTATCTGCATATCTGCCTGATTTAAAATATCTAAATATAAAGATTTATATTCTACATTTATTTCACCATGATAATAAATCTCTCTCCAATATTTAAAATTACTATTTTTTAGAATTTCCCCTCCAATTGTATTATGGTTGATTCCATTTTTAGTAAATTCATATCCTACATCATGATTGTATCCTATAATAAAACAATTTTTAATATCCTCATCACTCAAATTTTTGTTTCTTGCAATCTCTACCATTTTTCTTGCAACTGCTATTGAATGTTTTAATCTATTTTCATCCATTTACTTTGTTTCCTTATCTATCCACTTTAAGTAATTATCATTTATACTTGTTAAATCAAAAATAGCAAATTCAAAGCATTCATAGCTATGTTTGATCTTAATAACTTCATATATTTCTTTTAGGCAGGTTTTCTTAGTTTTCATTTGAAGTAAATATTCTTTTGATTCTTCTCTTTCGTTATTCCAATTCCAACTGCTTTCGCTTTCAATAATGTGACAACTAGCAACTAATTTTTTATCTAACAATTCTTTTGCAATACTTTTTATTTCTTCATAATTATCATTTGCTGTTTCTAACATACAATATTCATTCATAACTATCACCTTCGATTCTAATTATACCACACTTTTACCACTATCACTATGGCAATGGTTCAAATCCTCTAAAAGCATTGAAAATACTATGCTTTTCTTATTTGATTTTCTCTCTAGATACGTTTTAGATACTTTCCAGCAACGTATTTAATAACGTATCTAAATAAAATTACCTGTTTTTTTGTATAGAAAAAGCCTTTATTTCAAGGCTTTTAACTATTTACCACAACATTGTTTGTATTTTTTTCCTGAGCCACATGGACAAGGGTCATTTCTTCCAACTTTTGGCTCGTTGTTTACTATTGGTTCATTTGAGCCTGATGTTCTAGG
>CAKONI010000020.1 GCA_934097105.1 uncultured Bacilli bacterium
AGAAGCAGATATTAAAATCTGTTTCTTTTTTATTTTATACCAACGACCTATCGGTGTTATAGCAAAGCTATTAACTGGTGAATAAACGAGCGTTGCCTGTGGCAGATGAAGCGAGTTTATGAATATGCATAAACTATTGTTTTAGACTTTGCATAGTCAAAGGCTGAAACAATTAGTTTGATGCCTGAGGAGTTGGTTCGAGTCCAACATGGAGAGCCATAGATGATTTTCGTCGAACCACTTTGAAAGTCTTGAGATAAAAAGTATTTCAAAATTTCGACAAAATCAAAACAAGAGAAAGAAGTTAGTTCGATTCTATAAGCTAGCTTCTTTTTGGTTATAAACAACAAAAATCTCTAAAATTTATAAGTATTTTATGATGATTCTCGAAATCATGATCAATAATGTTAATGGATGGAACTTTAAATATCTATCTAAAAGAGATTCAAGAAACTGCAACAAAAAGAGTAGAACAAATAATAAAACAATTAAAAGAAAAGAGCAATTTAACAGAAGAAATGAAGAATATAGATATGCTTTATTGGGTGGGGATGATGAATAATTTTAAGAATCAAGCAGAAAAAATAGTATTTAATGAATTAATATATGTATAGGAGATGATGCAAAGAGAGGTAAAAGACGATTTATTAAAAGAATGGATAGATTTTAGAGAAGAAACAGCATTTTGTGAGATGACACCTCAAGATAAAAATATTGTATTTATTTTGAAGAGATTGCAGAAAAAATACTTAAAAATGTTCCAGACCAGAATAAGAAACATGTTCAAAAACAACTGGATCAACTTGATAAAAACTTTATGGACTACTTATATTATTGGAATGAAAAGTATTATAGAAATGGATTTGCAGATGTGATTGAATTATTGAAAATATAGAATTAATAGTTTGATTCTTATAATTTATTTGATAAATAGTTTTTTTTATGGTATTATAAGAAAAGATAAGTAAATAAAAAGATTATAAAAAAGAGGAGGATAAATAAAAGAAATGGAATGGAATCAAATGATACCGGAGTTAGATATTTTTAATTTAGCAGAAAGTTTGCATTTTTATACAAATATAATTGGTTTTAAGGTTGTATATAATAGAGAAGAAGACAGATTTGCTTTTTTGCAATTTGAAAATGCACAGCTTATGATACAAGAGATAGATAAAGAGAACAATAAATGGGGAACTGGAAAATTAGAATATCCTCTTGGTGTAGGAATAAATTTTCAAATAGATGTAACGAATATAGATGAAATATATAATAGATTAAAAGATGCAGATTACAAAATATTTGTAGAAATGGAAGATCATTGGTATAGAAAAGACAACATTTTAATGGGATGCAGAGAATTTTTGGTACAAGATCCAAATGGATATTTACTAAGATTTAGTCAAGATTTAGAAAATAAGGAAGTATAAATGCTTATAAGAATAGAATTTTAATATGTAAAAAGTTCTATTTTTTATTTTTTTTATAATTAATTATATAAAAAAGCTTAAAAATTGCGAAATCCATTGATTTTATTTACATAACGTGATAAAATATTATGGATTATCAAACTAATCCGTATTTATGATTTTAGCGGATGACTTGTAGAGTAAGTAATTTACAAGTAAAGATAGTCAAAACAATGTCAATAGACGAACTTTTTTAAAGAAGGAGGAATTATGACGAATATTTCTAAGAACGATTATATTGCTTTAAGAAAAAAAGGTCAAAAGTATATGGCTTTACCGATTCATGACGAAATGCTTCAAGTAGGGCTGATAGAAGCTGAAAATAGCTTAATGCCTTTTCTTCATCAACCTTTAGAAAAAATTAAAGACTGGCAACTTAAAAGATTAAGTTATCTTGTCGATTACGCATTTGAAAACATACCATTATATAGGAAAAAGTATTCCGAAGTAGGATATGTTCCAGGAAGCATAAAGACATGGAGCGATTTCTATAAGTTGCCATATTTGTATAAAGAGGAATTGATTGAAGGATTTCCTAATGAAATTGTTAAAGATGTCCAAGACTTTATGCTTTCAACTCGAAGCTCAGGTTCAAGTGGTAAATTTGTAACTATTGCAGTATCAGAAGAAGCGATATATAAAGACACACTTCAAACAATTAGACAGTTTAAAATGCAATCTGGTGGGAAATATTGTGCAGATGATACTATACTATACATATATACTTGCCCTTGGTGGGTAGATAGTATAGGCGGTGACTACAAACAAGATTTTTTACCTACAACAACAAAAGTTGAAGATGCTGTGAAATATATTATGGACACAAGGCCTAAATATATTTCTACTTACCCTACTTATCTTGAAAAAATTGCATCAACTGGTATAAAGCTCTCAAATTATGGAGTTGAGCTTGTGATTGTTCACTCAGAACAATCAAATGAAAAACAGAGAAAAATGCTTGCAGAAGAACTTGATGTAAATGTCCTTGATGAGTATAGTAGTGAAGAGTTAACAAGAATAGCATTAGAGTGTCCAAATCATCAGTATCATTTAGAAGAAGACGCTTGTTTTATTGAAATTATCGATAAAAAAGGCAATAAACTCCCAGATGGTAAATCTGGAATTGTAGTTGGTACAAATTTATTAAATACTGCAACACCAATAATTCGATATGTGCAAAATGATCTTGTAACCATATCTACACAAAAGAAATGTCTTTGTGGTAATCATGGAAGAATAATCGAAGGTGTTAAAGGTCGTAGTATGGATACAATTATAACTAATACTGGAGAAAGTATACCTTCATCATGTTTTATGG